>NZ_BAAAPT010000003.1:0-5545 GCF_039531285.1 Microbacterium aquimaris | reverse complement strand
GGTGGGGTATGATTGTGAAGTTGCCCTTCTGGGCCTGCTTGGTTGTGGGCTGGTTGGTGCGTCCGATCTTTGAGAACTCAACAGCGTGCACTTGTCAAATGCCAAATAACCTCGGCCACATTTTTGTGGTTTGAGATTCCTTTGGATCAATTTTGGATTGTCAGCAATGGCATCCGTTTGGTCATGATTGAACTCGCTTTTCCTGGTCTTATTCCGATTGGGTTGAGCAACTGTTTTTTACGGAGAGTTTGATCCTGGCTCAGGATGAACGCTGGCGGCGTGCTTAACACATGCAAGTCGAACGGTGAAACAGAGCTTGCTCTGTGGATCAGTGGCGAACGGGTGAGTAACACGTGAGCAACCTGCCCTGGACTCTGGGATAAGCGCTGGAAACGGCGTCTAATACTGGATATGAGATGCGATCGCATGGTCGTGTTTGGAAAGATTTTTCGGTCTGGGATGGGCTCGCGGCCTATCAGCTTGTTGGTGAGGTAATGGCTCACCAAGGCGTCGACGGGTAGCCGGCCTGAGAGGGTGACCGGCCACACTGGGACTGAGACACGGCCCAGACTCCTACGGGAGGCAGCAGTGGGGAATATTGCACAATGGGCGAAAGCCTGATGCAGCAACGCCGCGTGAGGGATGACGGCCTTCGGGTTGTAAACCTCTTTTGGTAGGGAAGAAGCCTTCGGGTGACGGTACCTGCAGAAAAAGCGCCGGCTAACTACGTGCCAGCAGCCGCGGTAATACGTAGGGCGCAAGCGTTATCCGGAATTATTGGGCGTAAAGAGCTCGTAGGCGGTCTGTCGCGTCTGCTGTGAAATCCCGAGGCTCAACCTCGGGCTTGCAGTGGGTACGGGCAGACTAGAGTGCGGTAGGGGAGATTGGAATTCCTGGTGTAGCGGTGGAATGCGCAGATATCAGGAGGAACACCGATGGCGAAGGCAGATCTCTGGGCCGTTACTGACGCTGAGGAGCGAAAGGGTGGGGAGCAAACAGGCTTAGATACCCTGGTAGTCCACCCCGTAAACGTTGGGAACTAGTTGTGGGGTCCTTTCCACGGATTCCGTGACGTAGCTAACGCATTAAGTTCCCCGCCTGGGGAGTACGGCCGCAAGGCTAAAACTCAAAGGAATTGACGGGGACCCGCACAAGCGGCGGAGCATGCGGATTAATTCGATGCAACGCGAAGAACCTTACCAAGGCTTGACATACACCAGAACGGGCCAGAAATGGTCAACTCTTTGGACACTGGTGAACAGGTGGTGCATGGTTGTCGTCAGCTCGTGTCGTGAGATGTTGGGTTAAGTCCCGCAACGAGCGCAACCCTCGTTCTATGTTGCCAGCACGTAATGGTGGGAACTCATGGGATACTGCCGGGGTCAACTCGGAGGAAGGTGGGGATGACGTCAAATCATCATGCCCCTTATGTCTTGGGCTTCACGCATGCTACAATGGCCGGTACAATGGGCTGCGATACCGCGAGGTGGAGCGAATCCCAAAAAGCCGGTCCCAGTTCGGATTGAGGTCTGCAACTCGACCTCATGAAGTCGGAGTCGCTAGTAATCGCAGATCAGCAACGCTGCGGTGAATACGTTCCCGGGTCTTGTACACACCGCCCGTCAAGTCATGAAAGTCGGTAACACCTGAAGCCGGTGGCCTAACCCTTGTGGAGGGAGCCGTCGAAGGTGGGATCGGTAATTAGGACTAAGTCGTAACAAGGTAGCCGTACCGGAAGGTGCGGCTGGATCACCTCCTTTCTAAGGAGCTTCTGAACTCTCTTCGGGGGGTTCCAGAGCCCGCTTCGAGCGTTCGTCTCGGAGGGGTTTGCTCATGGGTGGAACATTTGATGGGGTGCTGGTTTCTGAGTGATCTGTTTAGTACGCCCTTTCGGGGGTTGGAACGGTGGGTTGTGAGGTGCTGGTACATGCACGCTGTTGGGTCCTGAGGGACCGGGTGCTGCTCCTGCTTTCGGGTGGGTGTGGTGGCTGACTCTCTGGGCCCCTTTTGGTGTCTCCCTGTGGGGGATGTCTGGGGGGTACCGCCCGTACTTTGAGAACTACACAGTGGACGCGAGCATCTTAAAGACACACTTTTGTGTGTTTTTGAAATAGCGATTTTTTGATCGATAGATCAGCTCATGTGATTTCAAGTCTTTAAGAGCAAACGGTGGATGCCTTGGCATCTGGAGCCGAAGAAGGACGTAGCAATCTGCGATAAGCCTCGGGGAACTGATAAGCGAGTTTTGATCCGAGGATTTCCGAATGGGGAAACCCCGCCGGGCGGCGTGCCGACCTGGTGACTCCCGTCTGAATGTATAGGACGGGTAGAGGGAACGTGGGGAAGTGAAACATCTCAGTACCCACAGGAAGAGAAAACAACCGTGATTCCGTGAGTAGTGGCGAGCGAAATCGGATGAGGCTAAACCTTATGCGTGTGATAGCCGGCAGGCGTTGCGTGTGAGGGGTTGTGGGACGTGCTTGATCATCCTGCCGGGTGATCGACGTGATGGAAGCGTGTAGACGAACGGTCTTGAAAGGCCGGCCATAGTGGGTGCCAGCCCCGTAGTCGAAATGCGTGTTTCAGCGTGGCGTGTATCCCAAGTAGCACGGGGCCCGAGAAATCCCGTGTGAATCTGTCAGGACCACCTGATAAGCCTAAATACTCCCAGATGACCGATAGCGGACAAGTACCGTGAGGGAAAGGTGAAAAGTACCCCGGGAGGGGAGTGAAATAGTACCTGAAACCGTTTGCTTACAAACCGTTGGAGCCTCCTTAGTAGGGGTGACAGCGTGCCTTTTGAAGAATGAGCCTGCGAGTTAGCGATACGTGGCGAGGTTAACCCGTGTGGGGTAGCCGTAGCGAAAGCGAGTCTGAACAGGGCGTTTCAGTCGCGTGTCCTAGACCCGAAGCGAAGTGATCTATCCATGGCCAGGTTGAAGCGACGGTAAGACGTCGTGGAGGACCGAACCCACTTAGGTTGAAAACTGAGGGGATGAGCTGTGGATAGGGGTGAAAGGCCAATCAAACTTCGTGATAGCTGGTTCTCTCCGAAATGCATTTAGGTGCAGCGTTGCGTGTTTCTTGCCGGAGGTAGAGCTACTGGATGGCCGATGGGCCCTACAAGGTTACTGACGTCAGCCAAACTCCGAATGCCGGTAAGTGAGAGCGCAGCAGTGAGACTGTGGGGGATAAGCTTCATAGTCGAGAGGGAAACAACCCAGACCACCAACTAAGGTCCCTAAGCGCGTGCTAAGTGGGAAAGGATGTGGAGTTGCTCAGACAACCAGGAGGTTGGCTTAGAAGCAGCCACCCTTGAAAGAGTGCGTAATAGCTCACTGGTCAAGTGATTCCGCGCCGACAATGTAACGGGGCTCAAGCACGCCACCGAAGTTGTGGCATTGACATTATTGGTAGGCCTTCGTGGTCCAGCCGTGTTGATGGGTAGGAGAGCGTCGTGTGGGCAGTGAAGCGGCGGGGTGACCCAGCCGTGGAGGCCACACGAGTGAGAATGCAGGCATGAGTAGCGAAAGACGTGTGAGAAACATGTCCTCCGAAAGACCAAGGGTTCCAGGGTCAAGCTAATCTTCCCTGGGTAAGTCGGGACCTAAGGCGAGGCCGACAGGCGTAGTCGATGGACAACGGGTTGATATTCCCGTACCGGCGAAGAACCGCCCAAGCTAATCCAGTGGTGCTAAGAGTCCTAACCAGGAATGGATGGATCCCTTCGGGGTGAAGCCGTCCTGGCGAACGCTCGACCCCATGCTGGTGCGGCTAGCGTATTAACAGGTGTGACGCAGGAAGGTAGCCCATGCCAGGCGATGGTTGTCCTGGTGCAAGTGCGTAGGCCGAGTGGTAGGTAAATCCGTCACTCATTCAGGCTGAGACACGATGCGGATGAAAAGTGGGTGATCCTATGCTGCCGAGAAAAGCATCGACGCGAGGTTCTAGCTGCCCGTACCCCAAACCGACTCAGGTGGTCAGGTAGAGAATACCAAGGAGATCGAGAGAATCGTGGTTAAGGAACTCGGCAAAATGCCCCCGTAACTTCGGGAGAAGGGGGGCCATCCACTTATACCGCCTTGCGCGGGAAAGGGTGTGGTGGCCGCAGAGACCAGTGGGTAGCGACTGTTTACTAAAAACACAGGTCCGTGCCAAGTCGCAAGACGATGTATACGGACTGACGCCTGCCCGGTGCTGGAAGGTTAAGAGGACGGGTTAGCCGTAAGGCGAAGCTCAGAATTTAAGCCCCAGTAAACGGCGGTGGTAACTATAACCATCCTAAGGTAGCGAAATTCCTTGTCGGGTAAGTTCCGACCTGCACGAATGGCGTAACGACTTCCCAACTGTCTCAACCACGAACTCGGCGAAATTGCATTACGAGTAAAGATGCTCGTTACGCGCAGCAGGACGGAAAGACCCCGTGACCTTTACTACAGCTTGGTATTGGTGTTCGGTGTGGCTTGTGTAGGATAGGTGGGAGACTTTGAAGCGGACACGCCAGTGTTCGTGGAGTCGTTGTTGAAATACCACTCTGGTCACTCTGGATGTCTAACTTCGAACCGTAATCCGGTTCAGGGACAGTGCCTGGTGGGTAGTTTAACTGGGGCGGTTGCCTCCCAAAATGTAACGGAGGCGCCCAAAGGTTCCCTCAACCTGGTTGGCAATCAGGTGGCGAGTGTAAGTGCACAAGGGAGCTTGACTGTGAGACTGACAGGTCGAGCAGGGACGAAAGTCGGGACTAGTGATCCGGCAGTGGCTTGTGGAAGCGCTGTCGCTCAACGGATAAAAGGTACCTCGGGGATAACAGGCTGATCTTGCCCAAGAGTCCATATCGACGGCATGGTTTGGCACCTCGATGTCGGCTCGTCGCATCCTGGGGCTGGAGTAGGTCCCAAGGGTTGGGCTGTTCGCCCATTAAAGCGGTACGCGAGCTGGGTTTAGAACGTCGTGAGACAGTTCGGTCCCTATCCGCTGCGCGCGTAGGAAGTTTGAGAGGATCTGACCCTAGTACGAGAGGACCGGGTTGGACGAACCTCTGGTGTGTCAGTTGTTCCGCCAGGAGCACCGCTGATTAGCTACGTTCGGGATGGATAACCGCTGAAAGCATCTAAGCGGGAAGCCGGCCTCAAGATGAGACTTCCATACCTTCGGGTGAGAGGCTCCCAGCCAGACTACTGGGTTGATAGGCCGGATGTGGAAGCGCAGCAATGCGTGAAGCTGACCGGTACTAATAAGCCGATGACTTGATAACACCCCCGCTCATTTCTTAATAAGCGTGACTCGCGTCCACCGTGTGGTTCCCGATGTACGGTCGGGAACAACCACAACAAGAACCATTCTTTGTTGTGACCGAATGAAACATCGATAGTGTTTCGGCGGCCATAGCGAGAGGGAAACGCCCGGTCCCATTCCGAACCCGGAAGCTAAGCCTCTCAGCGCCGATGGTACTGCAGGGGACACCCTGTGGGAGAGTAGGACACCGCCGGACTTCCCTTACCGGAAATGGCCACCCAACGCAGGGTGGCCATTTCCGCGTTAACAG
>NZ_BAAAPT010000002.1:0-930932 GCF_039531285.1 Microbacterium aquimaris | reverse complement strand
GCCGGACTTCCCTTACCGGAAATGGCCACCCAACGCAGGGTGGCCATTTCCGCGTTAACAGGAGGATCAGCTGATGGCAGAAGACGAAGATCGCGAGCGCCCTCGTCGCCCTCGCTATACCTCGAACGACCGCAGCACCCCCGCCCGCGGGGACCGGAAGCCGTATCAGAAGCGCGATGGTGACCGTTCGTACGGGGGTCGGGATGACCGGAAGCCGTATCAGAAGCGTGATGGTGACCGTTCGTACGGGGGCCGGGATGACCGGAAGCCGTATCAGAAGCGTGATGGCGATCGTTCGTACGGGGGCCGGGATGACCGGAAGCCGTATCAGAAGCGTGATGGTGACCGTTCGTACGGGGGCCGGGATGACCGGAAGCCGTATCAGAAGCGTGATGGTGACCGTTCGTACGGGGGCCGGGATGACCGAGAGCCCCGTGCTCCGCGCCGGGACGTCCCCGAGGTCCCCGACGAGATCACGGCCAGGTCGCTGCCCAGCGCCGCACGCAATGAGTTGAAGACGCTCAGCAAGGAGAACGCCGACGCGGTCGCGCGCCACCTTGCGATGGCCGGCCTCCTCATCGAGGACGATCCCGCGCTCGCTCACCGTCATGCACTCGAGGCGAGCCATCGCGCAGGTCGCATCGCGGTGGTGCGCGAGACGGTGGCCATCACGGCGTACGCGGTGGGGGACTATTCACTGGCACTCCGCGAACTGCGCACCTACCGTCGCATCAGCGGCAAGGACGACCAGATCGCGCTGCAGGTCGACAGCGAGCGTGGTGTCGGCCGTGCCGACCGCGCGCTCGAGGTCGGCCGTTCCGTCGACCGCAGCACACTTCCCACGGCCGTGCGCGTCGAGCTCGCGATCGCGATGTCCGGTGCGCGGCTCGACCAGGGCGAGACCGAGCGAGCCTTGCTCGAACTCGACATCCCCGAGCTCGACCCGCAACGCGCGTACGAGTGGAGTCCGGCGCTTTTCGCGGCACGCGCGACGGTGCTCGAGGAGCTCGGTCGGGGGGACGAGGCCGAGCAGTGGCGGCGTCGTGCGACCGTCGCCGCCGAGGCCCTGGACGACGCCAGCGGCTTCGAGGCCGCCGAGACCGTGTGGGTCGACGAAGTCGAGGAAGAGGAAGACGAGTCCTCGGACGCCGGTACCGGCATCGACGCAGAGACGCCGCCCGAGGGCACGGCGGAGGACGCTCAGGACTGAGCGGGCAAGAGCAGGATCTTCCCGTCGGTGCCGCGCTCGAGCTCCTCATGAGCGCGCACGGCATCCCGTAGCGGATAGGCGGGTCCCTTCTCGACACGGAATGCGCCGGCGGCGATCAGCGCCAACGTCACCGGTACCGCCTCTCGGCGCCACGCCTGCTGCTGTTCGCTGAGCCCGTACGGTGCACCACCGGCGTACGCCTGGATACCGAAGCCAGGCGCGTCCGCACCACGCACCAGCGTCGCGACCCGAGACCGGTCCGATACCACCTCGATCGATGTCTGGATCGCCTCGTCGGTTCCCGCGCAATCGAGCGCGGCATCGATGCTGCGGCTCAGCGTGCGGACGCGATCGGTGAGGCCTTCGCCGTACGGTACCGGCGTCGCGCCGAGCTCCCGCACGCGATCGGCTCTGCGGGAGGACGTCGTCGCGATCACCTCGGCTCCCCATGCCGACGCGAACTGGATCACCGCCTGACCGACCGCGCCGGATCCGCCGTGCACGAGGAGTCGGTCGCCGGGGCCGACCGAGAGGGAACGCAGTGCCTGATAGGCGGTCGAGGCGGGAATGCCGATCGACGCTCCCGTGGCGGCGTCGACCGTGTGCGGACGCGGTGTCACGGCGGCGGCAGGGACCGTGGCCATGTCCGCGTACAGGCCCTGCGCCCCGGTGACGACCACCGGCATGCCGGTCCGGAGACCCTCGACCGCTTCGCCGACCTCCAGGATGGTGCCCGCACCGTCGGCACCGACACGGCGGGGCCCCTCCAGGGGCGGTGAGGGACGGATTCCGCTGCGGAGCTTCGCATCGATCGGGTTGACCCCGGCCGCGTCTACGCGGATGAGGACCTCCCCGGAGGCGGGGCGTGCGGGCTCGGCCTCGACATACTCCAGGACATCCGGGCCGCCGATGCGGCGGTGAACGACGGCGTGGGACATCGGTGTCCTTCCGGTCATGACCCTCCGCGCAGGGCCTTGGCGATGCGCGGGGCGGAGACGGGCTCGGCGGTACCGAGCGACTGGGCGAACAGGCTCACACGGTACTCCTCCAGCATCCAGCGCACCCGCACGAGGTGCTCGGGCGCGCTGGCGTCGAGGGGGATCGTGCCGCCGGCGTCGGCGAACGCGGTGGCGGAGCGTTCGTACTCGCTCATCCGCTGCCGGTCGCGTCCGGGGTTGTCGGCGATACCGAGGACGCGGTCTCGTGCGCCCTGCAGATACCGCGGCAGGTGTGCCAGCCGGGCCGTGCCGATGCGGGCGATGAAGCCGGGGAACACCAGCCCGGACAGCTGGGTCTTGACGTCGTTGAGCGCACCCAGAAGCGTGAGGGAGTTCTGGTTCTTCACGGCCTTCTCGACCTCGCGCGACAGGACGAGGATCTTCGCCGCGAGGGAGACCACCGTGAAGGTGTCCTCGACGACGACGGCCGCGTAGGCGTCGCGGGCCTTCTCGAACCCTGCCTGGGAGTGGATGGTCCGGCCCTCGGCGACTTCGCCGAGCACTCGATCGGCCACCGCGAGGCGCGCATCGTCGATGAGGGCCTTCGCCGAGGGGTAGGGCGAGGCCGCCAGGGCGAGCTTTTCCGTGCTGGTGAGGTGCTCCAGCACGTAGGAGGCGGGGGATGCCACAGCGCGCAGCAACAGTCGGCGTGCGCCCCCGCGGGTGGCGTCGGCCGCCGACTCTGCCGAGGTCTCGATCCGCAGCGAGACCGACTCCCCGTCGTCGACGACGGCCGGATAGCCGCGGACGACGCCGCCGGCGACCTTGCTGTCCACGACCTCGGGCAGATCGCCGAAGTCCCAGGAGGTCACGCCGCTGCGCTGCGCGAAACCGACCTCCGCGGGCGCGCCGGCGGCCCCGCGGGAGGCCCCGGCGACGGAGGACGGAGCCGATGCCCGCTCCACGGAGCGTGCCACGGACGAGCGCGCCCGATCGGCCAGCCGGCGTTGGAGATCGGCGAGGTCGCGACCGCCACCGACTTCCCGGCCGCGGGCGTCCACCGCGCGAAAGGACATCATCAGGTGCGGCGGCACGCGCTCCAGATCGAAGTCCTTCTCGCCCACCGGCTGACTCGCCACCCGGCGGATGCGGTCGGCGAGCGCCTGGCGCAGTGATTGTGCGGGAAGTCCGCCGGAGAGCTCGGGACCTTCGGTGGCGATCTCGGCGGAGAACGTCGCCGCCCAGTCCGCCGCCGGGACCACGTGGCGCCGGATGGATTTGGGGAGGGAGCGGATGAGGGCCGTGATGAGCTCGTCGCGCAGACCCGGCACCTGCCAATCGAACCCGACCGGTTGCAGTTGCGCGAGCAGGGCCAGCGGGACCACGGCCGTCACGCCGTCATCCGGGGCGCCCGGCTCGAACCGGTAGCGCAGCGTGAGCACCTGATCACCCTGCCGCCAGCGCGCGGGGAAATCGCGTTCGTCGCTACGACCGGCGTCCTCGCGCAGGTCTGCTTCGGTCATGTCCAGCAGCCGCGGCGTCCGCGTGATCGCGTCCTTCCACCACGCCTCGAAGGAACGGACATCGACGACCTCGCGCGGAACACGGGTGTCGTAGAACCCGTAGACGGCCTCGTCGCCGACGAGGATGTCGCGGCGTCTCTCGCGCTCCTCGACCTTCTCCAGGCGGCGACGCAGCTCGTGGTTGCGACGTTCGAACGCGGTGAGACGCTTGTCGAGGTGGGTCGTGTTCCACTCGCCCTCGACGAGGGCGTGCCGGACGAACAACTCCCGCGCCAGCGGCCGGTTGAAGCGTGCAAGGTGCACCCTGCGCTTGGGGATGATCTCCACCCCGAACAACGTGACCTTCTCGTACGCCGATGCCGCGCCCTGCGACGTCGACCAGTGCGGTTCGCTCAGCTGCCGGCGGGCCAGGTCTCCGGCGAGCGCCTCGGCCCAGGCGGGGTCGATGGCGGCCACCGTCCGGGCGAACAGACGCGAGGTCTCGACGAGTTCCGCGGCCATGACCGCGGCAGGGCGCTTCTTGCGCACCCCGGACCCGGGGAAGATCGCGAAGCGCGTGCCGCGGGCCCCGACGTACTCCGCAGCCGGCGGTCCGCTCTTGCCGCCGCGGCCTTTGGCCTCACGGTTCTGACCGCGGGTGTCGAGGATGCCCAGGTGGGAGAGCAGCCCGGCGAGGATCGCACGATGGATCGCGTCGGGATCGGCGCCGGCCTCGTCGACGGGTGCGCTGGAGCGCCGCAGGCCCATCAGTGAGCGCAGCTGTCGGTGCACGTCCATCCACTCCCGCACGCGCACGTAGTTCAGGAACTCCGCGCGGCACATGCGACGGAACGCGCTGGAACCGAGCTCGGACTGCTTCTCCTGGAGGTATCGCCACAGGTTCAGCAACGTGAGGAAATCGCTGGTGGGATCGGTGAAGCGTGCGTGGAACGAATCGGCTTTGGCCCGGTCGGCCTCGGGGCGTTCCCGAACGTCCTGGATCGACATCCCCGCGACGATCGGTAGGACCTGGCCGAGCACATCCGTGCGCTCGGCCTCGACGAGCATGCGGGCCAATCGCGGATCGATCGGAAGCCGCGCGAGGCGCGTGCCGATTTCCGTCAGGCGCGCACCCCCCTGGCCGCGAGGTGCCGTGCGCACCGCGCCGAGTTCGACCAGGAGGTCGAACGCGGCTTTGACGCCGCGCGAATCGGGCGGGGTGAGGAAAGGGAAGTCCCCCACGTCGCCGAATCCCAGGGAGAGCATCTGCAGCACCACGGACGCGAGGCTCGTTCGGAGGATCTCGGGCTCGGTGAACTCGGGGCGGGTGACGAAGTCGTCCTCTGCGTACAGCCGGACCGCGATGCCCGGGGCGGTGCGGCCCGCACGTCCGGCGCGTTGCTGCGCCGAGGCCTGCGACACCGGCTCGATGGGCAGACGCTGGATCTTGCTGCGGTTGCTGTAGCGGGAGATCCGGGCGGTACCGGTGTCGATCACATACCGGATGCCGGGCACGGTCAGACTGGTCTCGGCGACGTTGGTGGCGAGGATGACGCGTCGGCGGACACCGGCGACGCGCGATCTGTCGAACACGCGGTGTTGCTCCGCGGCGGAGAGGCGTCCGAACAGGGGGAGCACCTCGGTCGGAGCGACGTCCTTGGCGTACATGCCGCGCACCGCATCCATGGCGTCCCGGATCTCGGCCTCGCCGGGAAGGAACACCAGGACATCACCGGCCGGCTCGCGATCGAGCTCCCGGAGCGCCCTGGTCAGGCTGTCGATGTCGTCCGAGTCGGCGGCTTCGGTGGGCGGACGATAGCGCACCTCGACCGGATAGGTCCGGCCGGAGACCTCGATGATCGGTGCGGGAGTCCCCTCCTGATCCGCGAAGTGTTCCGCGAAGCTCTCCGGATCGATGGTGGCACTTGTGATGACGACCTTGAGATCCGGGCGCCGGGGGAGGATGCGTGCGAGATAGCCGAGGAGGAAGTCGACGTTCAGAGACCTCTCGTGCGCCTCGTCGACGATGATCGTGTCATAGCGACGCAACATCCGGTCGCGATGGATCTCGTTCAACAGGATGCCGTCGGTCATCAAGGTGATGCGCGTCTGGTCGGAGACGGCGTCGGTGAAGCGCACCTTGTAGCCCACCGCCGAACCCAGCGGTACCTGCAGCTCCTCGCTGACGCGTTCGGCGATCGAGCGTGCGGCGATCCGCCGCGGTTGGGTGTGCGCGATGGCGGAGCGGCCCAGCTCCAGGCAGATCTTCGGCAGCTGGGTGGTCTTCCCCGACCCTGTCGCACCCGCCACGATGACCACCTGGTGATCTCGGATGGCCGCGGCGATCTCGTCGCGGGCCGCGCTGACCGGCAGCTCGGGCGGGTAGGAGATCACGGGAGCGGGCGCGGACATGGCCCTCCATCGTACGACGCCGCCGGTCCCGGTGTGCGGGAGGCCCGGCGACCGGGTACCGTGGACGGGTACGACCCCTGAGGAGGCCGCTCGTGTTCATCCTGTCCCTTCTGCTGTTCGTCGGCGGTATCGCCCTGCTGGGACTGGCGATCTCCATGCCTGTGGCGCCCGGCGTCTTCTTCGCCCTCGGCATCCTCGTGCTCTCGCTCGGCGTCGCGCTACCGATCCACTTCGGCGGCACCCCCGGAGCCGCCCAGCGCTGGTCGATCTCGCGCAAGGACTCCTGACCCGCCGCCCTTCCGCGCCGGTCCCCGTCGTCTGTGCCCTCCTAAGCTGGAGGCATGGCGAACATCCCCCTCATCGAACTCAACGACGGCCACCGGATCCCCCAGCTCGGTTACGGCGTCTTCAAGGTTCCGGCCGAAGACACCGAACGAGCTGTCAGCGAGGCGCTCGAGGTCGGCTACCGTCACATCGACACCGCGGCGATCTACGGCAACGAACAGGGCGTCGGGGCGGCGATCGCCGCCTCCGGCATCGCCCGCGACGAGCTGTACATCACCACGAAGCTGTGGAACGACCGCCACCACGGTGACGAACCGGACCGTGCGATCGCGGAGAGCCTGGACAAACTCGGACTGGACGCCGTCGACCTGTACCTCGTGCACTGGCCGACCCCGGCCAAGGACGACTACGTCCATGCATGGGAGAAGATGGTCGGCATCCGCGAGCGCGGGCTTGCGCGCAGTATCGGCGTCTCGAACCACCTCGTCGAGCATCTGGACCGCATCGTCGCCGCGACCGATGTCGTCCCGTCGGTGAACCAGATCGAGTTGCACCCGGCGTATCAGCAGCGGGAGATCACCGCCTGGGCGGTGGCCCACGGCACCGTGATCGAGTCATGGGGGCCGCTCGGGCAGGGGAAGTACGACCTGTTCGCTGCCGCTCCGATCGCCGAGGCGGCCGAGGCGACCGGCAAGACCCCCGCGCAGGTCGTGTTGCGCTGGCACCTGCAGAAGGGGTTCGTCGTGTTCCCGAAGTCGGTGCGCCGCGCGCGCCTGGAAGAGAACCTGGACGTGTTCGACCTCGAGCTCTCCGACGCCCAGGTCGCCGCGATCGACGCGATGGATCCCGGCGACGGCAGCGGCCGCGTCGGTGCGCACCCGACCGAGCTCAACTGACCGGTCCGCCCCGCCGCGCGCGGCGGGGCGGATAAACTGCACCGATGGCCATCGAGAACGCCTACTGGTACGGCGAGAAAGCCGACGACCGCCACGAGCGTGCCGTCGCACTCCTCCAGGCGTTCCGGATGTACCGCGCCGCCGAGGTCGCGATGCGCCGCCGCACCCGTGAGGCGATGTCGATGGGCGAGAACGACCTTCTGGTGCTGCGGTACCTGTTGCGCGCCCAGCGAGAGGGTCGGCGCGTGTCGCCGAGCGAGCTGACCCGATACCTCGGGGTCTCCACTGCTTCGATGACGGCGATCATCGACCGCCTGGAGAAGTCCGACCATGTGCGGCGCGAGCGTCACGCGACCGATCGGCGCAGCATCCATGTGATCCCCACGGCCGAGACCGACCACGAGGTGCGCGCGACACTCGGCAAGATGCACGAGCGCATGCTCGCGGCGGTGATCGACATGACTCCGGAGGAGACGCGCATCGTCACGGAGACGTTGGCACGGTTGCAGTCGGCCGTCGACCAGGTCGACTCGCCGCCCCCGTCGGACTGAGTCAGCAGGCCGAGAGGCCGTGCAGCCGCGCGGCCGGGGTGCGTGCGACCTCGACGCCGAACACCATCTCCAACGCCGCTTCGAACTCGTCCAGGCGTCCCGCGGCCGCGAACTCGCGTGCCCGGACCGAGGGGGTGTGGGACAGGACGCCGGCGAGGTGACGCAACGCCGTCTCGGTGCGCGCGTCGGAGCCGTCGTCGCGGAGCTTGCCCAGCTCGGCGGCGAGCGCCGCCTGGATGTGGGAGCGGACGGCGACGATCGCCGGTGCCGCGTCGCGTTCCGCGGTGAAGGTCGCCACGGCGGAGCCGACCACTTCGTGGGCGCCCGCACCGAGCTCGGGAAGTGACGCGTGCCGCCCGATCAGCTCGAGGTCGAGCAGGTCGACGCCGTCGAGGTCGCCGACCGCGGGGTCGATGTTGCGGGGGAGGCCCAGGTCGACGAGCAGACGTCGCACGGAGTCGTCGACGACATCCTCGGGGGTGATGACATAGCGCGCGGTGCACGTGATGACCAATCGGGCCGCGCGGATGGCCTCGCGCAGGTCGCTCTCTGCGTGCACCCCGTACCGTGCCGCGAAGCGCTGAGCGCGACCGGTGGCGGAATAGACCCGAACATCGGTGGCGCCGCGGGCCTGGAGTGCGGCGATCGTGGTCGCGGCGTAGCTTCCGGTGCCAACGAGGAGGACCGGGACATCCGACCAGTCGGAGATCCGGCTCTCGGCCAGATCCAGGGCGAGACGGGCCAGCGACCGGCCGGCCGCCCCCATATCGGCTTTCGCGCGGACCTCGCGTGTCGCGTGGGCGGCGCGCTGGAAGGCCTGCTCGAGGGCGGGGCTGGTGGTGCCCGCGGTGCGTGCATCGCGGAGGGCGCGCTGGACCTGTCCGGTGATCTCCTCTTCGCCCACGACCATCGACTCCAGGCCGGAGCTGACCGAGAAGAGGTGCTGCACGACGGCGTCGCCGGTGAACGCCTCTGCGCTGTCGCGCACGAGGGCGGCGTCGGTGCCGATCGACCGGGCCAGGGCGTCCAGGACGGCCTCGCGCGCGAGCGCGCCGGGTGCGGCGAGCGGCTCGTCCAGCTCCAGGTACGCCTCGAAGCGATTGCAGGTGGACAACACGACGGCGCCGCGCACGAAGGGGTGCGCGGCGACGAGATCGGCGCCAGTGGTCTCGCTCACACGCGAGATGCGGTCGAGGACGTCGAACTCGGTGTTGCGGTGGCTGGCCGTCAGACAGAACAGCACCGCACCATCGTAACCTCCGATCCGGACACCGCGCGCGAGGACGTACCCTGGAGGGGTGTCATCCGCCGTATCGTCCCTGCCCTCCGGGCATCCGCTGACGGACGGGGGAACAGACCGGTCCGCGATGGTCCGCGCCGCCCGCGGCGACCGTCCGGAGACCACGCCCGTGTGGTTCATGCGACAGGCCGGCAGGTCCCTGCCCGAGTACCGCGCGACCCGCGCCGGCGTCGACATGTTGGAGGCCTGTCTGCGGCCGGACCTCGCGGCGGAGATCACGCTTCAGCCGGTACGCCGACACGCGGTCGACGCGGCGGTGTTCTTCAGCGACATCGTCACGCCCGTGCTGCTCGCCGGCGTCGACGTGACGATCGTCCCGGGGCGAGGTCCGGTGCTGGCCGAACCGGTGCGTACCGCCTCCGACGTGCTCGCCCTGCGCCCGCTCGACCCGGCCGCGCTCCAACCGATCCGCGAAGCGGTCGCTCTGGTGGTCGCCGAACTCCACGAGACCCCGCTCGTCGGCTTCGGCGGGGCCCCGTACACGCTCGCGAGCTACCTCGTCGAGGGGGGACCGAGCAAGGAGCAGCTGCGCACGCGGGCGCTCATGAAGACCGACCCCCACACGTGGGCGTCGTTGCTGAACTGGTGCGCCGACGTGACCGGTGCGTTCATCCGCGCCCAGGTGGAAGCGGGCGCGAGCGTGGTCCAGCTGTTCGACTCGTGGGCCGGCTCGCTCTCGCGCGCCGACTACCAGCGTCGAGTCGCGCCCCACACCCGGCGGGCCTTCGACGCGCTCCGCGGGCTGGAGGTGCCGAAGATCCACTTCGGGCTCGGACTGTCGGAGGTGCTCGATCTCGTCCCTGCCCTGGGAGCCGATGTCATCGGTGTCGATTGGCGTCTGCCGCTCGATGTCGCCGCGAGCCGCGTCGGAAGGCCCATGCCGCTCCAGGGCAACATCGATCCCGCCCTCCTCACCGCCCCCTGGCCGGTCCTGGCCGCCCATATCGACGACGTCCTCACCCGTGGCGCCGACCTGCCCGGCCACATCCTCAACCTCGGCCACGGGGTACCGCCCGAGACCGATCCGACCGTCCTGACTCGAATCGTGGAGTACGTGCATGACCGCTGAGACCCCCCACCCGTCCGCCGCCGCGACCGAGCGTGTCGAGCAGACCCACTACGGTCTGTGGGCGGTGTTCCGCCGAGACCCGCACCCGGCCGAGACCACGAGCGACGCGCTCCCGGCCGCGGATGTCGCGCGCTCCATCGACTCCGTGCGGGCCGTCTACGACGTGTCGGGCTTGCGCGCGGACGCCGACGTGCTGGTGTGGCTGACCGGCCACACCGCCGAGGGGCTGCAGGCCGACCTGCGCGCCCTGCGTCGTTCCCGGGAATTCGCCCCGCTGCTGCCGACGTGGAACGCGATGGGCGTGCACCGCGACGCCGAGTTCACCCGTGACCACTCGCCGGCCTTCTCCCGGGGCCTGCCGCCGAAGGAATGGGTCACCGTCTACCCGTTCGTGCGCAGCTACGACTGGTACCTGCTCCCCGCCGAGGAGCGGGGCGCGATGCTGGGCGAGCACGGCCGGATGGGGCGGGACTTCCCCCAGGTGCAGAGCAACACCGTCGCATCGTTCGCGCTCGGCGACTACGAGTGGCTGTTGGCGCTCGAAGCCGATGACGTCATCGACCTCGTCGACCTCATGCGCTACCTCCGCAAGACCGAAGCGCGTCGACACGTGCGCGAAGAGGTGCCGTTCTTCACCGGGCGGCGCATCGACGTGGCCGACGTGGCCGACGTGGTCTCCTGACCGCCATGGCATTGCGGATCGGGACGCGCGCAAGCGCCCTCGCGATGACACAGGCCGGCACGGTCGCCGACATGCTGGGCGCCGAGCTGGTGCCGATCGTCTCCGAGGGGGACACCTCGACCGCCTCGCTGGCGTCGCTCGGCGGGACCGGGGTGTTCGCGAAGGCGTTGCGCGATGCGCTGTCGCAGGGCGAGGTGGATGCGGTCGTGCACTCCTACAAGGACCTGCCGACCGCGCCCGAGCCGGGGCTCGTGATCGCGGCGGTACCACCCCGCGCGGACGCCCGTGACGCCCTGTGCGCCCGCGACGGGATGACCCTCGACGATCTTCCCGACGGTGCCCGCGTGGGTACCGGGTCCCCGCGCCGCCGTGCGCAGTTGTCCCGGTACCGACCCGACTTGGAGCTCGTCGACATCCGGGGGAACATCGACACGCGGCTGGGGCGGGTCGGACACGAGGATCCCGAGCGGACCCTCGACGCCGTCGTTCTGGCCGCTGCGGGCCTGGCCCGCATCGGCAGGTCCGACGCCGCCACGGAGCTGTTCGACCTCGACCGATGGCCCACCGCCCCGGCCCAGGGTGCGCTCGCCGTCGAGGTCCGCGAGGGCGACGAGCACCTCGTCCAGCACATCGACCACCACGCCACCCGTGCGTGCGCCGACGCCGAGCGCGGGGTGCTCGCTCGGTTGGAGGCGGGGTGCGCGGCACCGATCGCGGCCATGGCGTTCGTCGACGACGGCCTGTTGTTCCTGACGGCGCGCGTCTACCGGGCCGACGGCGGCGAGATGATCGACAGCTCCCGCGCGATGCCGCTCGAGCCGGCGGCACCGACGGAGTTGGCCACCCTCGTGGGGATCGACCTCATCGAACGCGGCGCCGCGCGCATCGCCCCCCTGGATCCGTCTGCCCCCGCGGGACCCGCGACCCCGTCGCGAAGGAGAACACCGTGACCGGACCCCGCATCCGTCCCCGCCGACTGCGCGCGACACCCGCCTGGCGCCGTCTCCACCGCGAGACCCGGCCGGAGGCCTCCCGGCTTGTGTTGCCGATGTTCATCGCCGAAGGCGCATCCGAGGCGCGTCCGATCGCGTCGATGCCCGGCGTCGTGCAACATTCGACAGACAGCTTCCGCGCCGCGCTACACCGCGCGGCGGAGGCGGGTATCGGCGGGGTCATGCTGTTCGGCGTGCCCGAGCACAAGGACGCCCTCGGCAGCGGCGCGACCGACCCGCAGGGCATCCTCAACGTCGCCACCCGGATCGCGATCTCGGAGGTGGGCGACCAGCTGGTGGTGCAGACCGACCTGTGCCTGGACGAATTCACCGACCACGGCCACTGCGGGGTGCTGGATGCGCGGGGAACGGTCGACAACGACGCGAGCCTCGAACGATACCGCGACATGGCGCTCGTGCAGGCGGAGGCCGGATCCCACCTGCTGGGACTTTCGGGCATGATGGACGGCCAGGTCGCGGCGCTCCGTGACGGTCTGGATGCGGCGGGCCGCGCGGATGTGGCGTTGCTGGCGTACTCCGCCAAATACGCCTCGGCGTTCTACGGGCCGTTCCGCGACGCCGTGCAGTCCTCGCTCCAGGGCGACCGACGCAGCTACCAGCTCGACCCCGCGAATCGGCGGGAGGGCGCTCGGGAGGTGGACCTGGATGTCGCCGAGGGCGCCGATGTGGTGATGGTCAAACCGGCGATGACCTACCTCGACGTGCTCGCCGATGCCGCCGCCGTCTCGCCGGTCCCGGTGTGGGCGTACCAGGTCAGCGGCGAGTACGCGATGATCGAGGCCGCCGCCGCGCACGGGTGGATCGACCGGGAACGCGCGATCGACGAGTCCCTCACCTCGATCGTGCGCGCCGGCGCCGATGCGGTGCTCACCTACGCCGCGGTCGAGGCCGCCGAACGCTGGAAGGACGCATGACCCCCACCGCAGCCTCCCTGACCAACGAGACCGCCGCGGCCCGCGCGCGGGCCGTCATCCCCGGAGGTGTCAACTCTCCCGTGCGCGCCTTCGGGTCGGTCGGCGGCACGCCCTTGTCGATCGTCGCGGCCGAGGGTGCCACGGTCACCGACGTGACCGGACGCGAATACGTCGACCTCGTGGCCTCATGGGGACCGGCCTTGCTCGGCCACGCGCACCCCCGCGTGGTCGAAGCCGTGCGGGAGGCCGCGACGCGCGGACTGTCGTTCGGCGCGTCGACACCCGGCGAGACCGAGCTCGCCGAGCTCGTCGCCGACCGCCTCGACCTCCACGGTGTGCGGGGCCTCGAGCGACTGCGTCTGGTGTCGACCGGGACCGAGGCGACCATGACGGCGATCCGTCTTGCACGCGGCGCCACCGGGCGCGATGTCATCATCAAGTTCGCCGGGCACTATCACGGCCATTCCGACGGACTCCTGGCCGAGTCGGGCTCGGGCGTGGCGACCCTCGGGCTGCCCGGTTCGGCGGGTGTGCCCGCACCCGTCGCCGGCCTCACCCTCGTGTTGCCCTACAACGATCGCGACGCGGTCCGGGACGCGTTCGCCGCGCATCCCGGACGCATCGCCGCGATCATCGCGGAGGGCGCGGGGGCCAACGCGGGCGTCCTGGCACCGGAAGCGGGGTTCAACGACTTCCTCGTACGGACCGCGCGCGAGAACGGGGCGTTGTTCATCCTCGACGAGGTCCTCACCGGGTTTCGCGTCCACCCGGCCGGTTGGTGGGGACTGGAACGGGAGCGCGGTGCACGCTATGTGCCCGATCTCTACACCTTCGGGAAGGTGATCGGCGGGGGCATGCCCCTCGCCGGGCTCGGGGGGCGGGCGGAACTCATGGAGATGCTGGCGCCGCTCGGGCCCGTCTACCAGGCGGGGACGCTGAGCGGAAACCCGCTCGCGGTGGCTGCGGGCATCGAGACCCTCCGTCTCTCCGACGCCGCCGTCTACGCGCACGTCGACTCCGCCTCCGCGCGCGTGGCCTCCGCGCTGACCGAGGCGCTCGCCGCCGCGGGTGTCGCCCATACGCTGTCCTTCGCCGGCAGCCTGTTCTCCGTGGCGTTCCGCGACGCACCCGTCCGCGACTACGCGGACGCGAAGGATCAGGACGCGTGGCGCTACGGCCCGTTCTTCCACGCGATGCTCCAGCACGGCGTGTCCCTGCCGCCGAGCGTCTTCGAGGCGTGGTTCCTCACGGCCGCGCACGACGACGCCGCGCTCTCACGCATCGAGGAGGCTCTGCCGTACGCGGCGCGCGCCGCGGCCTCGGCCACCGCACCCTGACCCGGTCCGAGTCCCGGTCAGATCCAGCCGGGTAGCCAATTGTGAAGGCGCCAGAACTCGTACGGCACGGTCGTGGCGGTCTGGATCGGGTACCAGAAAGCGGTCAGCACGACCACCGCGATCAGGAACACCAGGACGAGCCGTTGGCCACCGGCACGGCGGACGGGATCGAACGAGGTCGAGCCGGAGACGTCCCGGAGCGCGAAGGTCAGCGCCAAGACGACGAACGGCAGCATCACCACCGTGTAGAACTGGAAGATGGTGCGCTCGGGGTACAGCAGCCACGGCACGTAGGTCGCCGCGAGCCCGGTCAACACGAGCCCCGTCTGCCACCGTGGCCGCATCGCGAAACGGTAGACCAGCCACACGACGGCGGCCATCCCCGCCCACCAGATGAGCGGGTTGTTGAGGCTGTAGATGTTGTCCACGCACGTCACGCCGCCGCACTCGGCGCTCTCGTAGTACATCGAGGTGGGGCGTGCCAGCAGCGGCCACTGCCACGCCGGACTGGCGTAGCCGTGCTCGCTGGTCAGGCCGACGTGGAAGTCGTAGATCGCCTTGTGGAACAGCCACAGCGCCCGAAGGGGCGTGGGCACCCATCCCCACGGTCCCGGATCCGCCGCCCCCAGGTCACGGCCCCACCCGCCGCCGGTGAGCAGCCAGCCCAGCCAGGAGGACACATAGACCACAGCGGCGACCGGCACCAGCAGCAGGAAGGAGACCGGCCCCTGCCGCAGGGCCGCGTCGGCGAGCCAAGAGGAGATCCCCGCGCGGCGCCGCGCCCACGCGTCGGCGACGACGAGGTACAAGCCGAGCGCCGCGAGCACATACAGCCCGGACCACTTGACGGCCACCGCGCATCCGGCTGCGGCCCCGGCGGCGATGACCCACGGTCGGTTCCACAGCACCGGGCCCCACACGTGCGGGGGTCGGCGTGAGGCGGCCATGGCGGCGACGCGTGCGGCATGACCACGCGTGTCGAGCGCGATGAACCACGCCGCAAGGAGGACGAAGAACGCCAGGAACGTGTCCAGGAGCGACACCCGGCTCATCACGATCGCCTGCCCGTCGACGGCGAGCAACAAGCCCGCGACGGTCGCGAACGCCACCGACCGGGTGAGTGTCCGGGCGAACAGGTAGAGCACGAGCACCATGCCGGTGCCGAACAGCGCGACCGCGATACGCCAGCCGGTCGAGGATTCGACGCCGAACAGGGCCATGCCCGCGCCGATGAAGAACTTCCCCAGCGGGGGATGGACCGAGAAGCTGCCGTCGGGGAGGAAGGTGTCGACCGCGCCGTCGGCGAAGCCGGTGTCGGCGCCGTCCGGCCACTGGGCGGTGTAGCCGAGGAGCCACTGACTCCATGCGTCCTTGACGTAGTAGGTCTCGTCGAACACGAGCGTCGCCGGATGGCCCAGGTTCCACAGCCGCAGGACACCGGCGATCAGCGTGACCAGGACCGCCGCGAGCACACCCCCGCGCCGGTTGCGCGTCGGGTCGGCGCGCAACCGCATGGTCGCCCGGTCGTACCACGTCGGGGTCGGAGCGCCCCCGGGGAGAGGCCCCTCGGACGCGGGGGCCGGTCCGTTCCACGCCGGACCCGCCCCGAGCGGAACGGACGGCTCGGGGTTCGACACATCGTCCAGCCTATGCTGGGGCGGTGATCATCCTCGCCGCGACCCCCATCGGTAACCTCGCCGACGCGTCGACGCGACTCGTCGAGGCGCTCGAGGAGGCGCAGACGATCGCCGCCGAGGACACCAGGACGACCCAACGCCTCCTCGCGGCGCTCGGGATCACCAACCGGCCGCGCGTGATCGCACTGCACGACCACAACGAGAAGGACCGTGCCGACGACGTCGTCGAGATCGCGCGCCATGGCGACGTGTTGTTGCTCAGTGACGCGGGAATGCCCACCGTCAGCGACCCCGGGTACGGCGTCGTGGCCGCCGCCGCCGCGGCCGGCGTCACGGTGACCGCGATCCCCGGTCCGAGCGCGGTCGTCACCGCGCTCGCCGTGTCGGGCCTGCCGACCGACCGTTTCACGTTCGAGGGGTTCGTGCCGCGCAAACCCGGTGAGCGCGCGCGGATGCTGGCGGCGTTGGACGCCGAACCCCGCACGATGGTCTTCTTCGAGTCCCCGTCACGGACGGCGACGACACTGCACGCGATGGTCGAGGCGTTCGGGCCCGACCGACGTGTGGCCGTGTGCCGGGAACTGACGAAACTCCACGAGCAGGTCGTACGGGGAAGCCTCTCCGAGGTCGCGTCGTGGGCCGACGACGGGGTGCGCGGCGAAGTCGTCCTCGTCCTCGCCGGCGCCCACCGGCGCGCGTCCCCCTTCGCGGAGGCGGTCACCCAGGTCGGCGCCCTCGTGGCGGAAGGGGTCCGCCTCAAGGATGCCGCCGGCGAGGTCGCCGAGGCGACCGGCCACTCCCGCCGCGACCTCTACCAGGCCGCGCTCGCCGCCCGGAAATGACCCCGGGGCGGCATCCGTCACACGGGGGCGGGGCGGTGCGGCGGGGAACTAGAATTCTCGGGTGACTTCCGGCCGATCCTTCTACATCACGACGCCGATCTACTATCCGAGCGATGTGCCGCACATCGGCCACGGCTACACGACCGTCGCCGTGGACACCCTTGCGCGGTGGCACCGCCAGGCCGGTGACGACACCTGGATGCTCACCGGTACCGACGAGCACGGTCAGAAGATGATGCGTGCCGCCGCGGCGAACGGGGCCACCCCGCAGGAGTGGGTCGACCGGCTCGTCAGCGAGTCGTGGTTCCCGCTGCTGGAAACCCTGGACGTGGCCAACGACGACTTCATCCGCACCACGCAGGAGCGACACGAAGAACGGGTGAAGGCGTTCGTGCAGGCGATCTATGATCGCGGCTACATCTACGCGGGCGAGTTCGAGGCGCTTTACTGCGTGGGCTGCGAGGAGTTCAAGACCGAGGCGGAGATCCTCCCGGGAACCGGCGAGTTCGAGGGGTTGAAGGTCTGTGCGATCCACTCGAAACCCCTCGAGCTGCTGCAGGAGAAGAACTACTTCTTCAAACTGAGCGAGTTCCAGGATCGACTCCTGGAGCTGTACGCGTCAGAACCCGACTTCATCCGACCCGAGTCGGCGCGCAACGAGGTCGTCTCGTTCGTGCGCAGTGGGTTGAAAGACCTGTCGATCTCCCGCTCGACTTTCGACTGGGGCATCGAGGTGCCGTGGGATGACAGTCACGTCATCTACGTGTGGGTGGATGCGCTGCTGAACTACGCCACGGCGGTCGGGTACGGCACCGACCCCGAACAGTTCGCCCGCCGCTGGCCGGCGTACCACGTCGTGGGCAAGGACATCCTCCGCTTCCACGCCGTGATCTGGCCGGCCATGCTCATGGCCGCCGGTCTGGAGGTCCCGCGCGGTGTGTTCGCGCACGGCTGGCTCCTGGTCGGCGGGGAGAAGATGTCCAAGTCGAAGCTGACCGGCATCGCGCCGAGCGAGATCACGGACGTGTTCGGCTCCGACGCGTACCGGTTCTACTTCCTGTCGGCGATCGCCTTCGGGCAGGACGGCTCGTTCTCGTGGGAGGACCTGTCGGCGCGCTACCAGGCGGAGTTGGCCAACGGGTTCGGCAACCTCGCCTCGCGCACGGTCGCGATGATCGGGAAATACTTCGACGGCGTCGTGCCGATGCCGGGGACGTACACCGACGCGGACCGGGCCGTCCAGACCGTGGTCGCTGACGCGGCCACCGCCGCGGACGCGGCGATGGAGCGGTTCCGCATCGACGAGGCGATCGAGCGCATCTGGACGATCGTCGACGAACTCAACGGGTACATCACCGTGAACGAGCCCTGGGCTCTGGCCAAGGACGAAGCGAATCGCGAACGCCTGGCGACGGTGCTCTACACGGTCGCCGAGGGTCTGCGCGCGCTCACGGTCCTGCTGTCGCCGGTGATGCCGGCCGCCACCGGGATCCTCTGGAAGGCGCTCGGCGCCGAGGCGGCCCTGGGGGCACTCACCTCCCAGCCGATCCGCGGCGCCGGCACATGGGGCGTGCTCGCGCCGGGTACCACGGTGAGCGCGCTGGCTCCGCTGTTCCCGCGCGTCGAGCAGAACTCGTGAGCGCCGACCCCAGCGCCTACGTGCGGACCCGGGAGAAGGGAGCGCGCGACACGCGCTATCCGGAGGCGCCCGAGCCGCTCGCCGTCGCGGTGTACGACAACCATGCGCACTTGGAGATCGAGGACGGTGACGACCCGCTGAGCCTCACCGACCAGCTCGACCGCGCCGCCGAGGTCGGGGTGGTCGGGGTCGTCCAGGCGGGGGGCGACATCGAATCCAGCCGGTGGTCGGCATGGGCGGCCTCCTCCGACACGCGCGTGCTCGCGGCCGTGGCCATCCACCCGAACGAGGCGCCGCTCTACCAGGAGGCGGGTCGACTGGACGAGGCGATCGCCGTCATCGACGAACTCGCCGCGCAACCGCGCGTGCGGGCGATCGGGGAGACCGGGCTCGACTTCTTCCGGACCGACCAGCCCGGGGTGCCCGCGCAGTACGCGTCCTTCGAAGCCCACATCGCGCTGGCGAAGAAGCACGACATCGCCATGCAGATCCATGATCGAGACGCGCACGACGCCGTGCTCGACACGCTCCTTCGTGTCGGTGCGCCCGAGCGGACCGTGTTCCACTGCTTCTCCGGTGACGAGGAGATGGCGACCGTCGCGGGGGAGCGCGGATACTGGTTGTCCTTCGCCGGCAACGTCACGTTCAAGAACGCGCAGAACCTCCGCGATGCGCTCGCCGTGACCCCGCTCGAGCGCATCCTCGTGGAGACCGATGCGCCCTTCCTCACGCCGACGCCGTATCGCGGGCGCCCGAACGCCCCGTACCTGATCCCCGTCACGGTCCGTTTCATGGCGGCCGAGCTGGGACTCGATGTGGACGAGCTCTGTGCGCAGCTGGCCCGGAACACCCTCGAGGTCTACGGCCCCTTCTGAACCGGCGCGAGCCCGCGCCGCGAACGGTCGGTGTCAGCTCTTGGGCTTCTTCGCGAACAGCGTCTCGGTCTGCTCCAACTCCATGCCTTTGGTCTCGGGGATCTTCCACGCGACGTAGAAGAAGGACAACGCGGCGAACGTGGCATACATGCCGTAGGTGAGCGGAAGCGACCAGGTCGACATCACCGGGAAGCTCACCGTGATGAGGAAGTTGGCGATCCATTGCGCGCCGGCGGCGACACCGAGCGCCTTGCCGCGGATACGACTCGGGAAGATCTCGCCCAGGAGCACCCACACCAGCGGGCCCCACGATGCGCCGAATCCGATCACGAACAGGTTGGCGGCCACGAGCGCGATCGGCCCCCACGGATCGGGCAACGACACGTCGTCGCCGGATCCGGTGGCGAACGCGAACGACACGGCCATCGCCGCGAGCGACACCGTCATGAGTACCGAGCCGGTCAACAGAATCGGTTTGCGCCCGATACGGTCCACCAGGACGATCGCGATGATCGTGACCAGGACGTTGGTGACCGACGTGATCACGCTGATCATCAGCGAGTTCTGCTCCGTGAACCCGACGGCCCGCCACAGGGTCGTCGAGTAGTAGAAGATCACGTTGATGCCGACGAACTGTTGGAACACCGACAGGATGATGCCGATCCACACGATCCCCTGGAGCCCGAGGACCGGTCCGCGCAACGAGACGCCCGAGTTCTTCCGGTCGGCCTGGATCTTCTTCTCGAGCTCGTTGACCGTGATCTCGAGGTCATCCGGCGGCATGAGGCGGGAGAAGATCTCCTTCGCCTCGTCCTTTCGGCCCTTCGCGATCAGGTACCGCGGCGATTCGGGCATGGTCAGAGCCAGCAACCCGTAGACCAGAGCCGGAATCGCCTCGACCAGGAGCATCCATCGCCATGCGTCCAGCCCGAACCACATCGGTTCGTTCGCACCGCCGGCGATGCTGGCCAGGAGCGCGTCCGAGAGGAGGGCCGCGAAGATACCGAGGGTGATCGCGAGCTGTTGCAGCGAGCCGAGCGTTCCGCGGATCTGTCGCGGCGCGACTTCGGCGATGTAGGCGGGGGCGACCACCGAGGCGATGCCGATGCCGATACCGCCGATGAGGCGCCAGAAGGTGAGGTCCCAGACCCCGAAGGCGAGCCCCGAGCCGAACGCGCTGGTGAAGAACATGATCGCGCCGATGAGCATGACCTTCAGGCGACCGAAGCGGTCGCTCAGGGTGCCGGCGAGGATGGCGCCGAATGCGCAGCCCAGCAAGGCGATGGCCACGACGAAGCCGGTGACCACATCGTTCAGCGCGAAGTCGGACTCGATGGAATCGACGGCGCCGTTGATCACCGAGGAGTCGAAGCCGAAGAGGAAGCCGCCTACGGCCGCGGCGATGGACAGCGCGATCGCGCGCCGCCCGTAGGAGCTGCTCAGCGAGAACCCCGCCGTGGGGGTGGAATCGGATGACATCACATCCGTCACCCTAGACCCGCGTGCGGCGCCCCCGCACGCGTCCTCCGGGGGCTTGACTACAGTGAGACGCATGCCCGTGCAGTTGCTCGGCGCGGGACAGATCCGCGCCCTCGCCGCCGAGCTCGACGTCACACCGACGAAGAAGCTCGGTCAGAACTTCGTCGTCGACGCCAACACCGTGCGCAAGATCGTGCACGTCGCCGACGTGCGCGCGGGGGAGCGCGTGGTCGAGATCGGTCCCGGTCTGGGCTCGCTCACCCTCGCCATCCTCGAGGCCGGCGCCGAGGTGACCGCGGTCGAGATCGATCACCGCCTGGCCGGGCGCCTTCCGGAGACCGCCCGCGAGCACGGCGTCGCCGCCGGGGCACTGGAGGTGGTGTGCGCGGATGCGCTGCGGGTCTCCGCGTTGCCGGGCGAGCCGAGCGTCCTGGTCGCGAACCTGCCCTACAACGTGTCGGTGCCGGTGCTGCTGCACTTCCTCGAGACGTTCCCGCACCTGCAGCGTGGGGTGGTCATGGTCCAGGCGGAGGTCGGCGAGCGCCTTGCGGCCCCGCCCGGATCGAAGGTCTACGGTTCGCCGAGTGCGAAGGCGGCCTGGTACGGGCCGTGGCGCCTCGCGGGAACCGTGTCGCGGCAGGTGTTCTGGCCGGTCCCGAACGTCGACAGCGTGTTGGTCGCGTTCTCGCGCGACGGCGAACCACGTGGCACGGAGGAAGAACGTCTGCGCACCTTCGCCGTGATCGATGCGGCCTTCCGGCAGCGGCGGAAAATGCTCCGCCAGGCGCTCGCCGAGACGCTCGGGGGTACATCCGCGACGGCGTCGGCGGTGCTCGAAGCGGCAAAGGTGCCGGCCACGGCGCGCGGTGAGGAGCTTTCGATCGACGATTTCCAGCGCATCGCGCAGGTCGCGCTGCTCTGACGAACGGCGCCGGACAGGTGACGTTCGCGCAACATTCACCGTTCTCGCATCCGATGGCCGAAACATCCCGGTAACATTCCCCGCGACCCCGGCTCGACCTCGGGGTGGGAGATGAAGCGATGCACACCGCGGAACACCCGGCACCCGACCGGACCCTGCTCCACCTCAGCGACACGCACCTGCGCGCGCCGGGCGACCGTCTCTTCGGCGCGATCGACGGAGCAGAGCGGATGACGCGCACGCTGGAGAAGATCATCGCGTCCGGGGTGCGCCCGGACGCCCTGGTGTTCACGGGCGATCTCGCCGACCTGGGGGAACCGGACGCCTACACGCGACTGCGCGATCTCGTCGAACCGGCCGCCGCCGCGCTCGGTGCCCGCGTCCTGTGGGTCATGGGAAACCACGACGACCGTGCCGAATTCCGCGCGCGGTTGCTGGATGACCTTCGCGGCGACACGACGCCGTTCGACCGGGTCGACGAACTGGACGGACTGCGGATCGTGACTCTCGACAGCACGGTCCCCGGGCAGCACCACGGCGAGGTGTCGGAGGCGCAACGACAGTGGTTGCGTGAGGTGCTCGCCGAGCCCGCCCCGCTGGGGACGGTGCTCGCGATGCACCACCCGCCCGTCCCCGCCGTGCTCGAACTGGCCGCGACCGTGGAGCTGCGTGACCAGCGACGGCTCGCCGAGGTGGTGCGTGGCACGGACGTGCGCGCCATCATCGCCGGCCATCTGCACTACTCGACGTTCGCCACGTTCGCGGGCGTCCCGGTGTCGGTGGCGTCCTCGACCTGTTATGCGCAGGACCTGACCGTCCCGGTCGGCGGCACCCGGCCGCAGGATGGCGCGCAGTCCTACAATCTGGTGCACGTCTACGACGAGACGGTCGTGCACGCGGTGGTCCCGGTGGACGCGCCGCAGGTTCTGGAGTACATCGACCCGGAGGAGTCGCGACGCCGGCTTGACGACGCGGGGGTCCGCCCTTTCAGCTCGCCGTCGCGCGGGTCGGCTCCGGCGCGCGGTGATGCCCTGACCCGGCGGTGACTTCACGTCGCTCCCACGGCGCCGGGATGGGGAACATCCCCTCCAGCGTCGCGCGGACCGTCTCGGCCCGGACCTCTTCCGGAACCTCGACTTCGCCGCCGTCATTCAGACAGAACATGTCCACTTCGTCGTGGCCGGCGAGGCGCTCCATGCGCCGCAGCCCGCTGAGCATGGTCGTCTGCACATAGCGTGTGCGTGGTCGGGTGGTCGGCACCGCGCGCCCCGTCATGAGGGCGTAGTAATGGTAGAGGCTGTTGGTCACCGAGATGTCCGTGGCCGACCGGAACCTCGAACCGGCCGTCCGGGCGAACTCCTCGGGGAAGGTCGCCTCGAGTTCGGCCATCACGCTGCGCCGCAACGGGGTCGCGCAGTGCTCGAGGTCGCGTGTGATCGTGCGGCCGAATCGCGCGCGCAGGAGTGCGCGGTTCACGCGCAGGCCGTTGTCGTGGCCGCTGCGGTCGGCGTTCGGCCCACCCGCCCCGATCCGCACTCCGCACTCCACGAACTTCGTCACGCCGGCCGGAGTGAAGAACATCTCCGGGTGCACCCGACGTCCGAAGAACATGTCGTCGTTCGAATAGAGGAAGTGCTCGGCCAGCCCGGGGATGCGGTGCAGCTGCGCCTCGACCGCGTGAGAGTTGTGCGTGGGCAATGTCGAGGGGTCGGCGAAGAACTCCTCGCTGCGCACGATGGTGACCTTCGGGTGCTCCCGCAGCCAGGAGGGCGCGGGGGAGTCCGTCGCGATGAAGATGCGGCGCACCCACGGGGCGTACATGTGGACGCTGCGCAACGCGTACCGGAGTTCGTCGACGTGCCGATACCGCGCCGGACCGTCGTCGCCGGCGCCGACGACGTAGCCGGCCATGCGCGCGGCGCGTTGCCGTTGGAAGTCGGTCGATGAGCCGTCGACCCACGAGAAGACGATGTCGACGTCGCCGGTGAACTCGTCGGGCTGCGGGTCGAACATCCCCTCCCACGTGCGCCAGGTTCGGCCCTCCCGCTCGACGGTGGACTCCACGAGGTCACCGGCCGGGGTGTGGCATCGGGAGAAGACATTGTCCGACGGCGCCTCGACGAGGTCGTCACCGAAGCGCCAGAACTGCACCCGCACACCCGTCGCGGCTCCGTAGCGCAACCCGCCGGTGCGGGTGATGCGCGGGCGGTGCACCCGGACGGTGGTCGGGGTGTCGGGCACGACGGGCGCGTCGACGGCGAGCACCGCTCGGCCGCGCTTGGGTTTGATGTGGACCGGCTCGTCGGCGCACGCATCGACGAGGGCGCGGTGGGCGGCCTCGCGATCGTCGAGGTCGACGACCAGCGCGGGCGTATGGCGATCGTGGCGGATGAGACGGACGCCGATACCCGCCGCTTCGAACAGGCCGGCCACGTAGATCAGGTCGCTCGTGCGCGCCTGGTCGGGGGTGAGCGAATCGTGCAGCAGGTGGAGGAGCCCTCGGTCGACGACGACGTCGTCGCGTCGCAGCAGCGCCGACCAGGGGTGCCGCTCGAGCGGCAGGGATGATACGACGTTCATGGTGCTTCCTTCTGACGGGGGCAGGGGCGCTCTCGCCGCCGGTGGCGCAACCCTACGAGGAAACTATTACAGCACTGTTTCCCGCGTGTTTGCGGGGATCTCGCGGATTGCCCGATCCGCGAGACAAATCACTTCGTCGCGACAAGCGGCCCACGTCGCCGCGGGCGCGCTAGCCTCGTTCCATGAGCGACCAGCCACGCTTTCGAGACGACGTCCCCGACCTGCACCGACCGTTCGCGGCGGCCTCCGAAAGGTACGACGGCGGACACTTCCGGCAGGTGGGCGGGTCCGGACTCCACCTCCCCGCGATCTCCCTCGGCCTGTGGTGGAACTTCGGCGACAACATCCCGCTCGACCGTCAGCGGGAGCTGCTGCGTCACGCCTTCGACCGGGGCATCACCCACTTCGACCTCGCCAACAACTACGGTCCGCCGTACGGGTCGGCCGAGAAGAACTTCGGACGGATCTTCGCCGAGGACTTCCGGCCGTACCGGGACGAACTGATCATCTCGTCGAAGGCCGGCTGGGACATGTGGCCGGGGCCCTACGGCGACTTCGGCTCGCGCAAGTACATCCTTGCCAGCGCCGAACAGTCGCTGCGGCGCATGGGGCTGGAATACGTCGACATCTTCTACTCCCACCGTGCCGACCCGCTGACCCCGGTCGCCGAGACCGTGGCCGCGCTGGACACCCTCGTCCGCCAGGGCAAGGCGCTGTACGTGGGCATCTCGTCGTACAGCGCCGAGCGCACCGCGGAGGCCGCAGCCGTGGCGCGTTCCCTGGGTACCCCGCTGGTGATCCATCAGCCGTCGTACTCGATGCTCAACCGTTGGGTCGAGGACGGGCTGACCCGCACCCTGACCGAAGAGGGCATGGGCGCGATCGCCTTCACCCCCCTCGCGCAGGGTCTGTTGACGGACAAGTACCTCGGCGACGGGCGGGCCGAGCGTGCACAGCAGCGTTCGTCGCTGCCGGCGCGGGGATTGTCGGAGTCCGGAGTCGTCACGCTGCGAGGTCTCGATGTCGTGGCCAAGGAACGAGGACAGACCCTGGCTCAGATGGCCCTGCAGTGGGTCCTGCGCGACCGGGTCGTCGCCTCCGCCCTGATCGGGGCATCACGGACCTCACAACTCGACGAGAACCTCGCGGCGCTCGACGGGCCGGCCTTCACGATGGAGGAGCTCGAGCGCATCGACTCCCTCGCGGGCGGCATCGAGGTCGACCTCTGGGCGGACTCGGCGAAGCTGTGACCGTCATGGCCGTCTCCGATCGCGTGCACGTGCGCGCACCGGGAAAGCTGAACCTCTTCTTCGAGGTCGGCCGCGCCCAGGACGACGGCTACCACGACGTCGCATCGGCGTATCAGGCGGTCTCGCTGTGGGAGGACGTCTATGCCCGACCGGCCGACGGCTTCTCCGTCGGGGTCAGCGGTTCGGTGGACCTGTCCGGAGTGCCCTCCGACGATCGCAACCTCGCGCTGCGGGCCGCCCGAATGGTCGCCCAGCGGTTGGGCCACGACGGCGGAGTGCATCTCGAGATCGTCAAGCAGGTCCCCGTCGCCGGCGGCATGGGTGGCGGCTCGGCCGACGCCGCCGCCGCGCTCGTCGCGTGCGACATGCTGTGGGGCGGCGAGCTCGGATCGTCGGAGCTGCAGCGCCTCGCCGGCCGGCTGGGGGCGGATGTGCCCTTCGCGTTGATGGGGGGCACGGCGGTGGGCACCGGGCGCGGCGACCAGTTGAGTCCGGCGTTGGCGAAGGGTCGCTTCGACTGGGTGGTCGTGACCGCGGAGGAGGGGCTGTCGACCCCGGACGTCTACGGGCGCCTCGACGAGCTTCGGCGTCGCCCCGACATCCGGCCGGCGGCCGCGTCGCCCGACGTGGATCCGGCGGTGCTCCACGCCCTGCGGGCCGGCAACGCCGTCGCGCTCGCGCAGCACGCACGAAACGACCTCCAGGTCGCCGCCCTCAGCCTCCGCCCGGACCTGCGTGACCTCCTCGAATCGGGCGAACAGGCCGGTGCGCTGGCCGGATTGGTCTCCGGCTCCGGACCGACCGTGGCCTTCCTCGCGGAGGGGCCGGAGGCGGCGCTGGATCTGCAGGTGACCCTCTCGGCGTCCGGGCATGCCGCCCTCCACGTCCACGGCCCGGTCCACGGCGCCCGCGTCGTGTGACGGTCCTTACCGTACGCGGACGTGTCGCGCAATCTTGTCGGCATCCCGCCCCGACGTCGCCGCCAGCCGCTACGGTGGGGGACACGCCCCTCCGGGAGGAATCATGAAGGCACGACTGAACGGCGTGGTGATCGCCGAAGCCGAGGAGAGCGACCTCGTCCGCATCGAGGGCAATTGGTACTGGCCGCCTGTGAGCGTGGCCGACGGAGTGCTCTCACCCAGCCCGACCGCCTACACGTGTCCGTGGAAGGGGCCCGCGCGCTATCACCATGTGACCGCCGCGGGGGAGACCCTCCACGACGGGGCGTGGGCCTACCCCGACCTGCGCCCCGGCGCCGTCGAGCGCGTCGGCACCGACTTCGCCGGATACATCGCCTTCGACCGGAGCATCGAGATCTCCTGACGCCGACGTCGGCCGCGTTCGCGGTCGTACCCCGGCTCACCGGCACGCACGACGCGCGCGACGCGACCGACGACAGAGAGCGACGATGGCCGAGACCACTCCCGCCGCATCCGGCGACGTACCCGGCGGAATCCACTTCCGCGACGTCACCAAGGTCTTCCCCGACGGCACACGCGCCGTGGGGGAGTTCACCTTGCACATCCCCCCACACCGGACGACCGTCCTGGTGGGGTCGTCGGGCTCGGGCAAGACCACGCTGTTGCGCATGATCAACCGCATGGTCGAGCCGTCCTCCGGCGCGATCACGATCGACGGCGAAGACATCGCCGAACGCGACCCGGTAGCCCTCCGGCGCAGCATCGGCTATGTCATGCAGAACTCGGGCCTGCTGCCGCATTTCACCGTCCTGGACAACATCACCACCGTCCCGGTCCTGCGCGGGACATCCCGCCGTGACGCCCGGTCCCGCGCACTCGAGCTCATGGACACCGTCGGGCTGGACCGGGCGATGGCCAAGCGGTACCCCAGTCAGCTCTCGGGCGGGCAGCAGCAGCGTGTCGGCGTCGCCCGAGGCCTGGCCGCCGATCCGAACATCCTGCTCATGGACGAGCCCTTCGGCGCGGTCGATCCGATCGTCCGCGCCGAGCTGCAGGAGGAGCTGCTGCGACTGCAGCGTGAGATCGGCAAGACCATCGTGTTCGTCACCCACGACATCGACGAGGCCTTCCTCCTCGGCGACCAGGTCGTCATCCTCGAAAAGGGTGCCGAGGTCGCGCAGATCGGCACGCCGAACGAGATCACCGAGAATCCCGCCGCCGCGTTCGTGGAGAGTTTCATCGGCGCCGACAAGGGCAAGCGCGCCCTCCACCTCAAGCACACCGACCACGGCACCGTCGTCGTCGACGGCGACGGTCGCGCCCAGGGCTCGCTCGTCGAGGGGGGCGGATGACGTGACCTGGGTCCTCGACAACCTCGACCTCATCGCCGAACTGACCCTCATCCACCTGCGGCAGAGCATCATTCCGATCCTGCTGGGGTTCGTGTTGTCCGTCCCACTCGGGTGGGTCGCGTGGCGCTACAAGCTCGTGCGTAGCAGCATCATCACCATCACCGGTCTGCTCTACACGATCCCGTCGCTCGCCCTGCTCATCCTGCTCCCCTCGCTGTTCGGCTACAACCTCTTCAGCGACACGAACCTCATCGTCGCCCTGACCATCTATGCGATCGCGTTGCTCGTGCGATCGGTCGCCGACGGACTCGACTCGGTGGACCCCGGGGTTCGGCAGGCCTCGACCGCGGTCGGGTACGGGGCGTTCCGGCGTTTCTTCGCCGTCGAGCTCCCGCTGGCCGGACCTGTCATCCTCTCGGGACTCCGGGTCGCCGCGGTCAGCACGATCTCGCTCGCGACGGTGGGGATCCTGGTGGGGGTGACCAACCTCGGCTACCTCTTCACGAACGGCTATCAGCGCGAGATCATCGCGGAGATCTTCGCCGGCGTGGTCGCGGTGATGATCATCGCCCTCGTCGTCGACGGACTCCTGGTGCTCGCCGGCCGCGCGCTGATGCCCTGGGTGCGGACCGGGTCGGGTGAGCGCGCGGTGCGGGTGGGCGTGCAGGAGGCGGCCGCATGAACCTCTTCGTCGATGCCATCGCATGGATCTTCTCCGGTGAGCCCGGGGCGGGCCTGGCGCCGATCGGCGTCGCGATCCTGGAGCACCTCTGGTTCACGTTCTTCTCGGTCGCCGTCGCGGCCGCCGTGGCGATCCCCATCGGATGGCTGATCGGCCACACCGGCAAGGGGCGCGAGGTCGCGGTGACCGTTTCGGGGGCGGCGCGCGCGATCCCGTCGTTCGGACTCATCCTGCTGCTCGTCCTCGTGTTCGGTGTGCTGCACAAGGCGGAGGCGGCGATCGCCTCGTTCGTGATCCTCGCCATCCCCTCGGTACTGGCGGGCGCCTACGCCGGCCTCGAAGCGGTCGACCGGAGGGTGATCGACGCCGGTCGCGCGACGGGCATGACCGGGTGGCAGATCCTCGGCAAGATCGAAGCGCCGCTGGGACTGCCGCTTCTGGTCGCGGGTCTGCGTGCCGGAACCCTCCAGGTGGTGGCGACCGTCACCATCGCGGCGTACATCGGCCTCGGCGGACTCGGGCAGTACATCATCACGGGCATCGCGTTGCGGCGCATCGAGATGGTGCTCGGGGGTGCCCTGCTGGTCGCGGCGCTCGCACTCATCCTCGACGGGATGTTCGCCCTGGTGCAGCACGCCGTCGTCCCGCGCGGCATCAAAGTCGCCTCCGGCGCTCGCGCAGCACGCCGGAAGCGCGCGGCCCCGGCCGCGTGAGGCACCCGCGCCGCTCCGCAACCCGACATCCGTTCCCACCACCGCAGGCACATCTTCACCACAGCAGAAGGAGACAGCAATGTTCACAGCACGCAGGTCCACTCTCGCGGCAGGGGCCGCTCTGACGGCGTCGGCCGCCCTGGTTCTGGCGGGTTGCTCGTCGAGCGACCCGCTCGACGACAGCGCAGACGCGGGCGGCGACACCACCGAATCCAGCACGATCGTCGTCGGCTCGCAGGCCTACTACTCGAACGAGATCATCGCGGAGATCTACGCGCAGGCACTCGAGGACGCCGGCTTCGACGTGGAGCGACAGTTCAGCATCGGCCAGCGCGACGCCTACATCCCCGCCCTGGAGGACGGCTCGGTCGACCTGTTCCCGGAGTACTCGGGGAACCTGCTGCAGTTCTTCGACCCCGAGACCGAGGCGCGCACGGCCGAGGACGTCTACGCCGCGTTGCCGGATGCCCTCCCGGAGACGCTGACCGTGCTCGACCAGTCCAGTGCGAGCGATCAGGACTCCTACACGGTCACGGCCGCCTTCGCCGAGGCGAACGGGCTGACGACCATCGCCGACCTCGCGGGTGTCGACGAGACGCTCACCCTGGGCGGCCCGCCCGAGCTCGCCGAGCGTCCCTACGGTCCCGAAGGCCTCGAGGAGACGTACGGCGTCACGGTGGAGTTCTCCGCCACCGGTGACACGACCGTGCAGGACCTCGTCGCCGGCACCGTGAACGTCGCGAACGTCTACACCGCCGACCCGCGTATCCAGACCCAGGATCTCGTCGTTCTGGAGGATCCCGAGGGCCTGTTCCTGGCGTCGAACGTTGTCCCGGTGGTCAACGTCGAGATCGCCGACGAGATCGCCGAGACGATCGACGCCGTCAGCGCCGCCCTCACCCCCCAGGCGCTCGTGGCCATGAACGTGCAGAGCACCGAGGATCAGATGTCCGCGTCCGACATCGCCGCCCAGTGGCTCTCGGAGAACGGCCTCAGCTGACCCGCACGACATCAAGGGGCCCCACCGTCACGGACGGCGGGGCCCCTTCGTCGTCTGCTCCTGCGCCGAGCCGCCCCGATCTTGCCTCGGTGTGAAAGGGGTGGCTCGGTGGGGCAGATCAGCGGAGGAAGGCGCTCCAGAAGCCCTTCTTCGCGGGCGTCTCGTGACCGGCGCACCGCTGGGCGCGGGGGACGCCGGCGAGCGCTTGCTCGACGTGCTGGCCGCAGCCGGCCCAGGTTGCTTTGCCGCAGGTCTTGCAGGTGACTTGTCTACACATGTCGTGCTCCTTTCCGGAGGTTCGGGGTCAGGCGAGCGTGAGGAAGAGTTTCTCGAGCTCGTCGACGGTCAGGCCCTCGGTGGCTTCGGCGCCGTCGGGGTCGACGACGCAGTCGCGCATCGCGGTGGACACGATCGCGAAGCCCGCCCGGTCCAGCGCGCTCGTGACGGCGGCCAGCTGGGTGACGACGTCGCGGCAACTGGCGTCGGATTCGACCGCGGTGATGACCGCGTTGAGCTGACCCTGTGCGCGCCGCAGACGGTTCACGATCTTCTTGCGGGCCGCGGCCTGCTCTTCGGCGGTACCGGTGATCATCATGCGAGGACTCCTTCGGTGACAAGGACGCGGTCGACGTCGGCGCCGAACCACTGTCGGAGGGTGCGGGTCCCGCCCGACAACGACGTGGAGTCGAAGCCGTGGGCGACGAGTACGCGGTGGGCGATGTTGGAGCGCACACCCGCCGCGCACAGCACGCGCACGGGCCGTCCGGCGGCCGCCTCGCGGACCTCGTCGATGCGCTCGCGCAACTCGGTGTGAGGGATGTTGAGGGCGCCGGGCAGATGACCGGTGGCGAACTCCGCGGGCGAGCGCACGTCGAGCACCAGCGCGTCGGCGCCGTCGGTGGCGTCCGCGGCGTGCCACAGACGGAGGCGGCCGTTGACGAGATTCTCGGCGACCATGCCCAGCATGTTCACGGCGTCCTTGGCCGAGCCGTAGGGCGGCGAGTAGCTCAGATCCAGGTCGATGAGATCCGGCGCGTGGAGTCCGCCGCGCATCGCGGTCGCGATGACGTCGATCCTCTTGTCGACGCCCTCGACGCCCGCAGCCTGGGCTCCGAGGATCCGCCCGTCGGTCGGGTCGATGTGGGCGAGCAGGTGTACCGGCGCTGCGCCGGGGAAGTAACCCGCGTGCTGGTTCGGGTGGAGATGGACCGTTTCGTACACGATCCCCGCATCGTCCAGGCTCCGTCGGTTCGCGCCGGTCATGGCGACGGTGAGGGCCCCGACGCGCACGATCGCGGTGCCGAGGGCCGGCGGGACCCGGCGGGCGGTGATGTCGCCGCCGAGGATGTCGTCGGCGATGAGTCGCCCGGCACGGTTGGCCGGGCCCGCCAGAGCGACCGGACGCGCGGCGCCGGTGACCGCGTCGACGCTGACGGTGGCGTCGCCGGCGGCCCACACATCGGGGAGGGAGGTCCGTCCGCGGTCGTCCACGATCATGGCCCCTCGCAGCGTTTCCACACCGGCCTCCGCGGCGAAGGCGGTGTCGGGGTGCACGCCCACGGAGAGCACGACGAGGTCTGCGGCGATGACCGTCCCGTCGGCGAGGTGGACGTGGTCGACCTCGCTCCCGGAGTCGATCGACTCCGCCGCGACGCCGGCGTGCATCGTGACGCCGAGCGCGGTGAGTTCGTCGTGGACGAGGGAGGCCAGCTCGCGTTCGAGCGGGGGGAGGGCGTGTGGGGCGAGTTCGACGACATCCACCGACAGGCCCGCTTCGCGCAGCGCCTCGGCGGCTTCGACGCCGATGAAGCCGGCGCCGAGCACCACCGCGCGGCGCGCCCCCGACGTGACCTGCTCGCGCAACGCGACGGCATCGCCGACGGTGCGGAGGGTGCGTACTCGCGCAGAGTCGAGGCCGGGTAGCGGCGGGCGCAGCGCGGCCGCGCCGGGCGTGAGGACGAGTGCGTCGTAGGTCATCTCGACCATGCCGTCCGGGGCGGCGGCGGTGATCGTCTTCGTCTCGGGGTCGATCCCGGTGACGTCGTGGTGGAGGCGCACGTCGAGATCGAGTGCGGCGCGGAGCGAGTCCGGCGTGTGCAGGAGCAGGTCGTCGGCCTCGGCGATCTCACCGCTCAGGTGGTAGGGCAGGCCGCAATTGGCGAAGGACACCTCCGAGCCGCGCTCGAGGACGATGATCTCGGCCGACTCGTCCAGGCGGCGGGCCCGCGCGGCCGCGCTCATGCCCGCGGCGACGCCTCCGACGACGATGATGCGCATGGTGCTCCTTTCGATACCCTGTGGGGTATGTGACACAGGCAACGCTAGCATACCCCAGGGGGTATCACGCGGATCGGTAGGAAGGGGTATGCCGAGGACCGCGTAGCCTGGAAGGTCTATGGCGCATCTGCTCGGGGCCGAGGCCCTCCACCTGGAATTCCCCACCCGCGTGGTCTTCGACTCCGTCTCGCTCGGGGTCGACGAGGGCGATCGCATCGGCATCGTCGGGCGCAACGGCGATGGGAAATCCAGTCTGATGGCGATGCTCGCCGGTCGACTCGAGCCCGATTCGGGCCGGGTCACCGTGCGCGGCGGGGTGCGGGTGGGCGTGCTCGACCAGGCGGACACGCTCGATGACGCCCTCACGATCGCCGAGGCCGTGGTCGGAGATCGTCCGGAGCACGAGTGGGCGGGTGACGCGCGTGTGCGCGACGTGATCGCCGGGCTGTTGGGCGCTCTGCCCTGGGAGGCTCCGGTGCGCGATCTGTCCGGCGGGCAGCGTCGCCGTGTCGCGCTGGCACGGCTCCTGTGCGAAGACCGCGACGTCCTGTTCCTGGATGAGCCGACCAACCATCTGGACGTCGAGGCGATCGCGTGGCTGGCCGACCACGTCAAGCGACGGTGGGCGCCCGGATCCGGCGCGCTCCTGGTGGTCACCCACGATCGGTGGTTCCTCGACGAGGTGTGCACCAAGACATGGGAGGTGCACGACCGCGTCGTCGAACCGTTCGAGGGTGGCTACGCCGCCTACATCCTCCAGCGCGTCGAACGCGACCGTCAGGCGGCGGCCATCGAGCAACGCCGACGTAACCTCGCCCGCAAGGAGCTCGCCTGGTTGCGGCGCGGAGCGCCGGCGCGCACCTCCAAGCCGAAATTCCGCATCGACGCGGCGAACGCGCTGATCGAGGATGTGCCCGAGATCCGGGACGGGGTGTCGCTGAGATCACTGGCCGTCTCCCGCCTCGGCAAGGACGTGGTGGATCTGCTGGATGCGTCGGTGACCTACCCCGACGCGCTCACGGGCCGGGAGCGCACGGTGCTGCATCCGGTGGAGTGGCGCATCGCACCGGGGGAGCGTACCGGGATCCTCGGTGTCAACGGCGCGGGGAAGTCCACGCTCCTCGGTTTGGTCTCCGGAGAGGTCGAGGCCACCTCGGGGCGGGTCAAGCGCGGGAAGACGGTGCAGGTGGCCACTCTCACCCAACGCCTGGACGAACTTGAGGAACACCTCGACGAACCGGTCCGGGTCGTCGTGGGCGGGCTCCGTACCACCTACACCTTCGGGTCGGGCTCCAAGGCCCAGGAACTCACGCCGGGGCAGCTACTCGAACGCATGGGGTTCGCAAGCGCCCAACTCTCCACACCGGTGAAGGATCTCTCGGGCGGGCAGAAGCGGCGGTTGCAGCTGCTGCTGATCCTCCTCGAGCAGCCCAACGTGTTGATCCTCGATGAGCCGACCAACGATCTCGACACCGACATGCTCGCGGCGATGGAAGACCTCCTGGACACGTGGCCGGGGACCCTCCTGGTCGTCTCGCATGATCGTTACTTCCTCGAGCGCGTGACCGACCAGCAGTACGCCATCCTCGGCGGACACCTGCGGCACCTTCCGGGAGGGGTCGACGAGTACCTCCGCCTGCGCGCACTCGAGGAGCGCGAGGGGGCCGGACCGGGGACGACCTCGTCGGAACCGGCCGCGACAGGTCTGTCGGGTGCAGAACGTCGATCCGCCCAGAAGGAGATGGCCTCGCTGGAGAGGCGCCTCGAGAAACTGGAACGTTCGATCGACTCCGCTCGTGCCGCGCTGGCCGACCACGACCAGTCGGACTACGTCGGACTCGGTGAGGAGATGGCCAAGATCACGGCCATGGAAGCCGAGCGGGACGAGATCGAGCAGCAGTGGTTCGCGCTCACGGAGCGTGTGGGCTGACGGGGGCGACGTCGAAGCCCAGGCTCAGCTTGCGCAACAGCGCGGCGAGGCGGTCGCGGTCGGTGCGGGAGAGCGCCTCCAGCAGGAGCGCCTCCGCATCGACGAGGCGGGTGATGGCGGCGTCGACCCGGGTCCTGCCGTCGTCGGTGAGGGTCACCAGCACGCTGCGGCCGTCGGCAGGGTCGGCTTCGCGCCGCACCAGACGGCGTCCGACGAGGCGGTCGATGCGGTTGGTCATCGTGCCGCTGGAGACCAGGGTCTGCGTGAGCAGCTGCTTGGGGCTGAGTTGGAACGGTTCGCCCGCGCGCCGCAGTGCGGACAGCACATCCCATTCCCACGGCTCCAGTTCGCTGCGCTGGAACGCCTCGCGTCGTGCGCGGTCGAGGTGCCGCGAGAGTCGATCGACACGGGAGAGCACCTCGAGGGGGGAGAAATCGAGGTCGGGTCGCTGCACGCCCCACGCGCCGACGATGCGGTCCACTTCGTCGGAGGGGATGCTCATCCCTTCATTATCGCGCGTTCCCCGTGTGGCCCCGGTGCCGTGTCATCCGTCGTCGCGCATGGTGGAGGGACGCGCGGTGCTCCCCCGCACGATCAGCTCGTACGGCGAGTCCTCTCGGCGCTGGATGAGGGGACGGTCGGTGTCGAGCTGGTCGAGGATGGCGGCGGCGGCGTGTTCACCCTGGCGGGCGGGGAACTGGTCCACTGTGGTCAGTTGGAAGAAGCCCCCGAGTTCGTGGCCGTCGATTCCGACGACCGACATGTCTTCGGGCACGCGGAAGCCGAGGTCGCGCGCGGCCAGGATGGCGCCGATGGCCATCTCGTCCGAGGCGGCGAAGATCGCGGTCGGACGCGCGCCGGGTCGTCCGAGGAGCTGCTTGGCGGCCTGGTAGTCACCCTCGACGGTGAAATCGGCGGGTTCATAGTGGGTCGGCGGCGGAGAGATCCCGGCATCGGCGAGGGCCTGCAGGAATCCCTGCCACCGACGAGTGGGGATGTGGAAATCCAGATCGAAATCGGGGTCGGCCCCGATATGCGCGAGGCGCTGGCTGCACGTCGAGGACGATGCGATCGTGTTCGTCCGAGAGCACCCGGACGAAAGCGTCCTTGTGCTCGCCGCGCGCGCAGAGGCACGGATCACGCTCGACGTCGCCGAGCTGTCCGATCCGCGCGGTGCGCGGACGGTGTTCGGCGATGCGCTCCTCGAGACGGATGCGCACGTCGTGGTGCTCCACGCGACGCATGCGACGTTCGGAGTGTGGTCTCTCCCGCCGGTCGTCGTGCCCGAGGCCGACAGGGGGTGACCGCCGCCGGGCGCGTGGTGCGGCGGAAGCACACCGGAAAGGCTGGCAGACTGGAGGGGCGGCCCCGCGGGGCCGCGGTCCGCCGTGGTGTAATGGCAGCACGACAGCCTTTGGAGCTGTGAGGTCTAGGTTCGAGTCCTGGCGGCGGAGCATGGTGAGCACCGACACGCAGTTGGCCGTCATCGTCCTGGCCGCGGGTCAGGGCACGCGGATGAAGTCCTCGACCCCGAAGGTGTTGCACCGCATCGGCGGGCGATCGCTCGTCGGCCATGTCCTGGCCACCGCCCGTTCCCTCCGACCGGCGCGCGTGGTCGCCGTGGTCCGTCACGAACGCGACCGGGTCGCCGCCGAGATCGCCGACGAAGCCCCCGAGGCGATCGTCGTCGACCAGGACGACATCCCCGGTACAGGCCGCGCGGTGGAGGTCGCCTTGGAGGCACTCGCCGATTTCGACGGCGATGTCGTCGTCCTCAGCGGCGATGTGCCGCTGCTGCAGGAAGACACCCTGTCGGCGCTGGTCGACGCCCACCGCGATCGCTCGGCGGGGGCCACCGTGATGAGCGCGCTCCTGGAGGACGCGACCGGGTACGGCCGCGTGATCCGCGACGCCTCCGGTGACGTGCTGCGCATCGTGGAGCAGAAGGACGCCTCCGAAGCGGAGCGAGGCGTGGGTGAGATCAACGCCGGCGTGTACGTGTTCCAGATCGACACTCTGCGCGTGCACCTGGCCGAGATCGGGACCGACAACGCGCAGGGGGAGAAATACCTCACCGACGTGATCGCCCTCGCCCGGGCTGCGCAGCGCCCGGTCGCGGCGGCCGTCGCGCCCGACAGCGCCGCGGCGCTCGGGGTGAACGACCGCGTGCAGCTGTCGGAGGCGGCGCGGACTCTGAACGCCCGAACCGTGCGCCGTTGGCAGCTCGAGGGCGTCACGGTGCTCGACCCCGCCACCACCTGGATCGACGTCACCGCCACGCTCGCCCCCGATGTCACCCTGCTGCCCGGCACGCAGGTGCTGCGCGCGACGACGGTCGGGGAGGGCGCGACCATCGGCCCCGACACCAGCCTGGTCGGCTGCGAGGTCGGCGCGCGCGCCACCGTGACGCGCACCGACGCCACCTTCGCCGTGATCGGCGACGGAGCCAGCGTCGGGCCTTTCGCCTATCTCCGTCCCGGGGCCGAGCTGGGGCCGCGTGGCAAGGTCGGCACCTTCGTCGAGGTGAAGAACTCCACCATCGGTGAGGGCAGCAAGGTGCCCCACCTGTCGTACATCGGCGACACCGAGATCGGTGACCGCGTGAACCTCGGCGCCGGTGCGATCACGGCGAACTACGACGACGTCGACAAGCACCGCACCGTCATCGGTGACGAGGTCCACAGCGGCTCGCACAACGTCTTCGTCGCCCCCGTTAGAATCGGTGATGGCGCGAAGACCGGCGCGGGTGCCGTCATTCGCAAGGATGTGCCCCCGGGTGCCCTGGCGTTGAGCGTCGCCCCTCAGCGCAATGTCGAGGGGTGGGTCGAAAAGAACAGATCGGGTACCGGAGCCGCAGAGGCGGCGGCGAGGGCCCGGTCGGCACAGAAGGCGGACGATGGCGCGTAAGAAGAAGACGGTCGAGTTGGATCGGGAGCACGAGGTCGCCCCCGGCCTGGTCGCCAAGACCAAGAAGCGCCTGGTGGTGGCATCCGGTCGATCGCATCACGCGCTCGCCGAGGACGTCGCCACGGCGTTGGGCACCCAACTGGTGCCCACCGAGTACCGCACGTTCGCTTCGGGTGAGATCCTCACCCGGTTCGAGGTCTCCATCCGGGGCTGCGACGTGTTCCTGGTCCAGTCGTTCGGTCCCCCGGTGAACGAGTGGATCATGGAGCTGCTCATCATGCTCGATGCCGCCAAGCGCGCATCCGCGAAGCGCATCACCGTCGTCGCGCCCTACTATCCGTATTCGCGCCAGGACAAGAAGGGGCGCGGGCGCGAGCCCATCAGCGGCCGCCTGGTCGCCGACCTGTTGAAAACCGCCGGTGCCGACCGGGTGATGAGCGTGGACCTCCACGCTGCGCAGATCCAGGGATTCTTCGACGGTCCCGTGGACCACCTGTTCGCCAAGCCGGTGTTGCTGGAGTACTTCGAGCAGAACCTCTCCGCCGCCGATCGGGAGCAGCTGACCGTCGTCTCGCCCGACACCGGTCGCGTGCGCGTGGCGGACACGTGGTCCGACAGCCTGGGGGCGCCGCTGGCGATCATCCACAAGCGACGCGATCCGAACGTGGCCAACCAGGTCACCGTCAACGAGATCGTCGGTGACGTCGAAGGTCGCGTCTGCCTCCTGGTCGACGACATGATCGACACCGGCGGCACGATCGTCAAGGCCGCCGAGGCGCTCAAGGCCAATGGCGCCCTCCGCGTGATCGTGGCCGCCACCCACGCCATCTTCAGCGACCCCGCCTCGCAGCGGCTGCAGAGCGAGGCGGTCGACGAGGTGGTCGTCACCGACACCGTCCCGGTCCCGGACGACAAGCGCTTCCCGTCCCTGACGGTGTTGCCGATCGCGCCGCTGCTGGCCCGCGCCATCCACGAGGTGTTCGAAGACGGCTCGGTCACGAGCATGTTCAACGGCGCCGCCTGATCGCGGTCGCACCCGTCGTCCCCACCATCGCGCGGGGCGGGACGGATACCGCTCGACCCGAGGAGACCTCATGACCGTCCGTGTCGTCACCCCCGTCCGCGTGACCGCCGCGGGCGTCGGCGTGCTCGGTGCCGCCCTCCTGGGTGGCTGTGCGACGGGAGATACGGGCACCGCGGACAGCGGGGGAGGCTCGCCCTCCCACGCCGACGGCTCGTACACCGCCGAAGGCTCATACGCCACTCCCGAGTCGGTGGAGACCGTGACGGTGACCGTGACGCTCGAGGGGGACATCGTCACCGCCGTCGAGGTGGTCGGAGAGCCCACCAACGCGGAGTCGCAGCGTTATCAGGCGGAGTTCATCGGCGGGATCGCGGCCGAGGTGGTCGGCAAGGACATCGACGAGGTGTCGGTCTCGCGCGTCGCCGGCTCCTCGCTCACCAGCGGCGGTTTTCGGCAGGCGCTGGACCAGATCAAGGCCGACTCGGCGGCGTGAGCGCATCGACCCCGCGTGCGGTGTGGGGGTTCGACGCGATCGGCGTGCCCTGGCGCATCGAGACCGGGGAGGAGACGGACGCCGCTTCCCGCGACCTGATCGGCACCATCGTCGCGGACTTCGACCGGTCCTGGTCGCGATTCCGGCCCGACTCGACGGTCTCCCGCCTCGCTGCGGGGGCCGGTGCCCTTCCCGCACCATCCGACGCGAGCGCGATGCTGGATGCCCTCGCCGCAGCCGCGGACGCCACCTCGGATGCGGTCACGCCGCTGGCCGGTGACGCTTTGGCCGCCATCGGATACGACGCGGCGCTCACCCTCCGCCCCGGACCCGCGCGGCCCGCAGAACGCTGGAGGGGCGTGTTGTCCTGGACGCCCGAGCGGATCGGACTCGCGCGCCCGGCCGTCATCGACGTGGGGGCGCTGGGCAAGGGGCGGCTGGTCGATCTCGTCTTCGATGCGTTGGCGGATCGGCCGGGGCCGCTCACCGTCGATGCCAGCGGCGACCTCCGCACGCGCGGGGCGGTCGAACGGGTCGGTCTCGAGCATCCCCACGACGCGCACCGCGTGATCGGCGTATGGGAGATCCAGGATGCCGCGCTGTGCGCCTCGGCGACGAACCGGCGCGCCTGGGGGAACGGGCTCCACCATGTGATCGACGGACGCACCGGTCGACCGGTGCAGACGATCGTCGCGACGTGGGCCGTCGCCGACGACGCGATGCACGCCGATGCGGTTGCGACCGCGCTGTTCTTCGAGGGCGGCCCGCGCCTCGCATGGGAGTGGGGCGTGGAGTGGGTGAGGATGACCTCCGACGGTCGCGCCGAGTACTCTCCCGGCTGCACCGCGCAGCTGTTCACCTCGTAGCCCCGTGCGGCGGGGGTCGGCGTCGTGCCGCGACGATCCTTTCACGGTGCGAGGGCGTCCCAGTGCGCTGCCGTCATGGCGGAGAAAGGTGTGACCCCGACCGGCATGACGCCGTCGACCGCCACCAGGGCTCGTCGTAGATCGCTTGCGGGAAGGGTGCCCTCCTCGTCCCACAGGCCGACGGACAGCACCACCCTGGCCGGATCGATGCCGCCCTCGGTCACGAGACCGTGGACCGCCGCCCCCTCGGCTGCCCATCGTGCCAAGGTGGCGCCCGCTGCGAGCTCGAGGCCGTCCGGGTGCGCCGCGATCCCGACGACCCGCATCCGGCGATGGGGTGGAGTCGAAGCGGCGGTTCGTGTGCCGACCAGTGCGACGCCGACGAGGACGACCGGCATCGCCAGGGTCGCGCTGTGCACGGCCGTCGCCATCGGATCCCCTGCTCTGTCGAGGATCGTCGATGACGATGTTCAGGAGAGCGAGGATCATGAGAGCGGTCGCGACCAGACACCCTCTTCGCGCGCGCTCGCAGTTCCTGTCGGCTCGACGCAGTGAACAGGTTCCCAGGACGATCGCCGCACAGGATGCGGCGACGACGGCATCGACGACGTGCATGATCGGCTCCCCAGAGGCTGCGGTGCCGAGCCCGAGCGGGTATTCCGTCCGGTCCACTCCCCAGTGTCGGCCCGCAGGGTGTCAGCATGCGCCCGGGCGGCGACCAAGGCAATAGGTCGAGCGCCGTACGAGCGGACCCTGCCTGATTCCTGCAAGGATCTGGCGCCGACGCTCGGGATCCTGTCGAGCGTCCGCGGGGACACCGTTAGCGTGGTGGGGTGATCGCGTCGTTGACCTCGTTCTCCAACCGCGTGTTCGCGGTGCTCGGCCGTATGTCGATGTACCGGGTGGTGTTCCTCGCCCTGGTCGGCTTGAGCGTCGTGGCGCTGCTCGTCTCGATGCTCGGTCTGGTCGCCCCCACCCCCGTCGAGCTGATCGTGACCCTGGCGGTGCTGGCGGTGGCGTGCGTGGTGACGGATGCGATCGCCCATCGGGTGGTGCGGCTGCCGCTTCGGCTGGAGTCCGCGCTGATCACGTCCTTCATCCTCGTGTTCGTCTTGCGCCCCACCCTCGAACCGGCCGCATTGGGCGGCATCGCGATCGCCGGTGTCGTCGCGTCCGCGTCGAAGTACCTGTTGGCATGGCGAGGGCGGCACATCTTCAACCCCGCGGCCGTCGGGGCGACCGTGCTCACCCTTCTCAGCGTCGCGGTGCCGGCCCTCGGTGCCTCGTCGTGGTGGGTGGGAACCCCCGTGCTGGCCGCCCCGGTGATCCTGTTCGGGCTCGCGGTGCTCTGGCGCACCGAGAAGGTGCGCGTGATCGCCCTGTTCCTCGTCGTCGCGGTCGGGGTGGGGGTGGTGCGCACCTCGGTGCAGTACCAGCAGGCGGGGATCGCGGTGGAGGGCGCCGATCTGGTGTGGCCGGTGCTGTGGTCTTCACCGTTCCTGTTCCTGGGTGCGTTCATGCTCTCCGAGCCGCTGACGCTCCCGCCACGTCGTTGGCAGCAGCTCATCGTGGCGGCTCTGGTCGGCGTGCTCGCGGGCTGGCCCATCGATGTCGGTGCCGTCGGTCTCGGGCAGGAACGCGCGCTGCTGATCGGCAACCTGCTCGCGTTCGCCTTCACCTTCCGCACGGCGATGCGGTTGACCCTCACGCGACGGCGCCACCTCACCCCGACGGTGCAGGAGCTCACCTTCCGGACGAAGCGGCCGTTGCGGTTCGCCCCGGGGCAGTTCCTCGAGCTCGACGTCCCGCACCGTCGGCCGGACGCACGCGGCACACGGCGTGAATTCAGCATCGTTTCGGCACCGGCCGACGCCCCCGATGTGCGGGTCGCGTTCCGCGACGCCGTCGGCGCAGGCGCGCCCCAGAGCAGCTACAAGAAGGCGCTCGCGGACGTGACGGAGGGCTCCTCGTTGGCGGTCACGGGGGTGTGGGGGGACTTCCTGCTTCCGACGAGCACGTCCAGCCCGGTACTCATGGTGGCGGCGGGCATCGGCGTCACCCCCTTCGTGTCGCAGCTGCGGCAGGCGCGGCTGACGGAGCAGGATCGCGATGTCGTCCTGGTCTACATCGCCTCCGAAGCCTCCGAGCTGGTGTACCGGGAGGAGATCGAGGCCTCCGGTGTGCCGGTGGTCGTCTTCACCCGTGACGAGCCGGCCGGCCTCGCGCCCCACTGGCGTTGGGCGCGAGGGGTCCGGCTCGATGCCGACGGGCTCATCAGGGTCGTTCCCGACATCGCCATGCGTCACGCATACATCTCCGGGCCGCCGAGATTGATCGCCGACCTGGCCCCCGCACTCGAGCGGGCGCGGTCGATCACGACCGACGCCTTCTCGGGCTACTGACGAGGCTCGTCCGCGTCGTCCGAGTCGGCCGCCGGCTCGGACGCCGACTCGATATCCGGCTCGAGTTCCGGCTCCGCCGGCGTGGCCGTCGGATCGGCCGGACGGGCGGGGATGCGGACTTCGAACACGGTGTCGCCCGGCTCGCTGCGCACGGTGATGCGGCCGCCGTGGGCGCCCACGATCGCCTTGGCGATCGACAGCCCCAGTCCGGTGCCGCCGCTCTTGCGTGCGCGGGACCGGTCGGCGCGTGAGAACCGTTCGAACAGCTCGTCGGCGATCGACGGGTCGACACCCGGACCGTCGTCGCGCACGCGGAGCACCGCATCGTCACCGTCGCGCACGACGCTGAGAGTCACCTTCGTGCCGGCCGGAGTGTGGGTGCGGGCATTGGCGAGAAGATTCGCCACGACCTGATGCAGCCGCGCGGAGTCCCCGGCGACGTGCAACGACTCGTCGGGCACCTCGAGCACCCATTCGTGATCCGGCCCTGCCGGTCGTGCGTCTGCGACGGCCTCGACCGCGATCTGGGTGAGGTCGATCGGGCTGTAGACCAGCTCCTGACCTTCGTCGAGCCGTGCCAGCAGGAGCAGGTCTTCGACGAGGTCGGTCATCCGCACCGACTGGGCCTGGATGCGCTCGAGCGACTGCTCGGTGGTTTCCGCGGCCTGTGGAGAGTCCGGGTGGGTGCGCAGCGCGCGAAGGGACAACTCGGAGAACCCTCGGATGGACGCCAGGGGGGTGCGCAACTCGTGGCTGGCGTCGGCGACGAACCGGCGCATCCGTTCTTCGTTGCGCTGGCGGGCATCCAGCGACGAATCCACGTGGTCGAGCAGCGTGTTCAGCGCATGACCGACGCGACCGATCTCGGTGTCCTCGTCGGTCTGATCCTCGGGGACCCGCTCGGTGATCGAGACATCTCCTTCGGCCAACGGCTGATTGGCGACCCGGGTGGCCGTCGTGGAGACCGCGCGAAGGGGAGCGAGGGAACGCCTCACGATCCACGCCACGATCGCGGCGAGGAGGATGAGCCCGCCCGTGGTCATGAGGACGACGGAGGTGATGATGGGGGTGACGGTCTCCTGGACGCCGGACTCGGGCATGCCGGCGTACGCGACATACCCGAGCGACTGGTACGGGAACATGCGGTAGTCGCCGAGCCCGTCGATGTCGACGGTGGTGTATTCCGGCCTCGTGACGCCGAGGAGGATGTCTTCGACCTGAATGTCGGTGAGGGTGACGATGTCGCCGGGGCCTGCGACGTACGCGCCGGTGGCCGTGCCCTCCCCGCCGCCGCGGAGCACCAAGACGGTGCCCTGGGGCTGATTGCCGGACTGCAACACCTCGGACGCGGTGACCTGCTGGCTCTCGCGCGGGATCTTCAAGTCGAGCAGTGTGCCTGCCGTCTGTTGCGCGGCGCTTTGCACCTGAGCGTTGAGGTTGTCCTGCAACACCCTCCCCAGGACCGCGCTGGTGGCGATCGCCACCATCACGAGGATCAGTGCGACGACGGCGACGATGGCGGTGATCAGACGCGCCTGCAGACTCCACCGTCGGGGTCCGCGAGAAGGCGCGGCTGAGGTCACTGCGGGGCCTTGATCATGTATCCGACGCCGCGGACGGTGTGGATGAGCGGGTCGCGGCCGGCGTCCAGCTTCTTGCGGAGGTAGGAGATGTACAGCTCGACGACGCTGGAACGGCCGCCGAAGTCGTAATTCCACACGCGATCGAGGATCTGGGCCTTGGAGACCACGCGTCGCTGATTGCGCATGAGGAAGCGCAGCAGCTCGAACTCCGTCGCGGTCAATTCGATCTCGTCGTCGCCGCGGATGACCTCGTGACTGTCCTCGTTCAGCGAGAGGTCGCCGACCCGCAGGATCGGCTCCGTCTCGGCCGACAGGGCTGTTCCGGCACGCCGCATGAGGCCGCGCAGACGTGCGACGACCTCTTCGAGGCTGAACGGCTTCGTGACGTAGTCGTCGCCACCGGCGGTCAGGCCGGCCACACGGTCCCCGACGGCGTCCTTGGCCGTGAGGAACAGCACCGGAACGTCGTTTCCCGACTGACGCAGGCGCTGCAGCACCGCCATGCCGTCGAGGTCGGGCATCATGATGTCGAGCACGAGGGCGTCCGGAGCGAACTCGCGTGTTTCCTGCAGCGCTTGGAGGCCGGACGCGGCCGTGCGCACATCCCACCCCTCCATCCGCAGAGCCATGGACAGCAGGTCGGTCAGCATCTGCTCGTCGTCCACGACGAGCACGCGCAGGGGGGAGCCGTCGGGTCGCGTCAGGGCGGCGGCGGGAGTCGGGGTGGTCATGTCTCCCATTGTGCGGATCGACCTATGTGATTCCTATGGTGCGCTCTATGTGAATCCTGTGAAGGTGGCGGGCGGGGTGCACAACGACCTCATAGGTGGTCCTGGGGATCGTCATCGGCGACGTTCGTAGCGTCGCTTCGACGGCCGGCATCGTGCCCGCCGAGAGGAGACCCATGTACGCAAGGTATCTGCGGCGGGAGCTGGCCGGCCGCAAGAAGCAGACCGTGATCGTGGCCTCGGGGCTCGCGATCGCGATCGCACTCGTGATGATCGTCAACTCCCTGGCCGCCGGGGTCCGGGATGCGCAGGCGCAGACGCTCGAGGCCGTGTACGGAGTCGGCACCGACCTGACGGTGACCGGAGCCCAGGCGGAGCCGGGCGAAGGTGGCCGCGGGCAGCAGTTCCAGTTCGATGAGGACGCGGGATCGACCGACGACGACGGCACCACCTCACTCGCGCAATCGCAGCTGACGACCGAGATCTTCCGGTCGACCCTCGACGCATCCGTGCTGGAGACCGTACGGGCGATCGACGAGGTCGCCGCGGCGACCGGAACCCTGAGCCTGACCAACACGACGTTCTCCGGCGAGCTTCCGGAGCGGCCCTCCACCGACGACGTGTCCGGCGACGCCGGCGCCGGCGGTCAATCGCCGCCCACCGGCGGTGACACGGGCGGCGGCTTCGGCGGCGGAGCCTTCGACCTCGACTCCTTCACCGTGATGGGCGTCGAATCGGACGCCGCAGCGCTCGGCCCGTTGTCGGCAGTGACCGTCAGCGAGGGTCGAGGACTCGATTCCGACGACAGCGGCCAGTTCGTCGCCGTCATCGACGCGACCTACGCGGCGACGGCGGAACTGGCCGTCGGAGACACGCTCGAGATCGCGGGGGAGGACTTCGAGGTGGTCGGCGTCGTCACCTCGACCTCCGACGAGGCGGACACCGCGTCGAACGTGTACATCCCGCTCGATGTCGCCCAGGATCTCTCGGGCGTCGGTGACGCGGTGTCCACCGTCTACGTGCAGGCGACATCGTCGGATGCCATCAGTGCCGTGCAGACGGAACTGGAGGAGGCGCTGCCCGAGGCCACGGTCAGTTCCCAATCCGATCTCGCCTCGACCGTGTCGGGATCGCTGTCCAGCGCATCGGCACTCATCACGAACCTCGGGACGTGGTTGTCGGTCATCGTTCTGATCGTCGCGCTCGCGTTGGCGGTGCTGTTCACCATCTCCGGTGTCAGCCGGCGCACCCGGGAGTTCGGCACGCTCAAGGCCATCGGGTGGTCCAACGGGCGCGTGGTCGGGCAGGTGGCCGGGGAATCGGTCGTGCAGAGCCTCATCGGCGGCGCGGCGGGGCTGATCATCGGGCTCATCGGCATCGGGATCATCAACGTGGTCTCACCGACGATCTCGACCGCCGCGGCCACGACGCCAGAGCAGACCGGTCCAGGCTCCGGCGGTCCCGGTTTCGGCGGGGGTCAGACCTTCGGTCAGGCCGCCACACAGACCGCGAGCGACATCGTGCTGCAGGCGCCGGTCACCCTGTGGGTCGTGGGAGCCGCCATCGGGCTCGCGATGCTCGGCGGACTGCTCGCCGGCGCGTTCGGCGGCTGGCGCGCCTCGCGACTGAGCCCGGCCGAAGCGCTGAGGTCGGTCGGATGACCCCCGTCACGTTCCGCGCACCCTCGACCCGCATCCTGGAAGGAGCACTCCGTTGACCTTGACCGACACCCACCACGGGAGCACACCCGAGGCGGTCCCCGCCCCCGCAGCCTTGTATCGGCTGTCGGGTGTGACCCGCACGTACCAGCAGAAGGGGCGCATCGTGAAGGCGCTCACCGGCGTGGACCTCGAGATCACGACGGGAGACTTCGTCACGATCCAGGGGCCGACAGGTGGAGGCAAGTCGACGCTGCTGCAGCTGCTGGGGGCGCTGGACAAGCCGTCCTCCGGACATGTGATGCTCGGCGACGTCGACATCGCCGCGGCATCGCGCGCCCACCTCGAAGGGCTGCGCGCCAGCGAGATCGGCTTCGTCTTCCAGGGGTTCAACCTGATCCCCACGCTGACGGCCGCGGAGAACGTCGACATGGCGCTCGAGCCGCTGTCGGTACCCAAGGCGGAGCGTGCCGAACGCGTCGCCGAGGCGTTGACCCAGGTCGGTCTGGCCGAACGCGCCGACCACCGTCCGTCGGAGCTGTCCGGTGGTCAGCAGCAGCGTGTCGCGATCGCGCGCGCGATCGTCAAGCGGCCCAAGGTGCTGCTGGCCGACGAGCCGACGGGGAACCTCGACGAGAGCATGCGGGATGAGATCCTCTCGCTCCTGGAGCGCCTGAACGCGGAAGGGCTGACGCTGATCGCCGTCACGCACGACTCGGCCGTCGCCCGTCGCGCGCGGCGCCGACTGCGCCTGGCGAAGGGGACGGTCACCGACATCACCCGGTGACGACGTTCTCCGCTCGGAAAACAGGTCAGGGGCGGGGAGCTCGTGCTCCCCGCCCCTGACCTGTCCGCCGTCATCGGCGCGTGGCCGATGGGCCTCAGTGGGTGTCTTCGGCCTCGATCTCGCTGCGGTCGCCCGACCACAGCGTGTGGAATGTGCCGTCCTTGTCGATGCGCTTGTAGGTGTGCGCGCCGAAGAAGTCACGCTGGCCCTGGATGAGGGCGGCCGGCAGGCGGTCCGCCCGCAGCCCGTCGTAGTAGGCCAGGGATGAGGAGAACGCCGGAGCCGGGATGCCCACGCGCGCCGAGGTGGCGACGACTTCGCGCCACGCCGCCTGCGCGCGCTGCAGCGCCTCGACGAAGTACGGTGCGGTCAGCAGCACCGGGAGCTCGGTCTCGGTGTCGTAGGCCTCGGCGATGCGGTTGAGGAACTGCGCGCGGATGATGCAACCGCCGCGCCAGATCTTCGACACCGCGCCGAGGTCGATCTTCCAGTCGTACTCGGCGGCACCCGCACGGATCTCGTCGAAGCCCTGCGAGTACGCCACGATCTTCGACGCGTACAGCGCCAACCGGATCTTCTCGATGAACGCCTCGGGGTCTTCCACCGTCCAGTTCGACTGTGCATCGTCGGCGGGACCGGGAAGCCCGCGGGAGACCTCCCGCTGCTCGGCGTGGCTCGACAGCGATCGCGCGAACGTCGCCTCGGCGATGCCGGAGACGGGGACGCCCAGGGACAGCGCCGTCTGAACCGTCCATGCGCCGGTGCCCTTGGCCCCGGCCTGGTCGAGGATCACATCGACCAGCGGCTTCTGCGTGTCGGCGTCGACCTGGCGGAGCACCTCCGCGGTGATCTCGATCAGGTACGACTCCAGTTCGCCGCGGTTCCACTCGGCGAACACGTCGGCGATCTGCGCCGGGGTCTTGCCCGTGCCACGCCGGATGAGGTCGTACGCCTCGGCGATGAGCTGCATGTCGGCGTACTCGATGCCGTTGTGCACCATCTTGACGAAGTGTCCGGCGCCGTTGTGCCCGACGTGGGTGACACACGGCTCGCCCTCGGCGACGGCCGCGATCGAGGTCAGGATCGGGCCGAGCGTGACCCAGGACTCGTCGGAGCCACCGGGCATGATCGACGGGCCGCGCAGTGCGCCCTCCTCGCCGCCGGAGACGCCCATGCCGACGAAGTTGATGCCGGTTTCACGCACCGCCTTCTCCCGGCGGATCGTGTCGGTGAACAGCGCGTTGCCGCCGTCCACGATGATGTCGCCGGGCTCGAAGACCTCGACGAGGGACTCGATGACCGCGTCGGTCGCGCGGCCGGCCTTGACCATGATCACCGCGGTGCGCGGCTTCTGCAGCGACGCGGCGAACTCCTCGTACGAGAAGGCGGGTACGAATCCCGCTTCGGGGTGCTCGGTGACCAGCTCGTCGGTCTTGGCCCGGGAGCGGTTGTACACCGCCACCGTGTTTCCTTCGCGGCTGGCGAGGTTGCGGGCCAGGTTCGAGCCCATCACCGCCAGACCGACCACGCCGATGTTCGCTGAGTTCTCGCTCACGCGCGCTCCTTCTTGATCCGCTCGTCGGGGTTCCCGGTCGCCGCGCGGCGATCCGGGCCGTTGTACAGCCTAGGGTGTGGCGGCCCGCGCGACCGTCTTCGCGGTCAGCCGGGTGATCCGGTCCCAGTCGCGCTCTGCGACCGCGGCGCGGGGAAGCATCCACGACCCCCCGACCGCCGCGACGCACGGTTCGGCGAGGTAGTCGCCGAACGTGTCTTCGCCGATGCCGCCGGTGGGGATGAAGGTGACGTCTCCGAACGGTGCGGACAGGGCACGCACGGCGGCGAGCCCGCCGGAGGTCTCGGCGGGGAAGAATTTGAGCGTGGAGAAGCCGTGTTCCCGTGCGCTCTGCACTTCGGTCGCCGTGGCCGCGCCCGGCACGAGGGGGATTCCCCGTTCCCGAGCGCGTTCGGCCACCGAGGTGCTCAGGCCCGGGGAGACGAGGAATCGGACCCCGATGTCGGCGGCGAGGTCGACCTGGTCGGGGGTCGTGACGGTGCCTGCTCCGACGATGAGGTCGTCGCGCTCGACGAGCGCGGCCATGACCGCTGTGGCGGCAGGCGTGCGGAAGGTCACCTCGGCTACGGGCAGACCGCCGGCCGCCAGCGCTGAGGCGATGCCGATGCCTTCTTCGACGCTCTCGGCGACGACGACGGGAACGATGCGGTGGGGGTGGAGGAGGTTGACGACGTTGTTCATTTCCGAGTCCGTTCGTGACACTATCGAATAAATCATACTATTGAGTGCGGGGCGACCGATGCCCCGCAAGTCACAGACGACGGACCTGGAACATGATCATTCTCGCGTTGGAATCAAGTACGACCTCGGCCAAGACGCTTCTGTTCGATTCCGAGTCCGGGAGTATCGCGGTGCGCAGCCGTCGATTCGAGGTGCCGGGCCCGGACACCTCCGTGCGGGACCCCGACGCGATCTACACGCAACTCATGGCACTCGGCCGTGAGGCGGCCGCCGGTGTCGCGGTCGACCTCATCGTGCTCAGCGGCACGTGGCACGGACTCACCCTGGTCGATGACGACCTGCGCGTGGTCACCCCCGTGCGGGAGTGGCCGGACACCAGCGCCCAGGATCTCTCCGCGCGCGAGCGTGCCGACGCCGAGTTCACCTGGTGGTTCTACGAGCGCACCGGATGCATGGTCAACGCGATCTATCCCGCGTTCAAACTCGCGTGGTTGCAGGAGCAGGGGTTGTCGCTCGGAGGGCGGCTCGCGCTCGATCAGGCGTCGCTCAACTTCGCGCGCATGACCGGGGATCCTTCCACCAATGTCTCGTTGGCATCAGGGTCGGGGTTGCTCGGTGCGGACAGTCTGGAGTGGGACGGGGAGGTCATGGACCGGCTCGGAATCTCCGATGTGCGACTGCCTGCGTTGCGGGAGGCCTCCCACACGGCCCCGCTCTCGTCCGATGCCGCGGTGTTGCTCGGCCTGACCGCGGGTATCCCCGTCCTCACGCCGGGCCCGGACGGCGGGCTCAGCCAGGTGGGTGACCGGGCCACCGAGCCGGGGGACATGACCTTTTCCATGGGGACCAGCGGCGCTCTGCGTTTCGCGACACGACACCCTTCGTTCTCCCCGGCGATGAGCACGTGGTCTTACCGGTCGCCGCTGGGTGCGCTCAGCGGTGCGGCGACTTCCGGATGCGGCAACTGCGTCGACTGGGCCAGGGAGAGGCTGTTCGGGCTGACGACCGATTACTCGGAGATCGAACCGTTGCTGTCGGCGGAGAAGTCGGAGTTGCCGGTGTTCCTGCCGTTCCTGTTCGGCGAGCGCAGCCCCGGCTGGCAGGACCAGCGTCGCGGGGGCTTTCTGGACCTCAAACCCAGCCATACCCGTGCCGACATGTACCAGGGCGTGCTCGAGGGGATCGTCTTCTCGCTGTACCACTGCTTCAAGGAACTCACCGCGCTCAACGGCATGCCCCGGCGGATCGTCCTCTCAGGCGGCGTGCTGTCCTCGCCGTTCTGGACGCAACTCGTCGCCGACGTGTTCGGCGCCGAGATGGAGATCTCCGCCTTGCAGCACAGTTCCGTCGTCGGAGCCGTGCGCATGGGATTGCTGGCGAGCGGCCTGCCCTCTGAACATCCCGCGTTCGACGACGCCCCGGCCGGCCGGGTGAAACCGCGAGAGGACAGGAAGGCGCACTACGACGGGGAGTTCGCCCGGTACCTCGACCACTACTCGCAGACGCGGCCGGGATCGGGGGTGGCGCGATGAGGGTCCTGGTCACGCCCACCTCCCTGTCTCGCACGCCGGACGCGCCGGCGCTGCAGACGCTGCGCGACGAGGTCGGGGAGGTCGTGCTCAATCCGTATGGTCGCCCGCTCACCGCGCGCGAACTCTCCGACATGCTCTCCGGCGTCGACGGGGTGATCGCGGGCCTGGATGACTATTCCGCCGAGGCGCTCGAGGCGGCCGACCGGCTCAAGGTGATCGCGCGCTACGGCGTCGGTGTCGACCGCGTCGACCTGGACGCGGCCGCGTCGCGGGGGATCGTGGTCACTCGCACCCCGGGGGCCAATGCGCTCTCGGTCGCCGAGCTCGCGATCGGACTGGCCTTCGCCGTCGCACGGGGGATCACCGTTGCCGATGCCGGGGTGCGTGCCGGGGGATGGCCGCGCATCGACGGCCGTGAACTGACGGGGGGTACCTTCGGGGTCGTCGGTTTCGGGGCGATCGGCCGCTTGGTCGCCGAGCGCGCGCGGGGGGTGGGGATGACGCCGGTCGCCTACGACCCCTTCCTTCCCGACGCGGTGTTCGGTGACGCCGGCGTGGAACGCCTCGACATCGACGATCTGTGCCGCCGGTCGGATGTGGTGAGCCTGCACGTTCCGTTCACCGACGGGACGCGGCACCTGATCGACGCGCGACGTCTGGGTCTCCTCCCCGCCGGAGCGATCGTCATCAACACCGCCCGGGGAGGGCTGCTGGACGAGACGGCCGTGCGTGACGCGCTCGATCGGGGGACGTTGTTCGGCGCTGCCGTGGACGCCTACGAGACCGAGCCGCCCTCCGCCTCACCCCTCGTCGGTCATCCGCGCGTGGTGTCGACGCCCCACAGCGGCGGTCACACGCGCGAGGCCGTACAGCGGATGACCGATCAATCGATCGCCGACCTGTTGGCGGTGTTGCGCGGGGACGGATCGCCGAACGCGGTCAGCCCGACTCGCCCCTGACCTCGCCCAGGACCGTGTCGACGTAACGACGGGTGTGATGCTCGGCTGCTTCGGCGTCGCCGCGCGCGATCGCCGCTGCGGTCTGCATGTGGTTGTGAAGTGCCTCGTGCTCGGGAATCGCGGGTGTGAGGCCGACGCGTGAGCGCCCGGCGATCACTTCGGCGATCGGCTGTTTCACCGCTGCGAGCATGAGGTTGCCACTGGCATCGAGGATGAGGTCGTGGAAGGCGATGTCGGCGGCGAGGTACTCCTCGCTGTCACCTCGGCCCTGTCGGCCCAACTCCTCCAGAAGAGCCGACAGGCGAAGGATCTCGGACCGTTGGAGGTCGGTGGCCCGTGATGCCGCCAGGCGCGCGGCGATCGGCTCGATCCCCGCGCGCAGCTCGGTGACCACGACCAGTTGCTGCGAACGTCGGGGCCCGGCCAGTTGCCACGCGATCAGGCGGGTGTCCAGGGCGCTCCATGCGGAGGCGGGTTGGACGGTGACCCCCACGCGCCGGCGCGAGGCCACCATGCCCATCGCCTCGAGGACGCGCACGGCTTCTCGGATGACCGTACGGGACACGCCGTACTCCTCCTCGAGCCCGGCCGCGGTGAGCACCTGACCGGGGGAGAGCTCACCGGAGGCGATCCTCACGCCCAGGTCGTCGAGCACGTTCGTGTGCGAGGCCTGTGCCACAGCGACTCCAATAAATACGATCTTCTGATAGAAAAAATACGATCTTTATGTAAAGATCGGATGTCCCCACGGTACGCCGCGGAGGACGCTCGCATAGTACACGCGGTCACCACGACGAGATCGTCGGTGCCCTCGGCATATCAATGGAGATTCACCGATGGAAGATTGGTCCCAGACCCTGGGGACGGCTCCGCTGCTGCTCATCGCAGCCGGCGCGATCGCCCTCATCCTGCTCCTGATCATCGTCTTCAAGGTCCACGCCTTCCTGACGCTGATCATCGTCTCGTTGCTCACGGCCTTCGCCGCCCAGATCCCGGTCAGCGCCATCGCGTCGACCTTGACCGGAGGGCTGGGGGGCACACTCGGCTCGGTCGCCCTCCTGGTCGCCCTCGGAGCGATGCTCGGACGCCTCATCGAGCACTCGGGAGGCGCCAAAGCGCTCGCCGATCGCTTCGTCGACATCTTCGGAGAAAAGCGCGCTCCCTTCGCCCTGGGCATCGCCTCGTTGATCCTCGGGTTCCCGATGTTCTTCGACGCCGGTCTCGTCATGATGCTCCCCATCGTCTTCGCCGTGGCGCGGCGCGTGTCGAAGAACAACGTGCTGCTGTTCGGGATCCCGACGGCGGCCGCCTTCTCGGTCATGCACGTGTTCTTGCCGCCGCACCCGGGTCCGGTGACCGCGACCGAGCTGTACGGCGCGAACCTCGGGATCGTGCTCATCGTCGGCCTCGTCATCGCGTTCCCGACCTGGTACCTCTCCGGCTATCTGTGGGGCAAGTTCGTTTCGACCCGCATCCAGCTGCCCGTCCCCGCGCTGTTCGGCGACATCGACGATGACCAGCCCGTCAACCCGCCCAAGCCCGGCACCATCGTGGCACTCCTTCTCCTGCCGATGGTCCTCATCTTCATGAACACCGGGCTCACCACGCTCGCCAGCGTCGGTGCCGTGTCTGCGGACGAACTGTGGGTGCAGGTGCTCGTGCTGCTGGGGACCTCCCCGGTCGCGTTGCTGATCACGGTGCTCGTGGCCATGGTCGTGCTCGGGACCCGTCGCGGCGAGAAGGGCACGGCGATCGAGAAGCTGCTCGACTCCGCGCTGGGTCCGGTGGCTTCGGTCATCCTCATCACCGGTGCCGGCGGCATGTTCGGCGCGGTGCTCCGCGCCTCGGGCATCGGCGAGGCCCTCGCCGACACGCTGAGCGACCTGGGTCTCCCGGTCATCGTCGCGGCGTACCTGATTGCCGTCGTCATCCGCCTGGCGCAGGGATCGGCCACCGTGGCGCTGGTCACGGCGGCCGGGCTGGCCGCTCCGGCCGTGCTCGCGGGGGACTTCAACCCGCTGCAGATCGCCGCGATCGTCCTGGCCACCGCCGCCGGTTCCGTCTTCGCCGGACACGTCAACGACTCCGGGTTCTGGCTCGTCGGTCGCCTCATGGGCATGGACGTCAAGACGACACTGAAGACCTGGACGGTGCAGCAGGCCATCGAGTCGGTCACCGCGTTCGTCTTCGTGCTCGCCGTTTTCGGCGTCGCGTCGATGGTCTGATCCGCACGCTGCAACCACCCCACCGATCGGAGGAACCCCATGCCCGACCTCTTCGACGTCTCAGACCGGCTCGCCCTGGTCACCGGCTCCACGCGCGGCCTCGGCCGGTCCCTGGCCGCCGGATTGGCTCGCGCCGGCGCGCGTATCATCGTGCACGGCCGTAGCGCCGAGGCAGCCGCGCGCACCGCGGCGGAGATCACCGAGGAGACGGGCGCGCCCGCCGTGTCGGTCGCGTTCGACGTGACCGACGCGGCGGGGGTCGAAGCCGGCATCACCGCGCTGATCGCCGAGCACGGGGTCCCGGACATCCTGGTCAACAACGCCGGGGTGCAGCGGCGGGCTCCGATCCAGGAGTTCTCGGTATCGGACTGGGACGACATCATCGCCGCGAACCTCAACGGCGTCTTCTACGTCTCGAGGTTCGTCGCGCCCGCCATGATCGAGCGAGGCTCGGGCAAGATCGTCAACGTCGCTTCGGTGCAGTCCTTCCTCGCGCGGCAAACGATCGCGCCGTACTCCGCCTCCAAGGGCGGCGTCGCGCAGTTGACCAAGGGGATGGCCGCCGACCTCGCACGTCACGGCATCCAGGTCAACGCGTTGTCACCGGGGTATTTCGCCACCGAGATGAACCGTGACCTCGTCGAGGACCCCGCGTTCAGCGGATGGCTCACCCAGCGCACGCCTGCGCAGCGCTGGGGCGACTTCTCGGAGCTCGACGGCGCCGTGCGATTCCTCGTGTCGGACGCGTCGAGCTTCGTGTCGGGGCAGAACATCTTCGTCGACGGCGGAATGACCGCGGTCGTCTGACTGCGAAGAAGGAGAGCCACATGCGCGCCGCGTTCATCGACAGCAAAGAGTCCATCCGCATCGCGGAGCTCGAGACGCCTCAGCCGACCCAGGACCAGGTGCGCGTGCGCATCGACTACGTGGGAATCTGCGGCAGTGATCTGCACTACTACTTCGAGGGGGCGAACGGCGCCTTCGTCGTCCGGGAACCCCTCATCCCCGGTCACGAGGTCTCGGGGCGGATCGACCACGACCCCACCGGGGAGTGGCCCGTCGGTACGCCGGTGACCGTGCACCCCGCCACCTTCGGCGAGCATCGCGACGACCTCGCCGACGCGCCCCACCTGTGGCCCGGCGGCGCGTACCTCGGGTCCGCCTCCACGTGGCCCCACACCCAGGGCGGACTCGCGGAACAGCTGCTGGTCGATCGCGAGATGGTGCGCCCCCTTCCGCCCACGTTGCCGGTGCGGCGCGCGGTGCTGGCCGAACCGCTCGCCGTCGCGTTGCACGGTCTCGGCAAGGCCGGGGACGTCGCCGGCAAGAAGGTGCTCGTCACCGGTGTCGGACCGATCGGGTTGCTCGCCGTCGCGGCAGCCGTCGCCGCCGGTGCGGCCGAGGTGACCGCCACCGACGTCTTCGACGAGCCGCTCGAGCGGGCGCTCGCCCTCGGTGCCTCCACCGCGCTGAACGTCACGCGCGACGAGGTACCTGCGAACACCTACGACGTCGTGCTCGAGTGTTCCGGGGTTGCCGCTTCGATCAACACGGCCCTCACCGCCGTGGCGATCGCCGGGACGGTCGTGCAGGTGGGCATGGTGCCCGACGTCGAACGACCGCTGAACATCGCCGCCTTCATCGCCAAAGAGGTCACATGGCGGGGCACATTCCGTTTCCACGATGAGATCGACGAGGCGATCGCCCTCCTGGACGCCAACCCTCGGATCGAGGACGTCATCACGCATGTGATCCCCGCAGACCGGCCCGTCGACGCGTTCACGGTGGCGCGGGACTCCCGCGCATCCGGCAAGGTGGTCGTGCAGGTGTGGCCCGAGGGTTGACCCCGAAGATGTGAGGAAGGCCCCGCCGAACGGCGGGGCCTTCCTCACATCCGGATGCGGACTCAGTCGTGGTAGCCCTGCCGGCCCATGCTGAAGACGGCGAGGACCACGCCCAGACCGCCGACGGCGGCGACGGCGCCCACCACCCAGAGAATGACGTGCGAGGCGAAGCCGTAGTCCATGAGAATTCCTCCGAAAGAGTGGGGTGGGGGTGCGTTCCTCATCGTACCGGCTGCGCTGGTAGACTCTCGGGTGAACTTCGGCGAGGGATCCGCGTGATGTTGCGGTATCCGTGATCGACGAGGGCGGACAGGCATTTCCTCACGCGCTCGCGTTCGAGTCGAAGACCCAGACCTCGCTCCACACGGAGCATCGAAACGGGCCTGTGCGCCCGCAAGGAGAATCCACCATGTCGACCGAAATCGATGCCAAGGTCCACGCCGAACTGCGCGAGAACTTCGGCAAGGGCTTCGCCCGCCGCCTGCGCGCCGCCGGCCAGATCCCCGCCGTCATCTACGGCCACGGCACCACCCCGGTGCACGTCGCCCTTCCGGGCCACCAGGTCTCGCTGCTCGTGCGCCGCGCCAACGCACTGCTCGAGCTGGACATCGACGGAAAGGACCACCTGACCCTGGTCAAGGACGTCCAGCGCGACCCGGTGCGTCAGATCATCGAGCACATCGACCTGCTCGTGGTCAAGAAGGGCGAGAAGATCCACGTGGACGTTCCCGTCACCGTCGTGGGGGAGCCCTTCGCGGGCACCATCGCCAACCTCGACGCTTCGACGGTCTCGCTCGAGGTGGAGGCCACCCACATCCCCGAGCACGTCGAGGTCGACGTCGAGGGCCTCGAAGACGGTGCGCACGTGACCGCCGGTGACCTGAAGCTCCCCAAGGGCGCCGCGCTCATCACCGAGCCGGAGACGCTCGTCGTGGCCATCTACGTGCCCACCGCCACGATCGCCGCGGACGACGAGATCGCCGAGGCCGACGCAGAGGTCGCGGCCGGACAGTCGGAAGAGTCCGCGGAGTAATCGCGATCAGTCACGAGGGGGATGCGCCGGTCGCATCCCCCTCGTGCTGTCTCGCCGGACCCCCGGACGGAGGGAGGAGCACATGGCACGCACCTGGCTCATCGTCGGACTGGGAAATCCCGGTCCGCGATACGAAGCGACCCGCCACAACGTCGGACAGCTCGTGATCGACGAACTTGCGTCCCGCCGGGGTGAGGGGTTCCGCACGCACAAGGCCGGGGCGCGGGTGGTCGAGACCTGGCTGCGTCCGGGCTCGGACAAGCTGATCCTCGCCAAGCCGAACTCGTTCATGAACGTCTCCGGGGGACCGGTGTCGTCGTTGGCGAAGTTCTATGGAGTCGATCCGGAACGCGTCGTGATCGTCCATGACGAGCTCGACATCCCGTTCGATTCGATCAAACTCAAATCCGGCGGCGGGCACGGCGGCCACAACGGCGTCCGCGACGTCGCCAAAGCGCTGGGGTCACCCGATTTCCCCCGCGTGCGCGTGGGGATCGGGCGCCCCCCGGGGCGCCAGGATCCGTCGGACTGGGTGCTCGACCCGTTCGGGGCGACACAGCGGCAGACGTTACCCCATCTGATCGGAGACGCCGCCGATGCGGTCGAGCAGCTCGTCGAGGAGGGGCTGGTCGCGGCGCAGCAACGCCATCACGCCCCCCGGGGCTGATCGGCGAAGTGGAGGTTCCGTCGAAGGGACGGGTCGTGCCGGTCAGGGTGTCGGAAGCGTCGCCATCGCCCCGGTCGCGAGGCCGATGAACAGCAGGACGTAGACGAGCGTGCCGTAGACGATCGGACCGAGCGCGGCGAGCACGATCGCCGCAATGGCCCATCCTCGCCCTCGTCCCGTGACGGCGGCGACGATGCCCTGAACGAGACCCCAGATCCCCAGGATCGTGCCGCTCCAGAAGGTGATCTCCGCGAACAGGATGAGCTCGCGCACCGGTGCGAGAAGTGCGAGATCGAAGTCCGAGTCGGCCGGCAGATCGCCGAGCTCCGCGCCCAGCCCTTCACCGATCGCGTACCCGGTGACTGCACCCAGCGTGGGGACGAGGAGGCCTGCGACGGCGGCCACGACGAACGCCACGATCCCGAGACCGGCCGCGCGCGCCGCATCGCCGCCGGGTTGCCATGCGGGTTGTCCGTACGCGGGTGGGGTGGCGAGGTGGCCGTATGGCGGAGCCGTGTTCGGGGCGGTGCCCGGGGTCGCCGCAGGCGGCGCCCAGGTGGGCTGAGGCGGCTGCTGCGGGTACCCGGCGGGCGGTGGCGTCCCGGCCCCGGCGGCGGACGCCGTCGCGGCGGGCGGCACGTAGGGCGGGGGAGGGCTCACGCGGGGCGTGCCCGCCGCCGGGGGCGAGGACGTCCGGTCGGCGCCGGGGGCGCCCTGCGGATCCGGGTCGCGGGGTTCTGCGGGCTCGCTCACGCGACTCATCCTAGGAGGGGTGATCGGCCCTCGTCGGTCCGAGGGTCGGCGGGGCGGATTAGACTCGTGCGGTGACAGTTCCCGGGATCGTGCGCGCCCTCGAACAGGATGAGTCGTTCGCGGACGCGGTCTCTTCGGCATCGCGCGACATCGACGTGTCCGCCCCGACCGGGTTGGACGCCCCCCTCCTGGCGGCGTTCCTGCGCCGTAGGACGGAGGCCGGCCATCCGCCCGTCCTCCTCGCCGTGGCGCCCACGGGGCGCCGTGCCGAGACTCTGGGCGCGGCGATCGAGGCGTTGATCCCGGACGTCGGGCTGCTCCATTTCCCGGCCTGGGAGACCCTTCCCCACGAGCGTCTGAGCCCGAGCCCCGAGACGGTCGGGCGCCGCCTGGACGTGCTGCGGCGGCTGGCCGACCACGACGGCAGGACCCCTCTCGTGGTCACCGCCTCCGTCCGCGGCGCCGTCCAGCCGCTTGCCGCGGGCCTGACCGCGGTGCCTCCGATCACGCTGGTGGCCGGCGACCGGGGCTATGAGCTCGATGACGTCGTGGTGGCGCTGGTGGAGCGGGCCTATCATCGCGTCGACATGGTCTCGCGTCGGGGCGAGTTCGCGGTGCGCGGTGGAATCCTCGACGTCTTCCCACCCGTGGCCGACCACCCGTTCCGTGTGGAGTTCTTCGGCGACGAGGTCGACCAGATCCGCGCGTTCTCGGTCGCCGATCAGCGCTCGCTCCCGGGCGGGATCGACCGTGTCACCCTCGTCCCCAGCCGAGAGCTGCTCCTGACGCCGGAGGTGCGCGAGCGCGCACGTGACCGGATGGAGGCGTTGCCCGGTGTGCGCGGGATGCTGGAGAAGATGGCGGAGGGGATCCCCGTGGAGGGCATGGAATCGCTCATGCCCGCTGTCGTGGACGACCTCGTCACCCTCGCCGACTATCTCCCGGAGGGGGCCGCGCTCGCCCTCGCCGATCCGGAACGCTCGGTGGCGCGAGCGGTGACGCTCAGCGAGACGAACCGGGAGTTCCTCGATGCGGCGTGGTCGGCGGCCACCGCCGGTGCCGACACCCCGGTCGATCTCGGCGCGGGCGACTTCGTCACCTTGCCCACCCTCCGCGAACGGATCACCGAGCGCGGTGGTGTCTGGTGGACGCTCAGCGGATTCGATTCCGGCGCCGCCGATGCCGCCGCCGAGGGGCTCGTCGACATCGACGCCGCGCTCGAGGCCGCCGCGACCGTGAAAGTCGCCGCGTCGCCGGTGCCGAGCTTCCAGGGCAACGTCGACGGTGCCACCGAGCACGTGCGCGCGCTGCTGGCGGACGGTTGGCGTGTGGTGGTGACCGCGTCGGGTGCGGGGTTGGTCGAACGCGCACGCGATGTGCTCGGTGACCGCGGGATCGCCGCGCAGATCGTCGAGGCGATCGACGGTGACGTCCCTGCGGGGACCGCCCACCTGACATGCGCCGTGCTCGAGCGCGGATTCCAGTCCGACGGTGCCAAATTCGCCGTGCTCACCGAGACGGAGTTCTACGGGCGCACCATCGGCGGCGACAACCGCGTCGTCAAGAAGCTCGCCTCCCGGCGCCGGAACGTCGTCGATCCGATGCAGCTCAAGCCGGGCGACTTCGTCGTGCACTCCACGCACGGCATCGGCAGATTCGTCGAACTCGTGCAGCGCGAGGTGTCATCGGGCGGGCGCAACGCGGTGAAGAGTCAGCGTGAGTACCTCGTGCTCGAGTACGCCCCCTCCAAGCGCGGCTACCCGGGGGACAAGCTGTTCGTGCCCACGGACCAGCTCGACCTGCTCTCCCGCTACGTCGGTGGAGAGGCGCCGACGCTGTCGAAGATGGGCGGCAGCGACTGGGCACAGGCGAAGGGCCGCGCGCGAAAAGCGGTCCGGGACATCGCCGTCGAGCTCGTCAAGCTCTACTCCGCGCGGATGGCGGCGAAAGGTTACGCCTTCGGGCCGGACACGCCGTGGCAACGTGAGCTGGAGGAGGCCTTCCCGTTCGCCGAGACGGCCGACCAGTTGCAGACCATCGACGAGATCAAGGCCGACATGGAGAAGCCGATCCCGATGGATCGGCTCCTGTCCGGCGACGTCGGCTTCGGTAAGACCGAGGTCGCGGTGCGTGCCGCGTTCAAGGCCATCCAAGACGGCAAACAGGTCGCGATGCTCGTGCCCACCACCCTGCTGGTCAAGCAGCACATCGAGACCTTCACCGAGCGGTTCGCGGGCTTCCCGGTCAAGGTGCGCTCGCTGTCGCGCTTCCAGAGCGATTCGGAAGCGAGACAGGTCGTCGCGGGCCTCGCGGACGGGTCGATCGACATGGTGATCGGTACGCACCGGATCCTCACCGAGAAGGTCGTGTTCAAGGATCTCGGTCTGATGATCATCGACGAGGAGCAGCGGTTCGGTGTGGAGCACAAGGATGCGCTGAAGAAGCTCAAGACGAACGTCGACATCCTGGCGATGAGCGCGACGCCCATCCCGCGCACCCTCGAGATGGCGGTCACGGGCATCCGGGAGATGTCCACGCTGGCGACGCCGCCGGAGGATCGCCACCCCATCCTGTCATTCGTCGGCCCCCGCAACGACAAACAGATCGCCGCCGCCATCCGGCGCGAGCTGTTGCGCGAGGGACAGGTCTTCTTCGTGCACAACCGCGTGCAGTCCATCCAGCGGATCGCAGCGGACCTCGCCGAGCTGGTGCCGGAGGCCCGCGTCGCGGTCGCGCACGGTCAGATGGGCGAGCATCAGCTCGAGGCGGTCGTCGATGATTTCTGGGAGCGCCGGGCGGACGTGCTGGTGTGCACGACGATCGTCGAGACGGGGTTGGACATCTCCAACGCGAACACGATCATCATCGACCGGGCCGACAAGTACGGGCTCAGCCAGTTGCATCAGCTCCGCGGCCGCGTGGGCCGTAGCCGGGAGCGCGCCTACGCCTATTTCCTCTACGACGAGTCGAAGCCGTTGTCGGAGACCGCCGCCGATCGACTCGAGACGATCGCGGTGAACAACGACCTGGGTTCGGGTATGCAGGTGGCGATGAAGGACCTCGAGCTCCGTGGTGCGGGGAACCTGTTGGGGGCGGAGCAGGCCGGGCACATCGCCGGTGTCGGATTCGACCTCTACCTGCGCATGATCGGGGAGGCCGTGTCGCAGTTCCGCGGGGAGGACACGGAGGGCCACACCGAGCTGCGGCTCGAGTTGCCGGTCCAGGCACGCATCCCCGAGGAGTACATCGACAGCGAGCGCCTCCGTCTCGAGGCCTACCAGAAGCTGTCGGCGGCCGCGTCGGCGACCGCATCGGCGGAGGCGATCGACCTGGTGCTCGAAGAGTTGACAGACCGATACGGCACGCCGCCCGAAGAGGTCGCCGGGCTTGTTTCGGTCGCGCGCCTGCGACGTCGCGCCGCGCAGGCCGGCCTGGCCGATGTCGTGGCGATGGGGCCGAACCTCCGGATCGCCCCCGCGCACCTGCCCGACTCGATGCGCGTGCGTCTGCAGCGGCTCCACCCCAAAGCGAAGCTGGTCTCGAACGGCGATGCACTGGTCGTTCCCCTGCCGGCGGCCGCGGGTGAGGGGCAGACCGACGCCGATCTTCTGAGGTGGGTCGGTCAGTTGCTGGACCAGCTGTGGCCGCAGAAGACAGGCGCGGAGAAGACGCCGGCCTGATGGCGCGTGGGCGTGGCTATTGATAGTAGCTTTTAGGCTATGTATATTAGCCACATGACGGATTTCACGATCGCCGACTCGACCCGGTTCCTGACTGTTCCCGGGGGGCGCATTGCTTTCGAGGTGTGCGGTGGCGGCCCGCTGGTGGTGCTCGTGCCGGGCATGGGCGAACTGCGTTCGTCGTATCGCCACCTCGCGCCGTTGCTCGTGCGGGCGGGGTACCGGGTCGTCCTGGTCGATCTTCGCGGGCACGGCGACAGTGACGCCGACTTCCCGGAGTACGGCGACACCGCCACCGCGCGCGACCTCATCGCACTGGTGCGTCACCTCGGGGAGCCGGCGACGATCGTCGGCAACTCGATGGGAGCAGGCGCCGCTGTCATCGCGGCGTCCGAGCACCCGGAACTCGTCGAAGGCCTTGTGCTGGTCGGACCCTTCGTGCGGAATGCGCCGACGAACCCGGTGATGACGCTGCTGTTCCGCGTGATGACCGCATCAGCGTGGGTCGTTCCGGTGTGGCGGGCGTACATGCCGAAGTTGTACGCAGGGGACAAGCCCACTGACTTCCAGGCCTACCGTGACAGCGTCACCGCCGCGATGAGGCGGCCCGGCCACGCACGCGCTTTCAGCCGCACCACCCGCACCGATCACGGGCCGGCCGAGCGGTGTCTGGGTTCTGTCGATGCGCCGGCACTCGTGATCATGGGCGAGCTCGATCCGGACTTCCCCGACCCGAAGGCGGAAGCCGACGATGTCGCCCGTGCGCTCGCCGCCCCCGTCGTGATGGTCCCGAATGCGGGGCACTACCCGCACGCCCAGCAGCCGGAGTCGACCGCATCGGCGATCGTCGGGTTCCTGGGAGGGGGCCGGCACCGTGCCTAGGGCGGGGCTGGATGCCGATGCCGTGATCGCGTGCGGTGCGCAGATCCTCGACGACCACGGCGACGCCGAGCTGAGTCTCGCGCTGGTGGCCTCGCGCCTGGGCGTGAAGGCACCGTCCCTGTACAAGCACGTCGAGGGTCTTCCCGGCCTGCGTCGGGGTATCGCGCTCCGGGCCAAGGGCGAACTCGAAGACGTGCTCGGCCGCGCCACCCGCGGCAGATCCGGCCCGGATGCGATCGTCGGGATCGCGACCGCCTACCGGTCGTGGGCGCGGGCGCACCCGGGCCGGTACGGGCTCACCGTCCGCGCGCCCGCCCCCGGCGACGCCGAGGACGAGGCCGTGTCGGCAGCGTTGGCGCACGTGGTCTACGACGCACTGTCGGCCTATGGGCTCGAGGGGGAAGACGCTGTGGATGCGACGCGGTTCCTTCGTTCGACCCTGCACGGCTTCGTCGCCCTGGAGGCCGCGGGTGCGTTCGCGCTGTCGGTCGACCTGGACCGGAGCTTCGAGCGGATGGTCGGGAACATCACCCGCGCATTGGCGGCGTGGCGGGCCTAGAGTCTCGCGCCACCCGCAGAGGCGGCGCCAGAGCTCATCGGTGTGACGACCCGCCCTCGCGCCGCAGCTGCCGCGCACGCACGAAGATCCCCGTCCAGAACACGGCGAGGATCGTCGAGACCACCGCGAGGAACAGTCGCCACCCGTCGGGGGCCAGCGCGAACGCCGTCACCCACACGACGGTCATCGCGACCCACACGATCATCTGCATCACCACGAGAGCGAACTGTCGGGTGGCGAGGGAGTGGACGAAGGCGTCCCACCAGTCGGACATCATCCGACCTTAACAGCCTTCGACGGGTCCTCCCCTGGGCAGCGGTGGCGCGTGTGGATACGCTGGCGCTGACCGCCGTCGATGAGGAGGCGCAATGCGATACGCACACCTGGGGGCGACTCCCCGCATCCACCCCGATGCGGTGGTGGCCCCCACCGCGGTGATCAGCGGCGACGTCGTCGTCGGCGCAGGCTGCCAGGTGCTGCACGGCGCGGTGATCACCGCCGAGGGGGGAGCGGTGACCCTCGCCGAGAACGTCATCGTGATGGAGAACGCTCTCGTGCGGGCCACGGTGACCGATCCGGTGCACATCGGCCCGCATGTGCTCGTGGGCCCTCTGGCGAGCGTCTCCGGCGCCCGGGTCGACGAGGAGGTGTTCCTCGCAACCGGGACCCGGGTCTTCAACGGCGCACACATCGGTGCCCGGAGCGAGGTGCGTATCAACGCGGTCGTGCACCTGCGCACCGTGCTCCCCCCGGAGACGGTGGTGCCCATCGGCTGGGTCGCGGTCGGTGAACCGCTGCGGATCCTCCCGCCCGAGCGCGCCGAGCAGATCGAGCAGGCGCAGCGCGAACTCGACTTCCCGGGATACGTGTTCGGCCTGGACCGGGAGACCCCCGACCTCATGGTGCAACTCACCGAGAGGTACGGGCGCTCCCTCGCCCGACACGCCGACGACCGCGAGGTCGATTGAGGGATCAGCCGGTGTTCTGCAGCCCCGCCGAGACGCCGTTGACCGACAGAAGCAGCAGACGCTGCTGGTCGGGGTCGAGGTCGCGTCCGTTCGCGGCGTCCTCGCGCAGGGTGCGCAGGGCACGCAACTGCAGAAGCGAGAGCGCGTCGACGTAGGGGCTGCGCAGCTTCACGGCGCGCTGCAGGACGGGCTTGTTCGCCAGCAGCTCGTCGCCGTCGGTCAACCGCACGACCCAGTCGCGGGTCAGTGCCATTTCGTCGCGCACCAGCGTCGCGAGTTCTTCGCGGTCCCCGAGATCGAGGTACCGCATCGCGATCCGGTCATCAGTCTTGGCCAGGCTCATCGCCACGTTGTCGATCAAGGTGCGGAACAGCGGCCACTGCTCGTAGGCGCGACGCAGCAGCGCCTCGTCACCGACCGCCTGCAGGGCTGTTCCCAGGCCGAACCATCCGGCGAGGTTGATACGGGCCTGCGACCATGCGAACACCCACGGGATGGCGCGGAGATCCGCCAGCGACTCCACCGACAGGCCGCGACGTGCCGGTCGTGAGCCCAGAGCCAGAAGTCCGATCTCCTCCATCGGCGTGACCTGCGCGAACCACGGTGCGAAGCCGGGCGCGTTCACCAGCGTGGCGAACCGCTCGCGGCTGGCGGTGTCCATCGCTTCGCCGATCGCGCGGAACTGCTCGGCGGCGTGGCGGTTGGTCCGCTCGACCGAGGGGGAGGAGGCCAGGAGCATGGCCGCGGCGACCTGATCGATGTGGCGCTTGGCGATCTCGGGTTCGCCGTAGCGGGCGAAGATGACCTCACCCTGCTCGGTGAGCTTGAAGCGACCGTCCACCGAGTGGGGCGGCTGGGCGAGGATGGCCGAGTTCGCCGGACCGCCGCCGCGGCCCAGAGCGCCCCCGCGCCCGTGGAAGAGGGTCAGTTCGATGCCGGATTCCTTCGCCCAGTCGGCGATCGCGGCCTGGGCTTCGTACAGGGCCAACGTCGCCGCGACCGGGCCGACGTCCTTCGAGGAGTCCGAGTAGCCGAGCATGACCTCGAGCTTGTTCCCGGTCTCCTCGAGGCGCGATGCGAAGGCCGGATGCCCCACGATCTCGCGCAGGATGGCGGGGGCCGCCTGCAGATCGGCGAAGGTCTCGAACAGCGGGATGACATCGAGCACCGGCGGCGTACCGCCCTCGCCCACGGCGTACCGGGCGAGCCGGTGCACGTTCGCCAGGTCCTCGGCGGACTGCGTGAACGACACGATGTATCGTCCCGCCGCGCGCGGGCCGTACCGGTCCTGCAGGAACTTCACGACGCGGAAGACCTCGAGCACCTCTTCGGTGAGCTCGGAGCGCTCGCCGCCGGCGTCGAGTTCATCGAGCACCTTGCGGTGCACGGCGGAGTGCTGGCGCACCTCGAGCTCGGCGAGGTGGAAGCCGAAGGTCTCGACCTGCCAGATCAACTGCTGAACCTGACCGTAGGCCTGACGCGGCGCGCCGGCCTGGATGAGCGAATCCTGCACGACACGCAGATCGGCCAGCAGCTCGTCCGGGTTCGCATAGGCCAGGTCGGCGTCGCGTGTGCGGGTCGCGGCGATCTTCCGGGTCGTCAGCAGCAGGATGCCGCGGTGCAGCTCGCCGGGGGAGCGCTTGGCGATGTCGCGCGCCGCCTCCTCGTCCGCCGCGCGCAGTCGATGCCACAGGCTCGTGGCCGCGTCACTGGGCGGCGTGGTGTCGGCGTCGAGGGTGAGCGTGCGTCCGATGCGCAGCGCGGCGCGCTCGAGTCCGAGCAACACGTGCTCGCCCGCGATCTTCGCGGCCTTGCGTGTGACGGAGGCGGTCACGAAAGGGTTGCCGTCCCGGTCGCCGCCGACCCACGAGCCGATGCGGACGAAGGGGCGTACCACCGGGGATCGACTCCCCGCGGCCGGTCCCTGCAGTGCGTCGTCCACGCGACGGTAGACCTCGGGGATCGAGGTGAACAGGGTGTCGTCGAACACCGCCATGACCGCGCGCACCTCGTCGGTGGGCGAGGGCTTCTCGGCGCGCAGGGGGCCGGTGCGCCACAGGGTGTCGATCTCCTCGAGCATCTGCCGTTCGGTGCGCGCCTGGTCCGCGCCGTTGCGCAGGGTGCTGTCGCGCTCCTCCAGCAGCTCGGCCAGGCGGCGGATGCCGGTGGAGATCGCCCGTCGACGCGCTTCGGTGGGGTGGGCGGTGAAGACGGGGTGGAATCGGAGGCCTTGCAGGCGCTCGAGTGCGGTGTCGTCGCCGATCTCTGCGGCGAGGCGTACGAACGCGGCGGCGACCGAGTCGGTGGCGTCCTCCCGGTCGGGTCGTCCGTCCCGCTGCCGGAGCACCCGCACGCGTTGGTGCTCTTCGGCGAGGTTCACCAGGTGGAAGTAGCAGGTGAACGCACGCGCCACCTCCTCGGCTCGGTCGATGCTGAACGAATCCGCGATGGCCTCCGCACGTGCGAAGGCTTCGGGCGTCGCGTCCGTGTAGGCCTGGATGGTCGCGGCCCGGAGACGTTCGACGTCTTCGAACAGGCCCGGGGAGCCGCTCTCACGCAGGACCCGACCGAGCAGACCGCCCAGCAGGCGCACGTCCGAGCGCATCGTGTCGGGGATCTCCTGGCCGGCTTCGTAGCGGCCGACGAGGTCGATCGCCTCGGTGTTCGTCAGTTCGCGCATACATCAACGCTAGCGGCGTCGCGCGCCCCCTCTTGACACGGACCTCCTCATCGGCTTCGCCGCGCGGAGGGGACGGGACCGCCCGGTAGAGTGGAGGCTTGGTGTGCCGGGAAGTCTGGTCGGCGTGGTTCAGCGCATCCCAGACGACGAAAGGACCGTATGTCCCAGTCCCCTCTGTCACTGTTCCGATCCGAGCGTTTCCCCGCGATCGTTCTCCTGGTGGCCGCGGCCGCAGGGCTCGCGGTGGCGAACTCGCCCGCGGGTACGGCCGTCGACGAGTTCATGCACCTCTACGTCGGCATCCCGGAGTTCTTCGAGCTGTCGGTGTCGCACTGGATCAAGGACGGGCTGCTCGCCCTGTTCTTCTTCGTGGTGGCGGTCGAGCTGCAGTTCGAGCTCACGAGCGGCCAGCTCAATTCCGCGAAGAAGGCGCTGCAACCGGCCATCGCGGCCGCCGGCGGCGTGATCGTGCCGATCATCTTCTACCTGGTCGTCGCGCACGGCTCGGATGCGGTCAACGGATGGCCCATCCCCACGGCCACCGACATCGCTTTCGCGCTCGGCGTGCTCGCCGTGTTCGGCAAGGGACTGCCCTCGGCCCTCCGGGTCTTCCTGCTGGCGTTGGCGATCCTCGACGACATCGTCGGCATCGTCTTCATCGCCGTGCTGTTCACCAGCGACGTCAACTACGGCATGCTTCTCGGCGCCGCCGGCCTGGTGGTCCTGTTCGGCATCCTCTCGCGCCGCGTCGACACCCGCGCACGGATCCCGATCACCATCGCGCTCATCGTCATCGGCGTGGTCACGTGGGCCTTGGTCTACAAGTCGGGGGTGCACGCGACCATCGCCGGTGTGGCGCTCGGCCTCGCGATGAGTCAGCAGCCCGCGCTGCACGCCCGCCATGTGCTCGAGCCCTGGGTCAACGCGATCGTGCTGCCCGTGTTCGCGTTCTCCGCCGCACTCGTGGTGATCCCCGAGGTGAGTCCGAGCGAGCTCTCGCCCGCCTTCTGGGGCGTGCTGGTCGCGTTGCCCGTCGGCAAGATCGTGGGCATCACGATCTTCGGGTGGGTCTCGTTGCGCGTCGGACACCGCGAGGGCCCGCCGGCGTTGACGTTCACCGACCTGCTCGCCGCCGGATCGCTCGGCGGGATCGGCTTCACCGTGTCGCTCCTGCTGTCCGAGCTGGCGTTCGCCGACAACGTCGAGATCCGCGACCAGGCCACGCTGGGTGTGCTGGGCGGATCGATGATCTCGCTCGTGTTCGCCGGTGTTCTCGTATCGTGGCGGGCATGGCACTACCGCCGACTCGAGAAGACGATCCCCGCGACGACCTGAGGGACCCGCTGCGCGACGCCGCCGACACGATGCGCGCGGTGAGGGACCGGTGCGTGTGGACACAGCGCATCGACCACCGGGCGCTCGTGCCGTACCTGGTCGAGGAGAGCGCCGAGCTGATCGACGCGATCGAGGCGGGCTCGCGCGCGGAGGTCAGGGAGGAACTCGGCGATCTGCTGTGGCAGGTGTTGTTCCACGCGGAGATCGCATCGCGCGATGCGGAGGACCCCTTCGGCATCGACGAGGTCGCGAGGGGGCTCACCGACAAGATGGTGCGACGCCACCCCCATGTGTTCGCGGGGGAGACGGCTCGCACTCCCGAGGAGGTGCTCGAGCTCTGGAACGCCGCGAAGGCCGAGGAGAAATCCGACCGCACCAGCGTGCTCGACGGGGTGAGCGAGAGGATGCCCGCGCTCGCGCTCGCGCAGAAGGTGTCGGGGAAGGCGCGTGGCGTCGGTGTCGAGGTGCCCGCCCCCGTGTCGATGCCGGACTCCGAGGAGGAGCTGGGTGAGCTGCTGTTGAGCCTCGCCGCCGAGGCGCGGCGGCGAGGATGGGATGCCGAGGGGGCGCTGCGCGCGCGGGTCCGTGGCCTCGGTGACCGGGTGCGGGCCGCGGAGGGCGGGGCGGGCCTCGCCGGCCTGGAACAATAGAGGCGTGCCCACCGTCAATCCGCCGCGCGGAATGCGCGACTTCCTGCCCGCCGACAAGGCCCGCCGCGAGCGGGTGCTCGCCGTCATCCGCGAGCGCTATCGCTCCCACGGATTCGATGAGATCGAAACGCCCGTCATGGAGGACCATGCACGGCTGCACGCGGGGATCGGCGGGGACAACGAGAAACTCGCCTACAACGTGCTCAAACGGGGACTGGACGCCGATGCGGTACGCGCGGCGGCCGACGACCCGGCGGCGCTCACCGATCTCGGCCTCCGCTACGACCTCACCGTTCCCCTCGCGCGTTTCTACGCCTCGAACCGCGCCGAGTTGCCCGCCGTCTTCCGGTCGGTGCAGATCGCGCCGGTGTGGCGCGCCGAGCGGCCGCAGAAGGGCCGCTACCGACAATTCATGCAGTGCGACATCGACATCATCGGCGACGCATCCACGCGGGCCGAGGTCGAACTGATCACCGCCACCTTGGACACCCTCGACGCGCTCGGTCTTCAGGGCGGGTCGGTCCGCATCAACGACCGTCGACTGCTGGACGCGATGCTGGAGTACTTCGGCTTCCCCGAGGCGGAACGCCCCGGTGTCCTCATCACGATCGACAAGCTCGACAAGATCGGGCCGGATGGTGTCGCCGCCGAGCTCCGGCAGCGTTCGAGCTCGCCCGCGGCCGTCGACGCGTTCGCCGGCTTCCTCGCGCGTGAGCGTCCGGCCGGCGCCGGGTTCGATGAGGCCCGGATCCGCGCGGCCCTGCCCGAGGGCCTCGACGGGGACGCGGTCGCCGCGCTCAGCGAGATCGGAGACGCCGTCGCCGCGGCGCGCGGAGCGCGGGTGCCGTTGGAGTTCGACCCCTTCCTCGTGCGGGGCATGGGCTATTACACCGGCACCATCTTCGAGGTCGCGCATCCCTCGGTGTCGTACTCCCTCGGGGGCGGCGGTCGTTACGACGGGATGATCGGTCGCTTCCTCGGTCAGCAGGTGCCCGCGGTGGGCTTCTCGATCGGCTTCGAGCGGATCGTCGACCTCGTCGCCGATCATGCCGGCGATGCCCGGGAGGCGGTCGTGCTCGTCCACGATCAGGATGTGCCCGTGGCGCAACTGGCCGCACTCAAGGCGGCCTTCGTGGCCCGCGGATGCCGGGTCCGTCTGGAACGGCGACCGAAGAACCTCAAGCCCCTGCTGGACCGCGCGACCGCGGACGGTTACTCCCACTTCGCCGCCGTCCGCGCCGGTATGGACGCAGATTCCCTCGAGCTGAAACCACTCGGCTGATCTGCGCCGGTGCTCGATCCGTTCACCAGTGCGTCAGGGACGGTTCAGCCGGGCCGGGTCGAATCGCGCGTATGAGCCGGACACGTCGCGCCGTCACCGTCGCTTCCACCGCGCTGGCCGCCGCGGTCGTGGCCACCGCGGCGGCACGTATGACGTTGGACCGTCAAGCCGCGCACGCGCGACGGGTCATCGGGAAGCCGCTGGGGGAGGACGCCCTGGAGGCCGATCGCGTCTGGCGACGCAAACTCGCCGGTGATCCGCTGGAGTTGCTCATCCTGGGCGATTCGATCGCGGCCGGGCTCGGGGCCACCCGTCGCAAGGAGACGCTCGGGGCCCGCATCGCCAAAGGGCTCGCGAAGAAGGCGCATCGACCGGTGCGGTTGCGCACCGTCGCGGTGGTCGGCTCGGAATCCTCGGCGCTGCGTGAACAGCTCGATGAGTTGTCGGACGAGTACGCCCCCGATGTCGCCGTGATCGTCGTCGGGGGCAACGACATCACCCATCGGGTGCCGGTGTCGACATCGGTGGCCCATCTGGTCGACGCGATCGCGCGGCTTCGCGCCCGTGGTGCCCAGGTGGTGGTCGGCACATGCCCGGACCTCGGGGCGTTGCGCCCTGTCCCGCAGCCGTTGCGTTCGCTCGGCTCGCGCATGTCGCGCCAGCTCGCGCAGGCGCAGGCGCAGGCGGCCGTCGCGGCGGGTGCCTACGCGGTCTCGCTTCGCCACGCGGTGGGTCCGTTCTTCATCTCCCAGCCGGAGGAGATGTTCAGCCTCGACAGGTTCCATCCGAGCGCGCTCGGCTACCGGCGCACCGCCGAGGCTCTGCTGCCGGCGGTCACCGGCTCGCTCGGCCTCGGGCGTACGAGCGCCGCGACGCACCATCCCCGCGGCGACGCGCCCGTCGCGGACCCCGTCGCCGCGGCGTTCGTCGACTGAGTGCTCGCACGTGCTCGATGACGGGTGCGATCACGCGGCGCCCCCCCTTTTGCGCATTGTTATAGGGTAACTATAATAGAGATGTGCTGATACGAATCGACCCCTCACGAGATGTGCCTCTGTGGGAGCAGGTGGCCGCTTCGGTGCGCACCGGCATCGCGGCGGGGCGCATGCGGGCGGGGGAGAGGTTGCCGTCGGCCCGGGAGGTCTCCGCCTCACTGGACCTCAACCTGCACACGGTGCTCCGGGCGTACCAGGAGCTGCGTGACGAGGGTCTCGTGGACATGCGGCGTGGTCGAGGCGCCGTGGTGACCGATGCCGCGGAAGGTCTGCGGCACCTCCGTGACGACATCGCCGCGCTCGCCGACCGCGCGAGAGGCCTCGGCCTCGCGCCGGGGGTGCTCGCCTCGCTGCTGGCCGATGTCGAGCCGGCCCACACGGGCGCACGCGCCCACCGAGAACAGGAGGATCGCTCATGACCGCAGCCGCTCCCGACCAGGATCGCGCGCGGGTCGCCCGCGCTCGCCGGGCGTTCGTGTGGTCCGGCATCGTGGTGCCCGCGGTGCTGACCGCGACCGCGGTCGTGATCCAGCTGGCGGTCATGGGTCAGGTGCCCGACCCCGTCGCCGTCCACTGGGGCGTCGGCGGTGAGCCCGACGGCTACGCCGCGGCGTGGAGCGTCCCGCTTCTGAGCGCCGGGCTGGGGGTCGGGATGACCGTCCTCCTCTCGGCGTTCGCACTCATCGGCGCCCGGGAGGGGGAGTGGGGGCCGACGATGCGGTTCCTCGGCTCGCTCACGCCGGCCGTCGTCGGGGGGATCCTCATGATCATCACGTGGACCTTCGTGGCCCAGGCCGGGCTGACCACCGCCACCGACGCCGACGGGATCGTCGAGCCCCTGGTGTGGGGCGGCGCGACGGCGATCGTCCTGGGCGTGGTCGCGTGGGTCTCCCAACCCCGGGTGGTCGTCAGTGGCGGGACCGTGCGTGCGACGACCGAGATTCCGTCCCTGGCGCCCGGCGAGCGCGCCGTGTGGGTGCGCACGACATCGCTCGGCAGCGCCGGGATGGTGGTCCTCGTGGGGGCGACGGTGATCCTGTTCGCCCTCGCGCTGTTCGACTTCGCCGCCGCCGGCGGCGTGTGGCCGGTCCTGCTGATCGTCGCGGGTGTCCTGGCGCTGGTGATCCTCGCGACGGTCATGTTCCGTGTCCGCGTCGACGCGGAGGGACTGAAAGTCGTCAGCCCGCTGGGGGTACCGAGGTTCGCGGTGCCGCTGGATCAGATCGTCGATGTCCGGGTGGTGTCGGTGAATCCGATGGCGGACTTCGGCGGCTGGGGCGTGCGCAAAGGCCTGGACGGGCGGACCGGCGTGGTGTTGCGGCGCGGCGACGCGGTGGAGGTCTCCCGCGCGTCGGGCAGCACGTTCGTGGTGACCGTCGATGATGCCACCACCGCGGCGGGGCTCCTGCTGGCCCTGCGTGATCGGGACGCGCGGGGTGGTGCCGCGTGACGCAGCGCGTGCCGGTGGTGCCGGTCGTCGTCTTCGTCGCCGTCTCCTTCGCCGGGGCGTGGCTGGTGGTGTCGCCGCTGTGGCTCGACCCGGCCGGCCTCTCCTCGCCGGTCGCCTCGCTGCTTGTGCCCCTGATGATGTTCACCCCGACGCTGGCGACGCTCGTGGTGGTCTTCGTGCTGCGAACTCCGCGGCAGCGCCGACGGGCGTTCCTCGGGATCTGGCCGCTCGGTCGGCTCGGTCGGTGGTTCGTCTTCCTCGGGGTCGGGCTCGTCGTCCCCATCGTCGTGGTCGTCGCCACCGTCTTCGTCGGTGCGGCTTTGGGCTGGGTCGACCTGGATCTGGCGACCCTGTCCGGATTCCGGGCCCAGCTGGACGCCGCCGTCCCCGCCGGCACGCCGCTGCCGCCCGTGCAGGTCCTCGTCGTGCTCCAGCTCGTGCAGCTCCCGCTCGGCGCGGTCCTCAACAGTGTCTTCGCCGCCGGTGAAGAGATCGGCTGGCGCGGCTGGCTGCAGCCGGCGCTCATGCCGTTGGGCGCGTGGCCGGCACTGGTGATCACCGGCGTGGTGTGGGGACTGTGGCACAGCCCGATCATCCTTCTCGGCTACAACTTCGACCGTGCCGACCTGTCGGGCGTGCTGTTCATGGTCGGGGGATGCGTCGCCTGGGGGCTGTTCCTGGGGTGGTTGCGGTTGCGCTCCGACTCGGTGTGGCCTGCTGTCCTCGCCCACGGCTCTTTGAACGCGGTCGGAGGATTCGTGCTGCTCCTGTCCGCGGCGGGTGCCACGGTGGACATGGCGCGGGTCGGACCGCTGGGGATCATCTCATGGGCGCTGGTGGCGATCGTGATGATCGTGATCGTCGGCCTGCGGAAGATGGGGCCCGCGCCTCGATGACGCGTGGCTTGCCGCGCGAGAGCCCGTATCCCGGAAGCGGGACCTGTTGACGTGCGACCCTCGACACGACTTGGCTGGAGGTATGCCCGAACCCACTCCGGACGCGTGGCGCCGCGTCGACCGCTACCTCACCGAGACCCTCGTCGGTCACGATCCCGTGCTCGAGTCCGCCGTCGCCGATCAGAACGCCGCCGGCCTGCCCGCGATCGAGGTCGCACCCGTGGGCGGCAAGTTCCTCCATCTGCTCGCGCGCATCGCCGGCGCGCGCCGCATCCTCGAGGTCGGCACCCTCGGCGGCTACTCGACGATCTGGCTGGCCCGCGCGCTGCCCGCGGACGGGCAGGTGGTGAGCATCGAGGCGGAGCCGGCCAACGCGCGGGTCGCGCGCGCGAATCTGCGGCGCGCGCAGGTCGACGAGCGCGTGGAGGTACATGAAGGGCGTGCCGCCGACGTGCTCCCCACCCTCGAGGGCGGCGAGCCGTTCGACCTGGTCTTCATCGACGCCGACAAGGAGTCCAACACGATCTACCTCGACTGGGCCGCACGGCTCGGCCGCGAGGGGACGGTCGTGGTCGTCGACAACGTCGGCCGTGCCGGAGAGGTCGCCAACCCGGCCACGATGGAATCCCACGTGATCGGCACGCAACGCGGCCTGGAGATGCTCGCCCGCGACCACCGCTTCGACGCCACGGCGTTGCAGACCCTCGATGCGAAGGGGTGGGACGGTGTGGCCCTCGCCGTCGTCGTCGAGGCGGGCCCCGCGCGTCACACCGGTGGCGCCGCGGCCGACGATCACTAGACTCGTGTTCGGACCGACGACGCTCCGAAGACCCACCCTCCATCTGACAAGGAGTCCTCAGTGGCACTTATCGAGGCTGTAGGCGCACGCGAGATCCTCGACTCGCGCGGAAACCCGACCGTCGAGGTGGAGGTTCTCCTCGACGACGGCATCGTCCAGCGGGCTGCCGTCCCGTCGGGCGCATCCACCGGCGCATTCGAAGCATACGAACTGCGGGACGGCGACAAGGGCCGATACAACGGCAAGGGCGTGCTCAAGGCCGTCGAGGCCGTCATCGACGAGCTCGGGCCCGCCATCGAGGGCGTCGAGGCGAGCGAACAGCGCATCGTCGACGAGATCCTCATCGAGACCGACGGCACCGACAACAAGGGACGCACGGGTGCGAACGCGATCCTGGGCGTGTCCCTCGCCGTCGCCAAGGCCGCCGCGGACTCGGCCGACCTGCCGCTGTTCCGCTACCTGGGCGGCCCGAACGCGCACATCCTGCCCGTTCCGCTGTTCAACGTGATCAACGGTGGCGAGCACGCCGACAACGGCATCGACATGCAGGAGTTCTTCCTCGCCCCGATCGGCGCGGCGAGCTTCTCCGAGTCGCTGCGGTGGGGGACCGAGGTCTACCACGTCCTCAAGGGGGAGCTGAAGGCCGCCGGCTTCGCCACCGGTCTCGGCGACGAGGGCGGATTCGCCCCCGATCTGCCCAGCAACCGCGAGGGCCTGGACTTCCTGGTCAAGGCGATCGAGAAGGCCGGGTTCACCCCCGGTGCAGACATCGCCCTCGGTCTCGACGTCGCCGCCACCGAGTTCTTCAACGACGGTGTGTACCGCCTGGAGAACAAGGACTGGACCGCCGCGGAGATCACCGACTACTACGTCGGGCTCGTCGAGGACTACCCGATCGTGACGATCGAGGACGCGCTGGCCGAAGACGACTGGGACGCCTGGAAGGCCCTGACCGACGTGCTGGGCACCAAGACGCAGCTCGTGGGCGACGACCTGTTCGTCACCAACCCGCAGCGCCTCGCCGACGGCATCTCCCGCGGCGTCGCCAACTCACTGCTGGTCAAGGTCAACCAGATCGGTACGCTCAGCGAGACGCTCGACGCGGTAGACATGGCCCACCGTGCCGGCTACACCGCGATGCTCTCGCACCGTTCCGGTGAGACCGAGGACACCACCATCGCCGACCTCGTGGTGGCCACCGGTGCCGGTCAGATCAAGAGCGGCGCGCCCGCACGCAGCGAGCGCGTGGCCAAATACAATCAGCTTCTGCGCATCGAAGAGGAGCTGGGCGACGCGGCGGAGTTCATCGGCCGCGCGGCCTTCCCGCGCTTCACCGGCTGACACGCCGCACGAACGACGAGAGGGGGAGCCGTGGGCAGGACGACGGCTCCCCCTCCCCGTTCCCGCACACGCCGGCCGGTCGATGTCCGCAGCTGGCTGGGCGGAATCCGCCTGTCCGGGTTCATGGTCATCATGCTCGGCCTCGTGGTGCTCGCCGCGTTCGTGCTCGTGCCCACCATCGGCACGTATGTCGAGCAGCGTCAACGCATCGCCGCCCTGGAGTCGGCTGTCGCGCTCGCGCAAGAGGACGTCGAGCGCCTCGAGGCTCAGCAGGATCGCTGGCGCGACCCCGCGTTCATCACGACGCAGGCGCGCGAGCGCCTCTACTACGTCAAGCCGGGCGAGGTGGTCTATCTCGTCGACAACGACCTCGCATCGGCGGATGTGCCGCAGGAACAGGCCCCGGTCAGCGAGGACGTCGAGCAGACCCGCACGGACTGGATGACCCAGATGGTGCGGTCGGTGACCGAGGCCGGCCTGGCGCAGACCGTCGTGCCGGCGTCGGAGGAGCCCGCACCGGAGACGCCGGTCGACGGGGACGACACCACGCCGACACCTTGAGCGCTTCGCGTCCTCTCCGGGATCCAGCGTCGACCCAGTCGCGGCCGGTAGATTGACGCGGGTGACCTCCACGCCGTACGCACCCGTGACCGACGCCGAACTCCGTGTGTTGCGCACCCAGCTCGGTCGCCCGGCGCGCGGCGCGGTGGGGATCGCCGCGCGGTGCGCGTGCGGCAACCCCACCGTCGTCGCCACCTCCCCCCGCCTCGGCGACGGCACGCCCTTCCCCACGTTCTATTACCTGACGCACCCGGCGGCGACCGCGGCGATGTCGGCGTTGGAGGCGACCCAGGTGATGGTGGAGTACAACGACCTCCTCGCCGAAGACGATGCGGTGGCGGCCGCGTACCGGCGCGCCCACGAGTCGTTCTTGGCCGACCGTGCCCCGTACGGTGATGTGCCCGAGATCGAGGGCGTCTCCTCCGGAGGCATGCCCACACGGGTGAAGTGCCTGCACGCGCTCGCCGCGCACAGTCTCGCGGCCGGGCCCGGTGTGAATCCGATCGGCGACCTGGCCCTGGAGCGCGGCGACTGGTCACCACGGGTGTGCGTGTGCGTCGACCCGGGAGCCGCGACGACATGAGACGTCTGGTCACCGCCGTCGCGGCCGCGCTGCTCGGCGCGACGTTCCTGACCGGAGCGACCGTCAGTCCCGATCCGGTCGAAGCCGACACCCCCGACGACCTGATCGACCCCGTCCGCGGGCTCGAGTATTGGCTCGACGACTACGGCATCTCGGAGGCATGGGAGACCACCCGCGGCGCCGGCGTGACGATCGCCGTGATCGACACCGGGATCGCGCGGGGACCGGTCGAACTCGACCCCGCGGTCATCGGGGGGACGGATGTCTCCGGCCTCGGATCGGCGGACGGGCGCACACCGGTGGGCGCGGTCGACGCCAGCCACGGCAGCTGGGTCGCCTCCCTCGCCGCCGCGCGCGGGACGGGCCCGGACTCCGGGATGATCGGGGTCGCGCCGGAGGCCGACCTGCTGTCGGTGTCGGTCGGTTTCGGCGCCTCAGCCGCCGTGCCGTTCGTGGAGCAGGTCGCCGAAGGGATCCGGTGGTCCGTGGACAACGGCGCCGACATCATCAACCTGTCGTTCACGACGAACACCACCGACTGGGACCCGAGTTGGGACAGCGCGTTCCAGTACGCGTTCGACAACGACGTCGTCGTCGTCGTCGCCGCCGGCAACCGGGGAAGCGGCACCTCGACCGTCGGCGCCCCCGCGACCATCCCCGGCGTGCTCACCGTCGCCGGTGTCGACCCCGACGGCACGGCGAGCGTCGAAGCATCCACCCAGGGAATCACCCTCGGCGTCTCGGCGCCCAGCGAAAAGCTCCTCGGGGTCTCCGCGGACGGGGCCGTGGTGCAGTGGGACGGCACCAGCGGTGCCGCGCCGATCGTCGCGGGTGTCGCCGCGCTGGTGCGTTCGGCCCACCCCGACCTCGATGCGAACAACGTCATCAACCGCGTCATCCAGACCGCCACCCCCGCCAAAGGCTCCAGCGTGTTGTACGGGTACGGACTCGTCGACGCCGAACGGGCCGTCAACGCCAGTGTGCCGATGGTGTCGAGCAATCCCATGGGCAGCCTGGAGGAGTGGATCCGGATCTACCGCCGAGCCGAAGCCGGCCCGGTCGCCCAGCCCAGCGCGGAACCTGTGGAGATCGAGGCCCTGCCGCCGGCGGCGTCCCTCACGCGCGATGATTCGCCTCTGCTGCCCACGCGTGAGACCCTGCTGTACGGGACGGTACCGCTCGTGATGGTCACCGGCGCCGCTATACTGGTGGCGCTCGGCGTCACCGCTGCTGTCCGACGCATCCGATCGGCGTCCCGAACGCCCAGCCGCTGACACAGGGAGTACCCCACTCGTGACCAACACCGTGCCCAAGATCCTCATCGTCGGTGGCGGCTACGCAGGCTTCTACACGGCCTGGAAGCTCGAGAAGACCCTGCGCAAGGGTGAAGCAGAGGTCACGATCGTCGACCCGCTTCCCTACATGACCTACCAGCCGTTCCTGCCGGAGGTCGCCGCCGGGTCGATCGAGGCACGCCACTCCGTGGTGTCGCTGCGCCGCCACCTCAAGCGCACCCGCATCCTGACCGGGAAGATCACCGGCATCGATCACGCGAACCGCTCCGCGACGGTCACCCCCGACGTCGGTGAGCCGTTCACCGAGACCTACGACCAGATCGTGGTGACCGCCGGTGCCGTGTCACGGACCTTCCCGATCCCGGGCATCGCCGACAACGCGATCGGCCTGAAGACCATCGAAGAGGCCGTCGCGATCCGCGACCAGCTGCTGGACAACTTCGACAAGGCGGCCATGCTGCCCGCCGGGCCCGAGCGCGACCGACTGCTGACCGTCGTCGTGGTCGGAGGCGGGTTCGCGGGCATCGAGGTGTTCGCCGAACTGCGCTCGTTCGCCTCCTCGTTGCTGGGGAAGTACCCGAACATCACGTTCGAGGACACACACTTCCACCTCATCGAGGCGATGGGGCGCATCATGCCCGAGGTGTCGTTGCCCACCAGCGAGTGGGTGCTCAAGGACCTCGCCAAGCGCGGTGCACACGTGCACCTCGACACCCAGGTCAAGGGCGCCATCGACGGCAACGTCGAGCTGTCCACCGGTGAGACGCTCCCGTCGGACCTGATCATCTGGACCGCCGGCGTCATGGCCAACCCCACCGTCGTGCGGGGCAGCGACCTTCCGGTCGAGGAGCGCGGGCGCATCCGCACGCGGGCCGATCTCCGGGTGGGAACCGACGAGGAGATCGTCGAGGGGGCCTGGGCCGCCGGTGACGTCTCGGCCGTTCCGGACCTGTCCGGTGGCGGCGTGGGCGGCATGTGCGTGCCGAACGCACAGCACGCCGTGCGACAGGGGAAGCTGCTGGCCAAGAACATCACCGCGGTGCTGCGTGGCGAGGAACCCAAGGAATACTTCCACAAGAACCTCGGCGCCGTCGCCGGCCTGGGGCTCTACAACGGTGTCTTCCAGTCGGGCAAGATCGCCCTGAAGGGCTTCGTCGCGTGGCTGGCACACCGCGGCTACCACGGCCTGGCGATGCCCACGTGGGAGCGCAAGTTCCGCGTGCTGTGGGGCTGGTGGAACAACCTGTGGTTGGGCCGCGACATCGTGAGCCTGTCCAGCGTGCAGAACCCCCGCTACGTGTTCGAGGAGTTCGCGGCCCGGCCGCGTCCGGCCGAGCCGGAGAAGAAGGGCGACGCCGACACGGAGAAGGCCGCCGCGCGCTGACCGGTAGCGTGGCGGGTGCCACGGCGCCCCCGTAGCCCAACCGGCAGAGGCAGGCGACTTAAAATCGCTTCAGTCTGGGTTCGAATCCCAGCGGGGGCACATGATCGAGTTGCTCTCGCGCGAATCGGCGGCACAGTCATGGCGTGATCCTGCGGCGTACTGGGGCGCAATCGCCCACGCGGTCGCCGAGGTGAGCGGGCCGTGTGCCGTGATCGAGGTGGACGCGCTGCGCCACAACGCGCTCGACATGCTCGTGCGCGCGGCAGGCGTGCCCATCCGCGTCGCGAGCAAGTCCGTGCGGGTACGCGGTGTACTCGAGTCGACGCTGGCCCTGCCCGGCTATGCAGGTGTCCTCGCCTACACCCTCCCGGAGGCGTTGTGGCTCGCCCGGACGCACGAGGACGTCGTGGTCGGATACCCCTCGGCGGACCGGGACGCCCTCGCGCGGCTCGCCGGCGACGAACGCTCCGCGACGCGCGTGACCCTCATGGTCGACGATCTCGCGCAGCTCGACCTGCTCGACCACGTCGCGCCTTCGCGGGGGCGCGCCGAGGTGCGCGTGGCCATCGACGCCGACGCCTCGTGGCGATCGGCTGCGCTCGGGCATGTCGGCGTGCGCCGCTCGCCGCTGTTCGAGGCCTCCGACGTGACACGTCTGGCACGGGCGATCGTCGCCCGTCCGGGAATCCGGCTCGTGGGCCTCATGATGTACGAGGCCCAGATCGCGGGGCAACCCGATGCCGTCGGCCCGGAGGCACCGATGATGCGGTGGATGAAGAGGCGCTCCCGCGAGGAGCTCCACGACCGTCGAGCCCGGATCGTGGCCGCGCTGCGGGAGATCGCGTCCCTCGAGTTCGTCAACGGGGGCGGGACCGGCTCGCTCGAATCGACCGCCGCGGATCCGTCGGTGACAGAGGTGACCGCCGGCAGCGGACTTCTCGCCGGTCACCTGTTCGACGGGTACCGCGGGTTCGACCCGGCCCCCGCCTCCGCTTTCGGGCTGGAGGTGGTCCGTCGTCCCTCCGACGACATCGCCACCGTCCTCGGCGGCGGCTGGATCGCCTCCGGCCCGGCGCGGGCGTCCCGTCAGCCGAGACCGGTGTGGCCGGCGGGACTGAAGACCGTGGCACGGGAGGGCTCCGGAGAGGTGCAGACTCCGCTCCGGGGCGCGGCGGCCCGCACGGTGAGCGTCGGGGACCGGGTGTGGTTCCGGCATGCCAAGAGCGGGGAGACAGCCGAGCACGTCGACCGCTACGCGCTCGTCGCGGACGGGGTGGTCATCGGCGAGGAGCCGACCTATCGAGGTGAAGGGAAGGCGTTCCTGTGACACGGCCGGGTGCGATGTGGCACAACTGGGCGCGGTCGGCTTCGGTGCGCCCGCAGCGGATGGAGTTCCCGCGCAGTGTCGGCGCGGTCGCACGCGCGGTCGCCGCCGCCCGGGAGCAGGGCCTGTCCGTCAAAGCCGTGGGCGCAGGTCACAGCTTCACCGGTATCGCCGTCGCACCGGGGGTACTCCTGGATCTGACGGATCTGACGGGCCTGGTGCGCGTCGACCGTGAGCGGGGGCGTGCGACCTTCCTCGCCGGTACCCGGCTGCACCAGATCCCGAAGCTTCTGGCTCCCTACGGGCTCGCGATGGAGAACCTCGGGGACATCGACCGCCAATCGATCTCAGGCGCCATCTCGACGGGGACCCACGGCACCGGCGTGCGGTTCGGTGGACTGGCCACCCAGGTCGTCGGGGCGTCCCTCATCGTCGGCGACGGCGAGATGCTGCAGGTGACCGAGCACGAGGACCCCGATCTCCTGCCCGCCGTCGCACTCGGGCTGGGGGCCCTCGGCGTCCTCGTGGAGGTCACCATCCAGTGCGTGCCCGCTTTCCAGCTGCACGCCGTCGAACGTCCCGAACCGCTCGATGACGTCCGTGAGCACCTGCATCGGCGGGCGGAGGAGGCCGACCACTTCGAGTTCTACTGGTTCCCGCACACCGACAAGGCGATGACCAAGACGAACACGCGTCTTCCGGAGAGCGCGCCCCGTGCACCGCTGGGCGTCCTCGGTGCATGGGTCGACGACACGGTGGTGGGGGGTGTGCTGCACAAGGCCGCGTGCGGCGTCGCGAAGGCCGTGCCGCAGACCGTCCCGACGATCGCCCGGACCTCGGTGACACTGTGGGGGGATCGGGAGTTCACCGATGCCTCGCATCGCGTGTTCGCGACCTCGCGCTCGGTGCGCTTCCGTGAGATGGAGTACGCCCTGCCGGTCGAATCCGCGCTCCCGGCGTTCGACCGGTTGCGCGCGCTCATCGACGAACGGGGATGGGCGATCTCCTTCCCCCTCGAGGTGCGATTCGCCGCGGCCGACGACCGCTGGCTCTCGACCGCCCACGGGAGGGATTCGGCGTACATCGCCGTGCACCGCTATTGGCGCGAGGACCCGTCCGAGTACTTCGAAGCGGTGGAGCAGATCATGCTCTCCTACGGCGGGCGCCCCCACTGGGGGAAGATGCACACGCTCGATGCCCCTCAGCTGCGGGATCTCTACCCGCGCTTCGACGACTTCCTCGCCCTGCGCGAGCGGCTCGACCCCGATCGGCTGTTCGGCAACAGATACCTTTCGCGCGTGCTCGGCGAGTGAACGGGACCCTCAATAGATCAGCACCGGTTTGACGGTGACGCCGCGCGCGGCGTCGTCCAGGGCCCGGTCGATCGATGTGAACGGATACCTCCGGATCAGGCGGTCGAACGGGAACCGCCCCTGTCTCCAGAGATCGATGAGCGCCGGAATGAGCAGCTGGGGGACCGAACTGCCTTGACTGACCGTCCGGACCGTCCATCCCTTGCCCAAGGACGCGCCGACCTCCAGCGGGACTTCGGTGTCTGCCGGCGATGACCCGACCTCGACGGCCATGCCGCCGATCGCGAGGCTGTCGCATGCGGTGCGCAGTGTGGTGGGGCGGGCGGTGGTGTCCAGCGCGAAATCGACTCCGCGTCCTCCGGTGATCTCGGTCACGCGGCGGGCGAGATCAGGGTCGGCGCCGTCGAGGGTATGGGTCGCGCCGAGCTCAGCGGCCAGTTCCCGTCGCTCGGGGACGATGTCGATCGCGATGATCCGTGTCGCCCCGGTCGAGCGCGCCGCCATCACCGCGGCCGCCCCCACCGCCCCCACCCCGAAAACGACCAGCGAGGCCCCGGGCCCGGGCCGGAAGACGGTGAACACCGTTCCCGCCCCGGTGTGGATCCCGCATCCCAGCGGAGCGAGCATCGTCAGGTCCTCCTCGCGGGGAACCGGCACCAGACTTCGCTCCGATACGTTCGCGTGTTCGCTGAAGGACGATTGGCCGAAGAACGTCGAGCCGATCTCGCGCCCGTCAGCGGTGAACGCCGTGGTCCCGTCCTCGCGACGAGCAGCGAAGTTCCGCTGCCAGAACTGCTCGCAGTATGACTGACGGCCGGTCAGGCAGGTGCGGCACGAACCGCAGGAGTTCGCGGAGAGGACGACGTGGTCGCCCACTCCCACCCGCGACACGCTGCGACCTACCTCCTCGACGATGCCGGCCCCCTCGTGTCCGAGGACCGCGGGAAGAGGCGTGGGGATGACCCCGTCGCGCACCGCCGCATCGGTGTGGCACACCCCGGTCGCCACCATCCGCACGCGGACCTCGGAGGCGCGCGGGGCATCCAGCGACACCGTGTCGATGCGGAACGGGGTGCGGGCGGCGACCGCGATCGCCGCGCGGGTCCTCAACGCGGAACCCCCCGCGACGTGGCGAGGACGGTCGGTCGGGGGGATGGTCGGCATGGCGCTCCGGGGTCTGTGCTCGAATTCTAGGCGACCACGCCGCGGTGGCGAGCCCGGAGGGTGCTGAGAGTGTGGGGTCCGGGCGTGGCGGTGCCGGCGACGCTGGATAGGATGGGCGCATGTGGGAATGGCTTATCCCGGTCCTCATCGTCGTCGCAATCGTCGTCATCGCCGGAATCTACCTGTGGGCGACCTACAACTCGCTCGTGCAGTTGAACGTGCGCGTCGACGAGGCATGGAGCGACATCACGGTGCAACTGAAGCGTCGCGCCGACCTTCTGCCGAACCTCATCGAGGCGGTGAAAGGATACGCCGCACACGAGAAGGCCGTGTTCGAGAACGTCACGCGCGCTCGCGCCGAGACACTCAACGTCGCCGGCCCCGCGGAAGCGGGAGTCGCCGAGGGGCATATGCAACAGGCGCTGAAGTCGATCTTCGCCGTCGCCGAGGCCTACCCTCAACTGCAGGCCAGCCAGAACTTCCTGCAATTGCAGCAGTCGATCGTCGACACCGAGGACAAGATCCAGGCCTCGCGCCGGTTCTACAACGGCGGCGTGCGCGAGCTGAACACGAAGATCAAGGTCTTCCCCAACAACCTCTTCGCGAAGAACCTCGGCTTCAGTGAGCGGGACTTCTTCGAGGTCGTGGACGGCGCGGCGATCTCCGAGCCGCCTCGCGTACAGTTCTGACGCGACCCGGACCGACATCCGGCTGAGGTGTCGACACGGGTGATCTCGAGGACGGGGAGTCACCGTGTACAGTGCGATCGCGCGGAACAAGCGCAACACCTGGTTCATCCTGATCGGTTTCGTGCTCGTGCTCGGTGCGATCGGGTGGCTGGCGGGGTGGCTGCTCGGGAACAACTGGTTCGTCACCGGTTTCATCCTCATCTTCGCGGCCGGGTACGCCACCGTGCAGTACTTCTTCGCCGACCGTGAGGCATTGGCGATGGCAGGCGCCGTGGAGGTGTCCAAACAGGAGGCGCCGCGGTACCACCGCCTCGTGGAGAACCTCTGCATCACGACCGGCACACCGATGCCGACCCTGTACGTCGTGGAGGATCCCGCACCCAACGCCTTCGCGACCGGTCGCAAGCCCGAGGAAGCGGCGATCACCGTGACGACCGGGCTGTTCGAGATGATGACCGACCGTGAGCTGGAGGGCGTGCTCGGCCACGAACTCGGGCACATCCGCAACTACGACATCCGGGTGTCGCTGATCGTGTTCGGTCTGGTCGTCGCGGTGGGGATCCTCGCCGACATCATGCTTCGTGCCGCTTTCTTCGGGGGGATGCGGCGCGGCGGGGGCAACAACGGGCAGGCTCAGCTCCTGTTCCTGCTGTTCGGCATCGTCGCGGCCATCGTCGCGCCCCTGTTGGCCGGTGTGGTGCAGGCCGCGATCTCGCGTCAGCGCGAGTACCTCGCCGACGCGACCGGTGCTCTGACCACGCGCGACCCGGACGGGCTCGCCTCGGCACTGGCGAAGCTCGAGCGGTACGGCAAGCCGTTGCGCCGGGAGAATACGTCGATGGCGCACCTGTGGTTCGCCAACCCGCTGGCACCGAAGGCGTTCGCGAAGCTGTTCGCGACCCACCCGCCGATCCCCGATCGCATCGAACGCCTCCACGACATCGGCGGCTCGTTCTGAGCGGTCAGAACACGCTGATCACGGCGCGCGTGTCCTCGAAGGAGAGCGTTCCGCGCAGGGACCAGTCCTCGGCGCGGTAGGTCCGTTCCCCGTCGCCACCGTCGCGCGGGTTGCCGCGCACGGTCGCCACGACGACGCCGTCCGAGGCGTAGACGGCGTCGCCGAGCGAGAATTCCTGGACGGTCGGATAGACATCGACACGGTAGGTGATCGTCTCGACGGAATCGAAGTCGGCCGGCCAAGGCACATCGAATCCGCACGCGGCCGGGACGGCATCCGCGCGCGCGGTGCAGTCGTCGGCGTACGCCTCGATCGCCGACTGCACCGTCGCGACGGCGTCGTCGGCCAGCGCCGCATCCAGCGCCACCACGACGGTCTCCTGCGAACTGACCGCGACGTCGTCGGCGCCGGTGAGCACCTCGGCAGGCAACGGCGCGAGCGGGTACCGGGCGGGAAGGAGCGGGAGTGAGGCCCCGTCGGAGATGCTCGTGCCCCCGACCTGAACGGCATCACCGGGTGAGGTCGATGCGGTCAGCTCGCCGAGGTCGTCGATGACCACGTGGGCACCGTCGTCTTGCGAGAGCACGGTGAAGGGGATCTGCCTGCGCGTGTCGCCGAAGACGGCCGAGGCCTCGACGGTGGCTCGGCCGGCCCGGCTCGTGTCGATCGCCTCGACACGTGCATCGGTGACCGACCGCGCTCCGGAGAACGCCTCCGCGGCACCCTCCGGCAGAGGATCGCGCCGGAGGGCCTGAATCTGCGCGACGTCGCCGCGCTCGAGTGCCGAGAGGTAGCCCTCGGCGGTCTCCCGCGCCGTCGGCTCGCCGCGGGCCGCGAGCGACCACCAGGCCGCGGCGATCACTGCCGCGACGGTCAGCAGGCCGACCCCGGCGAGGAGGACTCGACGACTCACGAGGCCACCGCGAATCCCTCGGGGGAGGGCGGCCCGTCGATCGGGGCGGCTGTGCCGTGCGGGCTCGACGGCCCGGCATCGTGTCGCGCGGCGTCGCCGAGCGCACCGGCCAGATCGTCGGTCGCGTCGCCCCAGTGGGAGACCGACACCGAGTCGAGCCCCTGCCACGCCGCCGCCGCGCGTAGTCGCTCGGCGACGCGCTCGGCGGCATCCGGAGGAGCCCCGGGCTCCCACCACGCCGACTGCACGAGCAGCCGACCACGGGTGCGGTCGGCCTTGAGGTCGGTGCGCCCCACGACGTCGTCTCCGACCACGATCGGAAGCGAGTAGTAGCCGTACCGACGTCGTGCGGCGGGGGTGTAGATCTCGATGCGGTACTCGAAGTCGAAGAGCCGCGCGGCCCGCTCCCGGAACCACACGACCGGGTCGAACGGGGTGAGGATCGCGGCCGTGTCGATCCGACGGGGGAGGCGGGCCGAGCGATGCACCCACGCCGGTGCCGGGCGCCCGCCGACACGCCATCCCTCGACGGCGACGGGGGAGAGTTCGCCGGCGTCGACGAGGTCGTGCACCGCTGTCAGGACGGCTCTGCGGTCCCGGATCCGCCAGTAATCGGCGAGGTCGGATGCGGTCGCGACGCCGTACGCGGCCGCGGCGCGTGAGACGAGTTCGCGGATCGCCTCCTCGCGCGGGACCGGCACGCGTGCGGCGTCGGGGATCACCTGTGAGGCCAATCCGTACCGTCGTTCGAACCCTCGCCGACCGGCGATCGCCACCTCGCCGTACAGCCACAGATACTCCAGCGCCGACTTGACCTCGTCCCAGTCCCACCAGGGACCGCGCGACGAGCGTCGGGCGTCCCGTTCGATCTGCGCGGGACGCAACGGTCCGCGGGAGGCCAACTCGTCGCGCACCCACGCGACGGTGTCCGCGTGGCGTCGCGTCCAGCCCTCCGGGGCATCATGACGGCGCCTCATCTCCTGCATCCGGAAGTCGAACAGGCCCCAGTCCGCAGCCGGGATGAAGGCGGCCACATGGGCCCAATACTCGACGAACGACCGCTTGCCGGTGAACAGCAGACGGTCCAGCCCGGCGGTGTCGTACGCGCCGAGGCGCGAGAACAGCGGCATGTAGTGCGACCGGGCGAACACATTGACCGAGTCGATCTGCAGGGTCCGCAGGCGCCGGATCGTCGCCGCGAGCGCACGGGTGCCCGCACTCCCGTCGATCGGCGGCGTGCCGAAGCCCTGGGCGGCCAATGCGACGCGCCGCGCCTCCACCGTGCTCAGGGTCGCCTTCACGCGGTCAGCCTAGCGGGGCCCGACCTCGAGCCGGGGACCTCCTAGACTGGCATGATGAACGGTCCTGACGACACGTCCCGTGGCTCGTTCTTCTCCGCACTCCGCGACCGTACGCGCATCGTCTCGGGAGAGATGAGCGGACAGGTGCCCCGGGGGCTGCGGCTGACGGCCGAGTACGCGTGGCGCTTCCTGTTGATCGCCGCCGCCGTCGGTGTCCTCATCTGGCTGATCATCCAGCTGAAGCTCCTGATCATCCCCCTCATGGTCGCCATCCTCGTCACGGCGCTGCTGTGGCCGTTCTTCGCGTGGATGATCCGGCACCGGTTCCCGCGGTGGGTGGCGATCGTCCTGTCCCTGCTGGGAACGTTGGCGGTGGTCGCCGGACTGGTGTGGCTGGTCACGTGGCAGATATCCGCCGAATGGCCTTCCGTGCAAGTTCGCACGGTCGAGGCGGCGGCGGAGTTCCGGGACTATCTCGTGCAGGGGCCGTTGCACCTCACCGAAGAGCAGATCGACGATCTCCTGGGGCAGGCCGGGACATTGCTGCAACAGCAGGCGGAGCTGCTGTGGTCCGGAGCCCTCGCGATCGGCACCACCCTCGGCCACGTGGTCACGGGTGCATTCCTGGCCGTCTTCATCCTCATCACGCTGCTCGCCGACGGCGCCGGCATCTGGCGGTGGACCGTCAAACTGTTCCCCACGCGTGCGCGGGCGGCCGTGGACGGCGCCGCCAAGGCGGGCTGGGTGACCGTCATCAACTACGCCCGGACCCAGTTGCTGGTCGCCACGATCGATGCGATCGGCATCGGATTGGGTGCGGCTCTGCTGGGTGTGCCGTTGGCGATCCCCATCGGCGTGTTGGTCTTCCTCGGCGCGTTCATCCCGTTCGTGGGCGCCGTCATCACCGGCGCGCTCGCGGTGTTCCTCGCCCTCGTGTACAGCGGGCCCTGGATCGCACTGTGGATGCTCGTGGTGGTGTTGGGGGTCCAGCAACTCGAAGGCCATGTCCTCCAGCCGTTGCTGATGGGTTCGGCGGTCAAGGTGCACCCGCTCGCGGTCGTGCTCGTCGTCGCCGGCGGTGCGATGGTCGCGGGCATCCCGGGCGCGCTGTTCGCGGTTCCGCTGGCGGCCTTCGTCAACGTCGTCGCCGTCTATCTCAGCGAACGCGCCTGGGAGACCGGCGCCGACCCGCGAACCACCGCGGATCTGATCTGGACCACCGTCCCGAGAACCAGGAGGACGCGCGCGTGAGCGCACCCACCATCGAAGAGTTCACCGATGCCGCCCGCACACTGGCCGGCGTCATCGCCCGAACCCCGACCGACCGCTCGCAGTTCCTCTCCGACCTGCTCGGAGTGCCCGTGCACCTCAAGCTCGAGAATCTGCAGCGCACCGGGTCGTTCAAGATCCGCGGAGCGACCTATCGGCTCTCGCGGCTGAGCGAGGCCGAACGGGAGCGCGGTGTCGTCGCCGCCTCCGCGGGCAATCACGCGCAGGGTGTCGCCCTGGCGGCGCAGACACTCGGGATCCCCGCGACGATCTTCATGCCGTTGGGCGTTCCGGTGCCCAAATTGTTGGCCACGCGAGGGTACGGTGCCGACGTCGTCCTCGAAGGTGCCACGGTCGAGACCCCACTGCGACTGGCCGCCGAATACGCCGATCGCACCGGCGCCGTACTCATCCACCCGTTCGACCACCGCGACGTGATCGTCGGACAGGGGACTCTGGGCATGGAGCTCTACGACGAGGTGCCCGAGGTGGAGACGGTGGTGCTGGGCATCGGCGGGGGTGGTCTGCTGGCCGGTGTCGCCGCCGCGGTCAAGGCGCGTGCCGCGGTCGAGGGCCGCCACGTGCGCATCATCGGTGTCCAGGCGGAGAATTCCGCCGCGTATCCTGCGTCGATGGCGGCGGGGGAACCGCTCGAGGTCGAGACGCGTCCGACGATCGCCGACGGCATCGCGGTGGCCCGTCCCGGCGATCTCCCGTTCGAGATCATCCACGACCTCGTCGACGAGGTCGTCACCGTGACCGAGGATGACATCGCCCGCGCCCTGCTGGTGCTGCTCGAGCGTGCCAAGCAGGTGGTCGAGCCCGCGGGCGCGGTGGGGGTCGCAGCGATCCTCGCCGGAAAGATCACCGCCACCGGCCCCACGGTGACCGTGCTGTCCGGCGGCAACATCGACCCGCTCCTGTTGCAGCGCGTGGTCGCGCACGGGCTCGCGGCCTCCGGCCGCTACATGAGCCTGCGCATCCCGCTGCCGGACCGTCCCGGCCAGCTCGCGAGGGTGTCGGAGCTACTCGCGCTCGCCGGCGCGAACGTCATCGAGGTGCTCCACACCCGGCACGGCCAGGGGCTGCAGATCTCCGAGGTGATCCTGCAGTTGAGCGTCGAGACCCGAGGCGCCGAACACCGCGCCCACGTGATCTCGACCTTGGAGCAGGCCGGGTTCACCGCGACGGTCGTCACCGACTGAGAACGACCGCGGGCCGCCTCGCGGCGTGTGTCACACGCGGAGAGACGGCCCGTCGTCGATGCGCCGCCGTCGGCGGCGGGAGGTCACTGCCCGTCGTAGGTTTCGACCTTGACGATCTCCACCGAGATGTCCTTGCCGTTGGGGGCGGTGTACGAGACCTTCTCGCCCTCCTTGCGGCCGATGATCGCCTCGCCCAGCGGCGAAACCTCGCTGTACACGTCGAGTTCGGTCCCGCCGGCGATCTCGCGGTTGCCCAGCAGGAAGGTCTCCTCGCCACCGGCGATGACGGCGGTGACGACCGTGCCCGGCTCGACGATGCCGTGGCTCTGGGGCGTGTCGCCGACCTTGGCGGACTTCAGCAGCGCCTGCAGCGTGCGGATGCGGGCCTCCTGCTTGCCCTGCTCGTCCTTGGCCGCGTGGTAGCCGCCGTTCTCCTTGAGGTCGCCCTCCTCGCGGGCCGCTTCGATGCGCTTGGCGATCTCCTCCCGTCCGGTGGTCGAGAGGTGCTCGAGTTCGGCGGTGAGCCGGTCGTGGGCCTCTTGCGTGAGGAACGTCACCTGGGCGTCGCTAGACACGTCAATCTCCTTCGGTTCGGATGGGCTCGTCGTGAGAATCCGGTGCGGATAACCGAAACGCCCCGGCATCGGCCGGGGCGTCAGTCGCCTGTGTCTCGAAAGACTATGTCACCCAGCACGAGTTGACAAAACCCGTCGTGGCCTCCGCGAGGGTCGGGATCACCTCGCGGACGGCGATCGTGTGCTGCGTCGATGCCGGGTACTCGACGATCTTCCATCCGACGACGCCGTGGTCGGGATCGCGCGCCTCCAGGGCGCATGCGATGTCGCGGCCGGCGGGTGCGGCCACCTGGAAGCTCAGCGACACCGAGTGCTCGTCGACGACGTCGAAGGCGACGGTCTCGACGTCCACGTCGTCGAGCACGTTGCTCACGGCGCCCCAGGCGATCGCGCCGGCCGCGACGGCTCCGACCCCGATCGCCAGGGTCGCCACGAGCCGTCGACGACGCGACGGTGTGCGACCGTACCGGTCGTCGAGTTCATCGGGGGTCGTCATCGGTGGTGCTCCGGAAGATTAGGCTGGAAGACCAGGCTATGCGCTTCGGCGCGGATCGGGGAAACATGCACGATGCGCTCGTCGTCCTGGCGACCGTGGCACCCAGGACCCTCTCGACCGAGGTCGTCGACCCTGATCTGGTGACCCCCGGCCCATGGGGCTTCCTCGTGTTCGCCCTGCTGGGAGTCGTGGTGATCCTTCTCATCACCGACATGATGCGCCGCATCCGTCGCGGCCGCATCCGCGCGGACATCGACGAGCAGCTCGACGCCGAAGAGGCCGCGCATGACCAGGAGGGGCGGTCGTCCTCGGATGAGGCGTCCGCGGGGGAGTCCGGAGAGCAGCCCGGGCGGTGAATCGGCGGTCGACTCACCCGGCGTGATAGGCGGGCTGCAGCGCGATCAGCAGGCACGCCGTCCAGTGGCACAGGAACGCCAGCACCGTGCACACATGGAAGATCTCGTGGAAACCGAAGTGCCCCGGCCACGGGTTCGGGCGCTTGAGCGCGTAGACGACTGCGCCGAACGTGTAGAGCAGGCCGCCCACGATGACGAGGATCATCATGGCGGGACTGGCGGCGAACAGATCCGCCATGTACATCACCGCGGCCCAACCCAACACCAGGTAGAGGGCGACGTAGAGCCATCGGGGGGCGTCGATCCAGAACACCCGGAACAGGATCCCGAGGATCGCGCCGCCCCATACCAGGGACAGCAGCAGCACCGCCTTCGGGGTGGGCAGGGCGAGCACCGCGATCGGCGTGTACGTTCCGGCGATCAGGAGCAGGATGTTCGCGTGGTCGATGCGCTTGAGCGTGGCGCGCATCTTCGGTTTCCAGTCGAAGCGGTGGTAAAGAGCGGAGTTGCCGAACAACAGCAGCGAGGTCGCCATGAACACCGCAGAGGACCACTTCGCCGGCGCGCCCTGCGCGAGCGCGATGAGAACGATGCCCGCGGCGATCGCGACGGGGAACGTCGCGGCGTGGATCCAACCCCGCCAGCTCGGCTTCAGCTCGGTCTGCGCGCTGACGGCGTTCGCTTCGAGCAGGGGGAGCTCGGGCATCTTGGCGCCCTCGTCGGACACGTTCATGCGCTCGCGGCGGGCCATGATCCGAGCGTACGCGTCGATGTATGCCACCGGGCGCACACGACCTCGCCCCGCGCGTCGGAAGCGTCGGCGGTAGGTTGGGGAGGTGACCGAGTTGAAGCAGGGCAGAGGACCGCTCTACCGCCTCTACATCGGGCGCCTCCGCCGCAGCCTCACGCCGGAGACGGTCCCGCACCACGTCGCCATGATGATCGACGGAAACCGCCGCTGGGCGCGTCAATTGGGATTCGAATCCGCAGCGCACGGCCATCGTGCCGGTGCCGCCAAGATGCGGGAGTTCCTGCGGTGGTGCGACGACATCGGCGTGAAGGTCGTCTCGCTCTATCTGCTCTCCAACGACAATCTCCGCAAGCGTGACTCGCAGGAGCTGTCCGACCTCGTGGAGATCATCGCGGAGCTGGCCGAGGAGTTGTCGCACGAGCGGGACTGGCGGGTGCAGCACGTCGGCAGATCCGACAATCTCCCCCAGGGGCTGGCCGCCGTCCTCGCGGACGCGCAGCGGCGCACGTCGGGTCACACCGGTCTGCATGTGAACCTCGCCGTCGGCTACGGCGGTCGCGGGGAGATCGTGGACGCGGTCCGCAGCCTCATCGCCGCCCACCACCGCCAGGGCGGGTCTTTGGAGGATCTGGCCGAGAGCCTCACACCGGAACAGATCGGCGAGCATCTCTACACCGGTGGCCAGCCCGACCCGGATCTGGTCATCCGGACCTCCGGCGAGCAGCGCCTCAGCGATTTCCTGCTGTGGCAGTCCGCGCACAGCGAGTTCTATTTCGTCGAGGCGCTCGGGCCCGACCTGCGCGAGGTCGACTTCCTTCGCGCGATGCGCGACTACGCCGAACGTGACCGCCGCTACGGCAGCTGACGCGGTCGCGTCACATCCGCGCATCCGGGAATTCACCGGCACGTAACGATCGATCCGCGTGTCGGGATGGCGCCTCGCGCCCGGCGGTCGTAGCTTCAAGGCATCGGGCAAGGCGCCTGATCGGGTCGGCCTCGAAGGATCGCGACTCGTGACCCACGGTCGACTCGAGATCCCGGGTACGGGACCCGGAGCGGGGAGTGGGTTGTGACCTCACGAGCACCACACAAGCAGCGCCGACAGGACGAGGGGATCGCGAGCATCGGGGAGACCTCCTCGGAAGAACGCGATCAGGCCCTTCGGACCTATGTGCTGGACACCTCGGTTCTGCTGAGCGATCCGCGTGCGATCTCACGCTTCGCCGAACACAACGTCGTCATCCCCGTGGTGGTGATCTCCGAACTCGAGGGGAAACGCCACGACCCCGAGATCGGATACTTCGCCCGTCAGGCATTGCGGCTCCTGGACGATCTGCGCACCGAGCACGGTCGCCTCGACTTCCCCCTCCCGATCGGCGAGGGCGGCACGCTGCGCGTCGAGCTGAACAACACCGACGCCTCCGTGCTCCCGTCGGGTATGCGCTTGGGTGACAACGACTCGCGCATCCTCGCGGTGGCGGCGCACCTGTCGCAGGACGGGAACGAGGTCGTGGTGGTCTCCAAGGACATGCCGATGCGCGTGAAGGCCGCCTCGCTCGGCATCAGCGCCGAGGAGTACCTCGCCGAGCAGGCCGTGGACTCCGGGTGGACGGGAATCGCCTCCATCGACGTGTCCGGCGATGACATCAGCGACCTCTACGAGAGTGAGGTCGCGGTCAGCGAAGAGGTCGTCGGCCTCCCGGTCAACACGGGTCTGATCATCCATTCCGAGCGGGGTTCTGCGCTGGGACGGGTCACCGGTGACGGCTCGTACCGGCTCGTGCGGGGCGACCGCGACATGTTCGGCCTCCACGGCCGGTCCGCCGAGCAGCGCATCGCGATCGACCTGCTGATGGACCCGGATGTCGGGATCGTCTCGCTGGGTGGGCGTGCCGGGACCGGGAAGTCGGCGCTGGCGCTGTGCGCCGGCCTGGAGTCGGTGCTGGAGCGACAGCAGCAGAAGAAGATCATCGTCTTCCGCCCGCTGTATGCCGTCGGCGGTCAGGAACTGGGTTACCTGCCCGGTGACCAGGGCGAGAAGATGAACCCGTGGGGTCAGGCGGTCTTCGACACGCTCGGTTCGATCGTCTCGAGCAACGTCTTCGACGAGGTGGTCGAGCGCGGCCTGCTCGAGGTGCTACCGCTGACCCACATCCGCGGGCGCTCGCTGCACGACGCGTTCGTGATCGTCGACGAGGCGCAATCGCTCGAGCGGAACGTCTTGCTGACGGTGCTGAGCCGCATCGGCCAGAACTCCCGCGTCGTTCTCACGCATGACGTCGGACAACGTGACAACCTACGCGTCGGCCGCCACGACGGTGTCGCGTCGGTGATCGAGACGCTCAAGGGACATGACCTGTTCGCGCACGTCACGCTGACGCGTTCGGAGCGTTCGGCGATCGCCGCGCTGGTCACCGAGCTGCTGGAGGTCGGCGAATTGTCGTGATCGGCGACGAGACAGCGGTGGGCCGATGACGTGGCCCGCCCGACGGACCCCCGGCGCCCCGTCGCGTCGGGGGTCCACCGTCTGCGGGGATCACTCCCAGCGGTAGCCTGCCCCGCGCACCGTGACGATGTGGTGGGAACCGAGCTTCCCGCGGAGGTACCGCACGTACACGTCCACGACGTTCGAGCCGGGATCGAAGTCGAGTCCCCACACGCGGCTGAGTAGCTGCTCGCGGCTGAGCACGCGTCCGGGGCTGCGCAGGAACTGCTCGGCGAGGGCGAACTCCCGCGCGGAGAGTTCGACCTCCCGGCCGGCCACGGTCGCGCGTCGGCCGAGGATGTCGAGCGTGACATCCCCGTGCGAGACGGCGGTCCCGGCCGGCTGGGCGTGTTCGCGCAGACGGGACCGGATACGGGCGAGTAGCTCGTCGAAGGTGAACGGTTTCGGGACGTAGTCGTTCGCCCCGGCATCGAGCCCGTCGACGGTGTCACGCGTGCTCGAGCGTGCCGTGAGCATGATCACCGGGACGGTCGAACCGTGCGCCCGCAGCCGCCGCAACACCTCGAACCCGTCGATGGTCGGCAGGCCCACGTCGAGCAACACCAGCGAGACGTCGTCCTCGAGTGCGCGTGCGAGCGCTTCGGCACCGTCCTCGACGATGGCGGTTGCGTAGCCCGCGGCGTTCAAACCCCGCTTGACGAAAGACGCGATGCGCGGTTCGTCTTCGACGATGAGGATCAGGGTCACGACGAGGCCTCTCTCTGCAGGACGTCTCCGGCACGAACCGGTGCGGGCAATTCGGAAGTCGGGGAGGGCAGGTGGATCGTGAACGTCGCCCCGCCACCGGAGGTGTCGGTCACCTGGCAGTGACCGCCGTGACCCTTCGCGATCGCGTCGACGATCGCCAGCCCCAGCCCCGAGCCTCCCACGGGGCGGGCACCCTGGGCGCGATCGAAGCGCCGGAAGATCCGATGCCGATGCGCGCGAGGGATGCCTGCACCGTGATCGCGAACCCACAGCCGCGCGCCCGAGGGTTCCAGCGTGCTCCCGATCTCGATGGGCGATCCGTCGGGTGTGTATTTCGCGGCGTTGTCGGCGAGCTGGAGCCAGGCCTGCAACAAGCGGTCTTCGTCACCGACGACCTTGCCGCGGGCGGTGTGTTCGATCCGCCACCGGTGCCCGGGGATGACCGCGACCAACTCCCCGATCCGCGCCGTCAACACCGCCAGGCTCACCGGCTTCATGTCGAACTCGTCCCCTTCGACGGTGGCCAGCAGATCGATGTCGCTGACCAGACGTGTCATCCGGTCCAGCTCGGCCATCCCGATGTCGCGTGTGGCGATCACATCGTCGCGGTCGTCGGGGTTCATCATCTCCAGATGGCCACGGACGATCGTGATCGGGGTCTTGAGCTCATGACGCACATCGTCGAGCAACTTCCGTTGCACGTCGACGGACCCCTCCAGACGGTCCAACATCTCGTTGACCGTGCGGGTCATGTCGGAGATGTCGTCGTTGCCCTGCGGTTTCAGCCGGGGCGACAGGTCGGCCAACGTGATGGTGTCGGCGGCGTCACGCAGATGTCGGATGGGCGAGAGGAGGCGACCGGCGACGAACCAGGCGACGAAGCCGATCGCGACGACCACCGCGAGGGCTACGGCCCCGAAGGTGATCATCGAGGCCATCACCGGCTGCAGTTCGGCGTCGAGATCGACGGCTCGCACGTAGACACCCGACGCGGGGTCGCCTTCCCGTTCGACGGGGATGGCGATGTACCGCAGAGTGCCGTGCTCGGTCGACACCGTGCCGAGAACGGTGCCGCCCGCGTCTTCCACCTCGGTCAGCGCGGCCTCCACCAGCTCGCTGTCGTCGGCGATGTCGAACCCGGACAACGTGGTCGGGCGGAACCGCACCTCCCCGTCGACGATCGCGGCCGACCCCTCGTTGCGCGCCGGCACGAGCCGGGCGACCGCGGTCTGCAGGTACTCCTCCACCGACGCGAAGTCCTCCAACACCAGATCGTCGCCGGAGGCGCCCTCGTCCGCCGGTGCGTCTCCGGCGGTGTCGTCGGTGGTGACCGCCACCGTACGCAGCTGCTCCACCTGCGTGCGCAGGCGTTCGTCGACGGCGGTCAGCGTGCGTTCCCGCTGTGCCAGGAACGTGACCCCGCCGACGACGATCAGTCCGACGGCCGCGACCGTCACGATCGCGGCGAGGATCCGCGCTCGTGCGGACAGCGGACGGGACAGGGCTGACATGTCCCGATTATCGCGCCGAGGGGCCCCGGCGGTCACGATCAGCCCGGATGGGTCATCGAGAGCAGGTCGAGCTTGTCATCGAGCTGCTCGAGGGTGATCTCGCCCCGCTCGACGTATCCGAGGGCGATGACCGCTTCGCGCACCGTGATGCCTTCGGCGACCGAGTGCTTGGCGATCTTGGCGGCGGCCTCGTAGCCGATGACCTTGTTCAGCGGCGTCACGATCGACGGCGACATCCCCGCGAAGGCGGCGGCACGCTCGACGTTGGCACGCAGCCCGTCGATGGTCTTGTCGGCCAGGAGTCGGCTGGCGTTGGCGAGCAATGAGATCGACTCGAGCAGCGCGGTGCCCATCACCGGGATGGCCACGTTCAGCTCGAACGACCCCGAGCCGCCGGCCCACGCGATCGTCGCGTCGTTGCCGATCACGCGGGCGCAGACCATGAGGGTGGCCTCCGGGATGACCGGGTTGACCTTGCCGGGCATGATCGAGGACCCGGGCTGGAGGTCCGGGATGTGCAGCTCTCCGAGCCCGGTGTTCGGGCCGGAGCCCATCCAGCGCAGGTCGTTGTTGATCTTGGTCAGCGAGACGGCGACGGTCCGGAGCGCCCCGGATGCCTCGACCAGCGCGTCGCGGGCGCTCTGGGCTTCGAAGTGGTCCTTGGCCTCGGTGATCGGCAGTTCGGTGTCGGAGACGATCAGCTCGAGGACCTTCTGGGGGAAGCCCATCGGGGTGTTGATCCCGGTCCCGGTGGCCGTGCCGCCCAGGGGGACCTCCGCCACACGGGGGATGACGGACTGCACACGCTCGATGCCGAGACGGATCTGACGGGCGTAGCCGCCGAACTCCTGTCCGAGCGTGACCGGGGTCGCGTCCATCAGGTGGGTGCGACCGGACTTGACGACCTCCTTCCACTCCTCGGCCTTGGCCTCCAGCGCCACGGCGAGGTGGTCGAGTCCGGGGATGAGGTCGTCGATGAGTTCCTGCGTGGCGGCGATGTGCACCGACGTGGGGAACACGTCGTTCGAGGACTGCGAGGCGTTGACGTGGTCGTTGGGATGCACGGGGGAACCGAGCGAGCGGGTCGCGAGGGTCGCGAGCACCTCGTTCATGTTCATGTTCGAGCTGGTCCCACTACCGGTCTGATAGACGTCGATCGGGAACTGGTCGATGTGCGAGCCGGCGATGATCTCGTCGGCGGCGCCGGCGATCGCGTCGGCGATCGCACCGTCGAGCGTGCCGAGCTCCTTGTTGGCCAGCGCAGCGGCCTTCTTGATGCGCGCGAGGGCGACGATCTGCGCCGGGTCCAGCGGGTCGCCCGAAAGGGGGAAGTTCTCGACCGCGCGCTGGGTCTGCGCCGCGTAGAGCGCGTTCTTGGGCACGCGCACCTCGCCCATGGTGTCGTGCTCGATGCGGTACTCGGTGTCGGTCACGTCGTCGTTCCTCCCGTTTCTCAGGTCGTTCAGGCGCCCTCGACGCCCACGATGGTGTCGGGCACGGCCGTGCCCTCGGACAAGCGGTAGTTGGCGCTGACGACACCGACGGTGCCGGCGGCGACGGCGTCGCTGATCAGCTCGCTCGAGTGCAACAGCTCCGCGACGGTCGCGCGGAGGTGCTCGCGCCCGACCTCCTCCGGATTCAGTGGTGCGCCGGGGTTCAGCTGCTGGAGCCGGCGTGCGGCCGGCACGATCGGCGCGACCTGACGCCAGATGCGCGGCGGCAGGGGCGCGGCGTCGACGGCGGTGCTGTCCATCGCGGCGCGCACGGCACCGCACGCGTCGTGACCGAGCACGACGATCAGCGGCACCTCCAGCACCGCCACGGCGTACTCCAGGCTGCCCACCACCGAGTCGGAGATGACCTGGCCGGCGTTGCGGACGACGAACAGGTCGCCGAGTCCCTGGTCGAAGATGATCTCGGCCGACAGGCGTGAATCCGAGCACCCGAACAGTGCCGCCACCGGTTTCTGCGCCGCGGCGAGCTCGTGACGTCGCTCGACGTCTTGGCGGGGGTGGTGCGGTTCGCCGGCGACGAATCGACGGTTCCCGGCGGCCATGTCGGTCCAGGCGCGGGTGGGGGTGGGGGCGCTCACGATTCCTCCTGCAGCTGTCTGATCTGATCGGCGACCGACTCGGCGGCGACAACGAGGCTCGCGTCGTCGGTGTCGCCGTAGATGAGGATGGTGTCGGGCCCGGCCTGCGTGGCGAACCCCTGGGTGATGTTCCCGGTCTCGCCGGCGCCGGAGACGTCGTAGCGGTCCCACGCGATGCCGTCGATGGTGACGGTGTCTTCGGTCTCGGCCCCGCGGAGCACCCGCGAGGCCCACGCGTCGTCGGCGTCGAAGCCCTGCTCGACACGCAGATATCCCTGGCCGGATTCGGGCACGTAGATGATGGTCCAGGCGCGGACCGCGTCGTCGCTTTCGACGACGGCACTGTTGACGCGCCAGGTGTCGGGAAGTTCCGGCACGATCAGGCCGGTGTCCCCTCCCGACTCGATCCGCTGCGCGGTCTCGGCGACATCGATCTCCGTCGTCGGGACCTCTCCCCGCGGCACGCCGAGGATGATCACCGCGACGATCGCGAGGGTCACCAGGAGTGCGACGACGAGGTTCCGGACGGTCTTGCTGGATCGGTAGGCGGCGGAGGACGCCGCCTTCCGCGCGGCGGTCTCACCGGGGGTCTCAGGACGACCGAGCTCTGCGACGACGCGGGGCTCCTTGGCCATCACGACGCGTCACCCGGGGGGGGCGTCGTCGGGCGTCGAACGGGCCGCGTCGAGGCGGCGCTTGGCGCCGAGCAACCACTGTTCGCACCGCTGTGCGAGCGCCTCCCCGCGCTCCCACAGTCGCAGCGACTCCTCGAGGGTCGGCGCGCCCTGTTCCAACTGCGCGACGACACTGACCAATTCGTCGCGGGCGTCTTCGAACGACAGATCCGCGACGTCGGTGACGGGGCCCTTCGTCTCGGTCATGTCTCCATCCTAGGCGGTGGCGGGGACGCCGCCGACGGCTGTTGCTCCGCCGCCGCGGGGCGGGCGGAGTCGGCGGTCGCACCCTCGGAGCGTGCGGCGAACGACCCCGACCCGACCGTGATCGCCACCGGCGTCCCCGCGGGCGCCTGCGCGGCCTCACGGATGATCTCCCCGTCTTCGAGATGGGCGATCGCATACCCCCTCGCGAGGGTGGATTCGGGGGAGAGGGCGCGCAACGCGGCGCGCAGCTCCGCGGTGCGGCGACGCTGCGCATCCACGCGTCGTTCGATCGTCTCGCGGCCGCGTGAGACCTGCACCCACAGGTGGTGCGAGCGCGACTCGAGCAACGTCTGCGGGTTCCGCATCACCGGCCGCGAGCGGACATGCTCCAGCTGGCTGATGTCGTGGGAGACCCGCTGGGTCAGGCGGCTGCTCAAGCGTGCGCGCAACTGCGCGACCAGCGCGCGCTGCTCGGCCACGTCGGGGACCACCCGCTTCGCCGCGTCGGTCGGGGTGGACGCGCGCAGATCGGCGACCTCGTCCAGGAGTGGGCGGTCGTTCTCATGACCGATCGCGCTCACCACGGGGGTCTGGGCCGCCGCCACCGCACGCAGGAGTCGCTCGTCGCTGAACCCGAGCAGGGTCTGCGGGTCGCCGCCGCCGCGGGCGATGACGATGACGTCCACGTCCGGATCGGCGTCCAGCGCCTGCAGGGCGGCGATGGTCTCGGGTACACACCGGTCGCCCTGGACGGCGGCGTGCCGGGTGCGGAACTCCACCTGAGGCCAGCGCAGCTCGGCGTTGCGGTGTACATCCTTCTCGGCGTCCGAGCGCTCTCCGGTGATCAGGCCGATCGTGTGCGGCAGGAAAGGGATCGGGCGCTTGCGCGCCGCGTCGAAGAGGCCCTCGGACCGCAACTGCGCACGGAGCCGCTCGATCCGTTCGAGCTGCTCGCCCAGGCCCACCTGTCGGAGGGAGGACACCCCGAAGCTGAAGTCCCCCGTCCGGGTGTAGTAGTCGGCCTTCACACACGCCACGACGTGGTCGCCGACGGCGAACTCGCCCCGCATCCGCTGGCGGACCGAAGACCACAGGCGCACCGAGACCGTGGAGTCGGTGGTCAGATCCTTGATCCGGCCGTAGATGTTGCCGCCCCGCACGTTCCAGCTGGTGATCTCTCCTTCGACCCACACCGATCCCCAGCGCTCGATGAATCCCCGGATGGTGTCGTTGAGGCGCCCGACGGAGGTCGGAGTCGACGAGGTGGAATCGCGCGGTGCGACCGAGTCGGGCGGCGGGGCCTGCCCGGCGACGGGTTCGGCGGCGAAGGAGGTCATCCGGTCCTTTCCTGGTGCGGGGCGCCCGTTCAGGCCGCGCCCGTAGAATCGAAGGGTGACCACGACCGCGCCCGCAGTGGCTGTCAGCCTCCCGGCCCCCCGTGTGCCGGGGAGGCGGGAACGGCTCCAGGATATCCCCGTGACCGGACGCAAGAGGGTGCTGTTGGCGGCACCCCGCGGATACTGCGCGGGTGTGGATCGCGCGGTCATCGCCGTGGAGAAGGCACTCGAACGGTACGGGGCACCGGTGTACGTACGCAAGGAGATCGTGCACAACCGCCACGTGGTCGGCGAGCTCGAGCAGCGGGGGGCGGTGTTCGTCGAGGAGGTCGACGCGGTCCCCGAGGGGGCACATGTGGTCTTCAGCGCGCACGGGGTGTCCCCGGCGGTCGTCGCGGGAGCCGCGGACCGCGGCCTGCAGGCCATCGACGCCACCTGCCCACTGGTGACGAAGGTGCATCGCGAGGCGGTCCGGTTCGCCCGCGACGACTACGAGATCCTGCTCATCGGCCACGACGGCCATGAGGAGGTCGAAGGCACCGCCGGCGAGGCTCCGGACCACGTGACCGTCGTCAATTCCCCGGCCGATGCGGCCACCGTCGAGGTCAAGGACCCGTCGAAGGTGGTGTGGCTCTCGCAGACCACGCTCTCGGTCGATGAGACGATGGAGACGGTACGGCGATTGCGTGAACGCTTCCCGCACCTGCAGGACCCGCCCTCCGACGACATCTGTTACGCGACGCAGAACCGCCAGGTCGCGATCAAGAAGGTCGCCAAGGACGCCGACCTCGTGATCGTCGTCGGGTCGGCGAACTCGTCCAACTCCGTGCGGCTGGTGGAGGTCGCCCTCGAGTACGGCGCCGCGGCGGCGTACCGCGTCGACTACGCCGACGAGGTGCGTCAGGAGTGGCTCGATGGCGTCGAGACGGTGGGGGTGACCAGCGGCGCCTCCGTTCCGGAGGTGCTCGTCCAGCAGGTGCTCGATGACCTGGCCCACGCCGGATACCGCGATGTCGAAGAGGTCAAGACCGCCGAGGAGGATCTGATCTTCTCTCTGCCCAAGGAGCTTCGTGGTGATGCCGATCGTCGCGGCGGACGCGCTCCGGGGCGAGGTGACCGATGACCGCGCCCGAGCAGAGCGGATCCCGTCCGCGGCCGCAGTTCGGCGAATATGCGACGCCCGAGGAGCAGCGCCGCCGTATCCGACAGCCCGATGCCACATGGGACCTCGACAGCGGTCGGCACACGGCTTCCGCGCCGCCGGCCCACACCCCGTCGGCCGCTCCGGCCCCTGCCGCCTCGGCCGGGGAGGACTCGATCGACGCGGATCTGAAGCGGCGACGCCGCTTCGCCGACCGCGTCATCACCGTGGGACTGCTGGTCTACGGCCTGTTCAACGTCCTCACCAGCATCCCGCTGTTCACCGACTACAGCGCCTACGCAGACACCTTGTTCGAGATGATGGGGTTGGAAGCCACCCTCGGTGATCCCGACGGCGCGCGGATATGGGGGCTCGCCGCCGCGATCGTGTTGGGGCTGGGATGGCTGGCGACCGCGCTGCTGTCGTGGGCGAATCTGCGCCGCGGGAGGATCAGCTGGTGGATCCCCCTGGTCGGGGCCCTGGTCTTCTCGTTCGCGAGTGGGCTGCTGCTGACCGTTCCGCTGTTCTCCGATCCGGCCGTGTGGGACCTGCTCGTGCAGAACGCCGGCGGCTGATCCGGCTTTCGTCCCGTCACGGCGAACGCCCCGCGGCCGAAACCGCGGGGCGTTCGTCGTGGATCGGCTCAGGCGCCGAGGCTCTTGCCGTGCGAGCCCAGCTGCTGCGTGGCCTCGACCACACGGGCGGCCATGGCCGTCTCCGCGACCTTGCCCCACGCGCGCGGGTCGTACTGCTTCTTGTTGCCGACCTCGCCGTCGATCTTCAGCACGCCCTCGTAGTGGGAGAGCATGTAGCCGGCGACCGACCGGGTGAAGGCGTACTGGGTGTCGGTGTCGATGTTCATCTTGATGACGCCGTTGGCGACCGCGAGGGCGATCTCCTCCTCGGTCGATCCGCTGCCGCCGTGGAAGACGAGGTCGAGGGGCTTGGCGTCGGTGCCGAACGCGGCGGCGATGCCCTCCTGGATCTCGCCGAGAAGCTCGGGTCGGAGCTTGACGTTGCCCGGCTTGTAGACGCCGTGGACGTTCCCGAAGGTCAGCGCCGAGATGTACCGGCCCTTCTCGCCCAGGCCCAGGGTCTGGACGGCCTTGGTGACGTCGGCGACGGTCGTGTAGAGCGCCTCGTTCGAGCCCTCGTGCTTGACGCCGTCCTCTTCACCGCCGACGACGCCGATCTCGACCTCGAGGATCGAGTTGATGTTCTTCATGCGGGGCAGCAGCTCCGCGGCGATCTCGATGTTCTCGTCGAGGGGCACGGCCGAGCCGTCCCACATGTGCGACTGGAAGATCGGCTCGCCACCGGCCTTGACCTGCTCCTCGGACGCCTCCAGCAGCGGCAGGACGAAGGAGGGCAGTGCGTCCTTGGGGCAGTGGTCGGTGTGCAGGGCGACGGTGATCGGGTAGCTCTTGGCGACCTCGGTGACATAGCGCGCGAAGGCGAGCGCCCCGGTCGCGCGGTTCTTCACGGTGTGGCCGGCGAAATAGTCGGCGCCGCCGGTGGTGACCTGGAGGATGCCGTCCGAGCCTGCTTCGGTGAGGCCCTGGAGGACGGCGTTGATGGTCTGCGAGCTCGAGACGTTGATCGCGGGATAGGCGAATCCGCCCGCCTTGGCGCGGTCCAGCATGTCGGCGTACTGATCGGGAGTGGCGACGGGCATAGGTGCTCCTTCGTGACGGGGTCGACGCTTCGAGTGTAACGACGACGGGCCGCGGTCCCACCGTGTGGTCGACCCACGCGCGGCCACAAGATCCCGGCGATCACAAGGATCAGATCCCGCATCTCATCCAGCGCGAAGGAATCGCAATTCCTTCGCGCTGCGCGGGTGTGAATTCCCGCATTCTTCAAGAGACTGCTGGATAGGGTCGAGCCATGGTGAGTCTTACCGGCGATATGAGCCCTCTGCATCCCGATCGAAACCTCGCGCTCGAGCTGGTCCGTGCGACCGAGGCGGCTTCGATCCGCGCGGTGCCGTTCATCGGACGGGGTGCGAAGGAGGAGGCGGACGGGGCCGCGGTCGATGCGATGCGGGCGTTCCTGACCACCGTGAACTTCGACGGCACGATCGTCATCGGCGAAGGCGAGAAGGACAACGCCCCGATGCTCTTCAACGGTGAGGGCGTCGGAAACGGTCGCGGCCCGCAGTGCGATGTCGCGGTCGATCCGATCGACGGCACGTCGCTGACCGCCGCCGGACGCAACAACGCGCTGTCGGTCATCGCGGTGGCAGATCGCGGCTCCATGCTCGATGCGTCGAGCGTGTTCTACATGGACAAGCTCGTCACCGGCCCGGCCGGTGTCGGCGTCGTCGACATCCGTCTCCCGATCGGGGAGAACATCCGGCGGCTGGCCGAGGCGCTCGACAAGCCGGTCGACGAGATGGTGGTCTCGGTGCTGCACCGCCCCCGCCACGAGAAACTGATCGAGGAGATCCGTGCCGCCGGGGCGGGAACCCGCCTGATGAGCGACGGTGACGTCGCCGGCGGAATCAACGCCGCGCGTCACAACGCCCGCACCGACATGTGCGTGGGGGTCGGGGGCAGCCCGGAGGGCATCGTCACCGCCTGCGCCATCAAGGCCCTGGGCGGTCACATCCAGGGGAGGCTCTGGCCGCGCGATGACGACGAGAAGCAGAAGGGCATCGACGCCGGGCTGAAGCTCGAGGGCCATGTCTACGAGGCGGACGATCTGGTCAAAGGCAAGAACACGATTTTCGTGGCCACCGGTGTCACCGACGGTCAGCTCGTGGCCGGGGTGCGGCGTGAAGGGGGCTACGTCTACACCGAGAGTGTCGTCTTGCGCGGCGCGTCGGGCACGCTGCGGCGCATCTCCTCGGAGCACCTCACCTCGAAGTGGCTGTGACGAGCGGCTGCGCGTGCGGGCCGGAGGCACGGCGCCGGACATCGTGATGGGTATGTGATCGGCCTTCCCGTCTCGTTGTGGGAAACTGGGTGCGACGGACAGCGGAGACGCCGACTACGTCGACTCAGCGAGGGAGAACGCGATGCCCGCCACCAGCGGTACCACGACGCAGACCGGGGCGCACGCCGTGGTCGCGGATGCGACCGACCCGGCACGCCGCCCCGATGTCCTCTTCCGCGTACGCCGGGAGGAAGGCCAACAGCCCTCGGCGTGGTGGATGATCGGCGCCTTCGTCGGCGTCTCGGCCGCCGTGATCTTCCTGCTGAGCTTCGTGCCCGGAGGCGCCTGACCTACCGGCCGCCCTCTGGGCCGGTCGCAGGCCCCGTCCCGTCGGTCGCGGTCGCACGGTCGGGGACGGAGGAGTCCAGACGATCCCGGAGCGGACCGATGTCGGCACCCGCCGTGCCCACGAGCTCCTCGGCGACCGCACGTCGCGGGGAGTTCTCGATCGTCGTGGGGGTCGTCGCCGCATCCAGCGTCGCCTCGTCGATGCCGGGGAAACGACGCGCCGTGACGAGCACCCGCGACTCCAGGGAACCGATCAGAGCGTTGTAGCTGTCGATCGTGCGCTCGATCGCGCGACGGAGATCGTCAGCGTGGCCGGACAGTGTCGACAGGCGGGTGTAGAGCTCGTTGCCGAGGTCGAACAGCGTACGTGCTTCCTCGGAGACGTTCTGCTGCGTCCAGACGAAGGCGACGGTCTTCAGTACCGCCCAGAGGTTGACCGGTGAGGCCAGGGCGACGCGTCGGCCGAAGGCGTACTCCAGCAGGCTCGGGTCGGCCTCGAGTGCCGCGGCGAGGAGGGCTTCGCTCGGCAGGAAGCACACGACGAACTCGGGACTGGAGCTCAGCCCCGCCCAGTACTGCTTCTTCGCGAGCGCGTCGACATGGGCCCGGACCGCCTTGACGTGTCTGGCGAGGAGGGCCTCGCGACGCGCGGCCTCCTCTCCGGTCGCCGTGAACGGGATCGCGCTCGCTTCCAGATACGCATCCAGAGGCACCTTCGCATCGACCGCGAGCGCCTTGTCTCCGGGCAGACGCACGACCATGTCGGGGCGCCCCGCACCGGCGTCGGAGTGGACGGAGGTCTGGAGATCGAAGTCGACGTACCGGATGAGTCCCGCCGCCTCGACCACACGGCGCAGCTGGGTCTCGCCCCACACGCCGCGGGTGCTCCCCGATCGCAGTGCGCCGGCCAGTGCCTCGGTCGTCGCGCGCAGCTGCTCGTCGGACTCGTGCGAGCGCCGTAGCTGCTCGGCGAGAGCCCCGAACTGGTGGTGGCGGTCGCGTTCGAGTTCGTCCACCTTCCCCTGCATGCTCTGCAGCGTCTCGTTGACGGGGGCGAGCGCGCGCAGCACCGCCTGCTCCCGGCGCTCGCGTTCGTCGCGCGCCGCCTGGTCGGAGCGGCTCTGCGAGACCAGATCGTGGTAGAGGGTCTGCTGGTGATCGAGCTGTGCCTGCACGCCGTCGCGTGCGGCGGTCGCCGCAGCAACGCGCGCCCGGAGGTCGGCGATCTCCGCCTGCGAGCGCGTCGCGCCACGGGCGGTGCCGAGCCCCCATCCGGCGGCCAGTCCGACGGACAGTGTCGCGCCGGCGAGGGAGACAAGGAGCAGGGTGTCCATGACGACACTCTGTCGCAGGCCACCGACACCGTGCCACGGCGCGCGGGATGACGCGGCGCATGACGGCGTGTTTCACGCGGCGTGCGCGGATGGCGGCCCGACGTCTAGCGTCGCGGCATGACACTTCTCACCGACACCCCCGCCGACATCACCGCCGATGCCCGTGCCGGACGCCTCGACGGGGCCGGCCAGGCCTGGAGCGGGCGCATCGACGCCGATCGCGCCGCCGCGCATCTGACCTACCGTGTCCGCGGTGAGGGGCAGGGAGCCGTGGCCACCCGCATCACCGCGGGACGCCACGAGTTCCTCGTCGACGAACCGGCGGCGCTCGCGGGAGACGACGTCGCCGCCAGCCCCGTCGAGTACGCGCTCGGCGCCCTCATCTCGTGTCAGGTGGTCGTCTATCGCCTGTACGCGAACGCCCTGGGCATCCCGTTCGACGACATCGCCATCACCGCGACGGGGCATCTCGATGCGGCTCGACTGTTCGGCAAGGACGACGCGGTGCGTGCCGGTTTCCAATCCGTCGAGTTGGACGTGCGTATCACCGGGCCCGAGTCGCAGGAGCGCTACGAGCACCTCGCCTCGGTCGTCGATGCCCACTGCCCGGTGCTGGATCTGTTCTCGAACCCGACCCCGGTGACCTCGACGGTCGCCTCGGTCTGACAGGCGGTCGTCGCGGCCTGTTCGGGGGATCAGGCCGGGACGACGGCGGCGTCCGGTGCCGCCGACGTCGTCGAGGCGACCGTGATCTGTGCGATGCGCACGCCGGTCGCCTCGGCGAGTCCCTCGATGTCGTCGGCGCCGACACGGCGTGCGGCATCGACCATCACGTGCGCACACGCCAGGGCGTCCGCGGTGGCGTCGTGGTGGGCGAACTCGGCGAACCCGGCCTCAGCCGCGACGAACGGCAAACGGTACGAGTCCAGTGCGTAGACGCGGCGGGCCACGTGCAGGCTGCAGGCGTAGCGGTACGGAGGGCAGTCGTCCCCGGTCGCCTCGCACGCGCGCTTGATCACGGCCATGTCGAAACCGGCGTTGTGGGCGACGAGGATGTCGTCGCCCACGAAGGCGGCGATCTCCCCGAGCTGCGCGCTCCAGCCGGGGGCGGCGACGACGTCGGAGGCCTGGATCCCGTGGATGCGCGTATTGAGGTCGAAGAACGCGTCGTGGCCGGCGGGAGGCTTGATCAGCCACCCCGTGGTCGCGACCACCTCCCCGGCGCGGACCCGGACCAACCCGACCGCGCAGGCCGACGCGCTACTGGAATTGGCCGTCTCGAAGTCGATCGCGGTGAAATCCAGAGCCACGCCGACAGTCTCCCCGACGCGCCCGTGCATGGATGCAGGCGCGCCGCCGTAGACTGGACTCCCGTGGCTCTCACCATCGGAATCGTCGGACTCCCGAATGTCGGCAAGTCGACCCTCTTCAACGCGCTGACCAAGAACCAGGTGCTCGCGGCGAACTACCCGTTCGCCACGATCGAGCCCAACGTCGGGGTGGTGAACCTCCCGGATCCACGGCTGAAGACCCTCGCCGAGATCTTCAAGAGTGAGCGGCTCCTGCCCGCGACGGTGTCGTTCGTCGACATCGCCGGGATCGTGCGTGGCGCCAGTGAAGGGGAGGGGCTCGGCAATCAGTTCCTCGCCAACATCCGTGAGGCCGACGCCATCGCCCAGGTCGTGCGGGGATTCGCCGATGACGACGTCGTGCACGTCGACGGCGAGGTCAACCCCGCCGGTGACATGGAGACCATCAACGCCGAGCTGCAGTTGGCCGACCTTCAGACCCTCGAGAAGGCGATCCCCCGCTACGAGAAGGAGGTCAAGGGCAAGAAGACCGACCCCGCGGTGCTGACCGCGGCGGTCGCGGCGAAGGACGCCCTCGACTCCGGCACGCTGCTGTCGGCCTCGGGCCTGGACCTCGAGCCGATCAGGGAGCTCGGGTTGTTGACCTCGAAGCCGTTCATCTTCGTCTTCAACGTCGACGAGGGCGTGCTCACCGACGACGTGCGCAAGGCGGAGCTCGCCGCGCTGGTCGCTCCGGCGCAGGCGGTGTTCCTCGATGCCAAGATCGAGTCGGAGCTGATCGAACTCGACGACGACGATGCGGCCGAGATGCTCGCCGCGACCGGTCAGGAGGAGTCGGGTCTGGACCAGCTCGCCCGCATCGGGTTCGACACCCTCGGCCTGCAGACCTACCTCACCGCGGGCCCCAAGGAGGCCCGGGCATGGACGATCGGCAAGGGGTGGAAGGCCCCGCAGGCGGCCGGTGTGATCCACACCGACTTCGAGAAGGGCTTCATCAAGGCGGAGGTCATCTCGTTCGAGGACCTCGTCGAGTGCGGTTCGGTGCTCGAGGCGCGCTCGCGCGGAAAGGCCCGACTCGAGGGCAAGGACTACGTCATGAAGGACGGCGACGTGGTGGAATTCCGGTTCAACACCTGATCAGCGCTTTCGTCGGCGAGAGGCTTTTCGGTCTTCAGCGGGGGGTGACCTCGGAGAAGTACTCGTCCCACGTGACGTGGGGACGCCCGGCGACCTCGGCGAAGTCGCCGGTGTCGCTGTAGACGCCGGCCCGGATGCCGTCGTAGATCCCGCCGATGATCGGTCCGAAGAACTCGCCGAGCTCGGCCGTGCGGTCGGCGATGAACTCCTCCGAGGTCATCTCGCGGTAGGACAGCTCCGTGCCGAAGGTCCGGTTGAGATGGTCGGCGAGCTCGCGCTGGGTGATCGGCTCTCCGTTCAGGTTCACCGTGCGCCCGTCGTGGGCGTCGTCGAGCAGGAGGCGTGCGTAGGCGAAGGCCAGCTCGTCGCGGGTGGTGTAGCCGCAGCGGCCGCCACCGGCGCTGTTGGCGATCTCGCCACGGGCGCGATACCCGTCGATGTACTCCACGTCGGGTTCGATGTAGATGCCGTTGCGCCCGATCGACCAGGTCAGGCCGCTCTCTCGCACGTCCTGCTCGGTGCGCCGGTTGCTCTGGACGACCGGCGAGAAGGCCGAGTCCTCGTCGGGGCCCTGGACGCTCGTGTAGACCACTTTGCGCACGCCCGCACGGCGTGCGGCGTCGAGGACGTTGCGATGCTGCGCGATGCGCAGCTCGGGGGCGTCCAAGCCGGACACCAGCAGCACGGTGTCGACGCCGCGGAGGGAGTCGGCCAGCTGCTCGGGCTCGTTGTAGTCCCCGGAACGGACCTCGATCCCCAGATCGGCCGCCTTCGCGGGGGTGCGGGCCAGGCCCACGACCTCGGGGGCGTCGGGGTGGGCGATCAGTGCCCGGACGACGGCGCGTCCCAGTTGTCCGGATGCGGCGGTGACGGCGACCGACATGAATGTCCTCCTCGGGCAGACGGGTCTGCGTGGTGTTCGCGCCTGTCCAACCCGCCGTGGGGCGATCGCATTCCCGCGTCGACTCGCCACCGTCCGGTGGCGGGGCCCTGCCTCGTCGCGACCGTTGGACCGGGGACCGGGGTGTTGCGGAGTCTCGGCGGTCCGCTTCACATCGTCGCGGAGTTCCCACTAGGCTCGCAGTGGATTCTGAGCGGCTTCACAGCCCTCGATGACGCTGTGACCGGGGGGTCCCGACTCCCGGTGGTCGCGTGTCTCGTGCCGCGCCGAAGCTCTGTCTCAGACGTAGACGGACGATGACAGGAGCTTTCGTGGGACTTCTTCAGGCAGCGGTCGGCGCCATCGGCGGGACGCTCGCGGACCAGTGGACCGACTTCTACACGGTGCCCACGGGCCTGACGCCGACGGCGGCGCTGTTCTCCGCGGTGCCGCGAGGGCAGAATGCCGGCCGTGGTTCGAACACGAAGGGCTCCGACGGTGTGATCACCAACGGCAGCAAGATCGTCGTGCCCGAGGGATACGGGCTGGTGCTCATGCAGGACGGCGCGATCACCGGATTCGCCGCCGAGGCCGGTGCGTACGAGTGGAGCAGTGAAGAGCAGGACTCCCAGTCGATCTTCGCCGGCGACGGCATCGTCAGCCCGCTCATCACGACCTCGTGGGAGCGGTTCAAGTTCGGCGGTCGGCCCAGCGCGCAGCAGCGCGCCTACTTCGTCACGCTCAAGGAACTGCCGAACAACCGCTTCGGAACGCAGTCCGAGATCTATTGGGACGACGCGTACATGAACGCCCAGGTGGGCGCGATCACCCGCGGCACGTACACCATGAAGATCGTCGACCCGATCTTGTTCGTCCGTGCCTTCGTGCCGGCGAAGTACCTGGAGCCGGGAGCGGTCTTCGACTTCACCGACATCGAGAACGACGCCGCTTCGCAGCTGTTCAACGAGGTCGTGGGCTCGCTGGCGCCCGCTTTCTCGATGTACACGAACGACCCGTCGAAGGGTAATCGGATCACCAAGATCCAGCAGGATTCGGTGGGTTTCGCGCAGAGCCTCTCGGCGGCGGTGGAACAGAACTATCAATGGTCGTCGGGTCGCGGCCTCGAGATCGCGTCGACGGCGATCATCGCGATCGAGTACGACGAGAACACGCGTGAGCTGCTGCGCAACGTGCAACGTGCCGATGCGCTCTCCGGTGCGCGCGGCAACTCCAACCTCCAGGCGTCGGTGGCGTCGGGGTTCGAGTCCGCGGGCGAGAACGCCGGCACCGGCGGGATCTTCGGGATGGGGATGGCCGCAGGCGCGACGGGACTGGGAGGTCTGCAGCAACCGGTGCCGGGTGTCGGCGCGCAGAGCACACCGGCGGCCCCGGCGGCCCCGGCGGCCGCGCCCGCGGCGGATGACCCGATGGTCAAACTGGCGAAGTTCAAGCAGATGCTCGACGCCGGCCTCATCACGCAGGAGGACTACGACGCCGCGAAAGCCAAGGCCCTCGGCCTGTGACCGACGGGGAGCGCGCCGTGTCGAATTCCGTGCCGCCGGAGGGTCCTTCCTCGCCCCCGTCGTCGGGTCCGGAGGTTGTCCACACGCAGAACGAGGATCTCTCCGACGGGGTGAACCGGTGCCCTCGGTGTGGGGCGACCGACATCAGTCTGCGGGCGTCGGCCGGCACGCTGATCTGTCTGTTCTGTCGGCACGAGTGGTCGGAGTCGCTTCTGGAGGAAGCCTCCTCCGCGGAGGATCTGACGCAGTTGCAGGGGACGACCGTCGGCTCCGGCGCGGCGGACATCGATGATGCCGTCGATGCCGTCCTCACCATGAAGTGTGCCGGGTGCGGCGCCGAAGTGGTCATCAACACAGACCAGCAGATGGCAGCCCGCTGCCACTGGTGTCGCCATGTGCTGACCGTCAACGAGCAGATCCCGAACGGCGCGGTCCCCGATGCCGTCCTTCCCTTCCGCGTCTCCCACGAGGACGCGGTGGGGAAGGTCAAGGAGTTCGCCGGCAAGCGGCGGCTGTTCGCCCACCGGGGGTTCGTGCGCGAATTCTCCCCGGAGAACGTCGTGCCGGTGTATATGCCCTACATGGTCGTCGACGGCAACGTGAGCGCCGACGTGTGGGGCGTCGGTGAGATCGAGACGAAGAAGTACACGCGCGGTTCGGGGAACGACAAGAAGACCTACTACGACGCCGACATCTACAACGTGCATCGCCACGTGGATTTCACCGTCGACGATCTCACGCTCGAGTCCTCGGGTCGGCGTGCGCATCTGGATACCGCGGTGAACACCAACAACGTCATCAACGCGATCCTCCCGTTCGACACGGAGAACGCGGTGCGCTGGAACGCGAGCTACCTCAACGGTGTCACGTCCGAGAAGCGGGACCAGGACGTCGCCGAGTTGCAACCGGCCCTGGAGGACCAGCTGCTCTCGATCGGTCGTTCGGAAGTCGCCGACTCGGTGCGCTCCTACGGCCGCGGGGTCCGGTGGGAGAAGGAGCGGGTCGACGTCCACGGGACCAAATGGGTGGCGATGTATCTGCCGGTGTGGCTCTATTCCTACTATCACGAGGTCGGGGGCAAGGGCATGGTCCACTACATCGCCGTGAACGGTCGTACCGGCGAGACCATGGGGAGTATCCCGGTCTCGCACGGGCGCCTGCTCCTTGCGGCGTTGACCGTCGGAACGGTCTTCGAAGCGCTCGCGGTCGCCTACCTGGTGGTCGGCGCATGATCGGGATGTTCAGCGCGGCGCTCGATCTCGTGTACACCGCCCCGATCGCGCAGGGTTCATCCGACTCCGGTGGCGGCGAAGTATGGATGCTGCTGTTCGGCCCGCTGGTCGGTGGTGCGCTGTACGGGGTGCTCTACCGCTACTACCGCAACACGGACAAGTCGCACAGCTTCGAGAAGGAGACCCGGATCGAGTCGCAGCCGGTGACCGGCGGTGATGTGAAGGTCGACAGCGTGCGCGGGACGCAACGCAGCCTGGTGCAAGGGCACAACGTCCGCGACTACCGGGAGCGCGTACGGAGGGTGTGAGGCGCGACGGTGTGACTCACCGGTCGACGGTCACGGTGATCGTCTGGCCGCCGTACCCGTGAGTGCGGTCTCTGCCCTCGATGATGACCTCGTCGGCATCCGGCGGGATGACGAACGGCCCGCAGCTCCGTGTGAACGGCTGCTCGTCGGCGTGATCGTGGGTCAGCGTGTGTTCGGCGAGGACGGCCCCGTCGGTCGTGACGACCCGCCATCCGTCGGCGTACCGCTGGGGCGTGTCGTAGGGCGAGGACATCGTCACGGTGATCGTGTACGCCTCGCCGTCGCGGGTCAGGCTCGCCTCGAGGACGTCGGGGAATCGCTGTGACGCGTCGGCGTCGGACGCGTTCGCCGGCGGTGTGGCGGGCGCGTCGGTAGAGGCGGCGCACCCGGACAGGAGTGTCGCGGCGAGCGTGGCGGCGGCAATGCGACCTGAGCGTGATCCCATGCGGGTCGACGCTACCAGGAGGCAGAACCCGGGCGGCGAAAACCATAGATGATGGTCTATGCTTTTGTCATCAGGTTCGACACCACACCTTGAGGAGCCATCCATGACCAAGCCGACCGTCCTGTTCGTCTGTGTCCACAACGCCGGTCGATCGCAGATGGCCGCCGGCTACCTGCGCGAGCTCGGCGCCGGTCGCATCGAGGTGCTCTCGGCCGGCTCGGCCCCCAAGGACGAGATCAACCCCGTGGCCGTCGAGGCGATGGCCGAGGAGGGTATCGACATCGCGGAGAACACCCCGAAGGTGCTGACCGTCGATGCGGTCAAGGAGTCCGATGTGGTCATCACGATGGGTTGCGGTGACGCGTGCCCGATCTTCCCCGGCAAGCGCTACGAGGACTGGGAACTCGAAGACCCGGCCGGTCAGGGCATCGAGTCGGTCCGTCCCATCCGCGACGAGATCCGCGGCCGCGTGGAGGCCCTTGTGGCCGACCTGGTCGGATCCGAAGAAGGTGCGGCGTGACCGAGACGCGCGGCCAGGACGCGCTGCTGTCCGCCGATGCCGTGCTCCACCGCGCGGCCGAACGACTCGCGCAGCAGTTCGACGGGATGGTGAACGCCGAGACCGTCGAGCGGGTCGTGTTCGAGTCGTATGCGGCGCTGGGGCGCACCGCGTCGATCAAGACGCACCTTCCCTCCCTCGCGGAGAAATTCGCGCACGATCGCCTCACGGCGCTGGCGCAGTCCAAGGGCGTCGTCGCCAAGCGTGTGCCCGAGGTGCTCTACGTCTGCGTGCAGAACTCCGGGCGGTCCCAGATGGCCGCCGCGCTCACACGGCACATCTCCGGTGGCCGGGTGCACGTCCGCTCGGCGGGATCGAGTCCGTCGGGGATCGGAATCCTCCCGTCGGTGGTGACGGTGCTCGGCGAGGTCGGCATCGAGGTGGGGGAGGAGTTCCCCAAGCCCCTGACCGACGACGTCGTCCGCGCAGCCGACGCGGTGGTGACCATGGGGTGCGGTGACGCCTGCCCGGTGTACCCGGGGAAGCGATACCTCGACTGGCACTTGGATGACCCGGCGGAACTCGATCTGGACGGCGTCCGCGTCGTGCGTGATCAGATCCGGGCCCATGTCGAGGAGCTGCTCAGCGAGATCTCGCCGCAGCACGCGGGCTGAACGCCCGCAGCAGGCGGCGCCTCAGGCGCCCGGTTCGTCGACCGTCGCCGGCCACGGTGGCAGGGGATCCGCACCTCGAAGCCAGGACTCGGGGCCGGCGGCGAGCTCCGCATCGGTGAGTGCGGCGGCGTCGAGCCGCCGCGTCAGGTCGGCGGCGTCGAGGTCGATCCCTGTCAGGGCGATCTCCTGGACGGTCGCCCGCCATCCTTCGTCGTCATCGAGCGGGTCGAGCCACATCGCCGAGCCGGCCTGCTCCCAGCGGGCCAGGACACCCGGGCGGGTCGCGAGGCGGCAGAACCCGACCGACCTCACGACCGTTCCGCAGTCGCCCGCGTCGATCCGATCCAGCGCGTGCATCAAGCGGGCGGGCTGGAACGGGCGGAGCTGCTCGTAGCGGAGAGTGCTCACGCGCGGGTCACGCATGAACGGCGCGTGCTCACCGTTGAGCGCATGGACCCATCCCGCACGCTCCCGCCACGGCGGAGCCGTCGGGCCCGCCGTGAGGGCCCGCAGATCCTCGACCGCGTTGCGGGAGAGACGGATGCGGCACCCCGGGTTCAGGTGGGAGACGATGGCCATCATCATCGACAGGTCCTCGGTCGGCGTGTCTTCCCAGTCCACGATCACCACACCGGAAGCACTCTCGATCAGGTGCGCGGCGTGGCGGGCCCGTGCCCCGATGTCCCCGCGGTCGTCCCGGGCGTGCTCGCGCGGCGCGAGCGGCGCGCTGCCCTGCAGATCATCGAGCATATGGCGGGCGTCGACGACGCACACGACCTCACCGTCGCCGGCGTCGAGCAGGGCGGGGAGATCGACGCCGGGTGGGGTGTCGACGACGATCGCATCACCGGCGTCCCGGGCCGCCTCGAGTGCGCTGATCAGGAGTCGGTCCCGCAGGCGGGGAGGGGCGGCGCTCGCCGTCACGACCGGTTGTCCGAGCGCGGCGGAGATCTCGCCGGCGTAGCGGCGGCGTTCCGGGGTGCACAGTCCGACGGTGAGGATGGTCCTTCGATGCATGGCGCTCGCTCTCGATTGCGCGGGAAACCCTTGAAGCATAAGCTGAAGTGAAAATCATTCTCAAGTAAGGGGTTCGCGTGAAGGTCCGCGCATCGATCAAGTCACTCAAGAATCAGCCGGGGGCGCAGGTCGTCCGTCGCCGCGGTCGCGTCTACGTCATCAACAAACTCAATCCCCGCTTCAAAGGTCGCCAGGGCTGACCCCGACGTGCGACGGCGTCGGCGTCGGTGCGTCAGTCCAGGGCGGCGCCGAGGGTGGCGAGCGGTTCGCCGGTCAGTCGCTGCGTGGTCCATTCGCCCATCGGCGTCGCGCCGAGCGACCGGTAGAAGGCGATGGAGGGTGCGTTCCAATCCAGCACGGTCCATTCCAGGCGCGCGTACCCCCGGATCGTGCACTCGCGGGCGAGGGAGGCGATGAGGGCTTTGCCGAACCCGCGCCCGCGCTCGCTCTCCGCGACGAACAGGTCCTCCAGCCAGATGCCGTGCGCGCCCGTCCAGGTCGAGTAGGTGAGGAACCACACCGCGATGCCGACGATCGCGCCGCCTCGCTCGACGACATGCGCGAACGCCTTCGGGTCGGGGCCGAAGAAGCTCGCGGAGATCCGCTCGATGGTGTTCTCGACCGCATCGGGCTCGCGTTCGTAGACCGCGAGCTGATGGATGCACTCGAGCAGGCCCGGCTCGTCGCCGGGGCGGGCGGGGCGCAAGACGGCGCCGTGGGGGAGATCGCGCGGTGTCACCGCCCCAGGTTAGGGCTCACCACCGGCGTGCGCCGCGGGGCTCGCGGGTCGCGGGCCGGCTCATACGGGAGTCTCGCCGCCCGTTCCCTGAGCGCTCGTGTCCGGGTGCGGCCACCATCCGGGCATCAGGTGGGTGATGCGCCGCGCCGCGGCGGTCGCGTCGGTCTCGCCCGAGGTCACCCACGCGTCGATGACGCCGACGAAGGCGCCCGCGATGAAGGCGGCGGCCTCCTCGCATTCATGGTCGGTGGACGGCGCCCCCGGCACACCCTGTGTGCGGAACACGTGGACGGCCTTCAGCGCCTGCGGTCGCATGACGGTGACCAGTGCCGCCGGGAACGAATCGTGCGCGTACGAGCCGAAGAGGGCGCGGTACACGGCGCGTTCGCCGGCGACCAGTTCGAGCACCTGCTGCAGAGAGTGCTCGTATCGTCGTGCGACGTCGCGCGAGGCCTCCGTCGAAGGTTCCACGGGAACGGTCGTCAGCTTCTGGATGTCGGCCACGAACTCGGCGATGGCGAGATCGCGCACGCTTCGTGCGTGACGGTAGAAGGTCGTGCGGTGCACCCCCGCCTCTCGACACAGGACGGAGACGGAGATCTCGGCCAGGGGCGTGGTGAGGACGAGGCGGTGGAGAGTGCTCCTCAGCGACTCGCGGCTACGGACGAATCGGGGGTCCTCGTGCATGATCCCTCCGGGTTCGGACGCCGCGCGGTGCGCGTCGCATCAGGTTATCCGTCCACGGTGGGGATGGGGGCGACGGTGTCCTGCGCGTCGCCCACCATCCCCGGCAGGCTCAGGACTCGTAGTGCGAAAGTCCCGCGGTCTCGCCACCGTCGGCCACGAACTCCGCACCCGTCGAGAAGCTCGACTCGTCCGACGCGAGGAACAGGATCATGTTCGACAGCTCGATCGGCTCGCCGACGCGGTGCAGCGCGACATGGTTCTGCGGGGTCTCCAGCGACTCCGTCATCGGGGTGCGGATGACCCCGGGGTGCACCGAGTTGACCCGGATGTTGTACTTGCCGAGATCGAGCGCGGTGCTCTTGGAGAGTCCACGCACGCCGAACTTCGCCGCGTTGTATCCCGGCAACGCCTCGTAGCCCTGCAGTCCCGCCGTCGAGGAGATGTTGATGATCGATCCGCTACCGCGCTGTTTCATCGGCTCGATGACCGCCTTGGTGCCGTAGAACACGCCGGTCAGGTTGATCGCGATGATCTTGTCCCAGTCCTCCAGGGAGTAGTCCTCGATCGATCCGAAGTTGGCGATGCCGGCGTTGTTGACCAGGACGTCCAGGCCTCCGAACTGGTCGACGGCTGTCTGGACCGCCGCCTGCCACTGGTCGAAGCTCGTCACGTCGAGGTGCACGTAGCGCGCGGCGTCGCCGAGCTCCTCGGCCAGAGCGGTGCCCTCCTCGTCCAGGATGTCCGCGATCACGACCTTCGCGCCCTCCGCGACGAGGAGCTTCGCGTGCGAGGCCCCCATTCCGCGAGCGCCACCGCTGATGAGTGCGACCTTGTTCTGCACACGTGCCATGAGATACACCTTTCTCTTCCCTGAGACCCGGATCATGGCCGGGTGGTCGCGAGTGCCGCGACCACATCTAATCTACAACTGTCGTATAGCGCTCGGGCCGTCGATGGCGAGATCTCGGCGCCGTCGCGTCCCACTTCGTACAGATAGACTGTTGTCTATGGGTGCTCCGTCAGAGGTCGACGACCGCCGTCTCGCGTTGCTCGCCGACCCGACCCGTTCCCGCATCCTCCGACTCATCCGCGACAGCGACGAGGGGCGCGCGCTCGTGGGCGAGCTGGCGGCCGCTCTCGAACTGACCCAACCGACCGTCAGCCACCACATGAAGGCGTTGCTGGCCGAGGGGTTCGTGAGGCGCCATCCCGAGGGGCGTCGTGTGTGGTACGCCATCGACCCCGATGAGTACGACCGGGTGTCGGCCTTCCTCGGGGCCGGCGCGGCCGCCGAGCCCGACCTCGGCCGGATCGTCGCCGACCTCTCTCTGAGGTTCCGTGGCGTCTTCGGCGAAGAGACGATCCGGCGGATCGTCCATGACAGCTCGGAGCTGCTCCGCGACGCGAGCGCCTCCACGCCGTATCTCGCGTCCCGCACGGCGGCTTTCGCGTCGGCGCGGCTCGATGCTCTCGCACGCGCCGACGGCGACCGTGACGCCACCCCGGAGGTGCTGTTCGTCTGCGTGCAGAATGCGGGTCGGTCGCAACTGGCCGCCGGTATCCTCCGTCACCTGGCCGGTGACCGGATCCGCGTCGCCACGGCCGGATCCGAACCGGCGACCGATGTGCGCTCGACGATCATCGCCGCGCTCGACGAGATCGGCGTGCCCGCCACGGGAGACTTCCCGAAACCGCTCACCGACGAGGCCGTCCGTGCGGCGAGCGTCGTGATCACGATGGGGTGCGGCGACGCGTGCCCGGTGTTGCCGGGGCGGAGGTATCTGGACTGGGATCTGGAGGACCCCGCGGGGTTGCCGCTGGCCGATGTGCGTGAGATCCGCGACGACATCGCGCGGCGTGTGCGCGAGCTCTACGCCGAGCTGGTGCCCGCGGCCTGAAGCACCCGCATCGGGGCTACGATCGGGGGATGGAGACGTCGAACACCCCGACCCCCGAGGTCGAAGACAAGATCGTGCTGACCACCATCGATACCGGATCGCAGGGTTCGTGCTGCGGCGGGAGCGGTTGCGGCGGACAGTGACCGCTGCCGGCGACGAGGGCCGGTGACGATCGCCGTCACCGGCCCTCCCGCCCGGGCCCGCCGACGTCAGGCGGTCTGTCCCGAGTGCTTTCCTTCGGCGATCTCCTCGACCGTCTTGGCGTTGAAGGCGGGGAGGTCATCGGGGGTGCGGCTGGAAGTCAGGCCCTGGTCGACGACCACTTCCTCGTCGACCCACGTCGCGCCGGCGTTGCGCAGGTCGGTCTTCAAGCTGGGGTAGCTGGTGAGCGTCCGGCCCTCGAGCACGCCGGCTTCGGCGAGGATCCACGACCCGTGGCAGATCGCCGACACCGGCTTGTGCGCGTCGAAGAAACCGCGCACGAAAGCCACCGCGCGGTCATCCATCCGAAGATGGTCGGCGTTGACCACGCCGCCGGGAAGCACGAGCGCGTCGAAGTCGCCGACGCCGGCGTCGGAGACGGCGAGATCCACGGATTGCTCGTGCCCGTTCTTGCCGGTGACGGTCCCCTCCGCGGGCGAGACGAGCGTGGCCGTCGCCCCCGCCTCGGTCACCGCCGCCCAGGGACTGGTCAGCTCGCTGTCCTCGAACCCGTCGGTCAGGAGGAACGCGACCTTCTTGCCATCGATGTTCTCGGTCAAGATGTGGCTCCTTTCGGTCGGTCGGCCTCCACGCTAGGAGGCGCCGACGATCGGAAGGAGGGGATTGCGCGGCGGTCTGCTCGTCGCTAGCGCGACGTCGAGGTCAGTGCGCCACCGCCGCCGGTGCGTCGTCGTCATCCGGCTTACGGATGAAGAACGCCCCCACGATGAGCGTCAGCGACACGATCGCGGCGATGAGGAAGGCCGCATGAGCGCCCTGGGCGCCGGCGGTCAACTCGTCCACGCCGGATTCCATGGCCGAGGTCTGCACCCCCGACATCACCGCCACCAGCAAGGCGATGCCGGCGGCGCCGCCGACCTGCTGCGTCGTGCTGACCACCGCGGACCCGTACGAGTAGTAGCGACGCGGGAGCGAGGCCAACGACGCGGTGAACAGCGGGGTGAAGGACATCGCGAGCCCCAGCGAGAGAGCGGTCTGGGCGATCAGGATCATCCAGATGGTCGTGTCCTGGTCGAAGGTGGTGAACATCCACAGCACACCCGAGGCGATGATCGAGCCGGGGAACAGCAGCACGCGAGGTCCGAAGCGGTCGTAGATCCGCCCGACCACCGGCCCGGCCAGTCCCATCAGCAACGCACCGGGGAGCACGACGAGACCGGTGACGGAGGCGGATGCCTGCAACACGTTCTGCATGTAGAGGGGGATGACGGTGATCGCGCCGAAGAACGACACCGACAGCAGGCCGAACTGGGCGACCGAGAGGGAGAAGTTCATCGAGCGGAACACCCGCAGGTCCAGCAGCGGCACGCCACGGGTCTGCAGGGCTATCTGGCGCCAGGCGAACAGGGCGAGCGAGACCACACCCACCGACAGCGACACGATCAGCGTCGTGGTCGCCTGGGCGCCGGCGGCCTTTTCGGCTGCCGTCCCGCCGTGCGCGGCCGCCCCGCCGATCTGGCTGAGGCCGTACACGACGCCACCGAAGCCGAAGGCGGACAGCACGACCGAGAGGGCGTCGATCGGCTCGCGGATCGTCTCGCCGATGTTGCGGATCCAGATCGCGCCGACGGCCAGGGCGGCCAAAGCGATCGGCAGGACGATCCCGAAGATCCACCGCCATCCCAGCGTGTCCAGCAGTACGCCCGACATCGTCGGACCGATCGCCGGTGCCAGCGCGATGACCATGCTCACGCGGCCCATCATGCGGCCGCGGGCGTGGGCGGGGACGACGTTCATGATCGTCGTCATCAGCAACGGCATCATGATCGCCGTTCCGGAGGCCTGCACCACACGGCCGAGCAGGAGCACCGTGAAGCCGGGGGCGATCAGGGCGATCAAAGTGCCCGTCGAGAACAGGCTCATCGCGGCGATGAACATCATCCGGGTCGGGAACCGGCGCAACAGGAACCCCGTGATCGGGATGACCACGGCCATCGTGAGCATGAACGCGGTGGTCAGCCACTGGGCCGCGACGGCGGTGATGCCCAAGTCGGTGATGAGGTGCGGGATCGCGACCCCCATCGTCGTCTCGTTCAAGATCGCGACGAAGGCGGCCGCCAGCAGGAGCCAGATGGCGCGATTGCCGTCGGCCGAGACGACGTCGGTGCGCGGGAGCGCCACACTGCCGGTGCCGGGGGTGACGTCGGTGGCAGCCATGGGATCTCCGATGGTACGGTCGCGGAAGCGAGGACTGGGGCGCGCGCACGCGCGAGGACGCCGAGGGCGGCGCCCACGACAGGCTAACCGCGACCGACGACGGCGTTATTCCCGATCCGGGGGGATCGGTGGTGAAGACGCGGTGGAGGTCAGTCCTCCGAGGTCGTGTCTTCCCAGCGCTCGGAACCGATCGAGTCGGTGGGGGAAGGGGTCGGCTCGCGGCCTTCCCAGCCCCGGGGAGTGGGGTTGACCATCTCCTCCTCGGGCACCTTCTTCAGCTCGTCGATCTCGGCGCGCAGTGCGTCGAGGTCGGATCCGTCGTGTGCGGGGTGTTCGCCGGAGGTGCTCATGGAGCCGAGCCTACCGTGCGCGATTAGCCTGATTCCATGACGATGCTCGGACCTCCCGGTCGCGGGGGAGGGTTCCGCGGCGTCGACGAAGCGGCACAGCGGCGACGCAACGCGCAAGCGCCGAAGGTCCCCGACCTCGGCCACCGCGTGGTGGCGCTGTTCCGCCCGTACACGGGGCGGATCGTGGTGACGGCCACACTGGTGGTCGTCGGTGCGGCCGTCGCCGTCGTCCCGCCGTTGCTGGTGCAGAGGATCTTCGACGACGCACTGTTCCCCGTCGACGGTTCGGCGCCGGATCTGCGGCTGCTGATCATCCTGGTCGGCGCCATGATCGGGTTGTTCCTGCTTTCGTCCGGGTTGTCCGTGGCGCAGACCTGGCTCACCGCCACCGTCGGCAATGCCGTCACCGGTGATCTGCGGGTGCGGCTGTTCGAGCACCTCCAGTCGATGGAGCTGGCGTTTTTCACCCGCACCAAGACCGGCGCGATCCAATCCCGCCTGCAGAACGACGTCGGAGGCGTCGCGGGGGTCCTCACGAACACGGTCACGAGCATCCTCGGCAACGCCGTCACCGTCGTGGCGTCGTTGGTGGCCATGCTCATCATCGACTGGCGCCTGACCCTCATCGCGGTGGCGATCATGCCTTTCCTCGTGATCGTGCAACGGCGGGTGGGGCAGGTGCGCGCGCGGATCGCCGGTGAGACGCAGGAGTCCCTGTCGGAGCTGAGCGCGATCACGCAGGAGACCCTCAGCGTCTCGGGCATCCTGTTGTCGAAGTCCTTCAACCGGCAGCGGACCGAATCCCATCGCTACCAGGAGGAGAACCGCAACCAGGTGCGCCTCCAGGTGCGCCGCGCCATGAGCGGGCAGGGATTCTTCGCGGTGGTGCAAGTGCTCATGTCGAGCGTTCCCGCCGTCATCTATCTCGTCGCGGGCTATCTCATCACCGGCGGTGCCGACGACCTCACCGCGGGAACGATCGTCGCTTTCACCACGGTCCAGGCGCGCCTGCTCATGCCGCTGATGGGGCTGATGCGCGTGGCGTTGGACCTGCAGACCTCGGCGGCGCTGTTCGCCCGCATCTTCGAGTACCTCGATCTGACCCCGACGATCACCGACCGTGCCGACGCGATCGACGTCGACCAGGCGCCGGGCCCCCTCGGACGCGTCGAGTTCCGCGACGTCGAGTTCCGATACCCGGATGCGGCGCCGCAGACCCCCGCGACCCTGGACGGGGTGACCTTCCGGGTCGAACCCGGCCAGCACGTCGCCTTCGTCGGCCCCTCGGGCGCGGGCAAGACCACGATCCTCTACCTCACGCCGCGGATGTACGCCGCCAGCGGGGGAGAGGTCCTCTTCGCGGGCGCCGACGTGGATTCCCTCCGAGCCGCGTCGATCATCGACCACGTCGGGATCGTGTCGCAGGAGACCTACCTGTTCCACGCGTCCATCCGCGAGAACCTCCGCTATGCCAAGCCCGACGCAACCGACGACGAACTCGTCGCGGCGTGCCGGGCGGCGAACATCCATCACGTGATCGAGCGGTTCACCGACGGCTACGACACGATCGTGGGCGAGCGCGGCTACCGGTTGTCGGGCGGGGAGAAGCAGCGCATCGCGATCGCGCGCGTCCTGCTGAAGGATCCTCCCGTGCTCCTGCTCGACGAGGCGACCTCGGCGCTGGACACCGTCTCGGAGCGCGTCGTGCAGGAGGCGTTGGATGCCGCTTCGCGGGGGCGCACCACCCTGTCGATCGCCCACCGCCTGTCGACGGTGATCGCGGCCGATGTCATCCACGTCGTCGACGCGGGACGCATCGTCGAGTCCGGCAGCCACGCCGAGCTCCTGGCCCGAGGCGGGCTCTACGCGGAACTCGCGGCGCAGCAGGTGGCCGCATCGCGGATCCTCCAGACCGAGGAGGCCGAGCCGCACCCGCCGTTGCCGGAGCGGCGCGCCGACCGCGCCCCCGACGACATCGTGGATCCGGGACCGGTCACCAGAGGGTGACCGCGTCGATCCGGGTCCGGAGCCCGGCGTCCAGGTGCGCGCGCGCCACATCGGCGCGGTGCCACACGCGGCGGGTGAACGCACCCAACAGTCTCCGGTAGGACGCATCGGGGTGGTCCTCGGCGATCGCGGCCAGCCGCGGCACATCCATCGTCAGAATCAGCTCGACGCGCGCCTGGAGGGCGTTCGTGATCCCGGACCGCTCGAGGACGTCGAGCCCGGCGGTCATCGCATCGAGGCAGTCGCGCAGGACGTCCAGGCGGGCCTCGTTCTGGGTGATGGACGAGCCGTCCGGCCGCACGCGCCACCGGACCACGACCTCGGTCACGGTGTCGAACCGTCGGGCACGGGTGTACATCCGCTGCGCGACCACCTGATCTTCGTACAGGCGTCCCTCCGGGAAGTGCAGATCGGCACGACGCCAGAAGTCCGTCCGGCTCACCTTCGACCACGCGACGACGTTCCCTCCCGCCGCGGGATGCTCCGCCAGGGTGGTCGCCCGACGTGCGGGGGATGTGGACGCGGCGACCCAGGGCTGGACCTCCCCTTCGAGATACCCGCCCGTCCCGTCCGGGCGTAGCCGGGTGTAGGCGCCGACGGCGAAGTCGCTCCCGCTGTCCTCCACGGCCCCCACAAGCGTTTCCAGTGCGCCGGGGGTCAGCTCGTCGTCGGCGTCGAGGAACCCGACGAACGGGGTCTCGAGGTGTGCCAGGCCACTGTTGCGGGCCGCGCCGAGACCGCGGCGGCGCGGATGATGGACCACGCGGAATCGCGCGTCCGAGGCGGCCGCGGCGGCGAAGAGCGCCGCGGTGCCGTCGTCGGAGGCATCGTCGACGAGGATGGCCGTCCAGTCCTCGCGGGTCTGTGCACGCAAGGACGCCAGTGCCGCCGGCGCGTAGTCGACGACGTTCCAGCCGGGGACGACCATCGTGATCGAGGGACGCGTCACGAGCTCGATCCTACGGGCGCCCGAGGTCAGACGGCTGCGACGGCGGCCGCGACGGCATCGGCGACCGGGTCCAGCGTGCCCCGCCAGGTGTGGGGGAGGGTGAACCGTACCGCGGTGCGGGCCACGTCGGGGTCGACCCCGATCGCGACGAGGACGTGCGACGCGTCGTCGCTGCCCGCCGCACACGCCGAGCCGCTCGAGGAGACCACCCCGCGTCGCTCGAGTTCGAGCAGCACCGCCTCGCCGCTGGTCCCGGCGAAGGTGAAGCTCGCCGTGCCGGGCAGCCGGCGATCCGGGTGCCCCGTGAGGTGCGCGGTCGGAACCTTCTCCCGCACCCGGGCGATGAAGGCGTCTCGCACGCCGGCGACCCGTGCGGTCGCGTCCTCCCGCTCGGATTCGGCGAGTTCCAGGGCGGTCGCGATGCCCACTGCGCCGGCGACGTTCTCGGTACCCGAGCGGCGTCCGCGCTGTTGACCACCGCCGTGCACGACCGGTTCGAGGGGGATGCGTCCTCGCACCATCGCCACCCCGATCCCCTTCGGCGCGCCCAGCTTGTGGCCCGCCAGGGTGAGTGCGTCGACGCCGAGGCCGGCGAGGGGGAGCCATCCGGCAGCCTGCACGGCGTCCAGGTGCAGCGGCACGCGGCCGCTCGCGTCGACCAGGCCCCCGGCGTCCTGGACCGTGCCGATCTCGTTGTTGGCCAGACCGATAGAGATGACCGAGGTGTCGGGGCGGATCGAGCGTCGGAGGTCGTCTGGGTCGACCAGGCCATGCCGATCCACCGGCAGCCTCGTGACCTCGACACCGTGCAGGCGCCGCAGGTAGTCGATCGAGGCGAGCACCGACTCGTGCTCGATGGGCGTGGTCACCACATGCCGTGCACCCGTGTTCTGCAGGGCCGCGAGGGCGATGCCTTTGACGGCGAGGTTGTTCGCCTCGGTGCCCCCGGAGGTGAACACGACATCGCCGGCCCGCACGCCCAGCACGCGGGCGACACGTCGTCGGGCATCATCCAGCGCGGCGGCGGCGCGCTCGCCGACGGTGTGGTGGCTGGAGGGGTTCCCGTACGTGGTGGTCAGCAGCGGCGCCATCGCCTCGAGCACCTCGCGCCGCACCGGCGTCGTCGCGGCGTTGTCGAGATACAGTCCGCTCATCGGACTATTCCTCGTGGACGTCGACGCGGATGTCGAGTCCGAGGTCCAGGGCACGCGCGGAGTGGGTCAGGGCCCCGACCGAGATGACGTCGACGCCGGTCTCGGCCACGGCACGGACGCTTTCCAGCGAGATGCCCCCCGACGCCTCCACCGTCGCGCCGCCGCCGATGCGCCGGACGCCCGCCCGCAGGTCGTCGAGGGAGAAGTTGTCGAGCATGATCGTGTCGACCCCCGCGGCCAGGACCGCGTCGATCTGGTCGATGCGGTCGACCTCCACCTCGACGTGCGTCGTGTGCGGCAGGCGGGCGATCGCGCCGTTCAGGGCGGCGGTCACCGAGACGCCTCGGTCCTTGAGGACGGCGAGGTGGTTGTCCTTGGCCATGACCGCATCGCTGAGCGAGGTGCGGTGGTTGTGTCCCCCGCCGCACCGGACGGCGTGACGCTCGAAGGCGCGCAGCAGCGGCGTGGTCTTACGGGTGTCGGCGATGCGCGCGCCGGTGTGGGCGACTTCTGCGACGTAGCGCGCCGTGAGCGTGGCGACCCCCGACATCCGCTGCACGAAATTCAGCCCCACCCGCTCGGCGGTCAGGACGGCGCGGGCCGGGCCACTGACGACCGCGAGGGTGCGGCGTGCGGCGAACGCCTCCCCGTCGGCGTAGCGCACGTCGACGTGGATCGCGGGGTCCGTCAGTCGGAACGCCGTGGCGAACACCTCGCCGCCGGAGAACACCCCCGGTTCGCGGGAGGTCAGCTCCGCGCGGGCGATCGCGTCTTCGGGGATGAGGGTCTCGCTGGTGATGTCGCCCCAGGGTGCGTCTTCGTCGAGGGCCGCCTCGACGATCCGTTCGATCACGCGTGGTGTCAGCATGGGGCTCCGATCAGGGTGGGGGAGGGGGCGGGTGGCGCATCGGGACACGTGCCGTCGGTGCGGAAGTGGGCGCCGACGGACTCGCGGCGCGCTTCGGCAGCGGCGAGCATGTGGGCCGCGACGAGCAGGAGGTTGTCGTCTTCGACGCCCGCCGGTGTGGCGGCGCGCGCGGGGCGGCCGTTGCGCCATGCGGCGACGGTCGCGGCCGCACGCACAAGACCGCCCCCCTCGCGGCGGAGGCCGGCGTGCTCCCACATGAGTCGTTGCAGCGCCGCGCGGGTGAACGGTTCCGGCTCCTCGTCGGCGACGGTCACCTGCGGCGTCGGGCCGCCGCCGCCGATCTCCGGCCACGAGGCTCCCGCGGCGTCCGAGGTCGCGGCCGCGGCGACCCGGGTGCCGAAGACGACCCCCTCGAGCAATGAGTTCGACGCGAGACGATTGGCGCCGTGCAGGCCCGTTCGCGCCGTCTCGCCGGCGGCGAACAGGGCCGGGATGCTCGTACGTCCGTCGAGGTCGGTGACGACCCCGCCCATCAGGTAGTGGGCGGCGGGGGTGACCGGGACGGGCGTCACAGACCAGTCGAGGCCCGCGGCGCGCACCGCCCGGTCGATCGTGGGGAACCGGTCGGCGAGGAAGGCCGCACACGCGGAGGTCTCTTCACGCAGGACGGTCGCGTCCAGCCGTACGCTCCGACCGCCCTGGCGCGCCATCGCGTCCGCGATGGCGCGGGACACCACGTCCCGGGGTGCCAGCTCGCCCTCCGGATGGGCATCCAGAGCGAAGCGGCGACCGCTGTCGTCGAGGAGTACCGCACCCTCGCCCCGGACGGCCTCGGACACCAGGAACGGTTCCGCGGCGTCGAGCACGGTCGGATGGAACTGCACGAATTCCAGGTCGGTCACCGCCGCGCCCGCGCGCAGCGCCATCGCCACCCCGTCCGCGGTGGCCACGGGCGGATTGGTCGTGTGCGCGAACAGCGCTCCCGCGCCACCGGTGGCCAAGACGACCGCATCCGCGCGGAGGATGTCTCCGCCGAGAAGGCGCACGCCGCGGGCGCGGCCGTCCTCCAGAACGATGTCGACGGCGATGCCGTGCTCGCGGACGGTGATCCTCGAGGCGGTGCGCGCGGCGGCGGACAGCGCGCGCTGGATCTCGCGGCCCGTCGCGTCCCCGCCGGCGTGGATGATCCGCGGATGGGAGTGGGCGGCTTCCAGACCGCGCACGTGGTGCCCCGCGGCGTCGGTGTCGAAGACGACACCCCGCGAGACCAGGTCGGCGATCGCGTCGGCGCCGCCGGCGGCGACCAGCTGCGCGGCGGCGGGGTCTCCCAGACCCGCGGCCGCGGTGAGGGTGTCCTCGGCATGGGAGGCGACGCTGTCACCGTCGTCGGTCACCGCGGCGATCCCGCCTTGCGCCCACGACGTTGCGGTGTCCTCGAGGGTGCGCTTGGTCACCACCGTGACCCGGGCCCCCCGCGAGGCGGCGTGCAGCGCGGTCGTGAGACCCGCGATCCCACTTCCGACCACGACCAGCGACGTCGTCGCGTGACTCCTCATGCGGCCGGGGGCTTGGCCGCCAGCATCCGCTCGAGGGCGACGCGGGCGGGGTCGGCGACGTCGGCGGGTACCGTGATGCGGTTCTCGACCGTCCCGGCCACGAGTGCCTCGAGGGTCCAGGCCAGGTAACCCGGGTGGATGCGGTACATCGTCGAACACGGGCACACCACCGGGTCGAGGCAGAAGATCGTGTGCTGCGGGTGCTCGGCGGCCAAGCGCTGCACGAGATTGATCTCGGTTCCGATCGCGAACGTGGTGGGCTCGTCCGCGGCCTCGATCGCCTTGCGGATGTAGTCCGTGGAGCCGGCCTCGTCCGCGGCGTCGACGACCGCCATCGGGCACTCGGGGTGCACGATCACGCGTACGCCGGCATGCTCGGCGCGCGCCTTGTCGATCTGGTCGACCGTGAACCGGCGGTGCACCGAGCAGAAGCCGTGCCACAGGATGACGCGTGCGTCGGTGAGGGTCTCTTGGTCCGATCCGCCGAGGGGGCGGTTCGGGTTCCACATCGGCATCCGGTCCAGCGGTACACCCATCGCCTTCGCGGTGTTGCGCCCGAGATGCTGGTCGGGGAAGAACAGCACGCGGCGCCCGCGCTCGAACGCCCACTCCAGCACCGTGCGCGCGTTCGAGGAGGTGCACACGATTCCGCCGTGGCGTCCGACGAAGCCTTTGATGGCCGCGGAGGAGTTCATGTACGTGACCGGGATCACCGGCACTCGTCCGTCGGCATCGACGGCCGTCATGTCTCCGTACACCTCTTCGAGTTGCTCCCAGCACTCCTCGACCTGGTCGATGTCGGCCATGTCGGCCATCGAGCAGCCCGCGGCGAGGTTGGGGAGGATGACCGCCTGCTCCGGTCGGGAGAGCAGATCCGCCGTCTCGGCCATGAAGTGAACGCCGCAGAAGACGATCGCCTCCGCGTCCGGGTGCTCGAGTGCGGCGTTGGCGAGCTGGAACGAGTCGCCCACGTAGTCGGCGTGGGTGACGACCTCCTCGCGTTGGTAGAAGTGGCCGAGGATGACCACGCGGTCTCCGAGTGTCTGCTTGGCCGCGCGGATCCTCGCGTCCAGCTCGGTGTCGTCGGCTTCGCGGTACTCCGCGGGCAGCTCCCCCTGACGCGGCGCGCCCGTGGGGATCACATCGCCCATCGACGCACCGGGTCCGTATCCGGGTCGGGTGTCGATCTCCCAGGGGCCGGCGGCAAGGTCGGCGGAGCACGTCGCCGACGCGTCGGGGCCCGCGACGATCTGCTGGATGAGGTGGTCGACGGAGGGGTCGGCGGGACGGGGCTGCGGCGTGACGGGGATGGCGGCCATGGCGTCCTCTTTCTCTCGGTGGTGGTCTCAGGCGCGTACGCCGAGCGGCCCGTGGTCGGCCAGTTCGACGTCGCGGTTGTAGCGGTACAGCCGCGCCGGGCGGTGGCTGCCGGTGCGGAAACGCTCGGTGGGGATGAGGGTGCCCGACCCCTCCGCCTGACGGCGGAAGTTCGCCGGGTCCAGCCTGCGGCGCAGGATCGCCTCATAGACCTCGCGTAGCTCGGCCAGGGTGAACTCGTCCGCCAACAGGCCGTGCGCGATCCGGCTGTAGCCGACCTTGTTGCGCAGTCGCCACAGGGCGTAGTCCACGATGTCGTTGTGGTCGAACGCGAGCCCCGGGAGGTCGGTGGCGTCGAACCACGCGACGTTCTCGGGGGCGTCGCCTGCGGCGGCGTGCGCGGCCACCTGGGCGTCCACGTCGTCTTGACGCAGCAGCGCCCAGTACACGATCGAGACCACACGGCTCGGGGAGCGGTCCACCGCGCCGAAGGCGTAGAGCTGTTCGAGGTAGCTCGGCTGCAGGCCCGTCGTCTCGGCGAGGGTTCTCGAGGCGGCGGCATCGAGGCTCTCGGAGATGTCGAGCCACCCGCCGGGCAGGGCCCATTGTCCCTCGTGGGGATCACGGGTGCGGCGCACGAGCGGGAGGCTGAGCGAGATCGCGTCGCCGGTTCGGCGCACGGTGAAGATGACCGTCGAGACGGCGACGCGGGTGATGTCGTGGTTCCGATCCGCACTTCGTGTCATCATGACCTTTACCTCCGGAGCGATCTTAGTGTCGATATGACCTGAACTCCAAACGCCGTTGCTCGGCGATCATCGGGCGCTCTCATAGCTGCGCCCCGTAGGGTTCGAGGAAGGAGGGGTCGTGCTGCTGCTGGACATCGTGTTGATCGTGATGCTCGTCATCGCGTTGGTCATCGGCGCGGTGCGCGGGTTCATCGCGAGCCTGGGCTCGATGATCGGGCTGGTCGTCGGAGTGCTGGCCGCATGGTGGCTCGTGCCCCTCGTCAACGACGCGTGGCCGTATCCCGAGTGGCGATCCCTCGTCGTCGTCGGGCTCGCCCTCTTGCTGGTGCTGGGGGGCACCGCGATCGGTGCGGGCATCGCCGGGCGAATCCGTTCCGGTGTGGACCGCACCCCGCTCCGTTTCGTCGACCGGCTGCTGGGTGCTGCGGCCGGCGTCGTGGTCACCGCCCTCGCCCTGTCGCTGATCGGCGCGAGCGTGACCGCCACCGGCGCACCCATGCTCGCTCCCGCGATCGGTTCCTCGCGCGTGCTCCAGACCATCGACCGTTACACGCCGACGCCCGTCGCGCTGGCCATGGCACAGCTGCGCTCGCTCGTGCTCGACGACGGCATCCCCCGCGTCGGGGAGCTGCTGGCGCCGCAGGTGCAGGCGACCGAGCCGCCGATCGCGCTGGATGACCCCGAGCTGGCCGCGGCGGCGGCATCCGTCGCGCGCGTGTCGGGAACCGCCTACGCCTGCGGGACCAGCTCCACCGGCAGCGGCTTCGTCATCGCCGAGGATCGCGTGGTCACCAACGCCCACGTGATCGCCGGCGTCGACGAGCCTCTCGTGCAGCTTCCCGGCGGTCAGGCTCTGGCCGGGCGCGTGGTCTACTTCGACGCCGTCGACGACATCGCGGTGATCGCCGTCGACGGGTTGGACGCCGACCCGCTCGTCCTCGGCGAGGTGCTCGCGCCGGGCTCGGCGGCCGTGGTGCAGGGATACCCGCTGGGCGGGCCGTTCACACAGAACAACGCGCAGGTGCTCTCCACCGGGACCGTCCCGGTCCCCGACATCTACTCCGACCAGTCCTCCCCGCGTGAGATCTACACGCTCGAGGCGCTCGTGCGCCCGGGTAACTCCGGGGGGCCGGTCCTGACCGGTGACGGTGCCGTCGTCGGAATCGTCTTCGCCCGTGGACAGAGCGACGACACCCGCGGGTACGCGGCGACCAACGCGGAACTGGTGGACGTCGTCGCCGACGCGCCGGCGCTGGTCGACGCGGTGTCGTCCGGGGCCTGCACCGCCTGACCCCGGGGCCTGCCTGGAGATGAGGGGCGGGGCCCAGGCCCCCACCCCTCATTCGGGAGAGACCCTCACTCGGCCGGGATGACCAGCCCGTCGTAGTTCTCGATGATCCATTCCTGCGTCCGGTCGGAGGTCAGCAGGTCGTACAGGGTGACGATGCGCGGGTCGTCGATCAGCTCGCCACGGGTGGCGAGGATGTTGAAGTACGGGCTGTCGGTCGACTCGGTGAGGATCTGCAGGTCGCCCGACAGGCCGGCCGCGGCGGCGAAGCTGAAGTTGACGATCGCGGCGTCCTGCTGCTGCAGCGCGGTCGGAAGGCTCGCCGCATCGATCTCGGTGAACGCGAACTCGTGCGGGTTGGCGGTGATGTCGGCGACCGTGGTGGGGGTCTCCGTCGTCTCGATGAGACCCGCGTCGGCGAGCAGGAGGAGCGCACGGGACTCGTTGCTGGCGTCGTTGGGGAGGGCGATCGACGCGCCGTCGGGCAGGTCGTCGACCGTGTCGACGGTCTCCGAGTACAGCGCCAGCGGCGGCAGATACACCTCGCCGACCGAGACCAGGTCTTCGCCGGAGTCCTCGATGAACAGGTCGAGGAAGGGCTTGTGCTGGAACAGGTTGGCGTCGGTGGCGCCCTGCGCGAGCGCCGGGTTGGGCGTGTTGTAGTCGCTGAACTCGGTGATCTGCAACTCGAGCCCGGCTTCGTCGGCGAGGTTGTCCTGGACGAAGGCGAGGATCTCGCCGGCCGGAACGGCGGTCGCGCCCACGACGAGGGTGCCGAGGTCGTCGGCCGATGCCGGCTCGGTGTCCGAGGCGCCCGAACAGGCGGAGAGCGCCAGGGCGACGGTGGCGGCCGCGGCGATGCCGGCGGCGGGACGGAGGATGCGAGACATGGGTGTCCTTTCGATGAAGAGGTCAGTCGGCGGTGGGCGCGGCGCCGGTCCTGGCGCGGCGGCGCGAGCGGGGACGCTCGTGGTCGAGGCGAGCGGCGAGGAGGCCGCCGGCGGACTGCAACACCTGCACGAGGACGAGCAGGACCAGCACGACCGCCACGATGTACTCGGTGCTGTAGCGCTGGTACCCGTAACGGATGGCCAGGTCGCCCAGCCCACCCGCGCCGATGACGCCCGCGATCGCCGAGAAGTTGATGATCGAGATGACCGTCGTGGTGAAACCCCGCACGATCGCCGGCATCGCCTCCGGGACCAGCACCTTGCTGAGGATCTGCCAGCGCGTGGCACCGAGGGCGTCTGCGGCCTCCACCTTGCCGGGGGAGACCTCGCGCACGGCGATCTCGACGATGCGGGCGAAGAACGGCACGGCCGCGACGCTGAGGGGAACGATCGCCGCCGTCGACCCGAACGAGGTCCCGATGAGGACGAAGGTGACCGGGATGAGGGCGATCATCAGGATGACGAACGGGATGGACCGGGTGATGTTCACGACCACCGCGACGAGGATGTTGATCGTCCGGCCGAGGGCGCGGCTGCCGAACGGCGCCTGCAGGATGCCCCCGCGGTCGGTGGCGACCAGGACGACGCCGACGGCGAGTCCGACCACCCACGTGATGAGCATGGTCGCGAGCACCATGTAGAGGGTCTCCCACGTCGCCTGGGCGACGTTCTCGACCAGATCCGACCAGAACCCGGGGTCCGCGGAATCGATCATGCGCGGCTCACCTCCTCGACGACAAGATCCTGCGCCCGGAGGTCGGCGATGACGGCGGCCACGTCGGCGCCTGCGGGGATCTCCAGACGGGTGCGGCCGGTCTGGACGCCGTCGATCGTCTCGATCGCCGCACCCAGAAGCCCGACATCGGCGGTGTGCCGCCGGGCGAGCCGCGTGATGACGGGCTCGTTCGCCGTCAGCCCCGTGAAAGTGACATCGAGGACGGTCCCGGAGCCCGCCGCCGGGAGGGCGCCGAGCGGGAAGAGCTGGCGGGCGATGACGGAACCGGGGGTGCGCAGCAGGTCGTGCAGGCGCCCGGTCTCCACCACACGTCCCCGTTCCATGAGGGCCGCCGACGAGCACACGCCCTTGACGACGTCCATCTCGTGCGTGATGAGCAGGACCGTCAGCCCGAGTTCGCGGTTGAGGGTGCGCAGCAGGTCGAGGATGCTCAGGGTCGTCTCGGGGTCGAGGGCGCTCGTGGCCTCGTCCGACAGCAGGACGCGCGGGTTGGTCGCCAACGCACGGGCGATCCCGACCCGCTGCTTCTGCCCGCCGGAGAGCTCGGCGGGATACGAACCGGCTTTGTCGGCCAGACCCACGAGGTCGAGGATCTCGCGCACGCGGTTCGCACGCCGTGCCCGCGGCACGCCCTGCGCTTCGAGGGCGAGAGAGACGTTCCCGGCCGCGGTGCGGCGCGAAAGCAGGTTGAAGTGCTGGAAGATCATGCCGATGTCGTGGCGTGCGTCGCGCAGCGCCTCCCCGGTCAGCGAGGTGATCTCACGACCGGCGACCTCGACGGTGCCGGAGTCGGGCTTTTCGAGCCCGTTGATCGTGCGGACCAGCGTGCTCTTGCCGGCGCCGCTGGTGCCGACGACGCCGAAGATCTCGCCCTCGGGGACGGACAGGGACACGTCGTCGAGGGCGCGGACGCCGGAGAAGGAGGTGAACAGATGTGTTGTCGTGATCATGGTGAGACACGACGGACGCTCCACCGGGCGGTGAGGCGCACCGCCGTCGGTGTGGGAGGAGATCCATCCTGCGGGATATCCGCCGCGCACGCACAATCGTGTTACACCGTGTGACCGACTGGCTATGCTGGACCCACACGTCAATACAGGCCGACGATCGGGTCGGGAGAGCCCCGGGTGACCGGGCACCGAAGGAGCAAGCCTCCCCGCCAATCTCTCAGGTAACGCGTACCGCTCCGATCTGGCCGACTCTGGAAAGCGACCCGCGCCCGCGAGGGTCCGCCGACGGTGAAAGTCAGGGCATCCGTGCCCCGACGAAACTCTCAGGCCGATGACAGAGGGGGAGTTCACATCCACTCATCCGAGCGGATGCCCGAGGAGAACCGGGAGAACTCATGACCGACCCCCGCACCACCGCGTTGCACGCGCGTCATCAGGCGTTGGGCGCGTCGTTCACCGACTTCGGCGGATGGCTCATGCCGGTGCGGTACTCGTCGGACCTCGCCGAGCACCACGCCGTGCGCCAGGCGGCGGGTCTGTTCGACATCTCGCACATGGCCGAGATCGCCGTCACCGGTCCCGACGCGGGCCGCTTCCTCGATCACGCCCTCGCGGGACGCCTGTCGGCCCTGGCCGACGACCAGGCCAGATACTCCCTCATCCTGACCGAGCACGGCGGGATCGTCGACGACGTGATCGTCTATCGCCGCGACGCCGCCGATCTGCTGGTCGTGGCCAACGCGGGCAATCGCGAGGCCGTCGTCGCCGCGCTCAGGGAGCGGTCGGTCGGGTTCGAGGTGAGCGTCGAGGATCTCACCGAGCGGATCGCACTGCTGGCCGTGCAGGGCCCTCGGGCGCAACGCGTCGTCGCGGACGTCGACGGGCTCGACGTCGGGACGGCCCCGCTCGAGGACCTCGGGTACTACCGCTGGCGTCACGGGAGCTTCGCACACGACGGGCGCCGGGTTCCGCTCGACATCGCCCGCACCGGGTACACCGGCGAAGACGGCTTCGAGCTGTACATCGACGTCGATGCGGCCGGTGCTCTGTGGGACGCGTTGCTGAGCGCGGGTGACCCGCACGGGCTGGTCCCCGCGGGGCTCGCCGCACGCGACACCCTGCGCCTCGAGGCGGGGATGCCCCTCTACGGCCACGAGCTCGGCCTCGACATCCGACCCGCGCAGGCCGGGCTCGCACGCGTGGTCGCGATGGGCAAGGACGACTTCGTCGGCAAGACCGCGCTCATCGCGCCGGCCGAAGCGGATCGGCGCGTGCTCGTCGGGCTCGTCGGCGCAGGCCGCCGCGCCGGGCGGGCAGGCTACGCCGTGCTGGCGGGCGAGGAGACCGTCGGTGAGGTCACCAGCGGCGCGCTGAGTCCCACGCTGGGCCACCCCATCGCGATGGCCTTCGTCGACCCCGCCCACGCCGAGCCGGGGACCGAACTCGCTCTCGACGTGCGGGGGACCCGCATCCCCGCCACCGTGACCACCCTGCCCTTCCACCGGAGGAACCGATGACCGATAAGACCGCCCTGAAGTACACCGCCGAGCACGAGTGGATCGCCTTGGACGGCGACACCGCGACCGTCGGCATCACCGCCTTCGCCGCCGACAAACTCGGCGACATCGTCTTCGTCGAGCTGCCCGCCGTCGGGGCCGAGGTCTCGGCGGGAGTGGTGTGCGGCGAGATCGAGTCGACCAAGTCCGTCGGCGAGCTGTACGCGCCGGTCTCCGGCACGGTCACCGCCGTCAACGACGCCGCCGTCGATGACCCGGCCGTGATCAACGACGACCCGTTCGGCGAGGGCTGGCTCCTCACCCTCACCGTCGACCCCGCCGCCGTCGCCGCTCTGCTCGACCATTCGGCCTACCTCGAGCTCACCGGCGGGCAGGCGTGAGTCTCGGGTCGACGCCGTTCGCCGCCCGGCACATCGGTATCGACGCCACCGCGCAGCGGGTGATGCTCGACACGGTCGGCTACGACGACGCGTCCTCCCTCATGGCCGCGGCCGTACCGGCGTCGATCCGACTCGCCGACGGGGAGGGCCTCGATCTCGAACCCGCCGCGGAGGCCGACACGCTGACCGAGCTGCGCGCGCTCGCCGATGCGAACACCGTCGCACGATCGATGATCGGACTGGGCTACTACGACACCCACACCCCGGCGGTGATCACCCGGAACGTGTTCGAGAACCCCTCCTGGTACACCGCCTACACGCCGTACCAGCCCGAGATCTCCCAGGGTCGACTCGAGGCGCTCCTGACCTTCCAAACGATGGTCACCGACCTGACCGGCCTCGACACCGCCAACGCGTCGATGCTCGATGAGTCCACCGCCGTGGTCGAGGGGATGCTCGTCGCCCGCCGGGCGTCCAAGAACGCCTCCGACGTCTTCCTGGTCGACGCCGACGCGATGCCGCAGACCGCCGCCCTCCTCGCCCACCGGGCCGAAGCCCTCGGTATCGAGGTGCGCGAGGTCGACTTCGCCTCCGGAGCCTCCTTCGACGCAGACGCGTTCGGGGCGTTCGTACAGTACCCCGGGGCCTCGGGGCGGGTGTGGGACCCGAGCGCGGTCATCGCGGCGGTCCGTGACGGTGGCGGCCGCGTCGTGGTCGCGGCCGATCTGCTCGCGCTCACCCTGCTGCGCTCGCCGGGCTCGCTCGGCGCCGACATCGCCGTCGGCACCACCCAGCGATTCGGCGTGCCGATGGGCTTCGGCGGGCCCCACGCCGGCTACATGGCCGTGCGCGCGGGACTCGAGCGGCAACTGCCCGGGCGCCTGGTCGGTGTCTCCCAGGACGCCGCCGGCGACCCCGCATATCGACTGTCGCTGCAGACGCGCGAGCAGCACATCCGTCGGGAGAAGGCCACTTCGAACATCTGCACCGCGCAGGTGCTGTTGGCCGTGATGGCGGCGATGTACGCCGTCTACCACGGCCCGCACCGACTGCGGGAGATCGCGCAGTCGGTGCACGCGCAGGCCACCCTCGTCGCCGACACCCTGCGCGTTCGGGGCCTGGAGGTCGTCGCGGAGGCGTTCTTCGACACGCTCCAGGTCCGCGTCTCCGACGCCGACGCCGTCGTCGATGCCGCCCGGGAACGCGGCATCCTGCTGCGCCGCGTCGACGACGTCACCGTGGGCGTGGCCTTCGACGAGGTCTCCGCGACCTCGCCCGACGTGGTTCCCGCACTCCTCTCGGTCTTCGGCGTGGCAGATGCTCCGGGATGGCCGGGCGGGCGCGGATACGGCGGCACCGGACAGGGATGGCACGCCTTCGCGCCGGGCGCGGCTCGATCCTTCCCCGACGCGCTCGCGCGCACCGAGGAATACCTGACGCACGAGGTGTTCACCACGCACCACTCCGAGACCGCGATGATGCGGTACCTCAAGCGGCTCGCCGATCGCGACTACGCGCTGGACCGCGGCATGATCCCGCTCGGTTCCTGCACCATGAAGCTCAACGCGGCCACCGAGATGGCGGCGGTGTCCTGGCCCGAGTTCGCGCGGATGCATCCGTTCGCCCCGGCAGAGCACGTGGCCGGATACCTCGACCTCGTCACGCAACTCGAACAGTGGCTCGCCGACCTCACCGGCTATGACGCGGTGTCGTTGCAGCCCAACGCCGGCTCGCAGGGCGAGTTGGCGGGACTGCTCGCGATCCGAGGCTTCCACCATGCCAACGGGGACACGGAGCGCACCGTGTGCCTGATCCCGTCCTCAGCCCACGGCACCAACGCCGCCTCGGCGGTGCTCGCCGGGATGCGCGTGGTCGTGGTCGCCTGCGACGAGTCGGGCAACGTCGACCTGGACGACCTGCGCGCCAAGGTCGACGCGCACCGCGACACCCTCTCGGCGCTGATGATCACCTATCCGTCGACGCACGGGGTCTATGAACACGACGTGATCGAGATCACCCGTGCCGTCCACGAGGCCGGTGGCCAGGTCTACGTCGACGGGGCGAACCTCAACGCCCTGGTCGGCTTCGCCCGTTTCGGCGACCTCGGTGGAGACGTGTCGCACCTGAACCTGCACAAGACCTTCGCGATCCCGCACGGCGGGGGAGGCCCCGGCGTGGGCCCGGTCGCCGCGAAGGCACACCTCGCGCCGTTCCTGCCTTCACACACGGCCGCGCAACAGCACGAGCACGCCGGTGGATTCACCTTCGCGGGAGGGCCGGTCTCGGCGGCGCCCTACGGCTCAGCCTCGATCCTGCCCATCTCGTGGGCGTACGTGCGCATGATGGGCTCGAGCGGTCTCACCGACGCCACCGCGGCGGCGGTGCTGGCGGCCAACTACATCGCCGCGCGGCTGAAAGACCACTTCCCCGTGCTCTACGCGGGGGAGAACGGCCTCGTGGCCCACGAGTGCATCCTCGACCTGCGTCCGCTGCGCGAGCAGACCGGTGTCACCGTCGACGATGTCGCCAAGCGCCTCATCGACTACGGCTTCCACGCCCCGACGATGTCGTTCCCGGTCGCGGGGACACTCATGGTGGAGCCGACCGAGTCGGAGGACATCGCCGAGCTGGACCGATTCGTCGAGGCGATGATCGCCATCAAGGGCGAGGCCGAGCGTGTGGCGGCGGGGGAGTGGCCGGCCGATGACAATCCGCTCGTGAACGCCCCGCACACCGCCGAATCCATCAGCGTCGCCGAGTGGACGCATCCGTACCCGCGCGAGACGGCGGTGTACCCCGTGCGCGCTCTGGTGCGTGGAAAGTACTGGCCCCCCGTCCGTCGCATCGACCAGGCCTACGGCGACCGGAACCTCGTGTGCGCGTGCCCGCCCCCGGAGGCCTTCACCTGACCTCACCCCGCCCCGCCCCGCCTCCGGCACCCGGCGTTGCGGGCGAGGCCGGGGTTGGCGTCTGAGGCCCGGCCGCGTGCGGGTGCGTCTCAGACGGGCGGCCGGGTTTCGCCGTGTCGCCATGATCGGGGATGGTGCCGCAGCGTCGCCAGCGCGGCGCGGTGTGGTGCCCGGATCGTGTCGAGCCCGCCCGCTGTCAGAGCGGCGGCGAGCGGGGTGGCGCGCATCGTGTCCGCCCAGTCCCAACGGGCGAAGCCGTCCACCTGGCGTCGGAGCCGATCCTCGCGCCGTTTCTCGTCGACGAGAGCCCGCGTCGTGGCGTCGACGTCGGCGCGATCGTACTTCCCGAAACCGTCGGACTCGCCGATGGCGCGAACCGACCGCCAGAAGAAGTCGACACGATCCTCGAAACCCGGGGACGAGAAGACGACCTGCAGCTCGGGATCCGGGAATCCGAGCCACTCGATGACCGCGCGGCTCACGGACTCGCCGACCGACTCGGAACGGGGCGTCGCGCGGTCGAGCACCCACCGCGCTCGCCGCTTACCGCGCTGATCGAGGTGGCCCTGGGCGACAGCGAGCCACCTCGCCGCGGTCTCGCCGACCCGGCGGAGCCCGGCGTCGACCACGGCGAGTCCGTACGCGGGAGGAAGAACTCGGGCGAGGCCGAGCGCGGTGTCCCGTATGCCGGTCGCCCAGACCGTGCCGAGGTCGGCCGCGTGCGGCGGTCGTCGTGTCGAGTGGATCACGAGGTCGCCGTAGCGCCGCGACTTCCCACCCGTATCGTCGATCAGATGCACGTCGCGAGGCTCGCCGAAGATCGGCAGCCCGTGCAGTGCGGCCGCCGACTCGAAGGCGAACAGGGCTCCGGGATGCTGCGCGCTCGCCGCGTGCACCCGAGCCAGGTATCGCTCCCACGGCGCGAGGGCCTCCCACGCGGCGCGGGGCGCGTACACCCCGCGCCGCACGCGCACCCAAGCCGGTTCGGTGCGGAAGCGCACACCGCCGAGCGCTTCGTCCGAAGCGAGGGTGAGCGGGACCGGCGAGCTCTGCATGCCCTCGAGCGTGGCCGCATCCTCTCCGAACGAGGTCCGCCGGGCCCGGACCTGTGGATGATTGCCGGGGCCGCTGCGCTGTGCAGCAGAAGAGCCGCACCCCCGAGACCCGGCCCAATGTCCGAGACCTGGCCGCACGCACCCGGGTCTCGGACGCGAACCCCGGTCTCGGCGCCGCGGACGGAGCGGGGCGGGCGGGGCGGGGCGGCGGGGGAGGGGTTAGAAGAGGGAGGGCCAGAGCGCGACGGCGAGGGGGTATCCGACGAACGCGACGACGTCGAGGAGGGTGTGGGCGATCACGAGCGGCATCACGCGGCCCCAGCGGTGGTAACACCAGCCGAAGACGACGCCCATCGCCATGTTGCCGACGATCGCGCCGAACCCCTGGTAGGCGTGGTAAGCGCCGCGCAGCGCCGCGGTCGAGAGGATGATCGTCCACGTCGACCAACCGACGCGGCGGAGCCGATCGAAGAGGTAGGCGATGAAGATGACCTCCTCGGTGAGCCCCGCGCGGAGGGCGGAGAGCACCAGGAGCGGCACCGTCCACCACGCGGCGTCCAACGGCGATGCGACCACCGCGACGGTGACCCCGAGTGCCCGGCCGACGGCGTAGAGGGCGAGACCCGGGATGCCGATGGCCGCCGCGAGCAGGATGCCGCGTCCCACGTCGGTGCCGACGCGCGAGAAGTCCAGCCCGATGCGGCGCAGGGCGTTCCTGCCCGGCTCCCACAACAGGTAGATCACCAGGCCCACCAGAGCCAGGTCGAAGAACACGTCGAGCAGGCGGTACAGCGCATCCCACAGGGCCAGGTCGTCGCGCGCGGTGTTCAGCTGCGCCTGTTGATCCCCGAGAGGGGTCTCCACCAGCATGCGGCGCACCAGGGTCAGCACGCTGTACACCGCGGACTGACCGACCGTCACGGCCAGGACCAGTCCGACCTCCCACCACGTCCGCGCGTTGCCGAAACGTGCAGAAGCGGGGGCAGGAGAGACAGTCACATTGTCAGATTGTCACAGTCCGCGGGAAACGAGTTAAGGGTATGTAACGTTTTGGGGCGAAAGTTTGATACTTGCTTACCCGGTGCTTAGGGTTCAGTGATATCTGGCGGTCGCCGGAGACCCCACGGGTTTTCGAGACTGCAATCACCATGCACTGGAGGACATCAGCGTGAAAAGAACACGTCTGGCTGCGGGCGCGGGCCTGGTCACCGCGGGAGCACTTGCTCTCGCCGGTTGCTCGGTTCCGTACGAGTCTGAGGTCATCGAGGACACCGAGATCACGGTTTCCTGGAACGACATCATCGACAACTTCAACACCAGCAGCACATCGGGCAACAACGTCGCGAACTCGAACATCGCGTACATGACGACCGCGGGCTTCAACTACTACAACGACTCGCCCGAGCTCGTTCAGAACACCGAGTTCGGCTCGTACGAGAAGACCAGCGATGACCCGCTGACCGTCGAGTACACCATCAACGAGGACGTCGTCTGGTCGGACGGTACGCCCGTCGACGAGGCCGACATGCTCCTGTCGTGGGCCTACATCTTCGGGGCGTTCGAGACCGAGGACGGGTTCCTCTTCAACTACGCCAACCCGCGTCCCGACCTCGCCACGGCCGTGCCCGAGATCGAGGACAACAAGCTGACCCTCGTCTACGACGTGCCCTACGTCGACTGGGAGGTCCAGTTCACGACCGGTTCGGTCGCCGCGCACGCCGCGGTCATGCTGGCCTACCCCGAGATCGAGGACCCGCAGGAGGCCAAGGACCAGCTGGTCGAGGCCATCCAGAACGGCGACGAGGAGTGGCTCGCACCGGTCGCCGAGGCCTGGGAGCTCGACTTCCAGCAGGCCAACACGCCGGACAACGAGCTGATCACCCTCTCATACGGTCCGTACATCGTCGAAGAGCTCGTCGAGGAGGACTACGTCACCCTCGTCGCGAACGACTCGTTCGCCTGGGGTCCCTCGCCGAAGTACCAGCGCATCACGGTGCGTCAGATCGCCGACCCGACCGCTCAGGTGCAGTCGCTGCAGAACCAGGACGTGCAGGTGGCCTCGGGCCAGCCGACGCCCGACGTGCTGCAGCTCGTGCAGGAGACCGAGACGGCCGACTACTACACCGGTGACGAGGCGACCTACGAGCACGTCGACCTCACCTTCAACAACGGTGGACCGTTCGACCCGGCGACCTACGGTGGCGACGAGGCGAAGGCGCAGATGGTGCGCACCGCGTTCCTCAAGACCATCCCCCGCGAGGAGATCGTCGAGAAGCTGATCCGTCCGCTGAACCCGAACGCCGAGGTCCGCGACTCGATCCTGCAGATCCCCGGATCGCCGATGTACGAGCCCATCGTCGAGGCGAACGGTTCGGCCGAGTACAACGAGGTCGACATCGAGGGTGCCAAGCAGCTCCTCGCCGACGCCGGTGTCGAAGGCACCGTCGACGTGAAGTTCTGGTACCCGGAGGGCAACGAGCGTCGCGCCGCCGAGTACGAGCTCATCGCCACCTCGGCCGCACTCGCCGGCTTCAACGTGATCGACGACTCCGAGCCCAACTGGGAGTTCACCGACACCGCCGCGAACCCGATCAACCCGCACGACGCGGTGATCTTCGCCTGGGCGTCGACCAGCCTCGCGCTGACCGGCACCGACCAGTACCTCGGCACGGGCCAGCCCTCGAACTTCGGTGGCTACTCGAACGAGATCGTCGACCAGCGTCTGAAGGACCTCGAGACCGAGCTGGACGAAGAAGAGCAGATCCAGATCCAGATCGACGTGGAGAAGGAACTGTGGACCGACGGCTACGGCATCACGCTGTACCAGTTCCCGGGTCTGACGGCATGGGACAAGGGTGTCGAGGGCATCGCCCCGGCTCCGCTCGCGCCGTACTACTTCTGGAACTTCTGGGAGTGGGCACCGACCACCGGTGCTGACGCCGAGTAAGCGAACCGCATAGGTGGTGGGCCGGGTGCTCCGCATCCGGCCCACCATCCACGTTGGATTACCCTAAGGACCCTCTCGGTGCTCTCGTTCGTGGCCCGGCGACTCGTCGCCACCCTTCTCGTCCTTCTGGTCGCCTCCTACGTCGTCTACGTTCTGACGGCCATCTCCGGCGATCCCCTCGAAGAACTGCGGCAGAGCCGCGATCAGAACGCACAGTTCCTGATCGCGGACCTCACTCAGAAGCTGCAGCTCGACGTCCCCCCGACCCTCCGCTACTTCACGTGGCTCCCCGGCGCCGCAGGCTGCCTGATCGGTCAGTGCGACCTCGGCATCTCGGTCGCCCGAGGCGAACTGCCCGTCACCGAGGTCATCGCCACCGCGATGGGCTCCACCCTCCAGCTGATCACCGTCGCAACGGTGCTGTCGATCCTGTTCGGTGTCGCGATCGGTATGACCACCGCGCTTCGCCAGTACAGCGGATACGACTACACGGTGACCTTCGCCACGTTCGTCTTCTACTCGCTGCCGGTGTTCTGGGTGGCCGTGATCCTGAAACAGTACGGCGGCATCGCCTTCAACCAGTTCCTGGGTGATCCGGTGATCCCGTGGTGGTTCATCATCATCTTCGCGTTCGTCGTCGGGTTCGTCTTCATGGCGATCGTCGGCGGGTCCCTCAGTACACGGATAAAGACGTTCGTGTTCACCGGCATCGCCGGTGGGGTGTTCCTGGCCATCCTGACGATCACGAACTGGTTCGACCAGCCCTCGATCGGCCTGGTCGGCGTCATCGTGTTCGCGATCGGCAACGCGCTGATCGTCGCGAGCCTGACCACGGGGTTGAAAGACCGCACGGCGCTCATCGCCTTCGGGCTGGCCGCGGTCGTCGGACCGGTTGCGCTCTACTACCCGCTGCAGTACCTGTTCTTCTTCGGCAACGCCTGGTGGACAATCCTCATCACCGCGGCCGCCCTGGTCGCGATCGGCGCGATCGTCGGGTTGATCTTCGGCGGCGACCGCAAGGCCTACATGGCGCGTGTCGTCGGGCTCGCGGCGGGGCTCGGTACCATCCCGCTCGTATTCGACCAGATGTTCCAGCGGTGGGCGACCTACGAGTCGATCATCCCGCTCTCCAGCGGTGTCATCTCGACCATCGGCGCCTCGACGCCGGCGATCGACCGCACCGACGACTACTGGCTGCAGATGCTCGATTCACTCACGCACCTGATCCTGCCGACCCTGACCTTGATGCTCATCTCGCTCGCGGCGTACACCCGCTACTCGCGTGCGAGCCTGCTCGAAGTCATGAACCAGGACTACGTGCGCACCGCCCGTGCGAAGGGCCTGTCGGAGCGGGTCGTGGTGATGCGCCACGCCTTCCGCAACGCGATGATCCCCATCGCGACGATCATCGCGTTCGACTTCGGCGGCTTGATCGGCGGCGCGGTGATCACCGAGACGGTCTTCGCCTGGAAGGGGATGGGTGCGGTGTTCTCCGACGCGCTGGAGCATACCGACGTCAACCTGATGATGGGTTTCTTCCTCGTGACCGGCGTGCTCGCCGTGCTCTTCAACATCGTCGCCGACCTGCTGTACTCGGCGCTGGACCCCCGAATCCGGGTGAGCTGACATGTCGAACCAGAATCAACACAACCCTCAGGAAGCCAATCCGAACGACCTCCTCCCCAACGAGGACGACTTCGAGAGCCAGCACCGCGACGACCGCGGGCAGGAGACCTCGATCGAGCAACGCGCGACCGCCGGTCTCAGCCAGGGCGCGATCGTGCGGCGCCGCTTCCTGCACCACCGGGGCGCGATCATCTCGCTGATCGTGTTCGCACTCATCGTGCTGCTCGCCTTCACCTCGGTGGGGACGGTCATCGGGGGGACGGGCAACTACACGGTCGACCCCGCGACCGGAACCCTCGTGATCGACGGGTTCCGCATCGCCGGGTGGTACCCGAAGGACTGGTGGACCCGCTACGACATCGTCAACGGGGGAGCGCCGACCCTCCAGCTGTGGCCGCTCCAGTTCGGCGAGCACCCGTTCGGTCAGGACGACCTCGGCAAGGACATGTTCGCCCGCGTGATGCGCGGCACGCAGCAGTCGCTGCTCGTGGTCTTCCTCGTGGGCATCCTGGCCACGGTGATCGGAACCGTGATCGGTGCCGTCTCCGGCTTCTACCGCGGATTCACCGATTCGCTGCTGATGCGTCTGACCGATGTCATCATCATCATCCCGATCCTCGTGCTGGCCGCCGTGCTGGCCCGCACCGTCGGCGGCAACGCCGTCACCATCGGTGTCGTCATCGGGATCCTGGCGTGGACCGGCCTGGCGCGACTCGTGCGTGCGGAGTTCCTCGCGCTGCGAGAACGGGAGTTCGTGGACGCCGCGCGCGTGGCCGGTGCCAGCGACCGACGGATCATCTTCACCCACATCCTGCCGAACACCGTCGGGGTCATCGTCGTGAACGCCACCCTGCTGATGAGCGCGGCGATCCTGATCGAAGTGTCGCTGAGCTTCCTCGGCTTCGGTATCCGGACGCCGGACATCTCGCTGGGACAGCTCATCAACGAATACCAGGGTGCGTTCTCGACACGCCCATGGCTGTTCTGGTGGCCCGGTATCTTCATCATCGCGATTGCCCTGTGCATCAACTTCGTCGGCGACGGTCTGCGCGACGCGTTCGACCCGCGCCAGAAGCGCGTGCCGAACTTCAACGGGCCGATGGCCGAGATGCGCCGCTGGTGGGCTGCCCGCGGTGCCGACCGCACCGGCGCCGGCGCACTCACCGCGGGGTCCGCGGCGGATGACGCCCCGGGCAGCACCGGCGAGAGACCCTGACGATGTCCGCGCTACAGCACCAGCGACAGGACCACGGCGCCGATCAGGGCAACGCCCACCGCGATGGTCGCGGTGTGCAGTCGCACCTCGACGGCTCCGAGGGTCTCGTCGAGGGCGCCGGCGTCGCGCAGCTGCTCCCAGCGGCGGCGCACGATGTAGGCCGCCGCGCCGGACTCGGAGCCGACGAGATCGCCGGGGCGCACCGTTCCGGCGAGGTAGCTCGACTCGGGGAGGTGCTGGCCCTGTTCGCGGCGGGCCAGCATCAGGCTGTGCCGACCGGGGGCGGGCGCGGCCCAGGCGGCCACGCGCATCCCCGGCGTGTAGAGCGTGAGAGCGAAGCGCGTATCGATGCGCTGGATTCTCGTGAACGGCACGCGGATGGTGCGGAAGACGTTCTCGACGATCACCGCATCGTCGTCGACCCGCACGGCGGGTCGCCAGTATCCGGCCCACATCGCGAAGGCGAACAGGGCGAGCAGGGGAACGGCCTGCACGCCGGCGGTCGGGGACTGGATGACGACGGTCACCGCGGCGGCCGCGCACACCGCGATGACCACCGCGGAGAGAACACGACCGAACCGGGGACGCAGCACGTGGGCTTCGGACACACTCTTATCGTCGCAGACGCGGCATGAACGACTCTTGAAAGGCATCACCACGTGAACGAGACGCAGGCAGGCACCGCACCGGTGCTCGAAGTGCGAGACCTCGGCATCGACTTCTGGGTCGAGGGCGAGTGGGTCTCGGCCGCCCGCGGCATCAACTACACCCTCCACCCGGGGGATGTGCTCGCCATCGTGGGCGAGTCCGGCTCGGGAAAGAGCACCAGCTCGATGGGTGTGCTGGGACTCCTGCCGGGCAACGGTCGCGCCTCGGGCAGCGCCAAGCTCGACGGCAGCGAGCTCATCGGGGCGTCTCCGGCGAAGCTGCGCAAGGTGCGCGGCAAGGGGATCTCGGTGATCTTCCAGGAGCCGATGACGGCGCTGAACCCCGTCTACACGATCGGGTACCAGATCATGGAGGCGCTCCAGATCCACAACCCGACCATGCACAAGGCGGAGGCGGCAACGCGCGCCCTCGAGTTGCTCGCGCAGGTCGAGATGCCCGACCCGAAGAAGGCGTTCGACTCCTTCCCGCACCAGCTCTCGGGTGGTCAGCGTCAGCGTGCGATGATCGCGCAGTCGATGTCGAACGACCCGAAGCTGCTCATCGCCGATGAGCCGACCACGGCGCTCGACGTGACGGTGCAGGCCGAAATCCTCGACCTCATGCGGCGCCTGCACACCGACATGGGCTCGGCGATCGTGCTGATCACCCACGACATGGGTGTCGTCGCCGACCTCGCCGATCAGGTGATCGTCATGAAGGACGGCGCCGTCGTCGAACACGGCAAGGTCGCCGATGTCTTCCGGGAAGCACAGCACCCGTACACCCAGGCGTTGCTGGCCTCGGTACCGCACCTGGGAACGGCCTCCTCCGACGAGACCTCGAAGGCGAAGCGTCTCGAGAACGAGAACGTGCTGCACATGAAGGACCTCGTCATCGAGTACCCCAAGCGCGGCCGGGTGCCGGCGTTCCGCGCCGTTGACGGCATCGACCTGGACATCCGCAAGGGCGAGGTGGTCGGCCTGGTCGGTGAGTCGGGTTCGGGGAAGACGACGATCGGCCGCGCCGCGATCGGCCTGTTGCCGGTGCACTCCGGCGATCTCGAGGTGGCCGGACGCAAGATGTCGGGCGTGTCGCGTGGAGACCTGCGAAGCGTCCGACGCGACATCGGGATCGTCTTCCAGGACCCGGGATCGTCGCTGAACCCGCGCATCCCGGTCGGCGAGTCGATCGCCGAGCCGCTCCTGCTGGCCGGTGGTTTCGGGCGCAAGGAGATGAACCAGCGCGTCGAGGAGCTGCTGGACGCGGTGGAGTTGCCCCGATCGATGCGCAACCGCTACCCGCACGAGCTGTCCGGCGGTCAACGTCAGCGCATCGGCATCGCCCGTGCCCTGGCGCTGAAGCCGAAACTGTTGGTCGCGGACGAGCCGACCAGTGCGCTCGACGTGTCGGTGCAGGCGCGTGTGCTCGAGCTGTTCCAGGATCTGCAGCGCGATCTCGGCTTCGGGTGCCTGTTCGTCACCCACGACCTGGCGGTCGTGGACCAGCTCGCCGACCGCATCGCGGTGATGCACAAGGGAAAGCTCGTGGAGATCGGCACGCGCGATCAGATCTTGCGCGACCCTCAGGACCCGTACACGCAGCGCCTCATCTCGGCGGTGCCGGTCCCGGATCCCGACGAGCAGCGGGCGCGTCGCGAGGCGCGTTCGGCCGCCAAAGGCGAGTAGTCCGCCGCGGTCGGCGCGCACCGGATAGGGCGCGCGTGCGGCGAGGCTGAGAGGCTCGTGACCGGGTGCGCGGAGGGGCCCGGTAGAGTGGGAAGGCCCGGTTCCGGGCATTTTCCCTCACTCGGCAAGGACACCCCCATGGCGCACGCCCTTCGCACCGACCTCCGCAACGTCGCGATCGTCGCTCACGTCGACCACGGCAAGACCACTTTGGTGGATGCCATGCTGCGGCAGACGGGGTCGTTCGGCGACCACTCGAACGTCGAGGAACGCGCGATGGACTCCAACGACCTGGAGCGCGAGAAGGGGATCACGATCCTCGCCAAGAACACCGCGATCACCTACAACGGCGCCCACACCGACGAAGCCGTGACGATCAACGTCATCGACACCCCGGGCCACGCCGACTTCGGTGGCGAGGTCGAGCGCGGCCTGTCGATGGTCGACGGTGTCGTGCTGTTGGTCGATGCGTCCGAGGGGCCTCTTCCGCAGACCCGTTTCGTGTTGCGCAAGGCGCTCGAGGCGAAGCTCCCGGTGATTCTGCTCGTGAACAAGACCGATCGTCCCGACGCTCGCATCGCGGAGGTGGAGGAGGAGGCGCACGACCTGCTGCTGGGTCTGGCCTCCGACCTCCAGGAGGATGTCCCCGACCTGGACGTCGACGCCCTCCTCGACGTCCCCGTCGTCTACGCCTCCGGACGCGCCGGGGCCGCTTCGCGCACCCGCCCCGCCAACGGCGACCTGCCCGACAACGACGACCTCGAGCCGCTGTTCGAAGCGATCCTCGAGCACGTCCCCGCGCCGGCGTACGACGATGAGGCGCCGCTGCAGGCGTGGGTCACCAACCTCGACTCGAGCCCGTTCCTGGGCCGCCTCGCGCTGCTGCGTGTGTTCAACGGCACGCTGAAGAAGGGTCAGACCGTGGCCTGGGTGCGTCACGACGGCACCCACTCCAACGCCCGCATCACCGAGCTGCTGAAGACCCGCGCGCTCGAGCGCTACCCGGCCGACTCCGCCGGCCCCGGCGACATCGTCGCGGTCGCCGGCTTCGAGGACATCACCATCGGCGAGACCATCGCCGACCCCGAGGACGTCCGGCCGCTCAAGGCCATCACGGTCGACGACCCCGCCATCTCGATGACCATCGGCACCAACACCTCGCCGCTGGTCGGCAAGGTCAAGGGGCACAAACTCACCGCCCGCATGGTCAAGGACCGCCTGGACCGTGAACTGATCGGCAACGTGTCACTCAAGGTGGTCGACATCGGGCGCCCCGACGCGTGGGAGGTGCAGGGCCGCGGCGAGCTGGCTCTGGCGATCCTCGTGGAGAACATGCGCCGCGAGGGCTTCGAGCTCACCGTCGGCAAGCCGCAGGTGGTCACGCGTCGGAGTGAGGACGGGAAGGTCCAGGAGCCCTTCGAGCACCTGACGATCGATGCCCCCGAGGAGTACCTCGGGGCGATCACCCAGCTCATGGCCGGCCGCAAGGGCCGCATGGAGACGATGGTCAACCACGGCACCGGTTGGGTCCGCATGGAGTTCGTCGTCCCGTCGCGTGGCCTCATCGGCTTCCGCACCGAGTTCCTCTCCGCCACCCGCGGCACCGGCATCGCCAACGCCATCTCGCACGGTTACGACGACTGGGCCGGTCAGATCGTCGCGCGCCAGAACGGCTCGATCGTCGCCGACCGCGCCGGTGTGGTGACGCCGTTCGCGATGATGGCCCTGCAGGAGCGGATGTCGTTCTTCGTTCAGCCCACCGAGGAGGTGTACGAAGGCATGGTCGTGGGGGAGAACACCCGCTCCGAGGACATGGATGTGAACATCACCAAGGAGAAGAAGCTCACGAACATGCGCTCGTCGACGGCGGACGAACTCGAGAAGCTCACCCCGCCGCGCCAGCTCTCGCTCGAGGAGTGCCTGGAGTTCGCCCGCGAGGACGAGTGCGTCGAGGTCACCCCGGAGCGGGTGCGGATCCGCAAGGTCATCCTCGACCAGACCGAGCGTGCCCGCCAGACCAGCCGTCTCAAGCGCCAGGACGCCAACGCCTGACCCGCTCCGGTGCGCCGCACGATCGTCGCGGCGTGAAGGACGCAGGATATCCGGGAGAGGCGCACCCTGCTCCCGGGAATCGGCGGGGCGAAAAGGCAGGAATCGCCGGTGTCGTGGACCCCTCCGGTGGATGAGGCGCCGTACCCGCGGCGACCGGCGGGCGTGTCGAGGAACGATCGGTGAACGGATGGGCGACGTAGACCCAGAGGTAGACGCACGCGCGGCGTGGCGCGAGGCACTGGGCGTGGCAGCCGCCACCAGCGCCTACGGTGTCTCCTTCGGTGCTCTCGCGGTGGCATCCGGGCTCGACGTGTGGCAGACGTGCGTTCTGAGCCTGTTGATGTTCACGGGCGGTTCGCAGTTCGCCTTCGTCGGGGTGGTCGCCGCCGGCGGGGTGGCCGCCGCGCCGTCGGCGATCGCCTCGGCCGCGCTGCTGGGGGTACGCAACGTGGCCTACGGGATGCGGATGTCCCCGGTGATCGGTCGCGGATTCGCCCGGCGCCTCGCCGCCGCGCAGTTCACGATCGACGAGTCCACCGCCGTCTCCCTCGCCCGGCGCACACCGCGTGCCCGGACGATCGGGTTCTGGGTGACCGGTATCGGGATCTACGTCGGTTGGAACCTGTCGACGCTGGCGGGGGCCCTGCTCGGCGACGTGCTGGGTGATCCCCGCGCGTACGGGCTGGATGCCGCCGCGGCGGCGGCCTTCCTGGCGCTGCTGTGGCCGAGACTGCGGGCCCGGCAGCCGATCGCGGTGGGTGTCGTCGCCGCCGTGGTCGCGACGATCCTCACGCCCGCACTCATGCCCGGCCTCCCCGTGCTCGTGGCCGCGATCGTGGCCGTCGTGGTGGGGTGGACGAACTGGCTCGGCCGGGGCGGTACGGCGCCGGACGAGCCGGAGGACGTGCCGGAACGGGAGGGGCTGCCGTGACCATGTGGACCGCGATCCTCGTCGCCTCGATCATCTGCGTCGTGTGGAAGACCCTCGGCTACCTCGTGCCGCCGCGCTGGCTCGAGGCGCCGCGGCCGGCACGGATCGCCGACCTGCTCACCGTGGCTTTGCTGGCGGCGCTCGTGGCGGTGCAGACCCTCGGCGACGGGCAGGCGGTGGTCGTGGACGCGCGCGTGCCGGCCGTGCTGGTGGCGGCGGGACTGCTGCTCGTGCACGCGCCGTTCCTCGTGGTCGTCGCGGCCGCGGCTGTCACCGCGGCCGTACTGCGCGGGGTCGGCTGGGCCGCGTGAACGGTGCGGTTTAGGCTGTCACGGTGAACTCCTCGCTGCCGGTCCGCCTCGCCACCTGGGCGCTCGCCCTCGTCATCGGGGCCTTCTACGGCCTGGCCGGGACGATCGGTCACGCGTACAGCCTCGCCGGCATCCCGGTCGGTCTCCTGGTCGCGGTGATCGGCTCAGCTGCCCTGCTGGTCGCGGTCCGTCTGCTGACCGGCGACCGCTGGTCGACCCTCGCCACCGGCATGGGGATGATGGCCACCACCCTCGTGTTCTCCGGCGAGGGTCCCGGGGGATCGGTCGTGGTCCCGCAGACCGAGGTCTCTCTCGTGTGGACCTTCGCCGTTCCCCTGATCGTGGCGGTCGTGGTGGCATGGCCTCACCTGCCCTCGTTCGACGAGCCCGCGACGCGGGACGCGTAGACTCGGACCGTGACATATGTGATCGCCCTTCCCTGCGTGGACGTCAAGGATCGCGCGTGCATCGACGAGTGCCCGGTCGACTGCATCTATGAGGGGGAACGGTCGCTGTACATCCACCCGGACGAGTGCGTCGACTGTGGAGCGTGCGAGCCGGTGTGCCCGGTGGAGGCGATCTACTACGAGGACGACCTGCCCGACCAGTGGCAGGACTACTACAAGGCCAACGTGGAGTTCTTCGACGACGTCGGGTCGCCCGGGGGCGCGGCCAAGGTCGGTGTGATCGCCAAGGACCACCCGATCATCGCCGCGCTGCCTCCCCAAGAGCACTGATCGTGGGCGTCGCCGATCTCGCCGACTACCCGTGGGACGCCGTCGCGCCCTACGCGGAGCGCGCCCGCGCGCACCCGGACGGCATCGTCGACCTGTCGGTGGGATCGCCGGTCGATCCGACACCGTCCGTCGTGGCCGAAGCGATCGCCGCAGCCACCGACGCCCACGCGTATCCGCAGACGATGGGCACCACCGCGCTCCGTGAGGCCATCGTGCGCTGGTACGCCCGTCGTCGCGGCGTCTCCGGCCTCTCGGCCGCGCACGTGCTGCCGACGATCGGCTCGAAGGAGCTCGTCGCCCTGCTGCCGCTGCTGCTGGGTCTCGGCGAGGGAGACGTCGTCGTCCACCCCCGTGCCGCCTACCCGACCTACGAGGTGGGGGCGAGACTGGTCGGCGCCACCCCGGTGGCCTCCGACGATCCCGACGAGTGGCCCCCGGGCACGCGCCTGGTGTGGGTGAACTCTCCCGGGAACCCCGACGGTCGCGTGTGGGATGCCGCTGCACTGCGTCGCGCGGTGGAACGGGCCCGTGAGCTCGGCGCCGTCGTGGCGTCGGACGAGTGCTACGCGATGCTCGGCTGGGACGCGCCGTGGGACGCCGACGGGGTCCCCTCTGTGCTGCACCCCGACGTCGTCGAGGGCGATTTTTCGCGCGTGCTTTCGGTGTACTCCCTGAGCAAACAGTCCAACCTGGCCGGCTACCGTGCGGCCTTCGTCGCCGGCGACGCCGATCTGATCGCGCCGATGCTGACCGCGCGCAAGCACCTGGGCCTCATGCCGCCGGCGCCCGTGCAGGCGGCGATGGTCGCCGCGTTGGATGACGACGCGCACGTCGAGGTGCAGCGCGAGCGTTACCGTCGTCGGCGTGACCTGCTGCGTCCCGCGGTGCTCGAGGCGGGCTTCCGCGTCGATGCGAGCGAAGCGGGACTGTACCTGTGGGCGACCGAGGGGCGAGACGCCTGGGAGAGCATCGACCGACTCGCCGATCTGGGCATCCTCGCCGGACCCGGGCACTTCTACGGGACGCACTACCCGCAGCACGTCCGTTTCTCGTTGACCGCCACCGACGAGCGCATCGAAGCCGCCGCCGCGCGCCTGCGGGACGCCGGTGGCGCCGCATCCCGGTAGGAGGGATCCGCCATCGGACGCGCGTCGACTTTGGACGTGTCATCAGGGGGCGCCAGCCATGGGTAGGCTGTAAAGCGCGCGGCCATCGCGAACATCGCCTTCCGCGCCGACTTCGACGTCACCACCCGGTGTCGGCGGGGTCGACGACCCCCGGGACGACCAGAAATCGCAAGGAGGCGCCGTGAGCGACGCGGGCATTCCACAGGACAACGCCGCCATCACCATCGGTGGCACCACGACCGAATTCCCGCTGGTGCACGGCACCGAGGGGGCACCCAGCATCGATGTCTCGACCCTGACGAAGAAGACCGGCTACACGGCGCTCGATTACGGGTTCGTCAACACCGCCGCGACCAAGTCGGCTGTGACCTACATCGACGGTGACCAGGGGATCCTCCGCTACCGGGGGTATCCGATCGAGCAGCTGGCCACGCACTCCAGCTACCTCGAGGTCGCGTGGCTGCTGCTGTACGGTGAGCTCCCCAGCGCCTCCGAACTCGAGGCGTTCGACGACCGGATCCGCCGCCACACCCTCCTCCACGAGGACCTCAAGCGCTTCTTCTCCTCGCTGCCGCCGACCGCGCACCCGATGTCGGTCCTGTCTGCGGCGACCGCGGCGCTGTCGACGTACTACGAGGATGAGTCCGACCCGCACAATCCGGAGCACGTGGAGCTGAACACCATCCGCATGCTCGCCAAGCTCCCGGTGATCGCCGCCTACGCGCACAAGAAGAGCGTCGGCCAGGCCTTCCTCTACCCCGACAACGGGTTGAGCTTCGTCGACAATTTCCTCAAGCTCAACTTCGGTGTCCTCAGCGAGGTCTACGAGGTCAACCCCGTGATGTCCCGGGCCCTCGAGCGTCTGCTGATCCTGCACGAGGACCACGAGCAGAACGCCTCGACGTCGACGGTGCGCCTGGTCGGTTCGACCGGCGCCAACCAGTTCTCCTCGATTTCCGCCGGGATCAACGCCCTCTACGGGCCGTTGCACGGCGGCGCCAACGAGGCCGTGCTGGCGATGCTGGCGCAGATCCGCGACTCCGGCGAGAGCGTCCAGCGCTTCGTCGAGCGGGTCAAGAACAAGGAGGACGGGGTGAAGCTCATGGGCTTCGGGCACCGCGTCTACAAGAATTACGACCCGCGGGCGAAGCTCGTCAAGGAGTCTGCCGACGAGGTCTTGGATGCTCTGGGGGTCAGCGACCCGCTGCTGGACCTGGCCAAGGAGCTCGAAGAGATCGCCCTCAGCGACGACTACTTCAAGGATCGCCGCCTGTATCCGAACGTCGACTTCTACACCGGGGTCATCTACAAGGCGATGGGTTTCCCGACGCGCATGTTCACGCCGTTGTTCGCGATCGGCCGGCTTCCCGGCTGGCTCGCGCACTGGCGCGAGATGCAGACCGATCCGCAGACGAAGATCGGTCGCCCCCAGCAGGTCTACATCGGCTCTCCCGAGCGGGACTACCCCCGGATCTGATCCGCTCGACGCCCTCTGCGCCGTCCGACCGGACCACCTCGCCTCGCACCGCGGGATCCGCGGCTCGTCAGTGCGCGACGGGCCGTGACCGGCGTACGCCGCTGACTCGACCCGCGCCGTCCATGAAACGGGGCGGACACCGGTGTCCGCTACGATCTGGCGAGTTCGTCCTCGACGCCAGGAGAAGCCATGTGGCAACAGACCATCGATCCCCTCGGTTCGCTTGTCCTCTCATCGGTCGTGGCGGCGCTCCCCATTCTCGTCTTCCTGCTGGCGTTGGTGGTCTTCAAGGTCAGCGGCATCGTCGCCGCGATCATCGCGGTGGTCGTCGAAGTCGTCGTCGCCGGCTGGGCGTTCGGCATGCCCGCGGAGGCGATCGCCGGCGCGGGATTGATGGGGCTCCTCACCGCGGTGTGGCCGATCGCTTGGATCATCGTGATGGCGGTATGGCTCTATCGCGTCACGGTCGCGAGCGGACGGTTCGACGTCATCCGTGCGTCCATCGGGGCCGTCTCGCCCGATCAGCGCGTGCAGGTGTTGCTCATCGCGTTCGCCTTCGGGGCCTTCTTGGAGGGCGCGGCGGGCTTCGGTGTGCCGATCGCGATCTGCGCCGCGCTTCTGGTCCAGCTCGGGTTCGCTCCGGTCCGTGCGGCGATGCTCTGCCTGGTCGCCAATGCCGCGGCCGGAGCGTACGGGGCGATCGGCATTCCGGTCATCGTCGGCGCTCAGGTCGTCGGGCTCGACGTGATGGAGCTCTCCCGTGCGCTTGTGCTGATCCTCCAGCCCCTCACCGTCGCGGTGCCGTTCCTCCTGGTGATGATCGTGGATGGGCGGCGTGGCCTTCGCGAGACGTTGCCGTTCACGCTCGGTGTCAGCCTGGTCTACAGCGGCGTGCAGGCGACCGTCCTGTGGTTCCTCGGACCGGAGCTCGCTGACATCGGAGCGGGGTTGGTGACGATGGTGGCCATCATGGCGATCAGCCGCGTCTGGCGTCCGGCGCGCGTGTTCCGGGAAGGTGATGGCCCCTCGGCGGCGCCGGAGAGTCTCTCGCTGCGCACGGTCCTGGTGGCGTGGAGTCCGTTCTACATCCTGACCGGTTTCATCTTCGTGTGGAGCCTGCCGTCCTTCGAGGGGATGTTCGCCGAAGGGGGGCCGCTGGCGTGGACGGTCCTTCCGATGTCGATTCCCGGCCTGACGGGACAGATCGAGACAGCGGCCGGTGCCGTGGTCACCTCGTCTTGGACGTTCACGCCGGTCAGCGCCACCGGGACAGCCATTCTTCTCGCCGTTCTGGTCACCTTCTTCACGACGCCGGCGCTGAGCGGCGCGCGGTTGCTCGGCGAGCTGGCGCAGACGGTGCGGGATCTCTGGCAGGCGATCGTTCTGATCGCCGCGATCCTCGTCCTGGCCAACATCGCCAACTACTCAGGCGGGTCGGCGAGCATCGGTACGGCGTTGGCGGGGGTGGGTCCGTTGTTCCCGTTGTTCGCTCCGATCATCGGCTGGATCGGTGTGTTCATCACCGGATCCGTCGTGAACAACAACACCTTGTTCGCGCCGCTGCAGGTGACCACAGCCTCGCGGCTCGGAGTCGAGCCGACGCTGTTTGTGGCGGCCAACACCGCCGGGGGGACCACGGCGAAGGTGGTCTCACCGCAGTCGATCGCGATCGCCGCGGGCGCCGTGGGCCTGTCCGGGCGTGAAGGTGAGATCCTCCGTGCGTCGATCTGGTACAGCCTGAGCATGCTCGCGGTGATCTGCGTGTGGACGTACGCCCTGTCGCTGCTGGTCGGCTGACCGGGTTTCCGAGCGGGGAGTCACCCCCGCGCACGCCCGTCGGGGACGATCAGTCGGCGTCGCGTTCCAGGTCGGCCGCGTGGTCCGGCACGAGGCCGGAACCGTCGCGCGGGGGACGCTCGTAGCCGCGCTGCTCCGGACGTTCGGGGATCTCGATCGGCTCCCGCTCGACATCCGTGTAGGGGATCTGGGAGAGCAGGTGGGCGATCATGTTGATGCGTCCACGACGCTTGTCCTCGTTGTCGACCTCGAACCACGGTGCCTCGGGGATGTCGGTGTGCACGAACATCGTGTCCTTCGCCCGGGAGTAGTCCTCCCACTTCGTGATCGACAACACGTCGTTCGGGCTCAGCTTCCATCGGCGCATCGGATCGGCGTTGCGCGACCGGAACCGCTTTTCCTGTTCGACGTCCGAGACCGAGAACCAGTACTTCAGCAGGTGGACCCCGTCCTCCACCAGCATGCGCTCGAAGATCGGCGCTTGATGCAGGAACCGGTGGTATTGCGCGTTCGTGCAGTAGCCCATCACGTGCTCGACGCCGGCGCGGTTGTACCACGAGCGGTCCATGAGCACGATCTCGCCCGCCGCCGGCAGGTGGGGCACATAGCGTTGGAAGTACCACTGCGTGCGTTCCCGCTCGGTCGGCGCGGGCAACGCCACGATGCGGGTCACCCGGGGGTTGAGGTACTCTGCGACGCGCTTGATCGTCGAGCCCTTGCCGGCGGCGTCGCGGCCTTCGAACAAGACGACGATGCGCGCGCCGGTGGACTGCACCCACGCCTGCATGTCGACCAGCTGCGCCTGCAGGCGGCGCAGCTCCTTCTCGTATACCTTCTTCGGCAGTCGATGACCCATGGGCAGAGCATACGCGTGGGGCGCCCTACGCGCGGGGCAGGCGCCGCCGGTGGCGCATCGCGATCACCGTGCCGAGCACCTTGAAGGGCAGGACCTCGCCGAAACGATGCTCGGCGGCCCGGCGCAGACGCGCGGCGAGGTCGGGTCGCATCTCGCCCAGCGCCGCCCGCGCCATCTCGGCGTGCGGAGAATTGGAGACCAGCACGAGCGAGTCGGCGTCCTCGACGAGGGGGATCACCCGGAGGAGGTTCTCGCGCGTGGACATGCTCTCGGTCTCGAGGACCAGGCGCCCGCGATAACCCCGCCGTCGGGCGTAGCGGGCCATGATCCGCGCCTCGGGTTCCGCGCTGTGCACCGGGCCACCGCTGAGGACGACAGTGGTGCGTGGCACCCGCGGATCGATCGAGCGCAGGCCGGCGCGCACCCGGTAGCGGTTCACCGCGTTCGCCCGGGTACCGCGGTTGCCGTACCCCAGCACCACGATGGCCTCCGAGGCCGGCACATCCGGCGGCGGGACCGGAAGGCCCCGCCTGCTGGAGCGCCAGTGGAAGAGGTCGGCGGCGAAGGCGACGGCGGCGAGGGAGGCCGCCGCCACCGTGGCCGCCGTCAGGTGGCGCCGCGCCCGGATCATCGGATCAGGCGTGCAGCGCCTCGTTGAGGGTGACGCCGACGCCCTGTCGGACCAGCGCCTCGATCGCGCCGGTCACCGAGTTGCGGCGCAGGAGCACGCCGTCGCGTCCGGAAAGGTCGCCGCCCTTGACCGTCGGGCGACCACCGTCCGGTCGGGCGGGCTGGTCGGCGAGGACGATCTTCGACCCGGCCGTCACGTACAGGCCCGCTTCGACGACGCAGTCGTCGCCCAGGGAGATGCCGATGCCCGCGTTCGCCCCCAGCAGGGTCCGTGCGCCGATCGAGACCTTGTGGGTGCCCCCGCCGGACAGTGTGCCCATGATCGATGCGCCGCCCCCGATGTCGCTGCCGTCACCGACGACCACTCCCTGGGAGATGCGTCCTTCGACCATGGAGGCGCCGAGGGTCCCGGCGTTGAAGTTCACGAAGCCCTCGTGCATCACGGTCGTCCCGGGGGACAGGTAGGCGCCGAGGCGTACCCGCGACGCGTCGGCGATGCGCACGCCCTCCGGGGTGACGTAGTCGAGCAGACGCGGGAACTTGTCCAGACCCTGCACCTGGATCCCGTCGCGGAGCAGGAACGGGCGCAGACGCGTCGCATCGTCCGGGTGCATGGGCCCGGCGTTGGTCCACGCGACGTTCGGGAGATGTCCGAAGACGCCGTCGAGGTTCAGCTCGTTCGGGCGGACCAACCGGTGGGACAGCGCGTGGAGGCGGAGGTAGGCGTCGGAGGTGCCGTTGGGAGCGGCATCCAGATCGATCTCGAGGGTCACCAGTTCGACGGTGACACCGCGGCGTTCGTCCGGCACGGCCAGATGGTCGAGGTTCTCGGTCGCCTTGGCCGGGTCGTATCCACCGGGGATGCGCCCGTGCGTCGGCGTGGGGAACCAGGTGTCCAACACCGTTCCCGAATCGGTCACCGTCGCCAGGCCCGTGCCCCACACCCATCGTTCGTCGCTCATGCCTTCCACGCTACCGGCTGAGGTGCGGTCGTTAGACTCGGGGGATGCCCGGCCTCGACCTCTCCGCCTCCTCCGTCGACCTCACGCGTGCGATCTGCGACATCCCCAGTGTCTCGGACGACGAGACCGTGCTGGCCGACGCGATCCATCTCGCCATCGCCGAACGGCCCCATCTCGAGGTGCACCGCGACGGCGACACCCTCGTCGCCCGGACGAACCTCGGTCGCGCCCGCCGTGTGGTCATCGCCGGACACATCGACACGGTCCCGATCAACCACAACGTCCCCACGAGCGACATCGAGATCGACGGGGAGCCGTTCCTGTGGGGGCGGGGCACCGTCGATATGAAGGCCGGGGTGGCGGTCCAGCTCAAGCTGGCCGCCGAGCTGACCGACCCGAACGTCGACATCACGTGGATGTGGTACGACCACGAGGAGGTCGCGGCGGAGCGAAACGGCCTGACCCGCCTCGCGCGCAACAGCCCGGAGCTGTTCGCCGGCGACTTCGCCATCCTCGGGGAGCCCTCGAACGGGCAGGTCGAGGGCGGGTGCAACGGGAACCTGCGTGCACTGGTGCGCACGGAGGGTGTCCGCGCGCACAGTGCACGCTCGTGGATCGGCGAGAACGCCATCCACAAGGCGGCTCCGATCCTCACGCGGCTGGCCGAGTACCGGGCCAAGGAGGTCACGGTCGAGGGGCTGGCGTACCGCGAGGGACTCAACGCGGTGCACGTGCGCGGCGGTGTCGCCGGCAACGTGATCCCCGACGCCTGTGAGGTCGAGGTCAACTACCGCTTCGCGCCCAGCCGCGACGGCGCGGAGGCCGAGCGGCACGTGCGGGAGGTCTTCGCCGGGTTCGACGTCGAGGTCGTCGATCTCGCGGAAGGAGCGCGTCCCGGTCTGGACTCGCCCCTCGCGCAGGAGTTCCTCCGCGCAGTCGGTGCCGAACCGCGCCCGAAGTACGGCTGGACCGACGTCGCGCGCTTCTCGGCGATGGGTGTTCCCGCGGTCAACTACGGTCCCGGCGACCCGCACTTGGCCCACCACGATGAAGAGCGCGTCCCGCTGGCGCAGATCGACGAGGTCGAGCGCGGTCTGCGGGCGTGGTTGAGCGCGTGACAGGCGGGGCGGAGACATCCGCCCCGTGGTCGCGGCCCGCGGTGCGTGTCGCGCTGGTCTATCTCGCCGCGCGCATGGTGACCACGGCCTTCTTCCTCATCGCCGCCGCCGTGGCGCCCGCCGATGCACGCCATGGTCAGGGATCGACGCTGGGCACCTACGTGCTGGCGTGGGACGCGCAATGGTACTGGCTCATCGCCTTCCAGGGGTACCCGTCCGAGCTGCCCGTGACCGAGGCGGGGCACGTCGCAGAGAACGCGTGGGCGTTCATGCCCCTCTACCCGTACCTGTCGGCGCTGGTGTCGGCACCGTTCGGGCACTGGGGGGTCGGCGCGTTCCTCGTCACGCTCGCCGCCGGATACGGGTGTGCCCTCGTCCTCCACGGGATGTTCCGGGAGCGCCTGGGGGAACAGGCGGCACTGTGGGGCGTGGTCTTCTTCTCCGCCGGGCCGCTCGCGGCTCTGCTGCAGGTCGGATACGCCGAGGCGTTGTTCCTGTTCTTCCTGCTGTCCGCGATCCGCTGTGTGCAACAGCGACGGTACGGATGGCTGTACGTGTTGATCCCACTGATGGGATACACCCGGCCCGGGGTGTTGGCGTTCGGGCTGTTCCTGGCGTTGTACGGGCTCTGGCGGCTCACGCGGCGCGAGGTCGAACCGGTCACCCGGAGCGACGTGGTGCACATCCTCGCCCTCGGGGCCCTCGCGACCGTCGTCGGTTTCTCGTGGCAGGTCATCGCCGCCGTCGTCACGGGTTCGCCGTCGGCCTACCTCGACACCGAACTGGCATGGCGACGTCTGTGGGTGGGCGACGGCGGGGGATTCGTCCCGTTCGAGGGGTGGGTCCAAGGGGCGACCTTCTGGTTCACCCGGTGGGGGATGCCCGCCTGGGTGGGCGTGGCGGTCCTGGTGGTGCTCGTGGTCGCCGTCGCCGCGCTGCTGCTGTTCGAGCCGCACGTTCGGCGGCTGGGCGTCGAGGTGCGCCTCTGGTCGGCGAGCTATCTGCTCTACCTGCTGGCGGTGTTCTTCCCGCAGTCGAGCACCTTCCGGTTGCTGTTCCCGCTGGCACCGCTGGCCGGCGCCCTGGCGGTGCCGCGGTCGCGGGTGTGGCGATTCGGCGTGCTCGCGGCCTGTCTGATCGGCCAAGGGGTGTGGATCTACAACACCTATACGCTCGGAAACACGTTCTGGCGCATCCCCTGAGCACGCAATTCCGCCGCGTGGCGGGTGCGCACGATAAACTCATCGGGCAGACCTCCACAAGAAAGGGAGCCACGATGGCAGCGATGAAGCCGAGAACCGGAGACGGGCCGATGGAGGCCGTGAAAGAGGGGCGCCTCATCATCGTGCGGGTTCCGCTCGAGGGTGGTGGCCGACTGGTCGTCTCTGTGAACGACGCCGAAGCCAAGGAGCTTCACGACGTTCTGGGGGGAGTCGTCAGCGCAGCCTGACGTTCGTTCTCGTCTCACACAGGAAAGGCCGGTCTTCGGACCGGCCTTTCGTCATCGCCGCCGACCTCAGCGCGGGTCGGGCGCGACCGTGGTCAGCTGCAACAACCCCTCACCGACGATCGACAGGGCGCCGATCACCGCGGAGGAGGACTGCGTCTCCTGGATCAGCGACCGGTACGCGGCCGTGATCGGGTCGCGTCGCACCGGATCCGACACCGCTCCGCCGCCGAGCACACGCGGCACCAGCACGGTGCCGCCGGCGCGGACGAGGCGCAATCCGTGCTCGACGTACTCGATGACCCCCTCCGGGTCGGCGTCGACGAAGACGATGTCGTAGGACGCCTCGTTCATGCGGGGCAGGACCTGGGCGGCGCGTCCGGTGATGAATCGGGCGCGTGCGGGCGGCACCCGTGCGTCGGCGAACGCCTGGCGGGCGGCACCGAGGTGCTCGGGCTCGCTGTCGATCGTGGTCAGGGTCGCGCGCGGCGAACCGTGGAGGAGCCACAGTCCGGACACGCCGGCTCCGGTGCCGATCTCGACGATGTTCAGCGCGGCCGAGGCCGCGGCCACGACCGCCGCCTGCGTACCGACTTCCGCGCTGATCGGGGCGGCGCCGAGCTCGAGCGCGGCCGCACGGGCGCGTGCGATGTGATCGGGTTCGACGACGGACTCCGCCGCGAACCGCCGATCGGCCTCATGATCTGCCATGTCCACTCCTTCCGCATCAGCTTAGGCGCCGGGACGGGTCGTTCCGCTGAGGCGCGACGGTAATCTGGAGGGGTGTTCAACGGCCTGACGTTCGAGAAGCTGATGCTGATCCTCGTCATCGCCGCGTTCCTGCTCGGGCCGGAGCGACTGCCGCGGTATGCCGAGGCGCTCGCCGGCGTCGTGCGCCGGGTCCGGGACTTCGCCCAGGGGGCCAAGACCCGCATGAAGGATGAGATGGGCGAGGAGTTCGACGACGTCGATTGGCGTCAGCTCGATCCACGGCAGTACGACCCGCGCCGCATCATCCGCGAAGCCCTCCTCGAGGACGCACCGGTCGCCGCCGTCACGGCCGCCGAGGCCGCACACCCGCCGAAGGTGAAACCTGTCACCAGCAAGCTCGAACCGGGCCAGCTCCCGCCCTTCGACAGCGAGGCGACCTGAGCGCGGCGGCGTGTGAGTAGGCGCGGGCTCAGCGCGGGCGCAGGGGCAACGCGCGACCGGGGAGATCCCGCGGTCGGATCGCGATGCGTTCGGCCAGGGCGATGATCGCACGCGCGGCGGGGTCGTCGGGGCGGGCGATCACGGCGGGCGTCCCCGCGTCGCCGAACGCCCGGAAAGCGGTGCTCAGCGGCACCGAGGCGATCAGCTCGACCGGCTCGTCTTCGATGGTCAGGGCGCTTGCCACGGCCTGACCACCTCCGGCGCCGAACAGTTCGAGCGAGGAACCGTCGGGAAGCGTCATCGCGGCCATGTTCTCCACCACGCCGACCAGACGCTGACCGGTCTGGCGGGCGACCAGTCCGCTGCGCACCGCGACATCCGACGCCGCCGGCTGCGGGGTGGTGACCACCAGGACCTCGGCATGAGGGAGGAGCTGGCCCACCGAGATCGCGACGTCTCCGGTGCCCGGCGGCATGTCCAGCAGAAGGATGTCGAGGTCGCCGAAGAAGACATCGGTGAGGAACTGCTGCACGGTGCGGTGCAGCATCGGGCCGCGCCACGCGACGGCTCCGACCGGACCGTCGGCATCGCCGCGTCGCAGGAACATGCCGATGGAGACGACCTTCACCCCGTGGGCGACGGGCGGCAGCATGAGATCGTCGATGCGGGTGGGGGAGGGGGCGCGGCCGTCGGCTTCGACCAGCCCCACCAGGCCCGGGATGGAGAATCCGTGCACATCGGCGTCGATGAGACCGACCGACAGCCCCTGATCGGCGAGGGCGACGGCGAGGTTCGCGGTGACGCTGGATTTGCCGACCCCGCCCTTTCCGCTGGTGACGGCGATCACGCGGGTGAGGGAATCGGGACCGAACGGCATCTGACGGGCGGGTCTCCCGGCCCGCAACTTTTCGGTGAGGGCGCGCCGTTCGTCGGGTGTCATCACGCCCAGCACGAGGTCGACGGTCTCGACGCCGGTGACCGAGGCGGCCGCCTCGGTCACGTCCCGCGAGATGCGATCGGCCGCGGGACAGCCCACGATGGTCAAGGCGACCTCGACGTGGGCGGTACCCGCCTCGACGGTCACCGCGCGCACCATGTCGAGCTCGCCGAGGGGGCGTCGCAGCTCGGGGTCGACGACGGCGCCGACAGCCGTCCGGACGCGGGGGGCGAGGTCTGTCACGGGGTGGGGGAGTCCTTCCGGGGGGCGTCGTCGAGGTGCGCGAGCATTTTCTTCAGCTCCGAACGCAGCACATCTTTGGTCAGCACTTCGCCCTGCATGTCGTTGACCGCCATGCGCAGCGCGACGATCTCGCGGGCGAGGTATTCGGTGTCGGCCAGATTGCGCTCGGCCCGTTGGCGGTCCTGCTCGATCTGCACCCGGTCGCGGTCGTCCTGACGGTTCTGTGCGAGCAGGATGAGCGGCGCGGCGTAGGAGGCCTGCAAGGAGAGCATGAGGGTGAGCGCCGTGAACCCGTTGGCCGCGGAGTCGAAGCGCAGATCCGGTGGCATGAGGGTGTTCCATGCGAGCCAGGCGATGCAGAAGGCACTGAGGATCAGAAGGAAGGCGGGGGTCCCCATCGCACGGGCGATCCACTCGGTGAAGCGCCCGAAGCGATCGCGGGAGGGCTGGGGCGTGCGCCCGAGGACACCGGATCGCCCCCGGGGTGCGTCGAGGCCGCGGATGCGGGGGTTCTGCTTGCGATCGCGGGCCATCATCGCCGCCTCGTGGGGATCGCGGCGGTCGAGGTGGGGACGGGCGGGACCTCGGGCCCCTCGGTCTCGACGGATCGCCAGTCGTCGGGGAGGAGGTGGTCGAGCACGTCGTCGATCGAGACCGCGCCCACCAGTCGACGGGCGGGGTCGACCACGGGCACCGAGACGAGGTTGTAGCTGGCCAGCATCCGCGCGACCTCCGAGGCCGCGGCGGTGGCGGCGATGGGATCGACCGAGTCGTCGATGATGGCACCGAGCCTCTCGTGCGGCGGATAGCGCAACATCCGCTGGAAGTGCACCGTCCCGAGAAGCCGACCGGTCGGCGTCTCGTAGGGCGGCAGGGTGATGTACACCGACGCGGCCAACGCGGGGTGCAACTCGTGTCGCCGGATGAGGGCGAGGGCTTCGGCGACGGTCGACTCGGCAGACAGGACGATGGGTTCGTTGGTCATCAGACCGCCGGCGGTGTCGGGACCGTATTTGAGGAGGTCACGGACATCCTGCGCCTCTTCGGGTTCCATCAGGCCCAGGAGTTGTTCGGAGCGCACTTTGGGGAGCTGACCGAGGAGGTCGGCGGCGTCGTCGGGTTCCATCGCGTCGAGGATGTCGGCGGCGCGCTCGTCGTCGAGCTGTTCCAGGATGTGGACCTGCTCGTCCTCGGGCATCTCCTCCAGCGCGTCGGCCAGCCGGTCGTCGGGGAGTTCTTCGGCCACCTCGATCAGGCGGTCTTCGGGGAGGTCGAGCAGGGTGTTGGCCAGGTCTGCGGGCTTGAGCTCGGAGAAGGTCGCCACCAGTTGCTCGGCGGATTGCGCCTCACCGGGTTCCTGGTCCTCGCGCACCTGTGCCCACGTCGCGAAGGTGGTGGCGCCCTTGGCGAACGGGGACCCGCCGGATTTGGGACGCCGGAGGAACAGCTGCCCGATGTCCCAGTCGCCCAGCCGGCTGCGTTCGATCGCGACGTCTTCGATGACCGCGGTCCCGGATCCGTCACGCAGGAAGACCCGTCGGCCCAGCAGTTCCGCCATCACCCGCACCTCGCCGCCCCGCTGCTGGAAGCGGCGCACGTTGATCAGTCCCGTCGTGATGACCTGGCCGGGCCGCATGGAGGTCACGCGTCCGATCGAAAGGAACACGTGGCGGCGGCCGGGGATCTCCACGATCAGGCCGACCACCCGCGGTGGGTCGTCGGCGCGGAAGATGACGACGACGTCGCGGACCTTGCCCAGCCTGTCGCCCGCGGGGTCGAAGACGGCGCAGCCGGTCAGGCGGGCGACGAATACCCTCTGCGTGCTCACGATTCCAGCGTAGACCGGGGCCGTGGGAGGATGGAGGAATGAGTATGATCGGCGGACGCGGCCCCCAGGGTGCCGGCGAGGTGGGCCCCACGGTGGCCTCGTTCTCGACCTACGAGGCAGCCCAGAAGGCCGTCTCGGAGCTGATCTCCGGGGAGATACCGGCGCGGGAGATCGCGATCGTCGGCAAGGGCCTGCGTTCGATCGAACGGGTCACGGGACGCCTCGGGTATGCCTCCGCAGCCCGTTCCGGCGCGATCAACGGTCTGTTGCTGGGCCTGCTGTTCAGCGCGGTCGTGGTGCTGGGCACGCCGACCGTCCAGGTCCAGGTGTTCGTGGGCGTGCTGTTCGTCGGCATCGCCATCGGCATGCTGTTCAGCATCATCACGTACTCGCTTGTCCGCCGCCGTCGCGACTACGCCTCCGTGATGGCCGTGGTCGCCGACACCTACGAGGTGACGGTCACGGCCAACAGCCTGCACCGCGCGCGCCAGGTGCTCGGCCCGCGGGCGAACGGTCCGGCGCCGGCGGACCCGGCTGTGCCGACCGCCCCCGCTCACCCGTCGGAGCCGCCGGCGCGCCCGGCATCGCGCGAGGAGCCGGTGCACCCGGAGGCGCCGCCGCAGTATGGCGAGCGCATCGATCCCGACGCGCGTCGGCCGGACGGCGAGGATCCCCCCGCGTCGTGACCGACACGGTCGAGGTCGACCTGCCGACCGGCGTCACGTCGGTGCGTGTCGCGACCACGGTGCCCGAAGGCGCCTGGGCGGTGGTGGCGGTCGCCCACGGGGCCGGATCGAGCTTCGACCATCCCGGTGTGACCGGGTTCACCGATGCCGTCAACACCGCCGGTGTCGCGACTGTGCGCTTCACCTTCCCGTACGTCGAGGCGGGGCGGCGCATGCCCGGTCCCGCCGCGCACGCCGTCTCGACGTGGCACGCGATCGGTGATCGGATCACGGCGGATCTGCCGGATCTGCCGTTCTTCGCGGCGGGCCGGTCCTACGGCGGGCGCATGGCGTCGATGGCGACCGCGGACGGTGCCCTCTCGCCCCGCGGGCTCGTCTACCTCGGCTACCCGCTGCATCCGCCCGGAAAGCCGGACCGGCCGCGCGTGGAGCATCTTCCGGTCATCCACGCCCCGCAACTGTTCGTCTCGGGCACGCGCGACCCCTTCGTCCGGCCCCGCGAGCAGCTCGAAGAGGCGGTGGCCTCCTGTCGCGACGCGACGTTGCACTGGGTCGAGGGTGCCGGGCATTCGTTCGAGACGACCGGTCGCCGCACCCCCGCCGCGGAGTCGGCGGCGGCGCTCGCCCCGGTCGTCGTCGACTGGATGCGGGCCCGCGCCTGATCGCGTCCACCGGAGGGGGTGCGCCGTCGTGGATGCCGAGGAGATGCGTCCCCGAGGCCTTCGTCACCGGCCCGCGGCGTAGCCCTGCATGCCGCGGGCGTTGGCGGCCGCCCACAGGACGCCGTCGTCGCGGCGGCCCACCGCCGAGACACGGCCGAGCGCCCACGCACCGGGGCGGGCCACCCGGTGGCCGCGTGCGCGCAGGCCGTCGATGAGGTCATCGCCGAGGCGGTCTTCGGCCACGACGCCTCCGGGCGACCACGTGCGCGGCCAGAACGAGTCGGTCACGGCCGTCGTGTGCAGCGCCGGGGCGTCGATGGCCGCCTGTGGGGTGTACCCGCCGACGAGGGTGCGCAGCAACACGAGCAGCTGCCACTGGTCCTGCTGATCGCCCCCGGGGGATCCGAGCGCCATGTGTGGGCGCCCGTCGCGGAGCACGAGGGTCGGGGTGAGGGTGGTCCGTGGGCGCTTGCCGGGGGCCAGTGACGCGGGTAGGCCCGGCTCGAGCCAGGTCATCTGCAGGCGTGTGCCGAGACAGAACCCGAGTTCGGGGACGGTGGGCGATGACTGCAGCCAGCCGCCGGACGGCGTCGCGGAGATCATGTTGCCCCATCGGTCCACCACGTCGATGTGGCAGGTGTCGCCACGGGTGTGACCGGTGCGGTCGACGGTCGGCTCGCCGGTCCCCGCCGCACCGCGGGCGGTCGTGCGCAGGGACGGCATGCGGGGCGCGCGGCCCCCGGGCGCCCCGGGACGGATCTCGAGGGAGGCCGACTCGCCGATGAGTGATCGTCTGCCCTCGAGGTAGTCCGGGGACAGGAGCGCATCGAGGTCGACGTCGGTGTCGCCGAACCACGCGTCGCGGTCCGCATAGGCGAGCTTCTGCGCCTCGAGGATCCGATGGGCACCGGCCTCCTGCGACGGGTCGAGCAGGTCGTCCTCGAGCGGCTCGAGCATGCCGAGCACCGACAGCAGCGCCGGTCCCTGCGACCACGCGCCGGCTTTGATGATCCGGTCGCCACGGAAAGAACCCACGACGGGCGCCTCGTAGCCGGCGTCGAAAGTCGCGAAATCGTCCGCGGTGATGACCCCGGCGTGTTCGCGACCGTCGGAGTGACGGTGCGCACGCGCGGCGAAAGCCGATGCGGCCTGGGCGATACCGGTCTTCCACTCCCGCCGTGCGGCGTCGATCCGCGGCGCGCGTCCCGCTGACCCCGCGTCGCGCACGGTGCGCCCGGCATGCACCAGAGCGTCCAGGACGTCGGCGTATGCCGGGTTGCGCACGAGCCGCCCCGCCACCGGGGCGACGCCCGCGGGCATCCACAGGGCCGCCGAGGTCGGCCATGCGTCACGGAAGAGGTCTTGGACGCGCGTGATCGTCGCCGCGGCGCCGGCGACGAGGGGATGGCCCTCGCGCGCGTAGCCGATCGCGTAGGAGAGCACCTCGTCGAGTTCCCACGTGCCGTGGTCGCGCAGCAGCAGCAGCCACGCGTCCACCGCACCGGGGATCGCGGCGGCCAGGGCACCCGCCCCCGGGACGAGATCGAGCCCCTCGCCGCGCATGTGGTCGATGCTCGCGCGGGCCGGGGCGGGCCCCTGCCCCATGAGCACGCGGGGTGCGTCCGCGCCGGCGGCGTGGATCAGCCCCACCATGTCGCCCCCCGGACCGTTCAGGTGCGGTTCGGCGACATGCAACACGAAGGCCCCCGCCACGGCGGCGTCGAACGCGTTGCCGCCGCGCTCGAGGACAGCCTGTGCGGTCGCGGTGGCGCTCCAGTGCGTCGACGCCGCCATCCCGAACGTGCCGGTGAGGGTCGGGCGGGTGGTGAACGCCGGCTCGGGGGTGTAGGCCACCGCGTCAGCCGGCGGGGTTCAGGCGTGCGATCCAGGCCTCCACCTCGTCGGCGGTGCGGGGGATCGCCGCAGAGAGGTTTTCGACGCCGTCTTCGGTCACCAGCACGTCGTCCTCGATGCGCACGCCGATGCCGCGGTACTCCTCCGGAACGGTCATGTCGTCGATCTGGAAATACAGGCCCGGCTCGATGGTGAAGACCATGCCCGGCTCCAGCACCCCGTCGTAGTACATCTCCCGACGCGCCTGCGCGCAGTCGTGCACATCGATGCCGAGATGGTGGCTGGTGCCGTGGACCATGTATCGGCGGTGGTGTCCGCCGCGGTCGGCGTCGAGCGCCTCTTCGGCCGTGACCGGAAGCAGCCCCCACTCGGCGACCCGCGCGGCGATGACCTCCATCGCCGCCGCATGCACGTCCCGGAACCGTATCCCCGGGCGGGCGAGGGCGAAGGCCGCGTCGGCGGCCTCGCGGACCGTCTCGTACACGCGACGCTGCGTCTCGGTGAAGGTCCCGGACACCGGCAGGGTGCGGGTGATGTCGGCGGTGTACAGGCTGTCGACCTCGACGCCGGCGTCGACGAGGATGAGGTCGCCGGGCGTGACCGCGCCGTCGTTGCGGGTCCAGTGGAGGTAGCACGCGTGCGCACCCGAGGCGGCGATCGTGTCATATCCCTCCGCGTGCCCGTCGCTGCGCGCCCGCAGGTGGAAGACCCCTTCGACGATGCGCTCGCCGCGATGGTGCGCGACGGCGCGGTCGAGGTTCTGCACGATGTCGTCGAATCCGCGAGCCGTCACATCGACCGCCAGACGCATTTGGGCGATCTCGTACTCGTCCTTGACCAGGCGCAGCTCGGAGACGGCGCGCGTGAGGTCGTCGTCCTCGCCCACCACCATGTCCTCGTCGCCCGCGGAGAAGTCCGCGAGGGGGGCGGCGTCGATGTCGAGGTCGGCGGCCACGCCGTGGCGCGCCGGGCGGGGGCCGATCCAGAACTCGCCGATCGAGGCGTCCGCGTAGAACTCCGGTGTGGTGCGGTCGGCACGCTCGCGGAAATACAGGGTGGCCCGGTGCCCGTCCCCGTCCGGGTCGAGCACGAGCACCGAATCCGGCTCGGAGTCCGAGGCCCATCCCGTGAGGTGGGCGAAGGCGGAGTGTGCGCGGAACGGGTAGTCGGTGTCGTTGCTGCGCTGCTTGAGCGAACCGGCGGGGATCACCAGGCGTCTGCCCGGGAACAGCGACGACAGCTTCGCGCGGCGTGCGGCCGCGAACGGCGCCTGCGCGCGTCGCGGTGGGGCGGTGTCGGGACGCTCGGCCCATCCGGTGGAGATGCTGTCGAGGAACCCCTGGGGGAACGGCTGCCGACGGTTGGTGGTGGTGTCGGCTCCGGTCTCGGCCGGGGTCGCCTCGGTCGTCGCGATCGTGTCGCTGTCGCCAGTGCTCATCTGTCCAGTCTCGCACCTGGCGGCGCGTGCGTCACCGGGCTCAGCCGGCGGGTTCGTACTGCACGATCAGCGGCCGGTGGTCGCTTCCCGAACCGTCCATCGAACGCAGCACGATCGATCCCGTGGCCACCCACGTCGGCGAGGCCAGGACATGGTCGATCGGTGCGCCCATGTGGGAGGGGAGTTGGGAGGGCCACGTGCCCACCGCGCCGTTGCCGGTCTCGGAGGCCGCATCCCGGCAACGCCCGAGCGTGGCCCCGTCGATGCCGAGCGAAGCCATGTGGTCGACGGTGGCGTTGAAGTCCCCGGCCATGATGACGTTGTCCTCGGCGCACTGGTCGGCCAGCCATTGCAGGTCGCTGCGCCACTGCGCCATGTCGTCGACCCGCGGCGCGACGGCGTGGGCGGCGACGACGGTCGGTCCATCGCCTGTGGTGGGCATCATCACCGCGCTCGGCACGGTGGAGGTGTTGCTGGAGCCGTCGCGGGAAGACTCGATCACGGCGTAGTCGCCCAGGTCGGGGGAGATGAGGATCGTCGTCGACAGCGCATCCCAGCCGGCGCTCTCGCTGCCGAACGTGGCGTGGTGCACCCACATCGGCCGGCCGTATTCGCGCATCGCGATGGCGACCTGCTCGCCGGTTTCGGCGCTGGTCTCGGGCAGCGTGACGATGTCGGCCTCCATCGCCACCGCGATCTCGGCGATCGAGTCCGCGGTGGTGTTGCCGCTGCCGGCGGTGTTCCACGTCATCACCCGGATGCTGTCCTCGGTCGAGGCGGGAAGGGCTTCCGTGCCCACTCCGCGTGAGACGAGGATGGCGCCGTTTCCGATCGCGGCGGCCAGGCACACGATGGCGAGCGTCGTGGCGAACACCCGGACCGGACGTGCCAGGGCGAACAGCAGCGCCACCAGCGCGAGCCCCACGAACGCCGCGGCCACCAGACCGCGGAACGAAACGATCTGCGCGATCGGGAACACGTCCTCGACACGGAAGACCTGGGGGACGGTCACGATCGCCGCCGCGAGCGTGAACGTCGCAGCGGCGACGAACCCGAAGACGCGCAGCACGTGAGGAACCCTATTCGCGCAGACTGGGAGAAGGGTCAAGGCGGGCCCTGCGCGCGCTGCATCGACGGGCGCGGCCGTTACGCTCGGGAGAATGCAGCGGACGTGTCGAGTCGAGGGGCCCGGTGACCTGCACCTGCATTCGACGCACTCCGACGGGACGCAGCCGCCCGACCAGGTCATGGCCGCCGTCCACGCCCACGGCGTGCGCACGGTGTCGCTGACGGACCACGACACCACCTCGGGATGGGCGGAGGCGGCGGATGCGGCCACGTCGCTCGGGATGACGTTCGTGCCGGGGATGGAGATGTCCTCCCAGCACGGGTGGCGCAGCATCCATGTGCTGGCCTACCTGATCGACCCCGATGAACCGCGTCTGCGGGCGATGACCGAGAAGGTCCGTCGCTCGCGGCGGGAACGGGCGCGGATCATGGCCGATCGCATCTCACGCGACTACGACCTCGCGTGGGAGGACATCGTCGCCCACACGACCAGCGGCGCCACCGTCGGCCGCCCCCACATCGCCGACGCCCTCGTCGCGCGGGGCGTGGTCCGCGATCGGGGCGAGGCGTTCGCGACGATCCTCGCCGCGGACGGTGACTACTACGTGTCGCTGTTCTCGCCGGATCCGGTGGAGGCGATCGAGCTGATCGTCGGCGCCGGGGGAGTGCCGATCATCGCCCATCCCGCCGGCCGTGCCGGCGTCCCGCCTGCGCCCCTGATGACGCGGATGCTCGCAGCCGGACTCGCCGGGTTCGAGCTGGGCCACCGGGAGAACCTGCCGGCGGGGATCGCCGCCTTGCGTGGTCTGGTCGAGGAGCACGACCTGATCGTCACCGGATCGAGCGACTACCACGGGCTCGGCAAGCCGAATCAGCCGGGCGAACACACCACGAGCGAGGACATGATCGCCCGGCTGTTGGACCGGGGGACGGGCAGCGCGCCGCTGTTCCCGTGACAGGCGGGGTCAGGCCGTGCCTGCGGCGCCCTCGCGCGGGCCCCGCGGCCCGCGACGGCGCCGACGGCGGCGCGGCGCGGGCTTTCCGTCATGGTGCTCCTTGCCGCCCCCGTCATGGGTTCCCGAGCCGTCACCTTCGCGCGGCGCATCCTCGGTGCGGGTGGGAGCGTCGGTCGATCCCGACCCGGCATCGGACCCCGACCCGCGACGGCGGCGACGACGGGGTTCCCCCTCGCCCTTGCCGCCACCGTCCCGCTTGGGGGCATCGGATTTCTGCGCCTTCGGGGCCGTGACGATGCGGCCCTTCGTGCCCGCGGGGATGTCGAGGTCTTCGTAGAGGTGCGGGCTGGAGGAGTAGGTCTCGACCGGTTCGGGCTGGCCGAATTCGAGAGCGCGGTTGATGAGGGCCCACTTGTGCAGGTCGTCCCAGTCGACGAACGTGACCGCGATACCGGTGCGGCCGGCGCGGCCGGTGCGACCGGCGCGGTGCAAGTAGGTCTTCTCGTCGTCGGGGATGGTGTGGTTGATCACGTGGGTGACGTCGTTGACGTCGATGCCGCGGGCGGCGACGTCGGTGGCGATCAGGACATCGCGCTTGCCGGCCTTGAACGCGGCCATCGAGCGCTCGCGCGCCTCCTGGCTCATGTCGCCGTGGACCGCCGCGGCGTTGAAGCCGCGGTCGCCGAGCTCATCGACGAGCTTCTGGGCCGCGCGCTTGGTGCGCGTGAAGACGACCGTCTTGCCGCGACCCTCGGCCTGCAGGATGCGCGCGATCACCTCGTCCTTGTCGAGCGCGTGCGCGCGGTACACCAAGTGGCGGATGTTGGCCTGGGTCAGCCCCTCATCCGGGTCGTTGGCGCGCATATGGATCGGATTGGACATGAATCGGCGTGCGAGCGTGACGATCGGGCCGGGCATGGTCGCGGAGAACAGCTGCGTGTGCCGGACCGCGGGCACCTTCTGGAAGATCTTCTCGATGTCGGCGAGGAAGCCGAGGTCGAGCATCTTGTCGGCCTCATCGAGGACGACCTCTGCGGCATTCGACAGGTCGAGGAGTCGCTGGTTGTTCAGATCGATCAGGCGTCCGGGCGTGCCCACGACGATCTGGGCGCCCGCTTTGAGCTGATCGATCTGCCCCTCATAGGCCTTGCCGCCGTAGATGGCCACGACCGAGGTCGAGCGGTTCGAGGTGAGCATGTCCATGTCTTCGTAGACCTGCACCGCCAGCTCGCGGGTCGGCACGACGATGAGCGCCTTGACGCCGGGCTCGGGGTTCAGCCCGAGGCGCTGGACGACGGGGATGCCGAAGCCGAAGGTCTTTCCGGTTCCGGTCTTGGCCTGCCCGATGATGTCCTGTCCGGGCAGTCCGAGCGGAATGGTCTGTTCCTGGATGGGGAACGCGTCGATGATGCCGCGGGCGGCGAGGGCGTCGACGATGTCCTGGTCGACACCGAGTTCGGCGAAGGTTGTCACGGTGTGGGAACCCGTCCGGCAGTGAGACGCTGCCTGTGGTCGGCCCCGGGCGCATCCATGGCGCACGCTGGGGCGAATGCGTGTCCACGCCCTTCTCTCAACCACGGGCGCGGTGCCCCGATCCGACGCCGGGGACCGGTCCAGGATAGCCGAGCCTGCCGCACAAGCCGCGCGGCAGGCCGCGGACGCCCGCTCGAGCACCCTAAGGTGGAGGCCGTGGTGACCTGGTTCTGGCAGAGACGACCGCAGGGTCGACGGCTTCAGCTGCGTTCGCGAGGCGACCTCGGCGAGGCGATGCGCGTGGACTTCGAGGAGCTCGCCCCGGACATCGACACCTACCTCGGGCAGGCCGCCTACCTGCAGCTCGGGTTCTTCGAGACCCTCAGCGAGCTGATCCAGACCACGCCCGAGCTGGCTCAGAAGGAGTCGCTCTCGCGCGCCGCCGGTGCGGCGCTGACCAAGCACGAAGAGCTCGTGGCACTCATCCGCGACCGGGGAGACGACCCGACCAGTCTCATGCTGCCCTTCCGCGAACCGCTCGACGCCTTCCGTCGTGCCACGCACGGCCGGCGGCCGCAGGAGACGATGCTGTCGGTTCACATCACCGCCGGGCTCCTCGACGACTTCTATCTCGCGCTCTCGGCGAGCTACGGCGAGGCCGGCCGGCGCGTCGCGCGCGTGCTGCGCGCCGACAACGACCGCCAGGCGATCGTGGACATCGTCGCGGAGACCATCGCGAGCGACGCGGAGTGGAAGGCGCTGCTGGCGATGTGGGGCCGTCGCCTCGTGGGCGACACCTTGCTGATCGCGCGTGCGGCGTTGCGCCCGACGGCCCTGGACGCCGACGACGAAGAGAAGGTCGAGCCGGTGTTCACCGAGCTCATGGCCGCCCACTCGCGTCGAATGGACGCGATGGGCCTCGCGGCCTGAGCCGCGCCGCGCGCCGGGTCAGCCGATGCCGAGCGCGGTCTTCTCGCGGGCGTCCCGCGCCAGACGGATCTTCGTGAGCGCGAGTGCCGCGGGCCAACACACCGCGGCGGGCACGATGACCGCCGACAGCCACGGCCACGGCGTGTCGATGCCGATGCCGGCCCACGTCAAGGCGAGCCACGCGATGCCGGCGGAGACGGTCCCGAGCATCGGGATGACCGCCGCGCCCCGGGTCTCGCGATGGTGCACCTGGAAGTGCGCCGCGATCCCGATCACCGCGCCGAGGATGAGGGCGATGAGGATCTGCATGGGATCAGGCGACGAAGCCGACCCGACGCGACTCCTCGCTGCCGAGCTCGACGTAGGCCAGCGACGCGGTCGGGACGAGGTACGCGTTGCCCTTCGCATCGGTGAACTCGATGTGGGCGGCACCGGAGTCGAGGGCCGTGGCGACGGACTTCTTGACGTCGGCGGCCGACTCGTTCGTGTCGAAGTTCAGCTCACGTCCGGTGTTCGCGATGCCGATGCGGATCTCCACGTCACTTACCTCCTGGCGACTCGGGCCGGTGGGCCCGCGCCCGCGGGATCCCGGGGCGCACGGCAAGCCTACGGCACCCCCGGACCGTGCTCCCGGTGTCGGCGCACGCTCTGGGCGAACGCGCGCGGGCCCGCACCGGGGATGTCGGGGGTCGTGGATACCGTCGAGGGGTGATCTCTTCCCCGGTGCTCGTCGAGACCGCCGCGGCCATCCACGGTGATGCGTCGCCGGACACCGCCCAGATCGCCGTCGTCCGCGCCGAGACGGGCGTGTCCGCCGTCGTGGTCGGCGCACCCGGCTCGGGCAAGACCGAGGTGCTCGTCGCCCGGGTCGTCGAGCTGGTCCGCCGTGGCGTCGACCCCGATGAGATCGTGGTACTCACGCCGTCACGGCAGACCGCGACTGCCCTGCGTGACCGGCTCGCCCTCGCGGTCGGACGCGCCACCTCGGGCCCGCTCGCCCGCTCACTGGCCTCGTTCGCCTTCGGCATCGTGCGCGCCTGCGCCGTCTCGGCCGGCGCCGAACCCCCGCAGCTGCTGACCGGTGGCGACGAAGACCAGATCATCCACGACATGCTCGACGGAGACGCCGAGGACGAGTCGCTGCCGGGCGCGGTGAGCCGGTGGCCGGCGTGGTTGGGACCGGGGATCCGGGACACCGCAGGGTTCCGCTCCGAGGTGCGCGCATTCCTCGCCGAGTGCGCGACCCTCGACCTCGACCCGGCGGGGCTCCGGGCCCTCGGGCAGGCGCAGAGCATCCCGGAGTGGGAGGCCATGGCCTCGTTCCAGCGCGAATACCTCCGGGTACGCGCGGGGATGCGCGGCGCGCATCGCGATGCCGCCGGTCTCGTGCGCGAGGCGGTGGGCCTGGTGCGCACCGGTGCCGCGGGTGCGGCCTCGGCCGATCGCGTGCGTCATATCCTCGTCGACGATGCGCAGGAGCTCACGGCGGGGGCCGTCGACCTGCTGGAGGAGTGCCGGGGTCGGGGGGCGAGCGTGCTCGCGTTCGGCGACCCCGACGTCGGTTCGGGGGCTTTCCGTGGGGCGACGCCCGAGAACTTCGCCCGCCTGGCCGGCGCCCTGGGGGCGACCTTCGTCCTCGAGACCCCACACCGTGGGACGCCGTATGCCTCGGACGTGGTCGGCCGGGTCACCCAGCGCATCGGAGCCGCCGGTGTCGTCGCCCATCGTCGCGCGCCTGTCGAGGTCGAGCCCGACGGTTCGGTGCGGGCGGTGACGGTGCGCTCGGCCGCGGAGGAGTACGACGTCATCGCGCGGCTCCTGCGCGAGCGTCATGTGCACGACGGTGTGCCCTGGGATCAGCTCGCGGTGATCGCCCACGACACCCGACAGGTCACCGCGCTGCAGGCCGAGCTCGCCGCCCGGGACGTCCCCGCCGTCGCGCCCGGATCCGCGCAGGCGCTGGGGCAGATCGCCCCCGTGCGCGACCTGCTCCGCCTCATCGAGATGGCCGCGAGCGAGGAATGGACCGTCGAGGACGTCACGGACGCGCTCCTCGGCGTGACGGGCAGGCTCGATCCCATCGAGCTGCGACGCCTGCGTTCCTCTCTCCGGCACGCCGAGCTCGCCGCCGGTGGCGAGCGCACCGGGCGTGACCTGCTGCTGGCGGCCATGCGGACCCCGGTCGAGTTCGATCTCATCGATGCGCGTGAGGCGCGCCGTGCGGCCGCGCTGGCCCGCACGGTGGCGCACCTACGTGCCGAGCTCGCACGCGGCGCCAGCGCGCACGAACTGCTGTGGGCGGCGTGGGAACGGTCCGGGTTGCAGAAGCCGTGGGCACAGACGGCAGCCGGTCACGGCCCGGTCGCCGACCAGGCGGGTCGCGACCTGGACGCGGTCGTGTCCCTCTTCCAGGCGGCGAAACGGTTCGGAGAACGCTCCGTCGACGCTGATCCGCGCGTCTTCGTGCGCAGTGTGCTCGATGCCCGTGTCGCGGAGGACCGCCTCGACCCGCCGCCGAACGACCAGGTGGTCCGGCTCCTCACCCCCGCAGCTTCGCTCGGCCTCGAGTTCGACACGGTCGTGGTCGCGGGCGTGCAGGACGGGGTGTGGCCCAACACCCGGCTGCGGGGCGGTCTGTTGCACACCTGGCGTCTGGCGGATGCGCGGGGGCGCGACGACGCGGCCTCACCGTCGACGCTCGATCGTCGGCGGGCGGCCATGCACGATGAGCTGCGACTGCTGGCGCGCGCGCTCAGCCGGGCCCGTTCGCGTTGCGTGATGACGGCGGTCGACGACGACGACACCGGTCCCAGCGTCTTCTTCGAGTTCCTGCCCCCCGCCGAGTCCGCGACCGTCGAGCATCCGCTGTCGTTGCGCGGTCTTGTGGCCGCGCATCGACGCACGCTCACGACGCCGGGCGCCCTCCTCGACCCGGACGCGGCGGCGAACGCCCGTGCCCACGCGGCCGGCCAGCTGGCACTCCTCGCCGATGCGCGTGTGCCCGGCGCCGATCCGGCGCAGTGGTACGGCGTGTCGGCACCGACCTCCACCGGCCCGCTGCGCGACCTCGAACGTGAGCACGTGCGGGTCTCGCCCTCACGCCTGCACGCACTGGAGGAGTGCGAGCTGAACTGGGTGATCGGCGATCTGGGAGGCGACCCCGGTGGCGTCACCGCGGGACTCGGGACGATCATCCACGCCGCGCTCGAGAACGCCGAGGACACCTCCGAGGACGCGCTGTGGCGCATCGTCGAGGCGCGGTGGGGTGAGCTGACCTTCGAAGCCGGATGGCGCGAGCGCGCCGAGAAGGCCCGGGCGCGCGATCTCATCCGCCGGTTGCACGCGTACCTGCGGCGGTTCGAGGCCGACGGGGGGCGCCTCATCGGCGCCGAGCCGCACTTCGAGGTCTCGTTGCCGGTCGCCGGAGCCGAAGACGCCCCGCACGGCATCGTGCTCTCCGGCTACATCGACCGCGTCGAGCTCACGCCCGAGGGCACCGTGGTGATCGTCGACCTGAAGACCGGCAAGAGCGAGCCGCAGACCGACGCGCGGGTCGCCGACAACCCGCAGCTGGCCGCGTACCAGCTCGCCTTCGAGTCGGGGGCGATCGCCGAGGCGACCGGGTATCCCCCGGGCGGTGCACAGCTGCTCGTGCTCCGGCCCGGTTCCCGGGCCGAGTACGTCACGCCCCGTCAGGCACCCTTCGACGACGAGCGTCGTGAGGCGTTCCATGCCCGCATCCAGGAGGCTGTCACCGTCATGCGCTCCACGACGTTCGCCGCACCCTACGAGGAGCATTGTCGTGACGAGCATGCCTACGGACTGTGTCGGATCCACACCATCGGCGCGGTGAGCGCGTCATGACCATCCCCGCCGACGTCATCGCCGCAGCCCTTGGACAGTTCCCCCCGACACCCGAGCAGACGGCCGTCATCGAGGCGCCGCTCGAACCGGCCCTCGTCGTCGCCGGTGCCGGCAGCGGCAAGACCGAGACGATGTCCGGACGTGTCGTGTGGCTGGTCGCGAACCGTATCGTCCGCCGCGACGAGGTGCTCGGTCTCACCTTCACCCGCAAAGCGGCCGGGGAACTGGCCGAGCGGATCCAGAAGCGGCTGTCCCGGCTGGGGGAATTCGATGCGCGCGGGCTGCTGCCGCACCTGGAGCGTCTGTACGGCGAGGGTCGGCTGGAGGTCTTCGGCCGCATCGAGCGGGGCGGCGGGTCGGCGGCCGCGCGGCGCGCCGCGATAGACGAGCTGGCTGTCGCGGTCGGCGCGGTCGCGCCCGAGACCGTCGAGGGCGACGACGAGATGCTCCACCGGCCCACGGTGTCGACCTACAACAGCTTCGCGGACCAGATCGTGCGCGAGCACGCCGTCCGCATCGGACGCGACGCCGAGGCTGCGGTGCTGAGCGAGTCCGCGGCCTGGCTGCTCATGCGCCGGGTCGTCTTCGCCTCCGACGACGACCGGCTGGAGGAGCGGGGCGAGGCGGTGCGCTCCATCGTCGACGCCGCGTTGCGCATCGCACGCGACGGTGTCGACAACCTCGTCGACTTCGACGAACTCGCCGCGTTCCCGGAACGGTTCGCCGAGGTGCTCGAACGTCCGTCGACGAACAAGCGCACGGTCGTCTACAAAGACATCCAGACCGCCGAGTCCAACGTGCGCGCCCTGTCGGTGCTGGCCGACCTCGCCCGCGAGTATGCGGCGCAGAAGCGGCGGCTCGGGGTCATCGACTTCTCCGACCAGGTCGCCGGTGCGCTCGAGGTGGTCCGTTCGCACCCGCCGGTGGCGCAAGAGCTGCGCGAGCGCTATCGCGTCGTGCTCCTCGACGAGTACCAGGACACCTCGGTGGTGCAGACCGACCTGCTCGCGACTTTGTTCGCGGAGACGGCGGTGATGGCCGTCGGCGATCCCCACCAGGCGATCTACGGGTGGCGTGGCGCCAGCGCCGGCAACCTCGGGGGATTCGCCGACGCGTTCGCCCCCGGGAGTGTGTGCGCGAGCTATGCCCTCATGACCAGTTGGCGCAACAGTTCCGGTGTCTTGGATGCCGCCAATGCCGTGCTCGCGCCCCTGGCGGCGTCGGCGGCGGTGCCGGTCGCGGCGTTGCAGTCGCGCCCCGATGCGCCCGCGGGTGCGGTCGAGATCGGTTTCGACGAGACCCTCGAGGAGGAGACCGAGCGTGTCGCGACGTGGTTCGCGCGGGTGCGGGCCGAGCGCGCTGCGCGGGGTCGGGGGACCACCGGTGCCATCCTGTTCCGCTCGAAGAAGCACATGGTGCGTTTCGGGGACGCGCTGGCGCGACACGGGATTCCGCATCGGATCCTGGGGCTCGGCGGCCTGCTGTCGACACCCGAGGTCGTCGACGTCGTCAGCGCGCTGCGCGTGATCAGTGATCCGTCGGCCGGTTCGGCACTCATCCGACTCCTCGCGGGGCCGCGGTGGAGCATCGGGCTGCCCGACCTGCGGGAGCTGTCGGCGCTGGCGCGCCGCATCGCCGCGCACGACGAGGCGCTCAAGCCGCTGCCCTCGGATGTCGTCCAGGCGATGCGCGGCAGCGCGGCCGATGAGGCGGGCTCGCTTTCGGACGCGCTCGACTTCGTGGTCCGCCACGGCCCGGACCACGGTTGGCTCTCCCGATTCACCCCCGAGGCGCTGGCGAGGCTGGCCGACGCCGGCGCGGTCTTCTCCGGACTGCGCCGGGCGGTGGGTATGCCGCTGCCGGACCTGGTCCGTCTCATCGAGGTCGAGCTGCGTCTGGACATCGAACTCGCGGCGAACGAGTCGCGGGGGCCCGCCCGCATCGCCTCGGCGCAGTTGCGGGCCTTCGTCGACGAACTGCATGCCTTCCTGGCCGCGGACGAGACCGGATCCATCACGAGTCTGCTGGCGTGGTTGGACCACGCCGAGCGTCTCGACGAGTTCGCCCCGCGCACCGAGCCGCCCGAGGACGACGTCGTCCAGCTGCTGACCATCCACGGATCGAAGGGGCTCGAATGGGACGCCGTCGCCGTGGTGCGTGTCGTCGAGGACGAACTGCCCAGCGCCCCCCGCGACACCAAGGGGTGGCTCGGCTTCGGCGTGTTGCCCTATGCGTTCCGTGGGGATGCCCCGTGGCTGCCGGAGTTCGCGTGGCGGGCAGACCTCGCCCCGACGCAGCAGGACCTCAAGGCGGCGCTGGAGGGATTTGTCCAGGCCAACCGTGCACGCCAGCTCGACGAGGACCGGCGGCTTGCGTACGTCGCCGTCACGCGCGCGCGAGACCACCTGCTGCTGACCGGCTCGACGTGGTCGGGCACGAAGCGTCCTCGCCGACGGAGCACGTTCCTCGACGAGATCGCGACCGCACGGGGTGAGGACCTGACTGTCGACGAGCCGGGGGAGAACCCCTACCTGGGGGAACGGCGTCTGCTGCACTGGCCGATCGATCCGCTCGGTGCACGGCGCGAGGTCGTCCTGGCGGCCGCGGCGGCCGTCCGGGAGGCTTCGGCCGCATCCCCTGCGGAACCCGCGCGGGATCTCGCGCTCCTGCTGGCGGAACGCGATGCACGCGCCCGTCCCCGGTCGGGCGGTGCGCCCACGCGCATCGCGGCGTCACGCTACAAGGACTTCGTCTCGGACTACGACGGCACCCTCGCGCGGCTGTCGCGCCCTCTGCCGGAGCGACCGTATCGCCAGACCCGTCTGGGCACGCTCTTCCACGCCTGGGTCGAACACCGGTCCGGCCTGGTCGGCGGCCCGGGTTCGCTCGATGACGCGCTCTGGGAGTCGGACGACGAGGTCGCAGGGGACGCCCCGATCGGTGTCGCCGATGACGACCTGGAGGCCCTCGCGTCCTTGCGACGCACCTTCGAGCGCAGTGAATGGGCGTCGCTGCAGCCGGTGGAGGTCGAGACGGAGATCGACTTCACCGTCACCGATCTCGACGGCACCGCGCACGTGGTCATCTGCAAGCTCGACGCGGTCTATCGACGGGAGGACCGGGACGGCCGCATCGAGATCGTCGACTGGAAGACCGGTGCCCCGCCACGCGACGACGCCGAGCGTGCCGAGCGGATGCTGCAGCTCGAGTTGTACCGCCGGGCCTACCACCACAAGCACGGTATCCCGCTGGAAGAGATCGACGTGGCCCTCTACTACGTCGCGGACGACCTCGTCCTCCGGGGCTGACCGCACACACATCGTCGCGACGTCCGGCCGAGGCGTCGGTGGACCCGCCGGCGCGGCGAGGGGGCGGTGTCAGTCGGCGAGCCAGCGTCGCAGAGCCGCGTCGGATGCGCGCTGTGCTTCGGCGGCGTCGTCGGGCTCACCGGGATCGTCGTCCGCTCGCCGGGTCGCGGCGCGCCGTGCGGCATCCGATCCGGGTTCGCCGGTGCGCAGCGGACGGGAGGGCGGCAGATCGGCCTCGGTGATGGGCGCGGGCGGGTCGTCGGCGATCGGTGCGGTCTCGCGGAACGAGATGTCCGACCACAGGGGTGCCGGGTGGTCGGATCCGTCGCCTCGTTCCCCGTCGCCTCGTCCCGCGTCGTCCTGTCGCCCGTCGGGCTCGACGCCGTGCGTCGGAACGGGCTCTTCCGTGCTGGTCGGAGCGGGTCGCGTCGTCCGGGACCGGTCCTCGTCGTGGTCCGCGGCGGCGCCGTCCGGATCACCTTCCGCACCGGCCGCGGTAGACGCGGCGGGAGGTCCCGGGGCGAAGGAGGGGAAGGAGTCTTCGTCGCTGGTCGATGCCGGGCCGGGTCCTGTCGGTTCCGAATCGCCTTCCGGTGCGCGGTCGAACAGCTCTCCGGTTGCGGCGCGGGCCGGTGCGACGGCATCGCCCAGGTCGGTGGTCGCGCGGCCGTCGCCGTCACCGTCGAGCCACGCCGAGAGCTCCTCGGGGTCGTAGGTGTCGGTGTGCATCGAGGTGTCCACCGCGGGGGCGGGCGCCTCGGGGGTCCGGTCCAGCAGCGCGAGGGCTTCATCCACACTCGACGCCGTGCGCGGGACGACGTCGTCGTTTCCGACGCCGCCGGCCAGTGCCTCGAGGAGCTCGACGGCGTCGTCGACGATGTCCTCACTCCCCGTTTCGTACCCGTGCACCAGCCACCGTGCGAACTCCAGCTCGGCGTACATGCGCGCCCTTTCGCGCACCAGCCCGTCCGGGGCCCGGCCGCTGGCCGAGGCATAAGCGTCGAACACGTCGTCGGCGGCGTCGGGCGCGCCGGCCAGCCACTGGAGGTCGACGGCGGGATCGCCCACCTGGAGACCGTGCCACTCCAGAACCCCGACGACGCCGGGGGCGTCGTCGATCTCGTCGAACAGGAATGACGTCGCCGTGGCGCCGCCGAGGGTCACCGCCGACTCGAAGCGCCACAGCTCCTCCGCCGACGCCGCGCGCCGCCACCGTCCGATGAGGGCGGCGGGGGCGCGTCGGGTCGCTTCGACCCGGTCGATCAGGCGGGAGACGTCGTCGCGCACCTGGGAAGGGGTGCGTACGGGCAGGCCCTCGGTGCGGACGACCGACAGGGGGAGGGTGTGCAGGGCCGCCAGAGCCGCCCCGACCGAGGTCGCCACACCGCGCCCCGCGGGGATGTCGGCCGCATCCACGCGGTAGCCCTCGAGAAGGTCCACCACGAGCACGCGGCTCTGGTCGAGCGAGGTTTCTCCCAGCAACTCCGGAGCGCGGAAGGGGAGCAGGCTGCGCACTCCGGGGGTGAGCGCGTGCAGTGCGCGGGCCTCGGCGGCCAGCTCGTTCGAGGCCTCGGTGTCGACGGGCACACGGATCACGACACGTCGTCCGTCGTCGAGGTCGGCCACGGCGGTGTCGTATCGGCCGGCCGCACCCTCGGTCAGCGACCCCACCGCGGTCACGACGGCCTGCGGAAGTGCCGATGTCACCGTCGCGGCTAGAGTGAGGGGAGAGCGTGCCATGTGCCCAGGGTAGGTCGGCGACCCCCGCGCCCGGCCGCGCCACGCCCGGCTCCGCGACCAATGCAGGAAGGTCCCCGATGACGGCGCATCCGCCTCCTCCCCTCTCGGCCGACATGGTCGACCGGTCCGCCGACGAACGCACGTCCGAGGGGCTCATCGAGACCGCGCGCGCCGACGACCGCACCGTCGTCCTCGCGCTGGCCCGGGACGCCGCACCGCTGGCGGAGCGGAACGCCCTGGCCTGGATGTCCCCGCACGAGGTGCCCGTCCCGGACGAGTGGGCCTTCCTGGGTCGTCGCCCGGACGGGCGCGCGGTGCTCGCCGCGGTCTACATCGACGACGAGCCGCCGTTTCCGGCCCCGGCCGGCTGGGGCGGGCTGCGCACGGTCGGTCCGGACCTGGATCCGGCCGAGACGAGTGTGTTCGTCGAGGCGTTGAGCCTGGGCCGGTGGCTGCGCGATTCGGCGTTCTGCCCGGCGTGCGGAGTGCGCACCGATCTGCGCGCCGGGGGGTGGTCGCGTCACTGCCCCTCGTGCGCGCGGGAGCACTTTCCGCGCACCGATCCGGCGGTGATCGTGGCGGTGACCCATCCGGAGGATCGTGACCTGCTTCTGCTGGGGTCGAACGTGCTGTGGGAGGACGACCGGTTCTCCTGTTTCGCGGGGTTCGCCGAGGCCGGCGAGTCGCTCGAGGAGGCCGTGGTGCGTGAACTGTTCGAGGAGGCGGGGGTCGCGTTGTCCGATGTGCGGTACCACGGCTCGCAGGCTTGGCCGTATCCGCGCTCGCTGATGGTCGGGTTCCTCGCCACCGCCGTCGACCCCGTGGCCGCGCGACCCGACGGTGAGGAGATCGTCGAGGTGCGGTGGTTCCACCGCGACGAGATCGGCGCCGCGCTCGAAGGGCGCGGGCCCGTCCGGCTCCCCGGACCGGCTTCGATCTCGCGACACCTCATCGAGAGCTGGTACGGCGGCGCCGCGTGAGCGCCCTCGACGGGCTCGACGAGCGCCAGCGCGAGGCCGCGCGCGCGCTGCGCGGCCCGGTCGCCGTGCTCGCCGGGGCGGGCACGGGCAAGACCCGCGTGATCACGCATCGCATCGCCCACGGGGTGGAGACGGGCGCGTTCACCCCGAACCGGGTCATGGCGGTGACCTTCACCGCGAAGGCGGCGGGGGAGATGAGGGGGCGGCTGCGCGCCCTCGGCGTGGTCGGCGTGGCCGCGCGTACCTTCCACGCCGCGGCGCTGTCCCAGTTGAACTACTTCTGGCCGACTCTGGCCGGAGACACCGCGCCGACGATCGTCGACAACAAGGTGCGGTTGCTCGCGCACGCCGCGGACGCCGTCGGAATGGACCCCGACGTCGGAACCTTGCGCGACATCGCCTCCGGCATCGAGTGGCGCAAGGTGACGATGCGTTCCATCGAGGACTACGCCCTCGCGCGACCGGACGGCGTGGGGCGTTACGACATCTCGCGCATCGTCGACCTGCAACGCGCCTACGAGAAGCTCAAGGACGAACGTCGCCAGCTCGACTTCGAAGACGTGCTCCTGGCGTGCGCCGGGATGCTCGAGACCGAGCCGACGGTCGCCCACGCCGTTCACGAGCAGTACCGTCACTTCACGGTGGACGAGTTCCAGGACGTCTCGCCGTTGCAGCATCGACTGCTCGAACTGTGGGTCGGGGATCGCCGCGACCTGTGCGTGGTCGGTGACGCGAGTCAGACGATCTACTCGTTCGCCGGCGCCGACGCGCGCTACCTGCTGGAGTTCGCGCATCGGCACGCGGATGCGACCGTGGTGCGGCTGGAGACGAGCTATCGGTCGGTGGACGGGATCCTGCGCACCGCCAACAGCCTGATGCGCGGGCGCCCCGGCGCCCTGGAGCTCGTCTCGGCCCGCCCCGACACGGGCGACGGGGTCGACGGTGAGCCCGAGGTGACGGCGTACGAGGACGAGCGGGCCGAAGCGCGCGGCATCGCCGCGGCCGTGGTGCGCCGACTGAAGACCGGCGCCGATCCCGCGTCGATCGCCGTCCTCTACCGCGCCCACGCGCAATCCGCCGAGATCTCCGCCGCGCTCGCGGACGCGGGGGTCCCCACGACGGTGTTGGGCGGTCGGCGCTTCTTCGACATGCCGGAGGTGCGTCAGGCGATCCTGGCGCTGCGGGGTGCGTCGGTCGCGCCCCTCGACGGGGGATTCGTCGACGCGGTGCGCGATGTGCTGCGCTCGCTCGGCTTCACGTCGGAGGCACCCCCCGCCGGCGGTGCACTCCGTGACGCCTGGGAGGCGCGCGCCGCTCTGCTGCGGCTGGCGGAGGAGGCACCCGAGGGGACGACGTTGCGCTCGTTCACGGACGAGTTGACGGCGCGGGCGAAGGCGCAGGACGAGCCGGCGTTGCGCACGGTCACCCTCGCCACCCTGCATGCCGCGAAGGGCCTGGAGTGGGACCACGTGCACCTGGCGGGCCTGGCGGAGGGGCAGCTGCCGATCTCGTATGCGCAGACCTTCGAGCAGATCGACGAGGAGCGTCGCCTCGCGTATGTCGGCGTCACACGGGCACGGCGGTCGCTGTCGCTGTCGTGGGCGCGCGGCGCGCGAGATCGGGATCCGTCCCGATTCCTGCGGGAGATCGGCATGCGCAATCCTCGTGCGGCCGGTGCGTCTGCGACCGGGGGTGCACGCCGGAGCGGATCGTCCACGAGACCGATTCGCTCGAGCGCGGATCCCCGCCCGAGGTGAGCAGTCTCGCGGCGACGAGTCCGGCTTCGGCGGCCAGCGGCGTCGGACACGGCGGTGGGGGAGCGCCGACCAGCTGAGCGGCCACGGCGGGCCACCAAGGCCGCGTCTCGTGGCGGGTCGCGGCCAGACACGCCGCGCAGGCGGTCCGCCCCGGCACGACGAGCGGGCCGACCTCGACACCGGCCGTGGTCAGCACCACGGGCAGGTATGTCCGGTCCTCACCCATGAGACGTGCCGCGGTGCGAGGATCCAGCAGGTGCGATGCGACCACCACCAGCGGGGCGTCGGTGTCGTCGGTGAGGTCGACCTCCGCCGCCAGAAGTGCGTCGTGGACGGCACCGAAGGCCGCCGGGTCGACATCGCCGCTGACCCGCAGCATCACCCGGACGGTCGGGCCCACGTACAGCGCCGGGCCGAGCTCGCGCACGAACGTCTCGGCGTCACCGGGGGCGGCTCCCAACGAGGCCGCGAACGGGGCGAGACCCTCCGCGGGCAGTCCGCGCTCGAGGGCGGCGATCAATCGCGCGTGCCACGGCTCGTCGGCGTCGACGACGGCGACCGGGTCGAGACCGAACTGCACCGCGGTGGGGGTGCGCCACAAGGGCGGATGACGGGGGTCGAGTCGCAACGGCATGCGCCGATCCTCGCCGACCTGTGCCCGTCCGGGGGGTCGTTGTCCACAGCCCCACCTTCCGGCGGTCCGGGGGTGGGTCTGTGGAGGAGAGGTCAGACCGGTCGCGAGTCCCCCGGGGGTTCCTCGTCGTCGCGCCCGTTTCCGGCATCCGGGTCGCCGTCGGCCTCCGCCTCCGCAAGCAGCTGGGCGAGAGCGTCGTCCATCTCGTCGGCCGTGGGGGCTTCGCCGCGGGCGCGTGCTTCGAGTCGGGCGACGAGGCCCGCCGGGTCGTCGATGTCCTCCGCGGCCGGCATGAGGTCGGGGTAGTCCCACAGCGCGTCGCGCGCGGAGGTGCCGACGGCGTCGGTGACCGCGCGCCACATCGCGGCGGCCTCGCGCATCCGTCGCGGGCGAAGCTCCAGGCCGACCAGCGAGTTCAGTGCCTGCTCGGCGGGGCCGCCCACGGCCCGTCGCCGCCGCACCGCCTCTGCGATGCGTCCGGCCGAGGGCAGTCGGGTCAGCGCGTCCTCGGTGACCACCTCGACCCAACCCTCGATCGTGGCCAGCAGGTTCTCCAGGCGCGCGAGGGCGGCGTTCTGGGCGTCGGTGCGCTGCGGCAGCAGCGCACCGCTTTCCAGCGCGGAGCGGAGCTCGTCGGGTTCGGACGGGTCGAAACGGGACGCCAGCTCCTCCAGCGCCTCGGTGTCGACATGGACGCCCCGGGCGAAGTCGGTCACCTGTGAGATCACGTGCAACCGAAGCCATCGGGCGTGACGGAACAGACGTGCATGGGCCAGTTCGCGCGTGGCGATGTACAGCGCGAGCTGGTCGTCGGGAACCTCGAGGCCTTCGCCGAAGGCGGCGAAGTTCTGGGGGAGGACCGCCGCCTGGCCGGAGGGCATCAGCGGGATGCCCACATCGCCGCCGCTGACGACCTCCTTCGACAGGTTTCCCACCACGGCTCCCAGTTGCGTGGCGAACAGCGATCCACCGATCGTGCGCATCAGCTTGCCGGCACCCTGGACCATCTCCCGCATGTCCTCGGGGGTCTGCTCCTGGAGTGCCCGGGTGAGGGCGTCGGCGATGCTCGTGGCCACGGGGGCGGCCAGTTCCTGCCACACCGGCAGGGTCGCCTCGACCCATCCACCGCGGGTGATCGCCCGAGGGGCCTCGGCCAGTTGCGAGATGGTCGTCGCCTCGCTCAGCCACAGCCCGGCGAGCGTGTACGCCTGGTCGAGGTCGGTGCGTTGCCCGGCGGTGACGCCGCGGTCGTCCTGGTTGGCGATGTGCAGAGCCTGGCGGCGGGCGGCCTCCCACGAGATCGGCTCGTCGCCGCCCGAGGTGAACGCGTCCTGGAGGTGGCGCATGACCGTCTGCATCATCGCCGGGTCGATGTTCATGCCGGCCATCTTCGACAGCTGCTCGGGGTCGACCCCGGCCGCGCCGCCGCCGAACAGCTGCTTGAGCAGTTCCTGGAACTCCTCTTCGGGGGTCCGGTCGTCGTCCTGTGCCACTTCAGCCGCCTTTCAGACAGGTCTGCGGGTGATGGTTCTAGGCTAGTCAGCCGGATCATCGCACTCCCCGGCCGGGACCCGATCGCCTTACGCCGGTCGCGAACGACCAGCACGGAAAGGCCCCCCTTGGCTCTGTTCGACGAGAACGTCACCCTCACCCCCGCCCCGCGACGCCGCGTCGCCCGTCGCACCATCGTGGGCATCTGGGCCCTGGTGATCGCCCTCGTCGCACTGTTGGTGCTGACCTTCCTGCCGACCGCGTACGTGATCCAGCAGCCGGGGCCGGTCTACAACACGCTCGGCACCGCCGAGACCGCCGAAGGAGAGGAGGTCCCGCTCATCAGCGTCGAGGGTGCTCAGACCTACCCGACCGACGGGGCGTTGGATCTGCTGACGGTGCAGGTGGTGGGCAACCGCGAGCGCACGCCGTCGTGGTTCGAACTCGCCCTGGCGTGGATGGACTCCAGCCGCGCGGTGCTGCCGATCGAGTCGGTCTTCCCCGAGGGGGTCACCACCGAGGAGCGCAGTGAGCAGAGTGCGGCGCTCATGGTGGACTCGCAGCAGGAGGCCACGGCCGCGGCGTTGATCGAGCTCGGCTACGACGTGGACCCCGAGTTGACCGTCGTGGAAGTCGGGGAGGACGCCGCTGCAGCCGGCATCATTCAGGCCGGCGACGTGGTGGTGGCCGCCGACGGCCAGGAGCTCATGGATGTCGCGCAACTGCGAGACATCGTCGCGGCCGCGCAGGGGGATCCGGTGGCCCTGACCGTACGTCGTGACGGCGAGGAGGTCGTCGAGACGGTCACGCCCGAGGCGGTCGACACCGACGGCGAGACCTCGTGGCTGCTGGGCATCGTGCTGTCGACGACATTCGACTTCCCGATCGATGTGACCATCCAGCTCAACAACGTCGGTGGTCCGAGCGCCGGGATGATGTTCGCGCTCGGGATCATCGACACCCTGACGGAGGGTGAGCTCAACGGCGGGGAGATCGTCGCGGGGACGGGAACGATCACCGCCGAGGGCACCGTGGGCCCCATCGGCGGGATCCGGCAGAAGATGTACGGTGCGGTGGACGCCGACGCCGAGTGGTTCCTCGCGCCCGATGCCAACTGTGACGAGGTCGTGGGTCACATCCCCGACGGGTTGCAGGTGTTCGCCGTCGAGGACCTCGACGACGCGCTGACCGTCCTCGACGCGGTGAGTACCGGCGCCGACACCTCGGCGCTGCCGACCTGCGACTGATTCCGCTGTCAGCGGACGCAGGTCACTCTGCGGTCACGGCGCGCTGGGAGTCCCCTTGAATACCGTCGTCGACCGGGCTCGGGCGTTCGCGGTCGCGCCTAGGATGGACGGGTGACCACGACCTCAGCGCCGAACCCGGCCACGCCATCCCGATCCCGCCGCATCATCGGCATCACCCTCGCGATCATCGCCGCGCTCGTCGTGGCCTTCTTCATCTTCGCGGGGCTCTACGCAGACTGGCTGTGGTTCGCGCAGCTGGGTTTCGAGGAGGTGCTGATCACACAGTGGGTGGCGCGCACCGTGATGTTCGTCGTCGGGTTCCTCGGCATGGCGATCCCGGTCTGGGTCACCATCCAACTGGCATACCGGACCCGACCGGTCTACGCCCGGTTGAGCTCCCAGCTGGATCGCTACCAAGAGGTCGTGGAGCCGTTGCGTCGCCTGGCGATGTGGGGCATCCCGGTCTTCTTCGGATTCTTCGCCGGCTTCGCCGCGTCGGCGCAGTGGGAGACGACGTGGCTGTGGTTCAACGGTGTCGCCACCAGCACGGTCGACCCCGAGTTCGGCCTCGACACCGGGTTCTACCTGTTCGCGCTGCCGTTCTACACGACCCTCGTCGGGTACGTCTCGGCCGTGCTGCTGATCTGCCTGCTGGTGACCGGACTGGTTTCCTACCTGTACGGCTCGGTGCGGGTGGGACAGCGTGAGCTGCGCATCTCGAAGTCCGCGCGCATCATGATCGCCGTCCTCGCCGGTCTCTACCTGCTGGTGCAGGGCGTGAGTCTCTACCTCGACCGGTACGCCACGCTCGTCGAGCCCGGTGAACGCATCACGGGCCCGGGCTACGTCGGCGTCAACGCCACCATCCCCGGACTGACCATCCTCGCGATCGTCGCGGCGATCGTGGCGATCCTCTTCTTCGTCACCGCCGTCATCGGCCGCTGGCGCTTCCCCCTCATCGGTACCGCGTTGCTGGTCGTCTCGGCGATCGTCGTCGGGGTCGGCATCCCGTGGGTCGTCAACACCTTCCAGGTGCAGCCGAATCAGCTGGCCCTGGAGCGCGAGTTCTATCAGCGCAACGTCGACATGACCAAGGAGGCCTACGGCATCGACACGGTCGAGAAGACCCAGTTCCAGGCCGAGACCACCGCCGAGGCGGGTCAGCTGCGCGACGACGCCGCCACCACCGCCCAGATCCGCATCATGGACCCGAGCATCATCGGGCCCACGATCCGTCAGCTCGAGCAGTACCGTGCGTTCTACCAGTTCCAGGACCCGCTGGATGTGGACCGCTACGAGATCGACGGCGTCTCGCAGGACACGATCATGTCCATCCGCGAGTTGAACATCGACCAGCTGGGTGCGGCGACCTCGTGGGAGAACACGACGCTGACCTACACGCACGGCTACGGTCTGGTCGCAGCCGCCGGAAACGAGCGCACCACCGACGGCGACCCGGTCTTCCTCGAGCGTGGAATCCCCGCGCAGGGCTTCCTGTCCGACCAGGAGGACTACCAGCCGCGTGTCTACTTCGGCGAGTACTCGCCGACGTACTCGATCGTGGGCGCCCCCGAGGGGTCGGACCCGATCGAGCTGGACTACCCGACAGGCGAGGACGGTGCGTCCGAGACCCGCACGACGTTCGAGGGCGACGGTGGACCGAGCGTCGGCAACGCCTTCAACCGCCTCATCTACGCGATGAAGTTCCAGGCCGAGCAGATCCTGTTCTCGGACGCCATCAATGAGGAATCCCAGATCCTCTACGATCGCGACCCGTCGGTGCGCGTCCAGAAGGTGGCGCCGTACCTCGAGCTCGACAGCGATCCGTACCCGAGCGTCGTCGACGGCCGGATCGTCTGGATCATCGACGGGTACACCCTGAGTGCGAACTACCCGTACTCCTCGACGGTGAGCCTGTCGTCGGCGATCTCGGACTCGACCAACCCCGCGCCGCGCTTCGCGCTGGATGACATCAACTACATCCGCAACTCCGTCAAGGCGACCGTGGACGCGTACGACGGCTCGGTGACGCTGTACGCGTGGGACGAGGAGGACCCGCTGCTGCAGGCCTGGCAGAAGGTCTACCCCTCCAACCTCCAGTCGTACGAGGACATGTCCGCCGAGCTGATGGCGCACGTGCGGTACCCGACCGATCTGTTCAAGGTGCAGCGCGCGATGTTGCAGGTCTACCACGTCGACACCGCGCAGTCCTTCTACCAGCGTGACAACGCGTGGGCGACCCCGGAGGACCCCCAGAGCGACGCCGAACTGCAGCCGCCGTACTACCTGACGATGCAGATGCCCGATCAGGACGAGCCGTCGTACTCGATGTTCACGACGTTCATCCCGTCATCGGAGGGCGGCGCGAGCCGCAACGTGCTGATGGGCTATCTCGCGGTCGACTCGAACGCCGGTTCCGAGGAGGGCGTCATCGGCGAGGGCTACGGCACGCTGAGGCTGCTGGAGATCTCGGCGGACACGACGGTCCCGGGCCCGGGACAGGTGCAGAACACCTTCGATTCCGACACGCAGGTCTCTTCGCAGATCAACCTGCTGAGACAGGGGCAGTCGGAAGTCCTCAACGGGAACCTGCTCACCCTGCCGGTCGGTGGCGGTCTGCTCTACGTGCAGCCCGTGTTCGTGCAGGCCTCGCAGGGCACGCAGCTACCGCAATTGCGGAAGGTCCTGGTCGCCTTCGGTGACGACATCGCCTTCGAGGACACCCTGGATGAGGCGCTGGACGCCCTGTTCGGCGGAGACTCGGGCGCGAGCGCCGGTGACGGCGACGTCGATCCCGACGACATCCCGACACCGGACCCCACGGACACCGGTGACACCGATGACACGGGCGACACCGGGGAATCCACCCCGACGCTCGAGTACGAGGCGGCCCTCGTCGAGGCCCAGCAGGCCATGCTCGACCGCGACGCGGCGTTGCAGGCCGGAGACTGGACGGCATACGGCGAGGCGGACGAGCGGCTGACCGCCGCGGTCGAGCGCCTCATCGAGCTCGGCGGCGAGTGAGCCGGCGCGACTGACGGACGAAGGGCGACGGGGGCGAATCCCCGTCGCCCTTCGTCGTGCCCGGCGTCGGAGGGCCCCCCGGAGCCGCGCCGCGGGTCACGCGGTGAGGAGGGCGTACCAGATCAGCAGCAGGGTGGTGAGGAACCCGGCGAGCTGGTTGATCCAGAGGAACCGGCCCCAGCCACGTGTGGCGGTGTCGGCGGTCTGGTCGGTGATGTTCCGGAACGGCCATACGGTCACGAGGTAGGGCACGGCGATGAGCGAGCCCAGCGGCCCGGGCCACGCGGTGCCGAGCATCAGCAGGCCGGATGCGGCGTAACACACGAGGGCGAAGCGTACCGTCCACCGTGCGCCCCGCGCGGTGGCGATCGAGGCGATGTCGGCGTCGCGGTCGGCGACCACGTCCTGCACGGCGCCGAACGCGTGCGAGGCGACCCCCCACAGGGCGAAGGCGGCGATGACCGCCCCGAGTTGCCAGGTCCACGTGGCCCCGGCCAGGACCAGGCCGTAGACGGCGGGGGAGAAGAAGTGGATGCTGCTGGTCATCGAGTCGGCGAAGGGTCGTTCCTTCAGCCGCAGTGGCGGGGCGCTGTAGAAGACGACGAAGAACATGCTCGCCGCCAGGACCAGGGACGCGAGCCACGAACCGACCGCGACCAGGTAGACGAGGAAGGGAAGGCAGGACAGCCCGGCCGCCCACACGGTGATGCGGTGCAGGCGGCGGTCGAGGACGGCACCGTGCGCGCCTCCCTTGCGTGGGTTGCGCAGATCGGACTCGTAGTCGAAGACGTCGTTGATCCCGTACATGGCGAGGTTGTAGGGGATGAGGAAGAAGACGGTCCCGAGGATCAGGGTGAGGTCGATCTGCCGGGTGGTGAGCAGGTAGGCGGCGGCGAACGGGTAGGCGGTGTTGATCCAGCTCACCGGCCGGGAGGAGACGAACAGTTGTGTGAGCACGGCGGCGGGGCGAAGCGGCGCGGGGGTGGTCATGCGGAGGCCTCCGGGGTGCGTCGGACGGCGCGGGATTCGAGGATCGTCCACACGGCGGGGACGAGGAAGGCCGCGCACAGCGGGTAGGAGAAGTCTTCCAGGGGCGCCAGCCCGAGGCGGAGTCCGCTGAGGTGCTCGTCGGGATAGGTGAACAGGCCGGCTCCGATCATGACGTTGTCGAACACCGCGGTGAGCAGGCAAAGGACGACGGCCGCGAGAGCGGACGCGGCCATCCGGGCCCCGAATCGGGGGAGCCGGAGGGTGGCGAGGGTGACTGTGAGGGTGAGCAGCGCGAACGGCACCACGATGAGGGCGTACGTCATGTCCTCTCCGCCCCGTCGGAGTCTGCCACCGGACGGGTGCGACCCTCGATCACGCGCATCGCCGCACGCCAGCACACGAGAGACAGGTAGCTGAGGAACACGAGGAACACGAGCTCCTCCAGGGGGAGGTGCGGGGCGAGGTCGATGCCGAGGTACAGCGGGCTGTCCCCCTGGACGAACACCCCGGCGGAGATGCCGATGAGGTCCCACGCGAGGAAGAAGGCGGTTCCGGCGGCGGTGGCGGCCAGTGTCCGCGCGGGATGGCGGGCCAGGGCCAACCCGAAGCGGGCATCCAGCAGGACGATCCCGGTGAGGGAGAGCAGGATCGCGCCGAGATAGACCCCCGGCACCCCTACAGCTCCACCGAGGCGGGCTCGGCCAACGGCCCGGCTGTGCGGTCGCCGCGGAGGCGTTTGAGGACGAGCTCTGCGGAGATGAGGCACATCGGCAGCCCGATGCCGGGCAGCGCGGAGGTCCCCGCGTACGCGAGGTTCTCCACGCGGCGGGACATGTTGCGCGGGCGGAACATCGCGCTCTGTCCGAGCGTGTGGGCGAGGCCCAGCGAGTTGCCCCGCCACGAGTTGAGGTCGGTGGCGAAGTCGCCCGGCGAGATGGTGCGTCTGACCACGATGCGCCCGGCGAGGTCGGGGATCCCCGCCCAGGACCCGATCTGCTCGATCACCCGGTCGGCTGCCGCTTCGACGCGCGGGTCTCCGTCGCCCTCGGTGCCCCCGTGGCCCAGCGAGGGGTCTGCGGGGATCGGGACGAGCACGAAGAGGTTCTCGTGACCGGGAGGGGCGACGGTGGCGTCGGTGGCGCTGGGGCGGCAGACGTAGACGGACGCCGGATCGGGGATGCGGGGACGGTCACCGAAGATGTCGTCGAAGTTCCGGTGCCAATCGTCCGTGAACAGGAGGGTGTGGTGCGAGAGCTCGGGGACCTCCCCTTCGACGCCGAGGAGGAGGAGCAACGCCCCCGGGCTGGGCGTGCGCTTGTCCCACCACGACTGGGGATAGCTCTGCAGCCGCTCGGGCAGCAGCGTCGTCTCGGTGTGGTGCAGGTCGGCGGTGGAGACGACGAGGTCGGCGGTGAGGTCGCTTCCGTCTTCCAGCCGCACGCCGGTGGCGCGCGCCTGGTCGGTCGTGATCGAGGTCACCGGTGTCCCGGTGCGCACGGCGACCCCGCGCGCACGGGCGAGACGTTCGATCGCCGAGATGACGGTCGTGAACCCGCCACGCGGGTAGAGCACCCCCTCGTCGAGGTCGAGGTGGCTCATGAGGTGGTAGAGGCTCGGTACGCCGTAGGGTGAGCCGCCCAGGAAGACGGCGGGGTAGCCGAGGATCTGGCGCAGCATCGGGTCCGTGAAGCGCTTCTCCACGTGGCTCGACAGGGACCTCGTCAGCAACGGTGCGAGCTGGGGCACCCGCCGCAGCAGGGCGGGGTCGCGCAGGCCCGCCGTGGTCTCGTACGTGTCGTAGAGGAAGCGACTGACGGCCAGGTCGTAGGCGTCACCCGCGGAATCGAGGTAGGCCGCCAGGCGATTCCCCGCGCCGGGCTCGATGGTTTCGAACAGCGCGGTCGCGGCCTCCCGCCCGGAGCGCACGTCGATGGGGGGCGTTCCGGGAGGACCGTACACGCGGTATGCGGGATCCAGGGGGACGAGGTCGAGCTCGGCCTCGGCGGTGGTGCCCAGCAGGCGGAAGAAGTGGTCGAAGACCTCGGGCATGAGGTACCAGCTGGGGCCGGTGTCGAAACGGAAGCCGTCCTGCTCCCATGACCCGGCGCGACCGCCCAGTTCCTCCCGACCCTCGACGAGGGTGACCTCGTGGCCCTCCTCGGCGAGCAGGGCGGCGGTGGCCAGCCCCGCGATGCCCCCGCCGATGACGATCGTGCGCGTGCTCATGACGTTCGAGCTCCTCTCGGTGCGAACCCCAGCCATGCGCGGGCGGCGAGCCCGGCCTTCACGGGGTCGGGGACGCGGACGCGGACGCGGGCGGTGTCGCCCTCCCGCCGCAGTCGCGTGGACAGTTCGGCGAACAGGTCGTGGGCGGCGGTGACGGCGCGGCGGCAGTCGGCAGGGAGCCTGGGCACCACGGCGGCGGCCGCCGCGAGGTCGCCGTCGATGCGGTCGAGCACGTCGCCACGGTCGACGGAGCCGTTCTCGATGCCGAGGTAGTCGCGCCCGAGCGCGTCTTCGTCGAAGTCGAGGTCCCGCAGGAAATTGACGTCCTGGAAGGCGGCGCCCAGGCGCCGCGCCCCCTCGACGAGTTCGGCCGGCGCCGGCGCGGTGCCGGGCCGCCCGGCGTTGACGAACACCTGCAGGCACATGAGCCCGACGACCTCCGCGGAGCCGTAGACGTAGGCGTCGTGCGAGGCGGCGTCGTGCTCGTGGGTGGTGATGTCCACGCGCATCGACTGGAAGAACGGTTCGATGAGGTTGGGTCCGATGCCGCATTCACGGGCGGTGCGGGCGAATGCATGGACGATCAGGTTGGAGCTGAAGCTGCTCTCGATCGCGGCGTAGGTCTCCCTCTCGAGGTCGTCGAGCACGCGGCGCTGCGCCGTCGTGTCCAGACCGGCGTCCTCCCCGGGGCCGTCGACGATCTCGTCGGCGACACGCACGAGCGCGTAGATGTTCCGTACGTGCGGGCGCGGCCTCGGTCCGAGCAGGCGGCAGGCCAGGGCGAAGGACGTGGAGTAGCGGGAGATCACCGCAGCGGCGGCCGCCTCGGCGGTCCGGTGGTACAGGGCGAGGCCGGTGGGGGCGCCGCTCACGGGATGCGCTCCTTGACCTGTTCGGCGAGGTCGCCCAGGAGGTGCTCGGCGGCCGTCGGCAGGGCCGGGTCGCCGGCCTGCCGCAGCGCATCGGCGAGCGTGTCGTCGATGACCGAGCGGAGCCGTTGCGGCGCGCCGCTGCGTTCGAGGAGGCGCTGGGCCTGCCGGACCGCGACCGGACCGGTGTGCGCGAGCGCGACGGCGGCGTCGACCCGTGCCCAGTCGGCGCTTTCGCGCGCATACGCGATCAGCGGGGTGCGTTTGGCTTCGCGCAGGTCCACCCCCTCGTCCTTGCCGGCTGCGGCGGCGGTGCCGAAGGCGCCGATGAGGTCGTCGACGAGTTGGAACGCCAGACCGATCCGACCGCCCGCGGAGCCGAGGCGTTCCACGGCTGACGGCGGTGCGCCCGCCAGGAGCGCCCCGGCGCGCAGCGGGGCGGAGAAGGAGTAGACGGCGGTCTTGTTGTAGGCGGCCGCGAAGATGGATGCGCTGTCGGCGACGTCGGCGGCCACCGCGTTGCCCACGTCCGCCAGCTCCCCGCCCGCGGAGACGTAGACCGCGTCGTCGAACTGGTCCAGCAGGGCGCGTCGCACGGGTTCCGCGGCGGGGGAGAGGGCGATGATGCGCTGTGCCTCGTGCAGGAGCAGGTCACCGGCGAGGATACCGGCGGCGTCGCCGAGGAGTGTCGCGCCGGCGCCATCGGCCCCGGTGTCGAGCGCCCGCTCGCGGAACTCTCCGCCGATGTTGGGGATCCCGCGTCGGACGGTGTCGTGATCGATGACGTCGTCGTGCGCGACGAAGGCGGTGTGCAGGAGTTCGAAGGCGGCGGCCACGTCGTACACCCCGAGCGCACCGGCGTCGCCACCTCCGAAGGCTCGGAAAGACGCGACGACCAGTGCGGGCCGGAACCGTTTGCCGCCGTCCGCGGCCCGCTCGATGGCCGACCCGAGGGCCGCCATCTCGCCGCCGATCGCGGTGGCCCGGGACTTCACGCGGGCAAGACTGCGCGCGATCGCCTCGTCGGTGGCCGCGCGGGCATCGGTGTCGATCATCGGCGCCTCCCCACATTGCTAGTTTGCCTAGCAATACCGCTCGAGACCGATGCTACCCGCCTGTGCGGGCCGTGTCCACGCGTGGAAAACAACCCCCGAATGGGGTATGCAGAAGGCCCGGATCCGTGTGGATCCGGGCCTTCGTCCGTTGCGGGGACAGGATTTGAACCTGCGACCTCTGGGTTATGAGCCCAGCGAGCTACCGAACTGCTCCACCCCGCGGCACAAGAGATGAGCCTAGCACGGGGTTTTCGGGGTGTCGAATCGTGCTCGGACATCCGCCGTGCCGTTGCCCCCGAAGCCGTCGGTGATGAGGATGGCGTCATGGTCGATCACTCCGCCTCCGAGCTCTCCGACGATCGGCGTGAGGGCCGGGACGAGACACCGTACGAGCGCGCGGACCGGAACTGGAACGAGATGCTCCAGGAGCTGAGGGTGTTGCAGACCGGTGCGCAGATCCTCGCCGGGTTCCTGCTCGCGCTGGCCTTCCAACCGGCCTTCGACGACCTCGACGGCGGCCAGCGGGTGCTCTACCTCTCGCTCGTCGTGCTGGCCGGGGTCACCTCGATCACAGCGCTCGCGCCGGTGGCGATGCACCGTCTGCTGTTCCGACAGCGCGTGAAGGTCGAGGTCGTCTCGCTCAGTCATGCGGCGGTGGTCGTCGCCCTCGGACTGGTGGCCGTGCTGGTGGTGGGGGTGGTGGCTTTCGTGTTCGACGTCGTGCTGGGCGGGACCGCTGCGTGGATCATCCTGGCCGCCCTGGGTACGCTCGTGATCGTGGCGTGGATCGTCGCCCCGTTCGTGCTCCGCACGCGTCGGCGCGTCGGAAAGGGGAGCTCATGACCGTCGCCGTCGCCGTCGCGCAGTTCGCGCCCGTCGCCGACACCGAGCGAAACATCGCGGAGATCGGTGAGCTGGTCGCGGTCGCCGCGGACCGTGGCGCCCGTGTGGTCGTCCTCCCGGAGTACTCGAGCTACTTCATCGACCCCTTCGACGCGTCGTTGCGCGCGAACGCCCAACCCGTCGACGGGCCGTTCACGGCGGCGTTGCGCGAGATCGCCACCGCCCACGGTGTGACCGTCGTCGCCGGGTTGCTCGAGACGGGGGAGGGCGAACGTGTGCGCAACACCGTCGTCGCCGTCGACGAAACCGGGGTGCTCGCCTCCTACCGGAAGCTGCACCTCTACGACGCGTTCGGCCAGCGTGAGTCGGACTGGGTCGAACCCGGTGAGATCGTCCGGCCCCCGGTGTTCGCCGTCGACGGGCTGCGGCTGGGCATCATGACCTGCTACGACTTGCGCTTCCCGGAGGTCACGCGCCTGCTCGCCGATGCCGGGGCGGAGGCGGTCCTCGTCGCGGCCGAGTGGGTGCGCGGTCCGTTGAAGGAGCACCACTGGCGCACCCTGCTCCACGCGCGCGCGATCGAGAACACCGTGTTCGTCGTCGCATCCGACCACCCGCCGCCCCTCGGTGTGGGTCATTCGATGGTGGTGGACCCGCAGGGTGTGGAGGTCGCCGCCGTCGGCACCGGTACCGGAGTCGCCGTCGCGCACCTCGACCCGGAGGCGATCTCACGCGTGCGGCGGGTGAACCCCGCGCTGGCGCTTCGCCGATTCGGTGTCGTGCCCCGGGACTGACGCCTCACTCGCGGCCCGGAGCCCGTTCCGCCGTGCCGCGGGCCGGTGCCTGAGGCGTGTGACCTGCCGTGCCCGTCAGATCATCGCGGCCAGGCGTCCCCCGGCGTCGCGGATGACGTCTTCGCGCTTGCAGGCGGCGAACCGCACCAGCGTCGCGTAGTCGGGACGCCGTGCATCGGTGACGAACGCGGTGAGGGGGACGGCGACGACGCCGGCCCGGTCGGGCAGCTCACGGCAGAAGTCGTCGGCGTCGCGCGCGCCCAGCGGCGCGGCGTCGGCGACGGTGAAATACGAACCGGCGGGGGTCGACACCGCGAATCCGGCCGCGGCCAGACCCTCGCCGAGGAGGTCGCGCTTGCGCCGCAGCGTGTCGGCGATGCCGTGGAAGAAGGAATCCGGCAGGCGCAGCCCCGCGGCGATCGCCGGTTGGAACGGGCCGCCGTTGACGTAGGTGAGGTACTGCTTGACGGTCATCGCCGCGTCGATGAGGTCGGCGGGACCGGTCGCCCAGCCGATCTTCCATCCGGTGGTGGCGAAGGTCTTGCCCGCCGAGGAGATCGCGATCGTGCGCTCGCGGGCGCCGGGCAGGGTCTGCACGACGGTGCGTTCCCCCTCGAGGACGAGATGCTCGTACACCTCGTCGGTCACGATGATGGCGTCGTGGCGTTCGGCGAGGGCGACCACGTGCTGGAGCACCTCGCGCGTGAACACGGTGCCGGTCGGGTTGTGGGGGTCGTTGACGAGGATGACGCGGGTACGGTCGCCGACGGCGGCGGCGAGCTCGTCGAGGTCCGGCTGGAAATCGGGCCACCGCAGCGGAACCGTGACCAGACGGGCGCCGGCGAGGGCGACGAGGGCGGCGTAGGCGTCGTAGTAGGGCTCGAACACCACGATCTCGTCTTCCGGGGAGTCGATGAGGGCGAGCAGGGCCGCCGCAAGCCCCTCGGTCGCGCCCGCCGTGGCGATGATCTCGGTACCGGGATCGAGGGCGACCCCGTCGAACCTCGCCCGGTGTTCGGCGACGGCTTCGAGGAGGTCGGGATGGCCGCGGCCGGGCGGGTACTGGTTCATCCCGTCGGAGATCGCCTGCCGAGCGGCCTCGAGCACCTCCGCCGGTCCGTCTTCGTCCGGGAAGCCCTGACCGAGGTTGATCGCGCCCGAACGGGCCGCGAGCGCCGACATCTCGGCGAAGATGGTGGGGGAGGCGACGCCGTCCGCGCTCATGAGCCCTGCGCCCCGGGCGGTGCGGCGCCAGGCGCCGGGTATCTCTCGCATCCGGCCCACGCTACTCGCATAGAGGCATCCCATCTGTGCCATAGGGAACCCACAGGCTCGCTCGGCATCGTTGTCGACGTGAGGCAGAAGGAGCAGCAATGACCGAGAACCAGGGCGAGCGCCCCGAAGACCGCAATCCCGTGGAACCGCAGGCAGGCGCCGTCTGGCAGCCGCCCGCGCAGCCGCCGCTGCCGACCACGCCGGCCAGCGAGGGGTACCCTCCCCGTGCCACGGGGGTCCCGCCGCAGCCGCAGGCGTCGCACGCACAGTACGCCTTCGGACCGGCTGCGCCCACGGGGGTCCAGCAGACGCTCCCGATCCAGGACGCGCCGACGTCGCCGAAGAAGCAGAAGGTCGGCGCCGGCAAGGTCGCCGGCATCATGATCGCCGCCGCGATCGTCGGCGGTGCCGCCGGACTGGGCGGCGCCTATGCAGGGGCGAGCCTGTTCTCGACCACGAGTGAGACCGCCGTGGCCGGACCGTCCACCGTGACCGTCAACGACACCGACTCGGTGAACCAGACCACCGCGATCGCCGCGAAGGTCGTGCCGAGCGTGGTGACCATCTCGGCGAACAACGACACCACCGGCGGGACCGGTTCCGGCGTCGTGCTCAGCGAGGACGGCTATGTCGTGACCAACACCCACGTCGTCACGCTCGACGGCGCCACCGCCGACGCGTCGATCAGCGTCACCACCTCGGACGGCCGCGTGTACAGCGCCGAGATCGTCGGCACCGATCCGATCTACGATCTGGCCGTCATCAAGCTGGAGGACGCCGAGGGGCTCACCCCGATCGAATTCGCCTCGTCGGCGGATCTCAACGTCGGCGACACCACGGTCGCCGTGGGAGCGCCGCTGGGACTGTCCAACACGGTCACCACCGGCATCGTCAGTGCGCTCAACCGGTCCATCCAGATCGCCTCGTCGGCCGCACCCGACATCGAGCAGGACGAGACACAGGACGACGGCAACGACCGCACCCCGCCGTTCTACTTCGACTTCGGTGACGAGGGGCAGCAGACCACCGCGACCGAGACCATCTCGATCGCCGTCATCCAGACCGACGCGGCGATCAACCCCGGCAATTCCGGCGGGGCCCTCGTCGACGACGAGGGGAACCTGATCGGCATCAACGTCGCGATCGCCTCGGCCGGCAGCTCCGCGGAGTCCGGTTCGATCGGGGTGGGCTTTTCCATCCCCTCCGACGTGGTCCAGCGCATCACCGACGAGATCATCGCCGAGGGCGGTGCCACGCACGGTCTGCTGGGGGCCAGCGTGATGCCGGCCGCCGCGGTCGAGGGGGCCACGATCTCCGGTGCGTACCTCGCCGAGGTCGTCGCCGGTGGCGCCGCCGAGGGTGTCGGCCTGCAGGCCGGTGACATCGTCACGGCGTTCAACGGCGTGCCCATCACCGACGCCACCGATCTGACCGCGCAGGTACGCGCGGCCGCCGCCGGTAGCGACGCCACCGTGACCTTCGTCCGGGACGGCCAGACCCAGACGGTGGAGGTCACCCTCGGCGAGCTCGGCTGACCCCCCGGCCGCTTCTGCGGCACCGACGCCACCCCGCGATAGGCTCGCGGGGTGGCGTCCTTCTCGTTCGGCGCGGGGAATGCGCGCAAGCTCCTGAGCATCCCGTTGTACGGCCTCGGTCGCCTGGCCACCCTCGTGATCCCGCGTACCGCGGACCGGTGGGTGTTCGGATGCGCGGTCGGGGTGACCGACGGGGCCTTGGCGCTGTGGAACGCCGCCGGTGAGGATCTCGACGCTCGCGCCACATGGCTCGTCGACGACGATGCGCAGGCGGCCGAAGCCACCCGCCGCGGGATCCCGTGGGTGCGCAAGAACTCGCCGCGTGGGTTCTGGCGCACCGCCCGCGCGCGCGTCGTGGTCGTCACCCACGGGTTCGGCGATGTGCACCGCTACGCCGTATCGGGGGCGTTCATCGTGCAGCTGTGGCACGGTATCCCGCTCAAGCGCATCGGTCTGGACTCGCCCGTCACCACCCGCAGCCGCATCCTCCCCGCGTCCCGACTGGTCCGTGCGCTGCTGGCGTTCATGTACCGGGGGGCGACCCGCCGCATCAGGCTGATCCCGGCGGCCTCCCACCGGGTCCGCGGGCGGCTCGAGTCGGCCTTCGCCCTCGCCGATGAGCGGGTTCCGGTCACGGGGGAGCCGCGCGTCGATGTGCTCTCGGCGGGTACGGCCGACCACCGGCGCGGCTCCGCCCTCGCCGCGCTCGCCGCGGCATGCGGCCGGGACGGCGTACAGCACCGCGTGCTGTACGCCCCGACGTGGCGGGACGGGGAGCCGGACCCGGCTGTCCCGGATACGGGGGAGTGGCGGCTCATCGCCGAGGTGTTGGAGCGGCATGATGCGGTGCTGTACATCCGCTCGCACCCCTTGGGTGCGGGGGAGTACGCCCCACCGGATGAGATCACCGGCCGCCGGGTGCGGATGCTGGGCTCCGACCTCGTCCCGGAGATCACCCCGTTGCTGCCCGCGTTCGACGCCCTCGTCACCGACTATTCCTCGCTCGTGTTCGACACGTCCCTCGTGCCGCTCCCCGTGATCTTCCTCGCGCCGGACCTCGAGCGGTACGCCCGCGAGCGGGGGTTCTACGGGGCGTATCGGGACGTCGCCGGTGACGATGTCGCGACCACGTGGATCGAGGCCGCCGGGCGTCTCGACGCAGTGTTCGCCGATCCGGCCGAGCGCGAGCGCCGCCTCGCACGTGCCCGAGAGCTCGACGCGCGGGTGCACACGTTCCACGACGGCCGGAACGCCGCCCGGGTGTACCGTGCCATTCTGACCGCGCTCGCCGACGAGCCGCACTCCGGTTCGAGGGAAGGAACCCGATGATCCATGCCCGCTTCGACGGAGGGGATGCCCCCACGCTGGTGCTCTCCGGAACCGGTCCGCGCCCTCGGGCCGTCGAACTCGCCGGCAGCCGTGCTCGCACCAGCGCGAGGCTGACCGGCCGCGGCAAGACGTGGCGGGCGGTCCTCCCGCTCACCGTGTCGCGGTGGGGTGGGCCGGTGCTGCCGATCCCGAGCGGCGAGTACCGCGTCGAGATCACGCCGGCGGCGGACGCGCAGGACCCGCAGGAGGCCGCTCCGATCGAGGACCTGCCGTTGACCCAGCTCGGCGGTCTGCGCGCCCACCTGACCGGGGGCCTGATGACCGCCGGTCCGCCGATCGATCCGGCCTACGATTCCGGAGAGGGGCAGGACGCGCTCGAACGCCGCTACGCCACCCGGCCCGGCGGTCTCGAGAACGCGGTGTTCTTCGAGAGTTTCTACGGTCGCAACGTCAGCTGCAACCCGCTGGCCATCGACCGTGAGCTCGCGCGACGCGCCCCGCGTGTCACCCGGTATTGGAGCGTCGTCGACCTCTCGGTGCCGGTTCCGGACGGGGCGGTGCCGGTCGTCGAGGGGAGCCCGGAATGGTGGCGCGCGCGCGGGCACAGCCGGCTTCTGGTGATCAACGACTGGTTGCGACGCCGGTTCGTCCGAGAGCGTGGCCAGATCGTGTTGCAGACCTGGCACGGCACCCCGTTGAAGCGCCTTGCGCTGCACCGGCCCGGCTTCGACCCGCGACGCATGGCGGCGGTGCTCAAGGAGTCTCGTAGGTGGAACGTGCTGCTCGCGCAGAACCCCTATGCCGCGAAGGTGCTCGGCAAGGCCTACGCCTTCCTGACCCGACCGATGTGGGTGGAGGGCTACCCGCGCAACGACGTCCTGGTCCACGGCGACGACGACGGCACGCGCGAGGCCCTCGGCATCGGCGCGGGGGAGCGTGTGCTGCTGTACGCGCCGACCTGGCGCGACGACCGTCGCGAGATCGTCGATTTCGTCGACCCCGCCGCGCTGGCCGCCGCGACCGGTGCCGTCGTGCTCGTGCGCGGCCATTCGCGCACGCTCCAGCCGGGGCGCGATGCCGAGGGGCCGCGGGTGGTCGATGTGACCGGTTTCCCGGACACCTCGCGGCTGCTGCTGGCGGCCGACGCGCTCATCACCGACTACTCCTCGGTCATGTTCGATTTCAGCGTGACCGGCAAGCCGATGTACTTCCTCGTCCCCGATCTCGAGCGCTACCGCGGGGAGCTGAGAGGCTTCTACTTCGACCTGGCCGACCGGGCCCCCGGTCCGCTCGTGCGCTCACAGGAGGAGCTCGTGGCGGCGTTGTCACGCGATGACGCCGATGTGTACGCCGACCGCTATGCGGTGTGGCGACAGACCTTCAACGCCCGCGACGACGGACACGCCGCCGAACGTGTCGTCGATCGCATCCTCGATCAGGGGTTCGTCGACGCCGGCTGAGCTCGCCGCGGTCGGCGACGACGACCCCGATCAGGGCAGGGGCGTGTTGCGCCCGTCCAGACGTGAGGTGTCGACGGTGTCGTCGGCTCCGCGCACGGTGCCGACGAGGAATCCGGCGCCCCACGCCACGTGCATGGTGGGAAGCACCGCGAGCGTCCACAGTTTGTCGCGCCAGCCGGTTCCCCCGCCGCGACCGGCCGCGACGCCGCCGACGAGCATCGCGTAGGCGATGATCGGCAGGTACACCACCGCCGCCAGCCACGCCCACACCCCGGTGAGCACGCGGGTCACCTGCAACAGGCCGACCACGGTGGCCGCGCCCAGCACGGCCACCAGAGCGGGGGGCGCGAAGAAGCGCACCGAGTTGGTGCGTCCGTAGCGGCGGACGAGTTCTCCGCGCCAGCGGCCCGTGGCGAAGAACTGACGGACCAGGCGCGTCCAGCTGTCGCGTGGCCAGTAGGTGACGGCGAGCTCCGGGTCGAACCACACCACGTGGCCGGCCTGGCGGATGCGGAGGTTCAACTCCCAGTCCTCACCGCGTCGGATGCTCTCGTCGAACAGGCCGACCTCTTCGAGGACGTCACGCCGCATCACCCCGAGGTAGGCGGACTCGGCCTCCCCCTCGCGGGCTCCGACGTGGTACGCCCCGCCCCCGAGGCCGATGGGGGAGTTGTAGGCGCGGGCCACGGCGCGTTGGAAAGGCGTCCGGCCGTCGGCGCGCATGACGCCGCCGACGTTGGCGGCACCGACGCGTCGCAGGGTCGCCAGGGCGCGCACGGTGTATCCGGGGTCGAGTTCGGAGTGGGCGTCCACGCGCACGACGATCGGGTGGGCGCCGGCGCGGATCGCGAGGTTCAACCCCACGGGGATGTCGGCGGCCGGGTTGTGGACCAGGCGCACACGGGGATCTTCCGCAGCGAGCTCCGCGGCGACGGCTTCGGTGCCGTCGGAGGACGGGGCCAGGGCGAGGATGAGCTCCAGCGGCCCGGGCAGCTGCTGCGCGAGCACGGATTCGACGGCGCGACGGAGGTAGGCCCGCTCGTTGAGGACGGGCATGACGAAGGTCACGCCGGTGGTGTCCGAGACCTCCGGCGCGTCCTCGCGCCCGGGCTGGTGGACATGCACCCGACGATCATGTCATGGGCGGCTGGGTAGGCTGGGAGGGTGAGTGTGGTGACGGACGCGCGCAAGGCGGTCGCTCTGCTCCGCAAGGCCGTCGACCAACGGCGTGCGGTGCGGGACGTCAAGCGGCGGGTCGCGGCGCAACCGCACCACCCGTCCCGGCACTACCGTGTGGCGGTGTACTTCGCCGACGGCGACGTGAACATGTATCAGATGCGGCAGTGGTACAAGCCGCTGGCGAAACTGGCACAGACGTGGCCGGTCGTCGTGCTCAGTCGTGCGGTCACCGGTGCGTCGGCGTTGCTGGCCGATGGCGCCTTGCCGGTGGCTTTCGTCCCGACGGTCCGTCAGCTCGAGCAGTTCGTCGCCGATCAGGACATCCGGGTCGTCCTCTACGTCAACCAGAACACCCGGAACTTCCAGATGTTCCGGTACGGCCGCCGCTGGCATGTCTTCATCAACCACGGCGAGTCCGACAAGATGTACATGACCACCAACCAGTTCAAGGCCTACGACTACGCCTTCGTGGCCGGGGACGCCGCGCGTGAACGCCTCTCGAGGGTGCTGTGGGACTACGACCTGGAGGCCCGCACGATCGAGATCGGTCGACCGCAGGCCGACCACTACTCCGGCGCGACGCCCTACACACCCGATGAGCGCACCGTCGTGCTGTACGCACCCACATGGGAGGGCGACCGCCCGTCGGCCCACTACGGGTCCGTGCGCACGCACGGCGAGGCCCTCGTCAAGGCGTTGCTGCAGACCGGTCGCCACCGCGTCGTCTACCGCCCGCACCCGCGATCCGGAGTGGTCGACGCGGAGTACGGAGCGGCGAACCGTCGCATCATCGCCGCGCTCGCCGAGGCGAACGACGCCGACCCGTCGGCCCAACACGTCTACGACGACGGGCCCGAAGTGGGCTGGCAGCTCGCGGCCGCGGATGTCGCCGTGGTGGACATCTCGGCCATGGTCTACGACCGTCTCGCCGCCGACAAGCCGCTGTTGGTGACACGCCCCGTCGACCCGGAGGCCGTGGTCGACACCCACGGCTATCTGTCGGCGTGCGAGTGGTTGGATGCCGGCCTTGCCTCGCACATCGTCGAACAGACCGATCGCGTGCTCGCCGATCCCGAGGCGGTCGCCCGACTCGAGCAATGGGTGCGCCACTACTTCGGAGACACGTCTCCGGGGGCGGCGACCGCGCGTTTCCATGCCGCCGTCGATCACCTCATGGACGAGTGGAACCGATGGGATCGTCAGGACGACGAAGACCACGACGGCGAAGAGGCCGAGCTCGACGCGTGACCGGGTCCGTCCGGGATCAGCCGGGCGCGGTGGTCTCGCTCTCGTGCGGGCCGGTTTCGATCTCGCGCGACCCCTTCTTGCGGGTCAAGGCGCCGCGCACGCCGGCGGCGCCTCGGGCGGTGCCGCCGGTGATGGCGTCGCCGACCCGACGGATGCGGCGGCCGGCCCGGTATTCCAGTCGCGTCGCGCCGGGCGGCGGTTCCAGCTGCGCGGGCAACGTGTAGGGGGCCTCCGGGAACGCCCGACGTGAATTGACGAGTACGCGGCGACCGAGGATGTTGTTGCCCGCCCCGCCGACGGCGGCGCCGATGCCGAAGGGAAGGGCTTTGCCGATCCAGGAGGCTCCACCGCGGGCGGCGAACTGGCGGATGAAGGTGGTCTTGAGCCGGTCGACCAGGGGCCCGACGGCGGCACGCGGAAGGGTCTGCGTGACCATCTGGCCCCAGTAGGTGTCGCGGGAGGGGCCCTTGCCGGTGGCTTGGTTGGCCAGCTGCGCGACGAGGTCGACACCCTCCTGACCGAGCATGAGGGTCAGCACGAGCGCGCGGGCACGGTTGGGATCATCGACCGGGATGCCGTGGACCTCGGCGACCGATTGTGCGAAGAGTGCCGTGGCCTCCAGGAAGCCGGCGGTCTCGACACCGCTGAGGGCGAGGGTGACGCCGGTTCCGATGCCGGGGATGACGGCCGTCGCGCCCACGGCCGCTCCACCGGTGGTCACCGCGGCGAGGTACCGACGCTCCAGCATCCGGATGATGTGGACGGGGTCGGCGTCGGGATGACGAAGCCGGATGCTGCGCAGGTGCGCGAGGACCGCGGGGCGTTGGATCGCCAGGACGCGGTCGAGGGCGCGGATCGTCGCCGGGTGCTCCTCGGAGCCCACCGGGGGGATCCCGCCGTCCCATGGGGTGTCGTCGGGGAGGGAGTGGATGCGGTGCACCTTCTCGGACATATCACCGCGATCCTAGGCGGCGGGCCTGGGATGAAGCCGGAAACGCCCCGAGCGGGTCGGAACCCGGTCGGGGCGTTTCTGCGCCCGAGGATCAGACGAAGAGGTTGGCGCGCTCGAGGTCTTCGGCGAAGTCGACCTCGACGGCGTACAGGTCGGAGATGTCCAGCGGCGCGACGCGCAGGCCGTCCTCGGCGATGGCGAGTTCGAGGCCGCGCTCGAAGTAGTCCTGGTCGTCGACGCGCTGCAATTGACGCATGAACGCCTTCTTGTCGCGCGAGGAGATGTAGTTGATGCCCACCGCTTCGCCGATTCCGCCGCGGACGGTCTTGGACAGCTCGTCGATGTGGCCGTCGGCGGTCACGGTGTACTTGACCTCTTCGTCGCTGACCTTGGAGGTGTTGACCGTCACGAACGAACGGTCTGCGTCGATGTGCGCGAGGGCTCGGCCCAGGACCCGCGGGTCGAAGACGACGTCTCCGTTCATCCAGAGCACACCGGAACGCCCGGTCTTGTTGAGGCCGCGCAGCAGGCTCTTGGAGGTGTTCGTCTGGTCGTAGCTGTCGTTGTAGACGTAGTCGGCCTCGGGGAAGGCCTCCACGATCGTCTCGGCGCGGTAGCCGACGACGGTGGTGACGCGCGCGTCGGAGCCGAAGGCGGCGCGGATGTTGTCGTGCTGCTGGCGCATGATCGAGCGGCCGTCGGACAGCTGCGTGAGCGGTTTGGGCAGGCTACGGCCGAGGCGCGAGCCCATGCCGGCCGCGAGGATCACGATCTGAGTCGTCACGATTAAGTCTCCTGGAGTGTTGGTTCACCGTCGGTTCACCGACGCGACACCCCGTTGTGCTTTGTGAATGGTAGCGAGATCGTCTGGGAACAGACAGAGTCCCCGGGCGGCGTTGCCGATTCGTGATATATCGGTGGGGATGCGTGTGCGGTGCGAATCCTCTGAACGTGGGGCGGTGGGCTACAGGCGTGTCCAGCGGGATTGGTACCTTGGATCGGTGACAGCATCGCTGCCCATACCGGGGGATTCCAATACGCCGCACAACGGCGTTCGTGGGGCGGGCGCGCGCGAGAGCGGAGCGGTCATCTCCCTTCCGCCGAAGCCACCTCTTCCCGACGACGTGGCGGCCCCGGCGGATCCCGGTCCGCCCCCGCCGCTTCCGCACGATCTCGCTCAGGCGCCTGCATCCCCCGTGCGCCGGGCCGAAGCCGTTCGCCTGGATGACCTCGTGATCCCGCCCCGCCCGCCGCTTCCGCCCTCGGTCCCGGGCTCCGACGACGGGGATCTCGAGGCCCACGATCTCCCGGACGACGGGGACGTCACGGACGGCGATCCCGTAGACGGCGAGAAGGCCACGCCACGCGAATCCTCGGACGAGGGGCCGGTCGACATCGACGCCGGCGATGAACGGGATCTCGAAGATCTCGACGCGGACGACCTGCCGCTCGCCGACGGTGACGGGGACGAGCACCTGCTGGTCGATGACGAACCCACCCCGCTCGCCGACGTCGTCGATGACGGGGACGACGACGAGGACCTCGAGGACGAGGACGACACCGTCCGTGCCGCCTCAGACGACACCGTCCTCCATGACGAGCCGACGGTCCAGGACGACGCGATTCCCGAGGCGGCAGGCTCTCCCGAGGAAGGCACTGCTGCCGTCGAAGACGGCGCCGCTCTCGAAGACGGCGCCGCTCTCGAAGACGGCGCCGCTCTCGGGGAAGACCCTGCTCCCGAGGAGGACCCTGCTCCCGGGGAGGACACCGCTCCCGAAGAGGACACCGCTCCCGTCGCAGACACCCTTCTCGAGGTCACCGACCCGGGGGACGCCGCCGCAGGCGGTATCGACGAGTCCACCGACGCGGACCTCCCCACCGATCCGGATGCCATCGACCCGGACGAACCCACCGGCGTCGACGACGCCTCCGGCGCGGCAGCCGTGACCGACATCGTCGCGTCGGTGCTCGCCGACGACGAGCCCGCGGCCGATTCGGCTCTCGCGCTGCGAGGCGTGACGAAGGTGTTCGGGCAGACGCGGGCGGTGGACGGCATCGACCTCACCGTGCCCGCCGGCACGTTCTACGGGCTGGTCGGCCCGAACGGCGCGGGCAAGACCACCACGCTGTCGATGATCGCGGGTCTGCTGCAACCGGACCGCGGGGCGATCAGTGTGAACGGCGTCGACGCGATCAGCGACCCGGTGCATGCCAAGAGCATGATGGGTGTGCTCCCCGATCGGCTGCGGACCTTCGACCGCCTGACGGGGCGCCAGCTGCTCTACTACTACGGCGTCCTGCGCGGCCTGTCGCCGTCGGTGGTCGAGTCGCGCACGGCCGACCTTGCCCGGGCGTTCGACCTCACCGACGCCCTCGGTCGGGTGGTGTCGGACTACTCGGTGGGGATGTCGAAGAAGGTGATGCTCGCCGGGGCCCTCATCCACTCGCCCCGCGTGCTCGTGCTCGACGAGCCGTTCGAGTCGGTCGACCCCGTCTCCAGTTCGGTCATCCTCGACATCCTCGGCACCTACGTGGAGCACGGCGGGACCGTCATCCTCTCCAGCCACGGCATGGATCTGGTCGAACGCGTCTGCAGTCGTGTGGCGGTGATCGTCGCCGGTCAGGTGCTCGCCGAGGGGACGATCGACGAGGTGCGTGGCGAACTGACCCTCGAACAGCGGTTCGTCGAGCTCGCCGGCGGCCTGAGCGACGTGGAAGGCCTGGAGTGGCTGCACACATTCTCCGACTGAGGCTCGCGATGATGCTCGGCGCCCTGCGCGGCGAGCCCCGACACACCATCCGTACCGCCGTCGGCCTCGTCCTGCTCGCCGCAGCCGTCGCGGCCGGCTGCTGGGCCCTGGTGACGTTGGACGAGGCGACCCCGGAGGCGTTCGCCGCGGTGGCGATCATGGGCGGCGCGGCCATCACGCTCGGGTTCGCGCTCGCCCCCGTCGTGACCGGGTCGGCCGACCCGCTGGATCCGCGTCGTTTCGGCGTGCTCGGGCTGGCCCCCCGTCCCCTGTCGGGGGTCCTCGCCGTGGCCGGCATGCTCTCGGTCCCGGTCTTGGCCGTGCTCGCTCTGGCGGTGACGACGGCGATCGTGTGGGGGTCGCTGGAGGCACCCATGTGGATCGGTGTGTTCTCGGTGGGGCTCATCGTCGTGACGTGTGTGCTCTTGGCCCGTGTCGCCATGGCCCTGACCTCGATGTTCCTGCGGGAGCGGCGCTCGCGTGAACTGTCGAGCGTGCTCGCCGTCGGCATCCTCGTCGTCGTCGTCCCCGTCGTGGTCTTCCTCGCCTCGCTCGAATGGGAGGGCACCGTCCCGGTTCAGCTCATGGAGGCCGTGCGCGTGCTTTCGTTCACGCCGTTCGGAGCCGCGTGGGCGCTGCCCGGCGTCGTCCTCAGCGGTGAATCGGTGGCGCTCACCACCCTCGTCGCGGTCGGCACCCCGCTGGCGTTGGGCGCCGCGTGGGTGGGTCTGGTCACACGCATCCTGTCCACCACCGAGCGACCGGTGTCGGTGAAGGAACGTGGCGGGCTGGGGTGGTTCAACGTCACCCCCGGCACCCCCACGGGCGCCGTCGCCGCGCGCAGCCTGGTCTACTGGCTGCGCGATCCGCGCCACATCGTCAACGTCGTCGTCATCCCCGTGGCGGCGGCGATCGTGCTCATCCCGCTCCTGCTGGCCGGCGTGCCGGCGCATCTCGTGGCGCTCGTGCCGGTGCCGATCATCGCCCTGTTCCTGGGATGGCTTCCCCACAACGATCTCGCCTACGACTCCACGGCGGTGTGGATGCACATCGCCAGCGGATTGCACGGGGCGGCCGACCGGATCGGCCGGCTGGTCCCGGTCGTGCTGCTGGGTGTGCCGTTGCTGGCGATCGGGATCCCCATCGCGGTGTCGTTTCACGGGCGCTGGGCGATGCTGCCCGCCATGGTCGGCGTGTGCGTCTCGCTGTTCCTGTGCGGGTTGGGGCTGTCGAGCATCTCATCGGTGGTCAGCCCCTACCCGGTCTCGCGTCCCGGCGACAGCCCGTTCCAGCAGCCGCAGCGCACCGGTGCGAGCGGCGCACTGTCGCAGTCGTTCGTGATGCTCGGCACGATCGCGCTGAGCGCGCCGGTGCTGTGGTGGGCCTGGCTCGCCCTGGATGGCGATGTGGCATCGGCCGAGCTCGCGCTGTGGGCGGGGATCGGTGTCGGCGTCGTGGTTCTCGCCCTGGGCGTCGGGATCGGTGGCGGGGTGTTCCGTCGACGCGGCAGTCGCATCATGGAATTCGCCGAGGCGAGTTGAGCCCGAGACCATAGCCCCGGCGTGCGCGCGGCGGCGGTAGAATCTCTCACCATGAGCACCCCTCTCGACAGTCCGGACCAGGGCGGTCTGGCGACACTGGACCGCGAGCTTGAAGAACTCATCAAAGAGGAGAGTGTCGAGCCGGGCGATCACGAGCGGTTCTCGCACTACGTCAAGAAGGACAAGATCCTCGAGTCGGCGATCACCGGCAAGCCGGTCCGCGCCCTGTGCGGCAAGAAGTGGACGCCGGGCCGCGACCCGGAGAAGTTCCCCGTCTGCCCGCAGTGCAAAGAGATCTACGAGAGCCTCAACGGCTGAGTCCGGCGACGATCTCCGGTACGCTCACGCGGCGTCGACGTAGACCGTCGGCAGAGCCGGGTCGGAACGGCTGAGCGCCCGCGCGGCCAGCGGGAGTTCCTCCCGCACGCGCATGTGGTGTTCGCGGGCGGCCGCCACGCCGGCGTCGCCGAGGGCGGCGGTGTCGGGCCGGCCGTGATCGATCAACGTCGTCTGGAGCGCGCGCGAGCCGGGGTGCTCCACGGCGGTGTCGAGCTCGTCGAACCCGTCACTGACGGCGATGAGCTCGGAGGTGGCCACACCGTCGGCCAGCGTGCGGAACGCCGCCTTGCGACCGCCTTGTGAGCCCTTCGCGGTCGAGGTCTTCGCGACGGGGACCCATCCACCGGCGGCGTCCTGTCGGGCGACGAGCTTGTAGACCATGCCCGCGGTGGGGGTGCCCGACCCGGTGACCACGGACGTGCCGACGCCGTAGGCGTCCACGGGACTGGCGGCGAGTGCCGCGATGGCGAACTCGTCGAGATCGCTGGTGACCGTGATGCGCGTCCGGGTCGCCCCCAGGGCGTCGAGCTGACGGCGCACCTGCGCGGCGACGGTCGGCAGATCGCCCGAGTCGATGCGGACACCGCCGAGCCCGGTGCCGGCGACACGGATGGCCGTGTCGACACCGGTGGGGATGTCGTAGGTGTCGATGAGCAGCGTCGTCGCCGTCCCCAGCGCGTCGATCTGTGCGCGGAAGGCGTCTTCCTCGCTGTCATGCAGGAGCGTCCACGAGTGCGCGGCGGTCCCCATCGTCGGAACCCCCCACTCGGCGCCGGCCCGCAGGTTGCTGGTGGCACCGAATCCGGCGATGTGCGCGGCGCGCGCGGCGGCGACCGCGGAGCGTTCGCCCGCGCGGCGCGAGCCCATCTCGGCGAGCGGACGGGACCCGGCGGCGATGCTCATGCGCGCAGCGGCCGTCGCGACGGCGGAGTCGTGGTTGAGCACCGACAGGGCGAGGGTCTCGAGGATGACCGCCTCGGCGAACGTGCCCTCCACCGTCAGGACGGGCGAGCCCGGGAAGTAGAGCTCGCCCTCGCGGTAGCCGGTCACCGACCCGGCGAAGGAGTATCCCTCGAGCCAGCGCACGGTCTCCGCGTCGACGATCCGCTCATCGCGCAGGTATCGCAGCTCGTCGTCTCCGAAGCGGAAGTCCTCGATGAGCTGGAGGAGGCGGCCGGTGCCTGCCACGACGCCGAATCGGCGCCCACCGGCCAGGCGTCTGCCGAACACCTCGAACACACAGCGGCGGTGCGCGGTACCGTCGCGCAAGGCGGCATCGAGCATCGTCAGCTCGTAGCGGTCGGTGAGCAAGGCGGTGCTGTCGGGGGCACTCATGTCGCCAGCCTAGCCACGCCGGGGCGGACGTCTGCGCGACCGGTAGGCTGGGCGATCGTGGATGACGCGCCGATCGGGATCTTCGACTCCGGCGTGGGCGGACTGACCGTGGCCCGCGCCGTCTCGGCGATGCTGCCGCGGGAATCGATCGTCTACATCGGCGACACCGCGCGCTCGCCCTACGGTCCGAAACCCATCGCCGACGTGCGCCGATACGCCCTCGAGATCCTCGACGGACTGGTCGAACAGGGCGTGAAGATGCTCGTGATCGCGTGCAACACCGCGTCGGCGGCGATGCTGCGAGACGCGCGGGAGCGCTACGACGTCCCCGTGGTGGAGGTCATCGGCCCCGCTGTGCGCACGGCGATGTCGACGACCCGCAGTGGCCGGATCGGTGTGATCGGGACATCCGGCACGATCGCGTCCGGCGCGTACCAGGACATGCTCGAGGTCAACGAACGTCTGACGGTGTTCGCACAGGCGTGCCCGCGGTTCGTCGAGTTCGTCGAGCGCGGCGTCACCGACACGCCCGAGGTGCTCGCCGTGGCCGAGGAATACCTGTCGCCCCTCCGCCACGCCGGCGTCGACACCCTCGTTCTGGGCTGCACGCACTATCCATTCCTCGAGGGCGCCATCAGCTACGTGATGGGCCCCGACGTGTCACTGGTCTCCAGCGACACCGAGACGGCCAAAGACGTCTACCGGCAACTGGTGGGTCGTGACCTCCTGGCCGGCCCGGATGCGGTCGCCACCCATGTCTACGAGGCGACCGGCTCATCCGCCGACGAGTTCGTCGACCTCGCCCACCGCCTGATGGGTCGCGAGGTGCGGGATGTGCGTCTCGTGCAGACCGGTGCCATCGACCTTCCCCACCGAGCCAACGCATCCGAGGAGGATCCCCGCTCATGACCGACATCACCCGTGCCGACGGTCGCACCGTCGACGAACTGCGCCCCGTCACGATCGAACGCGGCTGGTCGTCGCAGGCAGAAGGATCGGCCCTCATTTCGTTCGGGGGCACCAAGGTGCTGTGCACGGCGTCGTTCACCAACGGTGTGCCGCGTTGGCTGATCGGAAAGGGCAAGGGGTGGGTGACCGCCGAGTACGCGATGCTGCCGCGCGCGACCAACGAGCGCAACAACCGTGAGAGCGTCAAGGGCAAGATCGGCGGTCGTACGCACGAGATCTCCCGCCTGATCGGCCGGGCACTGCGCGCCGTCGTCGACACCAAGGCGCTCGGGGAGAACACCATCGTCATCGACTGCGACGTGTTGCAGGCCGACGGCGGCACGCGCACGGCGGCGATCACCGGGGCCTACGTCGCGCTCGCCGACGCGATCGAATGGGGACGTGACAAGAAGTTCATCGGACAGAAGTCGAAGGTGCTGTTCGACTCGGTCTCCGCCGTCTCGGTGGGCATCATCGACGGCACACCCATGCTCGACCTGGCCTACGTCGAAGACGTGCGTGCCGAGACCGACATGAACGTCGTCGTCACCGGCCGCGGCCTGTTCGTCGAGGTGCAGGGAACCGCCGAGGGAGCGCCGTTCGACAAGCGCGAGCTCGACCAGTTGCTCGAGCTCGGGGTCGCCGGCTGCGCCGACCTGCGCGACCGGCAGGTGGCCGTGCTCGACGGCGCCGGACAGCCCCGCTGAGACAGGGGGCGAAGGGCATGACCGAGACGACGCGCCGCATCGTGCTGGCCACGCACAACCCGCACAAGGTCGAGGAGTTCCAGGCGATCGTCGCCGCGGCACGCCCGGACCTCGAGGTCGTCGGCTATGACGGACCGGAGCCGGTCGAAGACGGCGTGACCTTCGCCGAAAACGCCCTGATCAAAGCCCGTGCCGCGAGCGCCCACACCGGTCTCCCGGCCCTCGCCGACGACAGCGGCATCTGCGTCGACGTCCTCGGGGGGGCACCCGGGGTCTTCTCGGCGTATTGGGCCGGGCATCGCAAGGATGCCGTCGCGAACCTCGAACTGCTGCTGGACCAGCTCGCCGACGTCGCCGACCCACACCGGAGCGCCCGGTTCGTGTCGACCATCGCGCTGGTCCGTCCCGGTCGAGACGGTGCGGAGCAGACGGTGGCCGGCGTCTGGCCGGGGCGCCTCGCGACCGAGCCCGCCGGGGTCGGCGGCTTCGGGTATGACCCGATCTTCATCCCGGACGGGCAGGATCCCGCGGCAGAGCGGACGGTGTCGCAGTGGAGCGCCGCGGAGAAGAACGCCGCCTCCCACCGCTCGCGTGCGTTCGCCGCGCTGCTGCCGTTGCTCGCCGAGGTCTGATCGCGGCGGCGCGAGCACTGAGAATCACACTCGTTCCCGAGTTCGACCGAGGGCGGTCACCGGAGGCGGTCGCGGCCTAGCCTGGGGGGATGCACGACCATGCCCCCGGCGTCCGAGGCGCCGGCAACAGGCGACTGCTGACGGTGTCGTTGATCATCACCGCATCGGTGATGATCGTGCAGATCGTGGGGGCCGCGCTCACCGGGTCGCTCGCCTTGTTGGCCGACGCCGGCCACATGTTCGCCGACACCGCGGCACTGGTCATCGCCCTCGTCGCAAGTGTCGTGGCCGCCCGGCCCGCGAACGACCGTCGCACGTTCGGCTACCAACGCGCCGAGGTGTTCGGTGCGCTCGCGAACGGTGTCATCCTCATCGTGCTGTCGGTGTGGATCGCCGTCGAAGGCGTCTTTCGGCTGGTGGCCGGGGGAGATCACGAGGTCGCCGGCGGGCTCATGCTGGTGGTCGCCGTGATCGGACTCGTCGCGAACGCCGTGGCGATGTGGCTGCTCAGCTCGGCGCAGCGGCGCAGCATCAACGTCCGGGGCGCGTACCTCGAGGTCCTCGGCGACCTCATCGGGTCGGCGATGGTCATCGTCGCCGCCGTGGTCATCATCGTGACGGGATGGACCGGCGCCGATGCGCTGGCTTCGCTCGCGATCGCCGCTCTCATCATCCCGCGTGCGATCGCCCTGCTGCGCGAGGTCGCGTCGGTGTTGAGCGAGGCGGCGCCGAAGGGCATCCACGTCACCGAGATCCGTGAGCACATCGTGGCGACACCGGGGGTCGTGGCCGTCCACGACGTGCACGTGTGGCAACTCACCCGCGGTGCACCGGTGTTCAGCGCGCATGTCGTGGTCGACCGGCAGTGCCTGCGCGATGGGCGTGGGCCCGTCATCCTCGCGTCCCTCCAGTCGTGCCTGGCCGATCACTTCGACGTCGAGCACTCGACCTTCCAGCTCGAACCTGCCGACCATGTCGAGCACGACACGCACGCCTGATCGAGACCGGACCACGCCCCCGGGGAGGCTCCGCGGTGGTCGAAGGGTGTGTGCGCATCCGCAAGTCCGGACGAGGTCAGCCGTCTTCGCGTCGGACCTCGTCCGGGGACGTGTCGGGGCGTAGTCCTCGCCACCGGGCGTGACGCAGGATCCCTCCCGGGGTGAACTCGGCGAACTCCACCTCGCCGACGAGGTCGGGGGTGACCCAGAGCGCGTCGCGGGTGTCGGTGTCGGGGACGCCGACGAACGGATTGGCCTCGGTGCGGCGGGGGAGCAGAGCCTTCTCGAGCCGGGTGAGGGTCGCATCAGAGAACCCGGTCCCGACGCGTCCGGCGTAGCGCAACCCGTCGGCGTCGGGGATGCCGACCAGGAGTGATCCGATCCGGCCACCCCGCCCGCCCTTGCCGGGGCGGATGCCGCCGATGACGACATCCTGCATGCGCGTGAGTTTGACCTTCAGCCATGACTCGGTCCGCTCGCCCCGTCGATACGGTGAGGACGGATCCTTCACCACCACACCCTCGAGGGCGAAGCGCTCCGCGGCGGCCAGTGCCGCATCCACGTCGTCGAAGACCGGCGGGACCCGCACCGGCGCGGCGGTGTCGCCGGCGATGCTCTGGAGCAACTCTCGGCGCGCCGACAGGGGCAGAGCGGCGACATCCCGCCCGTCGATCGACAGCACGTCGTAGAGGTACCACTGCACCGGCGTGCGGGGGGCCTCCCGTGCGATCTCCCGCGGATCGGCGAGATTCATGCGGTTCTGCAACAGGGGGAAACTGGGCCGGCCGGAGTCGTCGAGGGCGACGATCTCGCCGTCCAACACGGCCGGCAGCGCCCCGAGGTCGAGGGGCGTGTCCGTGAGATCGGGGTACGTCGCGGTGATGTCCCTCCCGCTGCGGGCGCGCAGGACGAGCGAGCTGCCGTCCCACACCCCGACGGCCCGGATGCCGTCCCACTTCAACTCCGCCCACGCCGCGCCATCCGCGTCGGTGGCCCATCGCCCGGCCGCCCGGCGGGCGATGCCGACGGTGGCGCTCACCGCGAGCATCGGCCGCAGGGCCCCCGCCCCGCCCACGGCCCTGGGCAGGGCCTCCGCTGTGTGGGCCGCTGTGGCGGAGATGGGCTCCGCGGGCGCGCCGGCGGGGGGCGTTGCCGCTTCGGGCGACGACGCGGGGACATCGGCTGGGGGTGGATCTGCAGCTGTGGTGAGGAAGCCGTGGTCCGAGCGCTCGACGGGGGCGCCCTCGGCCTGGGGGCGGCCGGCGGCGTCCGTCTTCATGCGGTGCAACAGCCACGACGACTTCTCCCCGTCGCCCTCGGTGCGGATGAGCGCCAGACGCACTTCGCCGAGGGGGCCGTCCTCGCGGCCGCGGGCGGTGAAGATCACCTCGTCGTCCCGCCACTTCTCCAGCTCGTAGTGGCCGGTGTCCCACACCGTCATGGTGCCGGCGCCGTACTGCCCCTTCGGGATGACCCCCTCGAAGTCGAGGTAGCTCACAGGGTGGTCCTCGGTCATCACCGCGAGGTTGTTGCGGGTGTGACTGTGCGGGACGCCGCGGGGGACCGCCCAGCTGACCAGGACTCCGTCGTGTTCGAGGCGCACGTCCCAGTGCAGTCGCGATGCGTGGTGCTCCTGGATGACGAACCGAGGGAGGGCATCGGGGTCGGGGCTCTCGCCGGTGGGATGCTCCGGCACCGGTTCGGGGGTCCGCGTCGCCGTGCGCTTGGCGATGTAGGCGGTGAGCGGCCCGTCGGCCGGCGGCGGGTCGAGGGCTGCCAGGGGGTCGCCGTGCTCGGCCACCCGTGCGAGGACGGCGTCGAAGGTGAGGTGGGCGAGGGCGGGGTCGTCGAGCTCGTCCCAGGTCCGGGGCGCGGCGACGGTCGGTCGTGCGCGGCCCCGCAGCGAGTACGGGGCGATGGTGGTCTTGGCGGCGTTGTTCTGACTCCAGTCGATGAACACCCTGCCGGTGCGTTCGGACTTGGCCATCTGGCTCACCGCCAGGCCGGGATGGTCGGCTTCGATCGCGCGGGCGAGCTCGCGTGCGACCGTCGAGACCTGCTCGCTCGTCCACGTCCCGTCCAGGTGCGCATACACATGGATGCCCTTGCTCCCGCTGGTGACCGGGAACGCCTCCAGACCCATGCCATCGAGGATGTTCTTGGCGTGCCGTGCGACCTCTGCGCACTCCGGCAGGCCCACACCGGGGCCCGGGTCGAGATCCAACACGATGCGATCGGGGTTCCCGCGCTGGCCGTCGCGACCGAAGCGCCACTGCGGGACGTGTAGCTCGAGGCTCGCGACCTGCGCGAGATAGACGAGGGTGGGCACGTCGGAGGCGAGCGGGTAGTCCTTCGGCCCGCCCGAGTGCGGGATCGGCAGGCGCCGCAGCCACGAGGGTGCGCCCGGCTCGAGGTCCTTTGCGAAGAAGGACATCGCCGGATCCGCCTCCGTCCCCACCCCGTCGGGCCACCGTTTTCGGGTGATCGGACGGCCGGAGACGTGGGGGAGGAGCACGCCCGCGATGCGGGTGTAGTAGTCGATGACCTCGCCTTTGGTGGTGCCGGTCGCGGGAAAGAGCACCTTGTCGAGGTTGGTGACGCGTAGTCGGCGCCCGTCGATGCGCACCAGCTGCTCCGACCCGGCCATGGCCTCAGGCTAGTGGCCCCGGGCGGTGTGGGGCTGATCGTCCGGAGCGCAAGGGGTGGCATGCGCGGGCGGGGACGGTGTGTACTGGCGGGGTGAGAGCGATCTGGAAAGGTGCCCTGACCTTCGGCCTGGTGAACGTACCGGTGAAGGTGTATTCGGCGACCGAAGACCACGATGTGCCCCTCCACCAGGTGCACGACAAGGACGGCGGGCGCATCCGATACCAGCGCATCTGCGAAATCGACGGTGAGGTGGTCCCCTACGCCGACATCGACCGGGCCTACTCCGACGGTGAGAAGACGGTCATCCTCACCAAGGAGGACCTGCGCTCGCTTCCGAGTGAGAAGAGCCGCGAGATCGACGTCGTCGAATTCGTCCCGAGCGACCAGGTCGACCTGTTGACGCTCGACAAGGCGTACTACCTCGAGCCCGATTCGTCGTCACCGAAGGCGTATGTGCTGTTGCGCAAGACGCTCGAGCAGACCGATCGCACCGCAATCGTGCGCTTCTCTTTGCGGCAGAAGACGCGTCTGGCGGCGCTACGGGTGCGCGGGGAGGTGTTGGTTCTGCAGACGCTGCTGTGGGCGGACGAGGTGCGCGAGGCGTCGTTCCCGGCGCTGGACGAGTCGGTGAAGATCTCGGCGAAGGAGCTGGAGATGTCGGCGGCGCTCGTCGACAGCTTCGCCGCCGACTTCGATCCGGAGGAGTTCGAAGACGAGTATCAGGCGGAGCTGCGGACCCTCATCGACGCGAAGCTCGAGCGGGGCGACGCGGTCGACACCGCCGAGACGTTCGGTGAGAGCGAGGAGGTGGCGTCCGGTGGAGAGGTGATCGACCTCATGGAGGCGTTGCGCGCGAGTGTGGAGAAATCCCGCGCGGCCCGCTCAGCGAAGGCCTCCGGTGCCGACCCGGCCGAAGACGCGGAGGAGGGATCTGACGGTCACCCCTCCCGCGCATCGTCGAAGAAGAAGAAGTCCTCCGCCAAGGCGTCCTGACACCGCCCGCCGCCGACCCTTTCGCGCCGACCCACCCCTTTCACGCCCACCCGCCCCTTTCGTCGCGGCAGGAAAGGGCGGTTTCGCCAGGAAAGGGCGCGCTCGGGGCGGTTGGTCGAGGCGGCGGGGCTGAGCGGGTCAGCGCTCGGCGGGGTCGTCGGGCCGGTGGCGGGCGCTTTCGCCGTGGCGCTCGGGATGCTCGAAGACGTCATGGTCGAGTACCAGGTGGCGGGCTTCGTCCTCGTCGGTGACGACGTCTTCGCCGGCGGCCGCGGCGCGCTGTGCCTTGCGTCGCTGCTGGATGTAGTGGGTGGCGACGAAGGCGACCGTGGCGAGCACGGCGACCAGCAGGATGACGTCGATGTACTCGGCGACGAAGTCGCCGACGCCCGGGATGAGGCTCACGCCGTAGCCGAAGACGGTCAGTCCGAAGCCCCACAGGAGCGCGCCGATGAAGTTGTAGAGCGTGTACGTCCACCGGTGCATGTGCCCGACACCGGCGGCGACGGGTGCGAAGGTGCGCACGATGGGCACGAAGCGGGCCAGGATGATCGTGAGTCCGCCGAAGCGTTCGAAGAAGGCGTTGGTGCGTTCGACGTTCTTGACGCTGAAGAAGCCGGACTCCTTGCGTTCGAAGATTTTCGGGCCGGCCTTGTGCCCGATGAGGTAACCGACCTCGCCGCCGAGGAACGCGGCGAGTCCGATCAGCAGGCCGACGATCCAGACGTTCACCCCGAACACACCGTGTGGCGGGTGCGCGACCGGGTTCGACAGCAGCCCCGCCATGATCAGCAGGGTGTCACCGGGGAGGAGGAACCCGACGAGCAGACCGGTCTCGGCGAAGACGATCCCGCACACCACCAGGAGTGCCCACGGCCCGGCGGCGTCGATGATGGCGGCGGGGTCGAGGAAGGGGATCAATGCGGTCGGCTGGGGATGCAAGAGGTTCCCGTCGTCGGAACGGCGTCGGTCAGGGATGTGCGAAGGATGCTCGCGTGCGGAAGGTGGGACTTGAACCCACACGCCCGAAGGCACAGGAACCTAAATCCTGCGTGTCTACCGATTTCACCACTCCCGCGGGTGGGTCAAGTCTACTGACCGCGGTGAACGACTCCTGTGGGGGATGACCCCCGCATCCACGGCGGAAGACTCCCGTCACATCAGCGCGTCGACGATGCCCGTACGTCGTTGCGGGCCGACCGTGTCGGGGAGATCCCAGACCTTCGTGGTGCGCTCGTGCGCGTACGGCGGCCAGCCCGGATCGCCGTCGCGGATGAACGACACCCACGCCTCGTGCATCTGCAGCGCGAGCGTCGCAGGCGCGTCGGAGCCGTTCAGGCGCACGGCGTCGTCGCTGTCGAGGCGGCCGAACGCGAACGCGATCTCGACCGCGTGCGCGGCGCCGAGGCCGCCGACCGGGCTCGGCCATGCGAATTCGTACACGTAGGTGGCGCAGGCGCGCGAGGCCGCCACCCGGGTGGCGGGACCACGCAGCATAAGGTCCGTGACCGCTTGGCCGAGGACCTCCCCCGGCGATGCTCCGGGGAACGCCGCGCGGATCGCGCGGGTCGCCCGCCCGGACACTCCGAGAAGGCGCCGGATGGTCGCGGACTTCGCGCGCGAGATGCCGGCGACCGTCTCCGGGCTCAGCCAGAGCCGGTACTCCTCCGTATTCGTGCCGATGAGCAGCGGGACCCCCGCATCCCGGAGGAGTTCGATGGGGGACCCGGGAAGGGTCTCCTCGTCGAGGACCAGGGCGAAACCTGCGGGCCCGTCGAGCAGTGTCGACTCGCCCACGATCTGCGCGCGGGTGCGCGACAGCTCGCGTGGGGCGATGGAGGAGAACCCGGCGCGGGTGGTGTCCACGCTGAGCGCGCGGGCGATCGCGTCCGAGGCGCGGCGGGCCTTCTTCACCGGCGCGACCTCCAGCGGCGCGGACTGGATGATGGCGCCGGTGATCATCCGGCGGGTGTCGGCCCTGGCCGCGAGGGCCGCGACCAGGGCACCGCCGGCCGACTCGCCCATGAGGGTGATGCGGGAGGGGTCGCCGCCGAACGCGGTGATCTCGCGCTCCACCCACGCGAGCGCCGCGGCGGCATCGCGCAGACCGAGGTTGCGGGGCGCGTCGTCGAGCACGCTGAAGCCCTCGGCGCCCAGCCGGTAGTTGGCCGAGACGAACACGATCCCGTCACGGGCGAAGGTGGACCCGTCGTAGCCCTCCTGCGAGGCGGCACCGCGCTCGAGACCCCCGCCGTGGAGCCACAGCACGACAGGCGCGTCCTGCGCGTCGGCGGGCGTCCAGACGTTGACGGTGAGGATGTCCTCGCCGGAGACGATCGGCACATCGATGAAGGTCGCGAGATGCCCGCGGTACGGATTCTGCGGCGCGGTCGGGCCGAACTCTGTCGCTTCGCGCTCGCCGTCCCAGGGGTCGACGGGCTCGGGGACGCCGAAGCGCCGCGCACCGAACGGGGGTTTGGCGTACGGGATGCCGAGGAAACGGCGGATTCCATCGTCGCCCGTGATGCCTCGCACCCGTCCGGCGGTGGTATCGGCGAGCGGGCGGTCTCGGGCGTCGGCGATCGGGTCCGTCACGGCACCCAGGCTATCGAGCGCCCGAGGTCTCGATCCCCGGACGGGCGCACGACCTGGGGGCGTCGGGAAGTGGCTCAGCGGCGGATGCCGAACAGGAAGTAGCTCGCCGTCCCGATCCAGTTGACGAGGATCACCGGCACCCAGACAGGCTTGGGGCCGACGACGCTCCGGCGGTCGCGGTGGGCGAGGTCCCAGAACGCGAGGAAGGCGAACGCGACCTGTACGACGCCGAGGAGACCGAGGCAGAGTCGGGCGACGGGGGAGAGGTCCTTGGTGGAGGCGCGCATGGTGGTCCTTTCGCGGTCGGGTCCATTCTCGCCCGACCGCCCCTCGCGCACCAGCCCCGCACTCGCACCGGACCGCACCGTCCTCGGTCCCGTGTCACCCTGGCGACGCGGGCTCACCGCGCCGAGCGGTGGGTCTGTCGGGGCGCTGCGGCGGGATCGGTATCCGCCCGGCGGCGCAACGACAGCGCTTGCAGGGGGCACAGTGCGACGGCTTCGCGGGCCGCAGCGAGGTCGCGTCGTGCCACCGGGACGTCAGATCCCGTGCCGTCGGCGGCCAACGGGTACCCCCACTCGTCGCGGTCGAGGCTGTCGAGCAGTTCGGTGCACAGCCCGCGGCCTCGGCAGGCGGTCCAGTCGATGTGCAGCGATTGCGTCATGGGTGGATCCTCCTTCCGCATCGCCCGCCGAGATGGTCGGCGACCTCGGCGGAGAAGGCCTGCAGCGTGCTCAGCACGAATCGTGCGGTGCCGTCGGGGTGGTGGCACGATCCGCGTCCCGCCACGAGCGCGCTGAGGCGGTGGATCTCGGTCTCGGTGTACCCGTCGGCGCGGCCGGTGGCGAGATCGGTGAGTGTCTCGGCCATCCGGGGCAGGCCGTTCAGGCACGGCCCGCACTGTCTCGCGGACTGCGAGGCGAGGTATGTCGCGATGCGTGCCGCAGTGTCCAGCGGGCACTCTTCCGGCGGGATCGCGAGGAGGATGCCGGCGCCGGGTGAGGCGCCGAAGGGGGCGAGGGCGGTCCGGCTGAGAGCCGTGTCGAGCCGATCGCCGGGTACCCAGGCACCGTGGTAGCCGCCCACGAGCGTCGCGGCGACCCGGTCCGGGTCGATGCCCGCCACCTCCAGGGCGCGACGTATCGGTATCCCGCCGGCGGCCTCCACGACGCGCGTGCCGTGCTCGGCGGTGATCGACAGCAGACGGGTCCCCGGCTCGTCCGCCGTGCCGACGGTGCGGAACCATTCCGCACCCCACCGGGCGACCAGGGCGACGTGGGCGAGGGTCTCGACGTTCTGTACGAGGGTCGGACGACCCCTCAGGCCGGCATCGGTCAGGCGGACGGTGCGGTCGGTTGGCACGGCGCGGCCGCCGCGCAGGGAGTTGACCAGGGCGGAGGCCTCGCCTGAGATGAAGGTGTCGGCGGTTTCGTGCAGGCGCACCTCGCGCGCGTCGGTGCGCTCGGCGATCGCGGCCCGCACGGACGCCAGCTGTCGGGGGCCGGAGGCGAGGTGGACCTCTGCCGCATCGAGCGTGCGGGCGAGGGTCATCAGTCCGTCGAGGACCAGGTGCGGTGCCCGTGTCAGGAGGGTCGCATCCTTGACGCTCAACGGTTCACCCTCGGCGCCGTTCGCGATCACGACGGGTCGATCGCTGCGCGGGTCGATCGCGGTGAGCTTGCGCCACGTGGGGAATGCCGCGCCGCCGCGGCCACCGAGACCCGAGGCCTCAAGCTCGGTGACGAGCGACGTCTTGGCGATGTCGGGGAGCGGGCCGTGGGTGGCGAGGTGTTCGGCCCGCGAGGGGCCGGGGGCCGAGAGCAGACGGGATGCGCCGGTCGGCGCTGCGGGGACGGTGATGCCGCGGGAGGTGAGCGTCGCGGTCATGGGCGGACTCCGATCGTGGGCGGCGCCGCGCGGTGCGGTGCGGGTGCGGACGGAACGGTGGGGTCGGTGGCGGCGACGTCGGGACGCGTGAACCGCGGAGTGAGCCGCCACACCACCGCGGCGACCACGGCGGCGGTGCAGATGGCGGCGAAGACGAGGAATGCGGGGGCGGCGGCATCGGTCCCGGTGCCCAGGGCGTGGGCGAGGGCGATCGGCCACAGCGCGTAGGTGCTCCAGTGGACGATCCGGAACGTGCGGCGTCCGATGCGATTGCGCAGGAGCCCCGTGACCATGATCGCCAGCAGCAGATCGAATCCCACTGTTCCCAGGCCCAGCCAGAACGGGCTGTACTCGCCGAGGAACGGCACGACGAGATCGATGAGCTCGAGCTGCGCGTACGGGTCGAACAGCAACGTCACGATGTGGATGAGGATGAACACGGTCGCCAGGATCGATGCGTTGCGGTGGACGAGTGTCACGGCGAAGCGTGGAAGCCCGAACGCCGGTCGTCCGGCACGGGTCAAGATGCCCAGCACCACCGACAGCGTGAACAGGCCGAGCCCGACGATGCCGGTGGCACGGCCGACGGCCCAGAGTGCTTCGTCCATCAGGCGGCGCTCCCGAGATCGGCGGTCTCGGCGTCGCAACCGAGCTCGGCATCCCGCGGCCAGTCGCCGGTGAAGACGACCGCTCCGTCTTGCCGGACCAGGCGTGCCGGAACGCCGTGCCTACCGAGCCACTCCGGGGCGGCGTCTCCGGCGACGATCGCGCCGGTGCTGAAACTGTTGGCGCGCACGCACGTGCGTGCGGCCACGGTGACGGTGCGCCAGACCGGGTCGGCGGGGGTGCCGGTCCGCGGATCGAGGATGTGGTGCCGGGTGAGACCGGCACGGTGCCAGCGACGCTTCTGGGTGCTGGAGGTCGCCAGGCCGCGGCCGGGTCCGAGGGCGACTCGTGCGGCCGGATCGCCGGGCATGTCGCGCACGGTGACGTTCCAGCCGGCGGCCGGGGCCGCGCCGGATGTGGAGATGTCGCCACCGAGGCTGACGAGGACGCTGTCGCCGAGCTCGGCGTGCACGAGTGCTGCGGCCCGATCACTCGCCACCGCCTTCGCCGTCGCGCCGAGGTCGAGGGCGAGATGGGCGGGAACCTGGAGGGTGTGTCCGCGCAGGCCGACGCTTCGCCACCCGGGCCGGGGTGAGAGGACCGCGCGGATGAGGCCACCGTCGTCTTCGATCAGGTCGATGTCCCGGTCGTAGCCGACCGCGTCCATCGCGTAGCGCAGCGTGGGGTCGACCCGGCCCTCGGTGAGGGCTGCGGCGTCGAGGGCGGCGCGGACGAGGGCGGCGAGCAGAGGGCTCACCTCGGCACCGGTGGGCAGGGACGCGTGCAGTCGGTTGAGTTCGGAGTCGCTGCGGAAGCGGCTGCACGCGAGGTCGATCTCGGCGAGCAGGTCGTCGACGAGCGCCGCGGCTCGACGCATCCGCGTCGGGTCGTGCGCGTCCGGTCCTGCGAGCACCAGACGCGCGTCGGTACCCCAGACGGTCCAGTCCCGGGTGGCGGTCTCACCGGTCACGGTCACGATCCGCTCGAGGTGGCGGACGATTCCGAGGCGGAGCTCGAGGCGACGGATCCGGAATCCTGGCTCTCGGTCTCCTCCGTGGCGTCCGCGGTGGCGTCGGTCGAGCTGTCGCTGCCCGCTTCGGTCGTGCTCGTGGACGCGGATTCGGATGCCTCGGTCTCCGTGGTGGTCGAGGTGTCGTCGGAGGTGCTCGACCCGACCGTGGACGTGTCGGTGGTCGCGCCATCGGCGGTCGTTTCGGTGACGAAGGCGTCGCCGACCACCAGCGCCGTGGCGCCGGCGCCGACGATGCCGGCGACACCGAGCATCAGGGTGGTCAGGCTCGCTTTGCGTCGTCCGCGTGCTCGTTCGCTCATGGCTCTGGCTCCTCGTTCCGTCGGGTGGGTGATTCGAGTGTGGAAGCGCTCGCTATGCGCTCCCTATGACGCGATGCGGACGCGGATATGAGATCGCCGCGGGCCCTGCGGGCGGTCGCCGCGGGGAGATGCTGTCCCCGCCCTGCGCCCCCCGCCCCCCGCGGTCGCTTGCCTGTGGATCCTCTGTCGCCCGGCCTGTGGTTCCGTTGTCGCTCGTCCGGTGGTTCCGTTCTCGCCCGTCCGGTGGATCCATTTCGCCCGTCCTGTGGATAACGAGCGCGTCGGATCGATGGAACTTGCGAGGATTCCCGCGTGACCATCGCCGCAGATCCCGCCGTGTCGGTCGCCGAACGCGTCCGTGATCGGTTGCGACGTGAGGCGGCCGATCCTTCTCGCGAGCCGGACCGGGCCGTGCAGATCGCGCGGGCGGAGGTGCGACGCCACAACGATTTCGCCCTGGCGCGCGGTCTGCGACCGGTCGATGACGAAGCGGCCTGCGTGCGTCAGGTCCTGGCGAGCGTGTCGGGATTCGGGGCGCTGCAGTCCTTCCTCGATGATCCGACCGTCGAAGAGCTGTGGATCAACGCGCCCGACAGCATCCACATCGCCAGGGCCGGTGTCGCCGAGCGGGTGCCGTTGGCCCTGACCGACACCGCCGTGCGCGATCTCGTGGAACGGATGTTGCATTCGACCGGTCGTCGCGTCGATCTCTCCCAGCCGTTCGTCGATGCCTCCTTGCCCGACGGATCGCGCTTGCACGTGGTGATCCCCGACATCACCCGACGTCATTGGGCGGTCAACATCCGCAAGTTCTCGCCGCGGCTTCGGGACCTGCGCGAGCTCGTGCGGTCGGGCTCGGTCGCGCCGGAGGCGGCGGAGATCTTGTTCGACGCGGTGCGCGCGGGGCGGAGCATCGTCGTCTCGGGCGCCACCCACGCCGGGAAGACCACCCTCCTCGGTGCCATCATCGCCGCCTGTACACCCGAGACCCGCATCGTGACGGTGGAGGAGACCTTCGAGCTGGCCGTCGACGCGCCCGACATCGTGTCGCTGCAAGGGCGTCAGCCGAGTCTGGAGGGCACGGGGGAGGTGAGTCTGCGGCGTTTGGTCAAGGAGGCTCTTCGCATGCGTCCCGACCGACTCGTGGTCGGGGAGGTCCGTGATGCGGAGGCGCTCGACCTCGTCCTCGCCCTGAACACCGGCGTTCCCGGTGCCGCGACGGTCCACGCGAATTCGGCCCGCGAGGCGCTGACCAAACTCGCCGCGCTGCCGCTGTTGGCCGGGCGCAACATCGACGCCGGATTCATCCAACCCGCTGTCGCCTCGTCGGTGCACCTGGTCGCGCACTGTCGCCGGGAGCCGGACGGGCGCCGCCGGGTCGTCGAGATCATCGCGCCGGACGGTGTCGATGAGCGAGGCATTCGCGCCCGCACCCTCTTCCGCGCCGAGGGCGGTGCCGGATGACGTGGGTGTGGGGTGCGCTGCTCGCAGCGGGTCTCCTCCTGGTGATCTCGCCCTGGGTGTGGCCGGAGCGGCCGAAGGCCCAGGTCGCGGCGGTCGGTCGGGTCTCGTCGCTGCTCGAGGGTGCGGGCCTGGCGCGCGTCGCCCCGACGAGCGTCGCGGCCGTTGCCGTCCTGTGTACCGTGATCGCCGCCGCGGTCGCGTGGCTGGTCGCCGAGGTCGCGGCGCTGGCCCTCGTGGCGGCAGTGGCGGCGGCGTTCGTGCCGTTCGCGTACCTGCGCGCACGCCGCACGAGGTTGCGTCGTGCACGGCGGAGCCTGTGGCCGGACGTGTGCGATCTGCTCATCGCCTCCGTGCGGGCCGGGATGTCGCTGCCGGATGCGGTCGCGGCGCTCGCCGATTCGGCGCCGGTTTCGCTGCGCCCGGCCTTCGTGGTGTTCGCACGGGACGTCTCGGCGTCGGGTCATTTCGATTCCGCGGCGGCGCGACTCAAGCAGAACCTCGGTGACCCGGTCGCGGACCGCATCGTGGAGACCCTCCGCATGGCGCGGCAGGTGGGTGGGACCGAGCTGACGACGGTACTGCGGGCCTTGTCGGCGTCGGTGCGCGCGGACGCCGCGTTGCGCGCGGAGGTCGAGGCGCGCCAGTCGTGGGTGCGCGGCGCCGCCGTGCTCGGGGTCACCGCCCCGTGGGTGATCCTCGGATTGCTCGCGCTACGCCCCGAAGGTGCGCGCGCTTACGGGAGCCCGGAGGGTGTCGTGCTGATCGTGGTCGGTGCGGCTGTGTCGGTCGTGGCCTATCGGATCATGATCCGTCTCGGGCGTCTGCCGGAGCCGCGGCGGTGGTTCGCATGACCGCCGCGACCGAACTGGCCGTGGCGATCGTGCTCGGCGCGGCCTTCGGTCTGGGGGCGTGTCTGCTGCTGGCGCGTACGCCGCGGCTCGGGGCTCCGAGCCTGTCGCGTCGCATCGGACCGTACGTGCGTGATGTCATCGACCCGCGAGGGGTCATCGTCGACACGGGTGTTCCGGCGTGGGACACCGGCGCGCTCGCGCGCCGGGTGGCCGACGGGCTCGGCCGGCTCCTCGGTGCTTCGGAGGTGATCGAGCGTCGCCTGCGTCAGGCGGGCCTGCCGATCGATGTGACGGCGTTCCGCGCCCGTCAGCTTGCGTGGTCGGTGGCGGGCCTTGCCGTGGGTGCCGTGCTCGCCGTGGCACTGGTCCTTTGGGGCCGTGGGAGCGCCGCGTCGGTTCTGCTGCCGGCGATCGGTGGCGTCCTCGCTTTCTCCGTCTGCGACCTCCGGCTCTCGCGCGCGGCATCGGCACGGCTCGCCCGCATCGGCGAAGAGGTTCCCACCGTGCTGGAGTTCCTCGCCCTCTGCCTGTCGGCCGGAGAGGGGATCCTGGACTCCCTCCGTCGTGTCTCCTCGGTGGGTGCGGGCGAGCTGACGGGCGAGATCCGTGTGGTCGTGGTCGATGTGGGCACCGGGTCGTCGCTGACCGAATCGCTTTCGGCGATGTCGCGACGTCTCGAGCTGCCGTCCCTGCGTCGCAGCGTCGACCAGCTCGTCGCGGCGATCGACCGAGGAGCTCCGCTGGCCGAGGTGCTCCACGCGCAGGCATCCGACGCCCGCGAGGACGCCAAGCGCGCCCTCATCGAGAGCGCCGGGCGCAAGGAGATCGCCATGCTCGTGCCCAGCAAGATGGCTTATGAATCTTCTTCAATGGAGACTTCCGTGCGAGAGCCACGCGCTGTGAGCAGGTCATACGCGAGGATGCCACCTGCGGCCGCGTATGACGCCTGGTGAGTGATGCGACTTGCAGGCTACGTCGATTGACTTCATGGTCGGCGAATCAAAATGACTCACCCTGTGCCGCCGAGACTTGAAGCCGTCACTCTTTGGATGCTTCGGGTCTTGACCAGCGTCGCCAGCGTCTGCGGGACGGCCTACGGAGGCTGGGGGCGGAGCGCCGCTATGGTTACTCGAGAAGTGGGGGGCGGGATGGTCGATTGGGGGAGTACAGTGGTGACTGTACGATTTGATTGTGGCGGCGACAGGCCGTGCGAGCAGTGCGGTCGGTGGCTGCTTGCTGACGGCCAAGCCCTCTCAGTCGAACTTTGCAACAGTCAACTGGCGGTGGACCATGCGTTGGGCTATCTCGAATCGCTTTCAGAGAGCACCTCGAAAGCGGACATGCAACGATTCGAAGATCTTGTCGACCGACTTGAACGACTCAGTATCTACGGAGATCTTGAACCGAAACGCGAGCTTCGGCACCTCGAAGGTGATACATGGGAGATAAAGACGGCTGCCGATCGCGTCCTGTTTTATTTTGTTCAGGCGGATGGCAGACATAAGAAGGCGGTGCGTGTGACCAACTGTGCGGAGAAGACGAAAGCCAAGACCGCGCAGGGCAGGTTGCCCGCGAAACACAAGAACAGGGCTGCACGTATTCAGAAGGAGGATCGCGCATCATGACTCGGACTGAAGTTCAGAAGGTCGAATCAATCGATCGGTCAGTGCTGCGCAGCGGGAGCCGTCTGCGCTCTCGGGCCCTCGCGTTGATTGAGGGTGCGATGGAGCGAGATCAGGTCAAACCTGCTGAGCTTGCTAGACGACTGGGGGTTCGTCGAAGCGCCGTGAACTCGGTCTTGAAGGGCACAGGAAATCTCACGCTCCAGACTCTCGCGGAATACTTGGGAGTGCTCGGGTATGAAGTCGAACTCGCCCCGATAGAGCGGGGCGAACTGGTTCTGTCCATGCGCGAACGTCGTGCTCCGCGACTAGCGCAGCTCACGATGCGTGACGCGGATTTTGGCGGGGCGATAGCTGCGACTGAAACACGTGAACGCCGTATGGTCCCGCAAATCTTTCACGATGCAATCGATCCTTCGTCCCCGAAGCCGACTGCTGACCGGCGTCGAAACGTTCGCGCGCGATTGGTCGCTCCGTGAGGGTCCGCATGTTCGATCTCGCGACGGCCGCGTCCACTAGGGGAGGTCTGACGACGGTCGTGGACGGGGGGTTCAACGTGGTAGAAGCTGACACGTATCCAACATCGCTTGACTTGAGATTGGCGTTAGCGATTGAGGTGGACCTCGATGGAAGTGTTGCCGACGTTGACGTCCGGCTCGCAGTGACCACCGAGGATGGCGAATCTGTTGGTGTCGAGGACTTTCGAAGGACCTCCCGGGTGGAGATTGAGACCACCGAATACGGAGAGCAAACAACGCAGGGTGCCTCTGTAATCATTCCGATGCCGATCGACACAACAAACCTGATGATTCCGGCACCGGGCCGCTATCGATTCACGCTGTACGACGGCGAGAAAGAAGTCTCCTTCATTCGACTCTTTGCGGAATTGGCGGAGAAGGTCGACTCTGACAGCCACACCTAGCCCGACCCCGCGGCGCACAGCCAACGGTCGGTCTGTCGCGAGACGAGCCTCGCCAGAGCGACCGTTGGCTGGCCACAGTCAGGGGATCAGGTCGACGGACACGAAGTCGAAGGGCTTCTTGACGCGGAGTCCGTAGCGGCCTTCGAACATGAGCCGGAAGGTGTTGTTCTCGGTGCGGTTTTTGCCGTCGAAGACGAGGGCGTCGTCGCCGACAGGCAGCAGTTCGGCCTGGTTCCAGTCCGCGGCCATCGCCCGGCCTGTGGGGAGGCCGAGGGAGGTGACGACGGGGCCGCCGAGGAAGCCTTCGATGTCCGCGCGCGACTTGAACAGGAATGCTCCGTTGTCTCCGTTCTCGCGGAGCATTTCGAGGGCCTGCAGGTCGAGCGGGTTGAATGCCCATCCAGTGAGGTTGCGGTCGTGTGCGAGCAGCTTGTACTTCGCTGCCGACAGGGTGGTCAGCAGGTCGGCGGTGTATGCCTGAACCTGTACCCCGGAGGTTTCGAGGATGCCGGTGAAGCGGTCGTCGAGGCCGTCCCCGGAGAGCACGTCGCGTTCGATCGCGGCGAGGGTGTCGTCGCGGAGCTGGACGCTGAGTATGTCGATCAGGGCGGTGAAGTCGTCGAGGTAGCGCCAGGGGAGGTCCTCGGTCTTGTTGGCGTAGACCCGGTAGGTGTCTTCGACCGGTCCGAAGGTGTACGTCGAAGTCGGCTTCTCAGCACCGTCGGGCACAGCCCCGGCGTTGCTGGTCCGGGCGCTCTGGCGGATGAACGAGAAGACATTGCCCATCTGGTCACCCGCGCTGCGTCCAACAAAGCCCACGCTGTCACCGTCGGTGGGGCGGGCGCTGCCGCTGATGCGGGGACTCGCGACCGGGATGAGGTCGAGGAGGGAGCGCGGTGCCGCCTCGACAAGGTCCGGGCTGAGGATTGCGGGTACAGAGACGGTGCCCGATACGAGCGACTTCGCGCCCTGCGGGGACGAGGACGCGAGGGTCGCGAGGCTATCGACGGCCTTCTTGCCCCACCCCTTCTTGCCCGTGAGGTTCGGCTCCCCGGTTAGGGGGTTGTAGCTGTTGTGCTCCAGGCCGCCGATCGAGTCCATGATCGACTTTGCCTGCTCGGACCGCTCGATCTTGCCCTTCAGTTCCTGGGCCTGTTCGGCTTTCACTTCGAGGTCGGTCATCTCAGCGTCGGTGAAGTCGCGGCCGGATGCTTTGACGTTGTCGACGATGGTGCGCATGGATTTCTGCAGCTCGGCGAGCTGTTCCTTGATGGTCATGGGTGTGCCCTTCCGGGTGGGTGCGCTCGGGTCGATGCGACCTCGCGAGCGTGTGTGAATGGTTGAGCGGCACCACAGATACGGGACTGGCCGACTTACCCGCGCAGGGTCTCGTCGTGGTCGCGTTGGTGCGCTTTCGCTCAGGCGGACGGGCTGACGCGGTCGCTGCGGGAACTTGGCCCGTGGGCTCCTCGTTCTCGGCGACGGCTTGACCGACGGCCTTCACTCGCCGCTTGAAGGGTGGGGCAGCTCGAACTTGACCTGGCGGCCCTCGTTCTTCAACCCGACGCTGCTCGCGACGTGCCCACAGGTTAACACCCGTCTCCGACATCGGTGCGCCTGGCTTTATCGATAGCGCGTAAGTACCGTTGCGGGCATGCAGAAATCCACGAAGATCGCCCTCGGGGCCTCTGCCGTTGTCGTCGCCGGACTCACCGCGATCGCTGTCCCCACCGTCGCATCGGTCCACGGCGAACTGTCCAGCTGGGCCATCTTTGACGCCCCCGAACCCGTCGCGACGAGCGATGCGCAGGCAGGTAAGGGGCCGAACGCAGAGACGACCCCAGAGGCATCGCCCACGCCGCGTAGTCCGCTACAGGCAGCCGCGTGGGAGATTGGCTGCGACGACTTCGCGAAGGTCGGCGGTTACGCGGGGTACCCCAAGCCGTCCGCCCGCCCTGACATGGGCGCGACCGAGTACGCGGCAGGCACCGTGACCTACGGAGATGACGGAGGCGTTGAGACTTACACCGTCGCCGCGGGAGACGCGCCCCAGGCGATCGGGGAGCGCTTCTGCGTGGACTACATCACGATGACCGTCGCCAACGACGTCTACCCCTCCTGGGAGATCAACCCCGGCGACGTCCTCCAGATCAACCCGTAACGCTCCGTCCCCGAGCGAAGGTCCGCCCCCGGATCTGGAGGCGGGCCTTCGCAGTTGTGGGGACTGCTTACGTGGTCCCGGTCGGGTCGATGTCGTCGAGTTCGGCGTCGAGCATCGCCACCGACAGCGCCTGCCGCCAGTCGTCGCCGTGCAGCTGCTCCAGCGCGAGCGCGGCCGTTTCGGCGAGGGCGAGCATCAGGGCCAGATTTCCCTCGCGGGGGTAGTCGCGGATCGCCGCGGCGATCTGCTTCATGTCGCGGTCCGCGGTGCCGAAGATCAGCGCCCCCGCGGTCTGCTGTGCGTTAGCCACGAGCGACCTCCTCGCGCGCGCGCACGCGCGCAGGCGATGGGCCTCCCTGTTCGGGGGGGGGGGTATATGTCACTGACGGTGGAGGCTCCGGGGGAGGAGGATTCCTGCGATCCAGACGCCCCTACCCACGTGAGGGTGATGGAGATGAAACGCGCGCTGCGCGGGGCGATGCGCGGCTGCCATCCATCGAGGGCGAGCATGGCGAGGTCGGCGACATGCCTCGTGGTGAGCTTGCGGACCTTGACATGCCAGCTGGTGTCGTCGGCGTAGGGGGCGGCGTGTGCGAGCCAGAGGGCTTCGTGGCCCTGGCGTTCGAGCGTGTCTTTCGGATGCATCTGTGTGTCCTTCCGGTAGGTGTGATTGTTCGTTTCGGTGCGACGATTCGTCGCGCTGCTGCGGCACCTCGCCTGACCTCGCCCACCCCTTAAGGGGTGGGGCGAGGGGCGAGGTCACGGTGACGTCGCCCGGGGCGAGGTGGGGCGAGGTCGGGCGAGGTGGGCGAGGTCGCTCTCACCCGCGGGATTCCGCGGGTCTGTCGCGTTCGACCTCGCCCCGGCCGCAGGCGGCCAGTCGAGGTCTCCCGAGATGATCTCGCCCCGGGGCTGGGGCGAGGTCGCGAAAGGCGTCACGAGGGTGTGGATCACCGCGCCGCGGGCACCAGGGGTGCGCGTCACGTTGCCCTCGACAACGAGGAGATCCAGCGCCCGGCGGACCGCGTCACGGCGGCCCCTGACGCCGCTCTCGACGCCCGCGCCGGTCAAAGGCCCCTGGCTGCTCAACAGGTCGCTGACGCGGCCCATGAGAACCGTGGGGCGATGCCCGCCGTCTGTTGCCTCCTCAGCCCGGTCAGGCCCTGCGAGAGTGACCCGCAGGTCGTCCCCGGGTGTCACGTGCAGCGTGGCGACCCGCTGGCCGACGGTGTAGTGCCCGTGCCGGTCTTTCGCGCATACGAGCTTCGCGGCCCCGGCGCGCTCGCGGCTGAACGGTGACAGCGTCTCGATGAGGTACTGCGCGCCACTGATCGCTGCCCGTTTGCGGTGGGAGCCCGCAGGCGAGAGCTCGTTCACTGATCTCTTGCCGCTGTGGTCGAGCACCACCACTGCGGGGCCGATGTCGGAGATCCTGCGCGGAGTCTTCCGGAACCACGGTGTGACGTCGCGGTCGGCGTTCGAATCGCCGTCCTCGATCGACATGCCCTCGCCGACTGAGTCGATCACCACCAGCGACACCTCGTTGTCGGTCAGCATCTGCAGGAAGGGCTCAGCGTCGTCCGTCAGGGGAGTGTCGGGCTGCGTATAGATGAATCGCCGAACAATGCCGTCGGCTGTGACTCCGAGGTCGAGCAACCGCGCGATGGTGCTCCGCGGGTCGCCCTCATAGTCGATGTAGGTCGCTGCGCGTCCGGCGTTGATCTCCTGCGCGCACGCCAAGAGCGCGACCCAGGTCTTGCCTGACCCGGAGTCTCCGTGTACCCCGTTGACCTTGCCGCGGTAGAACAGTGCAGCGCCGTCCGCACGGGTCAGGGTTGTCGGACGAGGACGCCCGTCGATACCTGCGGCGACCTCATCAACGATCCAGGCAAGCTCGACCGGTTCCCAGGTCACGACTGACCCCCCGACAGGCCGCGGTGAACACGGCGGAGACGCTTGGTCTCCCGCCAGTACCCCGGCGGCGGCGGGCAAGAATCGCTGTAGGCGCTGTCCGGCGTCTCCTCGACGCACGTCGCAGGGCGATTAGTCCACGCTCGACCCGCGGAGTCCCGGGGCAGCCCGTCACTGAAGCGCGGACGCCGACTCGTGTCCGCGCGCGCCACTACCCTGAGATGCGACCGCCGACCAGCAGTCTTGCGCGCCGCTCCGTCTCCCTCGGGGCGGCGTTCGGCATTCACGAGGCACCACCGCTGAGCAGCATCGCCAAGTGGGCACGCTGCGCATCGGAGAGAGGGGGAGCCTCGGCGACGACGCGATCGATGTATGCCTCGAGCGTCTCCCGGGCGGTCATGCGTCCGCTCCGGCGGGAAATGCGTCGCCTTCGTTGAGATCATCGCGGCCTGAGCGGTCGGTCTCGCACCTCGGGCCGAGAGGCACACGTTCGACGCTGCCGAGGTCAACGCGGATGAGGCGCGGACCAAGACGCTCGGCGTACAGGTCTCCGCTGACGATCCAACGACGGACTGTGTCGCGGCTGACATCCAGTGCGGACGCAGCCTGCGAGATGGTGCACCAGCCCGTGAGGCGGCGCGAGGACACGGGAGCGGTCTGCTCAACGGTCATTGGTTACTCCAGGTAGCACAAATGACCCGAGCTGCTAGGTCCCGGGATTTGGACTACCTAGGGTGACCGGCAGGTAACCGGAGCGGTGAGCCCGCCGTAGTTCAGATTAGCAGCATTGCCTTGCATAGCCTTGCATAGGGCGGCAGTCAGTAGCGGTCGCGGAGCTCGGCCAGGGTGACTGTGTGTTGGCCGTCCTCGAGAAACGATGCGAGCGCGGCGGCGATGCGGGCCCCGTTCTTGAACACGAATCGGTCCGGACAGCCCGGGCACGATATGACCTCACGCTCGTGCCCGGTCTCCCTCTTTGCCGTGTAGCTATCGGAGCGAACGGCGTTCGCCCACGGGGAACGCGCGCTGTTCGTGTCCAGGTCGAGTGCGGCGCTGAGAGTGCCACCGAACTCCCACCCACCCTCGCTGTCAAGACGCACCGCGTACGCTGCACGCGGGGTCTTGACCTTGCCGTTGACGCTGTGTCCCGAGCACCGAATCACGATCACGTCGACTGGGTGTCCGAGCCTTGCTTCAAGCGCCGCGCGCGTGCGCACCCCGGACGATGGGGTCTGTCGCCGCTCGTTCGCCGCGAGTGCCGCGCTCATCGCCGCATGTGCCGCGCTTCCAGGCTCGAAGGCTTCGAGCGCCGATCGGTCGGGGCTCACGGTTGCGCGTCCAACTCATCCGCGCGGTCTCTCAACCAGGCAGGGAATCTCTCGTAGCGCTCCGCGAGCACGCGTAGCTCGCCCGCGGTCACGTCGCGGCACACTTCCAGGATTAGGGTCGCCGAATCCCCACCCTTCGTGCGGGGAGTCGTGAGCAAATCAATGCCAGGCGCGAACGTTCGTCGCCTTGCCACGGCGCCAGCGTCGAGTTCCCTGTTCGAGCAAGAGGTCACGGCCATCCACGCGCGCGCGGCGGCCTCAAGCGCCTCGTCGCGTGTGACGCGAGGACGCCGCGGGTCGGGGTGGTTGGTCACGAGCCTTCCTCTCCATGAGATTTCCATTCGATGCGAACGAGCTCGGGGTTGAATGCCCGCCCCGGCCCGGACGGCAGGATAGTCACCCTCATCACCGCGCGGAGAATCGCCCTCTGGGAATCCAGGCCGAGGGCATCCCAGCGCGTTTCGACTTCGGGTCCAGCGATGTCCGTCGGGATCGCGGTCGGAAGTGAGCGAGCGAGGACGGCTTCATGGGTGGCGCGATCTTCCCGGAGCTGTGCGGTGATGCGTGTCAGCTGGCCGAGTTCGAGCGCTCCCGCAGCGTATGCGTCCGCGGCGTTGGACAGGCGTGCGTCGATTGCAGCGATCGCGTTCCGGGCGGTGCTCGCCGCCGCGTCATCGCCGCGGGTGAAGAGCGCGAGCGCATCGGGCTGTTGAAGCCGTCGGAGAAGCGTTCCGACGACCACTCTCTCGACGTCCTCCTGCTTCCGACGCACCTTGTAGCAGGTCGTGCAGAAGTACGACGGTGGCTGACGCTTGGTGCGACCGTCCCGGGTGGTCACAAGCTTGCCGCTCGCGCGTCGCATCACCGCAGGGGCCGCGTTCGGCTGAGCCTCGCAGCGACCGCAGTAAATGATCCCGCTGAGGAGATGCTTCGGCGGCTTTCCGACGCCGCCGGACTCGCGGCTCGGGTTTCGGAACAGCGCGACGAGACGATCGTGAGTGTCCCGGTCCAGGATCGACGGGTGCCAGTCGGGGTCGAACTCACCGACCACCTCTCCGCGGTGGGTGCGAAGCCCCGCCAGGGAGGGCCGCAACAGAAGCTGTCGGAGCGTCGGCGACGACCACTCGATCCGTGCAACGGACTCGCCGGTCCGCCCCTGTTCGGCGGTGCGCGGAGAAGGGACGCCCCGCCGGTTCAGATCGGCAGTGATCGAGCGAATCGAGTGGCCTTCTAGAGCGCGGCGTGCGACGTCACGGATCACGGCAGCCTCGGCCTGATCGATGACATCACGACGGTCAACGCGGCGGTATCCATAGCCCGGGCGTGAGGTCGGCCTACCCAACGCTGCCCGCTGATCCCCTGCACGACGCTGACGCTCAGCTTTGCGCCGCACCTCAAAGCGCGCGACCGACGCAAGCACGCTCGCGCGCAGTTCACCGTCGGCCGAGGCGAGGTCGATCTCGCCGTCAACGGTCACGAGCGCGAGCTTGTGGTCGATCAGCGTGTTCAGGTCGCGGGTCGATCTCGCTATGCGATCGAGGTCCGTCGCGATAACAACGTCGATCGACTCAGATGCAGAGAGCAAACGCCCCCAAGCAGTCGCCGAACCGCGCGGTTTTGACGCTGACACGTCGTTGTCGACGTACGTCTCGACGATCGTCCACCCGCGCGCCGCAGAGAGCGCCGTGGTGCGATCGCGCTGACGCTCGATCCCCTCGTCGTCTGCCTTCGACTGACGCAGGTACAGGGCGGCGCGCTTGGTCATGAGAAGACCCTATATCTGATGCTCGTGCCGCTCGTTTTCTTGATCCTGCCGCTGAGCGTTCTGTTCGCGGTGTTCCCCGGGATCCTCATGCTGCGGCTGGGGGTCGGATGACACAGAAGGAGAATCGGATGCTGCGAATCTGGAGTCGGTTCGAGACGGCGCTGCATGCGCGCCTGGTCGACACGCTCGATGACGACACCGGTGACGTGCCCGGCTGGGTGCTGATCACCCTCATGACCGCCGGATTGGTGGTCGTGATCTGGGCGCTCGCCGGACCGGCATTGGCCGGGCTGTTCGAGCAGGCGATCGATCGCGTCTCGGGCTTCTGACGCGTGCGGGCTGTGCGGCGGCGGATGCGGGCTGTGCTCGCCGACGAGACGGGTTCGGCGCCGGTCGAGTTCGTGCTCGTCGGCGTGCTGCTGACCGCACTCACCCTCGCCGTGCTCCAACTGGGTGTCGGGATGTATGTGCGCAACGTCGTACACGATGCCGCGGTCGAGGGCGCCCACCGCGCCGCGCTCGCCGACACCACGCTCGGAGAAGGGGTCGCCCGCACGCGTGAGATCGTCGACCGCACGGTGGGGCAAGGATTCGCCGCCGAGGTCGCCGTCTCCCAGACCTCCCATCTCGGTCACCCCGCGGTCGCGGTGACCGTGCGGGGGACCCTCCCTCTGGCGGGGCTGTTCGGGGTCCCCGGAGCGATGGAGGTGACCGCCCATGCGCCGCTGGAGAGCTTCGACTGAGCCGGGACGGTTGCCGGAGGGGATCCGCCGATGCCACACATGGGTGCGCGGACACCTGGGACAGGACGATTCCGGGTCGGCGGCGTTGGAGTTCATCGTCGTCGGGCTGCTCATGCTGGTTCCGTTGGTGTATCTGGTGATCACGCTGTCGCTGGTGCAACATCAGTCACTCGGAACCGAGGCCGCCGCCCGTCACATCGCCCGCGCGATCTCGACCGCGACCGGAACCGGCGCCGCGGACGAACGCGCGCACCGCGTGCTGGACTCCGTTGTGGCCGAGTACGGCATCGATCCGGGGGCCGTGGCGATCGACGTGGACTGCCGGCCGGCCGGTGACTGTCCGCAGGCGGGTGCGCTGGTGGTGGTGACGGTTTCGGCGACCGTGTCGCTGCCGCTGGTGCCCGACATCCTGGGGCTGGACCGTCTTGCCACCGTGCCGGTCGAAGCGACCTCGGCGCAGGAGGTCTCCCGGACATGGCGCGAAGGATGACCGCGCCTGCCCGCGCCTTCGCGCACCCGCGGTGGCGAAGGATGACCCCGGGTGCCTGCGCGTTTGCGCACCCGCGGTGGGTGCGGCGTGGTGCGGATGCGTCCACGGGGGAGGACGGGAGCATCCTGCCGCTGACACTGGGATATGTCGTGCTCGCGCTGGTCGTGGTGCTCGTGTGCGTGAACGCCACGAGCTTGTACCTCGCGCAGAAGCGCGTGGACGCGCTGGCGGACGGGGCCGCGCTCGCCGGTTCCGACGGGTTCGTGTTCACGGCCGTCGACGGTGAGCCCACCGCGCAGCTGACCGACGCCGCGGTGTCCGAGCAGGCCGAGACGTTCCTTGACGCGTTGCGGACCGATGCGGTGCTCGTGTCGGCCGCTTCGCCGGATGGTGTCTCGTCGCGCGTGACGGTGGCCGCGGCGTGGCATCCGCCGGTCGTGACCCTCTTCGTCCCGGATGGCGTGCGCCTGGAAGCCACCGCGACCAGCCGCACGGTGCTGCGCTGACACGCGCTCGTCCTGCGCCGCACCCGGTGCGGGGATGCTCGATCCCGTGCGCTCCGCCTACGCGTCGACCCGGGCTGCGGCGCGCCGCTCCCGCAGATAGTGGATGCCGACGAAGACGGCGGTGCCGGCGACGACGGCGAGGAGGATGACATCGATGTACCGGGTGACGAAGTCGCTGACCCACGGGATGTAGGCGATGACGTATCCGAGCAGGGTGAAGCTGAAGGCCCACAGCACCGCACCGATGAAGTTGTACAGCGTGTAGACACGGAGGGGCATGTGCCCGACGCCGGCGGCGACCGGGGCGAAGGTGCGCACGACGGGGACGAACCGGGCGACGATGATCGCGAGGCCTCCGAACCGGTCGAAGAACGCGTTGGTGCGTTCGACGTTCTTCCGGCTGATCAGGCCGGTCTCTTTCCGCTCGAACAGGGCGGGACCACTGCGGTGGCCGATGTAGTACCCGACCTGCCCGCCGATGAACGCGGCGATCGCGATCGCCGAGCACACCACCCAGATGTTCACGTGGAACACGTCGACGGTGTTCGTGAGCAGGCCCGAGATGATGAGCAGGCTGTCTCCGGGGAAGAGGAACCCGATGAGCAGCCCCGTCTCGGCGAAGATGATCGCACAGACCACGAGCAACGCCCAGGGGCCTGCCGCGTCGATGATCGTCTCGGGGTCGAGCCAGGGGATCAGCGCGAGTGAGGACATGTCTCCTGCTCGCCCGCGCGGGTCGGGAGGCGCGGGTCGATCGAGTCTATCGACGCCCCGTGGTCGCCCGAGGACGGGGCCGCGACGCGGACGCCGCGGCCCCGCGCTCAGTCGTCCAGTTCGCCGAAGCCCTCGAGGATCAACGCGTCGAACGCCGCGACGGCCTCGGCCGCGTCGGGCCCGGTCGCCTCCACGCGCACGACGTGATCCTTCGCGGTGCCCAGTGACAGCATCCCGACCATGCTCTTCGCCTTGACCGGGCCCTTCCCGGTCGTGACGTCGCTGATCTCGATGGTCGCATCGAAGCGTCCGGCCTCCTTGACCAGCACGGCCGCCGGTCGGGAGTGGATGCCCATCGGGTTGAGCAGGGCGCGTTCGATCACAGCGTGCTCCGCCGACGGCGCGGTGTCCTTCTGCTCCGGCGCGGGGTCGGTCGCCGGCGCGGTCGGCGCCCCGCCCGCATCGGGCTGCTTGGCGCGCAGCGCGCTGTCGGCGTCGGCGACGACCTCCTCCAGTGTCCCCCCGGTGGCGGCGCGGACGATGCCCGCCGTCGCCCCCTCGACGAAGGGACCTGTGCTGATGCGCACCGGCTGGCTGCTCTCCCGTAGGTCGAGGGCCAGTTCCGAGCTCAGCGTCGCCGAGCCGAGGTCGGTGAGGACGACGACGCCCTCACTGTCGGCCAACGCGTCGATCGCACCGGCGATCGCGGCCGCATCGGTGCCGAACCCGCCGGCGGCGCCGGCGGCGATCTTCACGGGGGGTTGCTCTCCGTGAACCATCTGGAGGGCGAGGTCCACGGCCGCTTCGGCCAGGGGCTCGCTGTGGGAGACGACGACGAACCCGATCACGCGGACTCCGCGCTCTCGGCGTCGGCGAGGGCCGCCCACAGGATCGCGGTGCTGGCCGCGCCCGGGTCGAGGTGGTCGGCGCTCCGGTCGCCAAGGTAGGAGGCGCGTCCCTTGCGTGCCACGAGCGGCTTGGTCGATTCGCAGCCGGCGGCAGCGGCCGCCGAGGCGGCCTGCAGCGACTCGGCCAGTGACGCGCCGCCGTCGAGCTTCTCGCTCAACGTGTCGATCGCCGGCTGGAACGCATCGATCATCGTCTTGTCGCCGACCTGGGCGTGCCCGCGTGCGATCACCGCCGCCACCCCGGCACGCATGGCCGCGGCCAACTGCTCGGCGCTCATGGACGCCTCCGCGGGGCTGTTCCGGCCCATGTCGAGGAAGAACGTGCCGTAGAGGGACCCGCTCGCCCCGCCGACGGTGGTGACCAGGGTCATCCCGACCGACTTCAGTCGCTCCTGCACGGTGGCCGCGGCGGTGTCGATTTTTTGCACGACGGCGGTGAACCCGCGTGTCATGTTCGTGCCGTGGTCAGCGTCTCCGATGGCGGAGTCGAGCTCGGTGAGCCGCTCCGCTTCGGCGTGCAGACGTTCCGCGGACAGCCTCAGCCATCGGTCCAGGTCTTCAACGGTGATCATGTCTGCCATTTCAGCATCCCCAGCGCAGCGCGGTGGTGTTGACGGGGGCATCCCACAGGCGGAGCATCTCGTCGTCGGCGCGCAGGAGGGTCAGCGAGCAGCCGGCCATGTCGAGGCTGGTGATGTAGTCGCCCACGAGCGAGCGGGCGACGGTGATGCCCTTCTCGGCCAGGAGGTCGGCCACATCGGCGTACACGCCGTAGAGCTCGATGAGGGGGCTTCCGCCGAGGCCGGTGAGCATGGCGATCACGGGGCCGCCGGTGAAGTCCAGGTCGGCGGTGATGGCCTCCACCATCTCGGCGGCGATCTCGCGGGCCGTGGCCAGCTGCTCACGCTTGCGCCCCGGCTCGCCGTGGATCCCGACGCCCACCTCCATCTGGTCTTCGGGCAGCTCGAAGCTCGGCTTGCCGACCGCAGGCAGGGTGCAGCTGGTCAGAGCGATACCCATCGAGCGGCCGCTCTCGGACACCTTCTCGGCCACCGCCTTCACCTCGGCGAGACTCTTTCCCTCGGCCGCGGCGGCGCCGGCGATCTTCTCCACGAACACCGTGGTTCCCACGCCGCGACGTCCGGCGGTGAAGGTCGAGTCCTGCACGGCGACGTCGTCGGCGACGACGACCGAGGCGGTGTCGATGCCCTGCTCGCCCGCCAGTTCGGCGGCCATCTCGAAGTTCAGCACGTCGCCGGTGTAGTTCTTGACGATGAACAGCACACCGGCGCCCCCGTCGACCTGGGTGGCGGCGGCGAGCATCTGGTCGGGGGTGGGGGAGGTGAACACCTCGCCGGCGCACGCGGCGTCGAGCATGCCGGCGCCGACGAAGCCGCTGTGGAGCGGTTCGTGGCCCGACCCGCCGCCGGAGATGAGGGCGACACGGCCGTCGCGGGGTGCTCCGCTGATCACGACGCGGTTGGTGTGGTCGACGGTGAGGTCGGGGTGAGCGGCCTCGACGCCCCGGAGCGCGTCGGCGAGGACGGATTCGGGGGTGTTGATGAGCTTCTTCATGAGCGGGTCTCCTCTTCGGTGAGTGCGTCGGTGAGAGTCGTGCGGTCGGCCTCGGTGCGGGCGATGACGGTGAACAGTGCGGCTGCGGCGATACCGGCCAGCAGCTCGGCCGCGATGTACACCGGCCACTGTTCCCAGAGCACCTCGCCTCCCAGCAGCGACTGGACGATCATCGGACCGGTCGTGCGAGCGGGGTTGATGGATGCTCCGGTGGCCGGGGCGACAGGGATGATGGCGGCGAACACGATGAAGCCGATGACGATGCCCGCGAAGCCGGGGGCGGCCTTGCGGTGGATGACACCGAACACCGTGAACACCAGCAGGAAGGTGCCCACGAACTCCGCGGTGAACGCCTGCCAGACGGGGATGTCGCCGTACGCGGCGATGCCGAGCCCGAGGTCGCTTGCGGTCATGCCCAGGACGCCGACGATGCCGAACGCCCCGAGGATGGCGCCGAGCACCTGGGCGATGAGGTAGCCGGGGACCTCACGCCACGGGAACTTCCCCGTGATGGCCAGGCCGATCGTGACGGCGGGGTTGATGTGGTTGCCCGAGATGTACCCGAACACGTAGACCGTGGCGACGACGACCAAGCCGAAGCTCAGGGAGATGAAGCCGAGGTCTGCGCCGCTGAACGGTTGGGTTCCGTTGACCATCGCGAGGGCCGGCACCGAGCCGACGCCGACGAAGACCAGGAACGCGGTGCCGAGGAATTCGGCGGCGAGTTTCTGCCACGTGCGATATTCGTCCATTGCTGGTTGTTCTCCTTCGAACGGGACGGCCGAGATGGGGATCAGATTCGATAATGTCGACTCGGCTTCGTCAATATCGAATATGCTCGTCCCCGACGGCGCTGTCAAGGGGCAAAATGGATGCACCGCGGCCCGCCGAGAACAGGAGCGACGATGATCCAATCGATCGACAGAGCTGCGCGCATCCTGAACCTGTTGCAAGGCGCACGCCGCCTCGGTATCAGCGATCTGGCGTCGGCGCTCGATCTACCGCCGTCGACGGTCCATGGGCTGGTGAAGTCGCTGTCGGCGCACGGGCTGGTCGCACAGGAGCCCGCAGGGAACCGGTACATGCTCGGACCGGCCCTGTTGCGGCTGTCCAGCGTCTACCTGGACACGCTCGATGTGCGTGCCCGGGCCTTGCGGCGGATGCACGAACTGTCCCTGGGTACCGGCTTGGCGTCGCGCCTGGGGGTGAACCTCAACGGTGACGTGTTGGTGATCCACCACGATCGCCGACCCGACGGCACCGAGCAGATGCCCGAGACCGGGTTGACCCTGCCGGCCCACGCCTCGGCGCTCGGGAAGGTCCTGCTGGCGTATGACGACGAGATGCGCGGGGATGTGCTGGTGCGAGATCTCGACGACCTGACGGAGAACACGGTGACCGACGCGGCGGCTTTGACCGCCGAGCTGCACGGGGTCCGCCGTGATGCGCTCGCCATCGAGCGGGAGGAGGCCGTGCTGGGAGATGCGGCGCTCGCCGCGCCGGTCGTCGACGAGTCCGGCAGCGTCATCGCGGCGGTGGGTGTCGCGCTTCCCGTCGAGGAGTTTCCGCCCCGCGACGCGGTGGTCCGGGAGCTGCGCGAGGCGGCGCGGAACATCTCGCGAGATCTCGGCGCCTCCTCCTGGCCGCCGCGCTGAGCGTTTCGATCAGGCGGGGCTGGTGAGCTGGATGAGGTTGCCGCACGTGTCATCGAGGACGGCGGTGACGACCGGGCCCATCGCCAGGGGATCCTGCGTGAAGCTCACGCCGCGGTCGCTGAGGGTGGCGTGGGTGGTGGCGACGTCGTCGACGGTGAAGGATGCGGCGGGGATCCCGTCAGCCATGAGCGCGGCCCGGTAGGTGCGTGCAGCCGGGTGCTCGTCGGGCTCGAGCAGCAGCTCGGTGCCGGTGGGTTCGTCGGGACTGACGACGGTGAGCCAGCGGTGCTCGCCGAGAGGGATGTCGTTCTTCGGGACGAACCCGAGCATGTCGGTGTAGAACGCCAGGGCCTTGGCCTGGTCGTCGACGAACACGCTCGTGAGGTTGATGCGGATGCCCATGTGATCGGTCCTTCGTCGGTGTCGGTCACCGCTCGGCGACCGACACCGACGCTAGGCACGTGGCTCCGTGCGTGTCAACAACGACGGTTCACCAGCCGGGATACGGGTGCGAGGCGCGGCTCGGGTCGTCGAAGGCGGCCACGTCGATGCGACGGAGGTCGGGGGCGAGCACACGGACGGCGTGGGTCCCCGCCTGGCGCACCTCGTCGGTCGTGACATCGACCAGAACCGTCCGCGCCGATCGGGTGAGCGCCTCCCACGGCGACGGTCCGGCCCCGGTCGCGGGCCCGCCGACATCGACCGACGCTTCCGGAGCGGCGGGGGTCACACGGCGCCGCGTGTCTGCCACCACGCGCGGGTCGAGGCCGCGCTGCAGATGGCACATCGGATCGATGAGGCGACGGGTGTCGGCGAACGCGTCGGCGTAGCGGCGGTCGGGGTCGAACGGCATGAGCCCGGCGACGCCCCCGTTACCCAGCACGGCCGCGTTGCGGATCAGGCTCGTCTCGCCGGCGAGGTCGCGCGCGGACGCGTGCTGGATGAGGGCCGCGGCGACCGCGCTCTCGGTCGCGTCATCGGCCTCACGCGCGCACCCGAACCCCAGCGCGACCACGCCCTGATCCGCCGCGTCGACGACCGCCAGGCGCACCGGCACCCCGAACCGTGACGGGACCGCCAGGACCCGCAGGGACCACCCGCATCCGACCCATGCCTCCCGGACCGGACCTGGTGCGTCGACCTCGCGGAGGGCGTCGTCGCTTTCCCACCAGCGGGACACGGCGTCGTGGGCGATGAGATGCGCGGCGGCGCGGTCGCGGGCCTCCGCGGTGGTGAATCCGGCTCCGAGGCCGACGAGGTTGTGCCCGTTCGTGCGGGGGAGCGGATCGAGTTCAGAGGCGAGGTAGCCGGCGTGCACGAGGCTGAGCGGCACCCAGCAGGTGCGCCCGCACTCGTCTCCGCGCAGCCACCAGGTCGGGTCGTCGTCGCCGAGCCGGACGAAGGGGAACCCTGGATGTGTATGGAGTTCGGGCGGGTGCGGGCGCCATCGGTCGACCGTCAGCACCTCGTCGCCGGCCGCGCGCAGGCTCGTCGCGTCGGCGAGCCGGATCTGTCCCTGACCCAGGTACGCACCGCACAGGTGGGCCAGCCCGGAGCGGACCGCTTCGTCGTCGGGCGAGGCTCCGCCGCGGAACCCTCCGGCCGGGGCGAGGGGGTCGGGCTGGAACCTCTGATCCACACTCGTGAGATGGGGGAGCTCCGCGTGCAGATGCACGAAGCCGGGTGGGGCGTCCGGGTCGACGGGGCGTGCGGTGACGCGGGCGAGGATCCCGGTGACGGGGTCGACCAGTGGACGCGGTCGCCGGCGGTGCGCGCACCACGATGCCCCGTTCCACTCCTCCACCGCATCGTGCTCCCTCGCCGTCCCCGTGACGTCTGCGCCGGCCCGTAGCAGCGGGGTGATCTCGTCGCGGACGGCGGGCCCGGCGAGGGTGGCGGCGTGCGCGGGTTCGGCGATGGTCGCGCGCAGCATCCGGGACAGCTCCGCCGCATCGTGCGCCGAGTCACCCGGCGCCAGGGTGGTGCGGAAAAGGCGACCGGCGAAGAGGACGCCGACCGTCGTCTTCCGGCGCACCTTCGCGGCGAGAGTGCCCAACGCATCCAACCCGACGACCACCGGCGGCGTCTCGCGGCCGGTGACGAGGCGCCCCTCGCCGTCCTTGCCTTCGCCGTCGGAGCCGGCGGACTCGTCGCATTCCTCCCACCCGGGTGACGTGCCGAGGGTGGCGGGAAGTGCCGGGGCGTTCTCGGCGGATGCGCGCAGCCGATCAAGCGCCGCCTGGACGGCCGGGGCGTCGATCTGTGACGGCGGGGCCTCCAGCACCCACCGGCGACCGCCCCACGCGCTCACCAAGAGTCGATCCTCGCCGAGCGCGTGCACGCTCAGGGGGGTCATGCGTGCGGGATCGGGAAGTGGTTGAGCTCGTCTTCGGCGAGCGGACGGGTGCGCCAGCCCAACTCGACGGCGAGGTCCTGCACGCGCCCGCCGCCGAGGAAGGGGAACGCGGCGGGGGCGTTGCCGACCGTGCCCGGGACGATCGCCCGCACGACGGCCATGCCGGTGCTGGCGATGTCGGGGGAGGTGATGTCGACGACGATGACCTCGTGCCCGGCCGCCTCCAGCGCGCGGCGGTAGGCATCCGGCGTGCGGGATTCCAGCCGCGGCGCGTCAGCGAGCGTGCGGGTCACGGGGCGTTCCAGCAACGGGGCCACACGGCGCACCGCCCGAGGATCGAGGTGCACCTGCTGCTGCACCATCAGGTCGTCGCAGTCGCGCATGTCCTCCCGGTACGAGTCGAGGTAGGCCCGGTCGGCGCGCCAGGGCTTGAACGAACGGCTGTTGAGCTCTCCGCGGGACATGGCGTCCCAATGCGCCCCGTCGGCGCGCAGCAGGTCGCGGCTGCCCTCCTGGAGCGTGCAGGCCTCGGTCCAGGCTTTGAGGGCGGCGGCTTCGGGGGTGTCGCGGCAGGCGAAGCCGACGTTCACGAGCGTGTCGAGGTCGTTGTGGAGCACGCCGGCGGCCACCGGGACCCCGAATTCGTTGTCGATCATGATCAGGGACGGGCGCTGTCCTGCCTCGGCGGGTATGTCCTCCCACACGGCGCCGAGGGCGCCGGGGTCGGTCGCGTCGAGGGGTTGGGCGTTCAGCCACCAGACCATGGTCGCGTGGCGTTCGATGATCTCCTCGAGGGCCGACGTGATGGCGTAGTCCATCGTGGGGCCGGCGGCGATCCCCGCGAAGGGGCAGAAATTGGTCACCGGTGCGGCGGAGTATCCGGCGGTGAACCAGTTGACGTAGACCATGCTGGCCGGCACGAGGAGGTCTTCCCCGGTCGTGAGCGAGCGCCCCGGCACCCAGTGCATCTCGAGGTCGTGCGTCATGCGGGCGAACGGGAACCCGGGGGTGTCGTACTGCCGGTCGGAGTAGAGCACGAGGTGATCGGGGTCGAGGACCCGCATCGGGCCACGGCTCAGGGCGTCATAGCTGGCGAAGGTGACCGGCAAGGTGTCGAGGAGGTTGCCGCAGTACCGTTCCGCGGCCTCCCCGATGGCGCTGGCCCGCGCCTGTTCGGGGTCACCGAACGCGGCACCCTGGCACGAGGTGTTGTTGGCCCACCGCGAGACGCGACGCATATTGCACACGTCGCTCTGCGCGGTCGCGAGGGAACGGGGGATGCTCGGGTGGTGGGTGACGTCCCTGGTGCGTTGGACGATCCCGGTCACCGGGTCCACGAGGTCGCCGGGCGCATGCGGGTGCGCGGCGCTGATGACGCTGTCAGGCAGCGGGAGGACGGGGTGGCGCACGGCAGAACCATCGGGTGAGACATCGAAGACGGTGTCGCCGACCCGTTCGTCGGTGAGGATGTCGCGGGCCGCCCGCATCGCGATGTCCAGCCGGTGTGGCGGCAATCCCGCGTCGCCGCCGACGGCGGGCGTGCGAAGTGCGCGGTGTGCGGCGGCGTCGAAGGCCGCGGCGGTGCGGCGCGCGGCGAAGTCTTCGTAGTTGGCGCCTACGCCGGGTGTCACGAACGGGCCGACCCACACGTGTGAGCGGGTGACCTCCACGGCCACCCACGGCGTCCGGGCGTCGCTACACAGCCGATCCAGTGCGATGAGAGTGGCGTCATCGCCTCCGCGCACAGCGAAGACGAGCAGTTCACCGGTGCGGAAGGCGCGATGCACCACCCGCTGCCAGTCGTCGGCCGGCATCGCCCGCAGCGGTCTCGTCGAGGCCTGTTGCAGGCTTGCCACGACGATCGGGTCGCCGGTGAGCAGGAGGTCTCCCGCAGAGGCGTCCGAGCCGTCGCTCTCGTCCCACCTCGGCGGTGCGTCGGGGAGGATCCCCGCGTCGTCGGGTACGTGGAAGGCGCCGTCGCGTTCGAGGACGTCGCGGAGCAGACTCCCCGCCTCGTCCCACCCCTCCGCGAGAGCGGGGGAGGCGTGCCCGCTCGCCCACGCGTCGACCATGCGCAGCGCCGTCGCGGCGTCGATGTCGACGGTGAATGACGCGCCGGTCGGCGTGGTCAGCAGGCTCTGTGCCGGGCCGAGGGCCCGGATCTCGACGCGGGCGGTGGCTGTGGTGGATGGGGCGGACATGGCGACTCCTCGGTCACGGGCGGGGAAGGGGGGCTGCGGCACGTGGATGGGCGCGGGCGCCCCGTTCACACGGGACGCCCGCGGGACGATCACGACCAGGCGAAAGCGGTCGAGACGTGTCCGTGGTTGTTGGCGTTGGGTGCCAGGATCTGCTCTTCCGAGCGCTCCGTGGCGACCTCCGAAACGGCGATCTGCTGCATGTGTTTCACCTCCTTCCGGGGGGCGTGGCGGTGCCGGCGAGGTCCGCCGGCGGGGCTTGGTCGTGGGCGATGAGGGTGCGGTAGGCGTCCTGGGTCGCGAGCAGGTCGGCGTGCGCGCCGTCGGCGACCACGCGACCGTCTTCGAGGAGCACCACACGTGGCGCGCGGCGGATGGTCGACACCCGGTGGGCGATCACGATCGTCGTGCGTCCGTCGCGGAGGCGTGCCACCGCATCGGCCAGGTCGGCCTCGCGGACGGTGTCGAGTTGGGCGGAGGCTTCGTCGAGGATGAGCACCGCCGGATCGCGCAGGAGCACCTGTGCGATGGAGAGGCGTTGGCGCTGGCCCCCCGACATCGTCGCGCCGCGGTCACCCACCCGGGTGTCGAGCCCGTCGTCCCATGCGCGGACGGTGTCGGCGAGACCCGCGTCGGTCAGCGCGCGCCACAGCGCCGTCTCAGTGGCGTCGGGGTCGGCGAGGAGCAGATTGCTGCGCACGGTGCCTCGGAAGACGAACGGGCTCTGCGAGACCAGCGCGACTTCGTGGCGGAGGGAGGTGCCTTCGATATCGCGCAGGGAGACGCCGTCGAGGGTCACGGTGCCCGTGTCGGCGCGCCAGAGGCCGGCCAACAGTCGCGCCACGGTCGTCTTACCGGCGCCGGAACCACCGACCAGGGCGACCGTCTCGCCGGCGGCGATCTCGAGGTCGAGTCCGCGCAGCACGGGCGGGCCGCCGGTATACGAGAAGGTGACGGCGTCGAAACGCACCGCTCCGTGCCGTGGGGCCTCGCGAAGTGCTCGCGGCGCGGGCTCGTCGTCGACCTCGTCGAGGAGGGAGAGGACGCGAGAGGCCGCAGCGGACATCTCGCCCAGGCGCTGCACCATGACGAAGGCTCCCGCGGCGGGGACCACGGCGGCGGAGACGAGCACGAGGGCCACGGGGATGACGACGGGGTCGACGGTGCCGGCCGCGGCCCCGGCCATCAAGGCGACCAGGAAGCTGAGGCTGGTGGTGGCGACGATGATGTCGGCGAGTGCGGATTCGCCCGCGGCACGCATCGCGAAACCGCGTTTGGCGCGCTGGACGTCCGCCGTCCGGGCGAGCACCTGTTCGCGGTGATAGTCGGTGAGACCGAGCGCGGTCAACTCGCGGCGGGCTTCCGCGCCTTCGAAGGAGACCGCCTGCAGGTCGCCCAGCCGGGCGCGGATGCGTGTTCCCTGTGCGACCTGCACGCGGGCCAGGACCCAGGGGACGGCCAGCAGCAGGGCGACACCGGCGGGGACGATCAGTCCGATGGGTCCGGTGATGGCCACCAGGGCGACGGACACCAGGGCCGGTGACACGATCGCGTTGACCCCGGAGCCGAGCGTGTGGGCGTAGAACCACTCCAGTGTCTCGACGTCGTTCATCGCGGTGCCCGCGACCTCGCCGGTGCGTCGGGTGCCGGTGCGGGCGGGGACGATCCTCTCGACGGCGTCGTAGACCCGCATGCGCAGCGCGGCGATGACGCGATAGGCCAGCACGTGGCTGAGCCAGGACTCGATCCAGGTGAACACCGCCGCGGCGATCACCGCGGCGACCAGGCCCACCAGGAGGGCGACGACCAGGCTGTGCGGCGTGTCGGCGATGACGCTGGTCGCGACGGCCGTCGACAGCCCCGCCGCGGCGGCGGTGGCCGCTTGGAACGCCGTCATCGACAGCGTGGAGCGCAGGAACAGGCCACGTTCGTGACCGACCTCGTCCAGAAGACGCACGACGGGGCGCAGGAGGGCGGTGGAGGAGGTCACGCTGCGACCTCCTCGGCCTGGGCGGTGTGGAGCCGCCAGAGGGTTCCGCGGCGCTCGAGCAGCTCGTCATACCCGCCCTGCTCGACCACCTGCCCGCCGTCGACGACGACGACCAGGTCGGCGTCGCGGATCGCGGTGAGGCGATGGGCGATGACCACGAGGGTCCGCGCGCCGCCCGCGCCGCCCGCGTCACGGAGGGTCGTCAGTAGCGCACTTTCGCGTCGCGCGTCGAGGGCGGAGGATGCCTCATCGAGCAGGAGGACGGGGGAGCGGCGCAGCAGTGCGCGGGCGATCGCGACGCGTTGGCGTTGGCCCCCGGAAAGGAGTGCGCCGCCGTCACCGACGGGCGCGTCGAGTCCGCGCTCGACCAGTTCGGCGGCCTGCGCCTGCTCCAGCGCGTCGATCAGCGACGCGTCGTCGCTGTCGGGGGCGACGACGGTGAGGTTCTCGCGGAGTGTGCCGGCGAAGATCACCGGATCCTGCGAGACGAGGGAGACCGGCGGTACGCCGACGATCCTGTCGAGTGCCACCGACCCGGTGGCCGGGGCGAGAAGGCCCAGGATCGTGTTGGCGACGGTGGACTTGCCGGCACCCGAGGGGCCGACGATCGCGGTCAGTCGCCCACGGGGGACGCGGAGGGTGAGATCGTGCAGGGCGTCGTGCGCCGCGCCCGGGTACCTCACGGTCACGTGGTCGAGTTCGACGGCGATCGATGCGTCCGGCGGAGTCTGCGGAGCGGGAGCCGGCGCGGTCTCGACGGGCGCGTTCAGTTCGGCGAGGATCCGGGATCCGACCGTGACACCCAGGTACCCCGCGTGCCAATGGTTGGAGAGGTCGCGGAAGGGGCGGAAGACCTCGAAGCCGATGAGGGTGACCGCGAACAGAGCGGAGGGGGCCAGCGTGCCCGCCCAGACGCGCGTGACTCCGACCGTCAGGACGAGGGCGGGGCCGGCCACGAGCAGGAAGCCGGTCAAACCGGACTCGACCAGGGACAGCCGCACCTGGCGGAGGGTCGCGGCCAGCAACGAGTCGCTCGCGCGGTCGAGCTCGTCCCGACGGCGACCGGCGGCGCCGAGGAGCTTGAGGGTCTCCATGCCGCGCATCGCGTCGACGACGTCGGCGTGGAGTGCCGAATAGGCACCCCAGTGCTCTTCGCCGCGTCCCTTGAGCGCACGGTCCCACAGTCGGGGGATGAAGGGCACCAGGAGAGCCGTTGCGCCGGCGACGACGCCGACGACCGGGTCGATGGCGATGAGGATCCCGACGGTGACCACCGCGGTGACGCCGGTGACGAGGACCTGGGGCAGGTATCGGGTGACGTAGGGCTCGAGGTTCTCGACGCCGTCGACCAGGAGCGCATGTCGCGAGCCGATGCGTTCCGTGCCCGGTGCGAACGGTCCGCGTGCGGTCTCGTGGTCGAGGATGCGGCCGCGAAGCCGTCGCTTCATGCGCGAGGCGACATGGTGCGCGACGAGCTCACGGGAGGCCGTGCCCACGGGCCGGAGCAGCAGCGCTGCGGCGAGGATCAGCAACGGCAGGACCAGGGCGGTCGGGGAGAGCCCGTCGAGGATGCCACTGAAGACCGACGCGGTGGCGAGCGCCTGGGTGATCGCGAGTGCGCTCAGCGCGAGGCCCACCGCGGCGCCCGCCGCGATGCCGAGGCCGTGGGGGCTCACCAGGCGCACAAGAGCGAAATTGACCATGGGTGACCCTCTGCTAACGTGCTAACGACAATCATTATCAAGAACGGTGCTCGACAAGTTGTACACGACTTCTGCCCCCCGATGCCAGCGGTGACCGTGGCGCCCCCGGCGCCCGCCGCGGCAGCGCGCGCGACACGCCGTCGGAATCTTCTGCTGACCATCGCGCTCGCCGTCGCCACGGCCGTCGTGGCCGTCGTGGCAGTCGGGATCGGCCCCGTGGCGATTCCGCCCGACGTCGTCGCCCGCATCATCGCGGGGGAGATCGGTCTCGGTCCCGCGCAAGCGTCGTCGACTTCCGATCACTCGATCGTGTGGATGATCCGCGTCCCCCGGGTGTTGCTCGGCCTGTTCGTCGGAGCCGCGCTCGCGGTTGCCGGAGTCGTGATCCAGGCGTTGGTGCGCAACCCGCTGGCCGATCCGTATCTGTTGGGCATCTCGTCCGGAGCCTCCACCGGTGCCGCCGCGAGCATCCTGTTCGGCATCGGCGGCTCCCTCGGGGCGATCGCCCTCACCGGCAGCGCCTTCGTCGGCGCGCTGGCCGCGATCGTGCTGGTCCTTTCGATCGCCCGCATCGGCGGGCGGTTGATCACCTCGCGCCTCGTGTTCGCGGGGATCGCCGTGGGCTTCGCCCTGACCGCCCTGACCAACTTCCTCGTCTTCGCCGGGCAGACTCGCGACGGTGCGCGCGCGGTGATGTTCTGGATGCTCGGCTCGCTCGCGCAGGCACGCTGGGCATCCGTGCCGCTGCTGGTCGTGCTGGTCGTGGCCGCGTTCGTGATCTTCCTGGTCTGGGCCCGCCGCTTCGACGCCCTGGCCATCGGCGACGACACCGCGCTGGCCCTCGGAACGCATCCGACCCGTTTCCGTGCGGCCGCGGCCCTGGTGGTCAGCATCGCGGTCGCCGCGGCCGTGGCGGTCTCGGGTCTCATCGGCTTCGTCGGACTGGTCGTGCCGCACATCGCCCGACGTCTGGTCGGTGGCCGCCACAGCATCCTGTTGCCCGTTTCGGCACTCATCGGCGCGGTGCTGTTGGTCGCCGCAGACGCCCTCGCCCGAGTCGCCTTCGCGCCACGTGAACTTCCGCTGGGCATCGTCACCGCCCTGATCGGCACGCCACTGCTGATCGCCCTGGTGCGCCGCACCATCACGCGCTGACCGCCTCGCCGCGTCACATCGACTCAGACCCTGTCCCGAAAACACCCGAAAAAGAGAGAAGGAACCACATGTCCCTCCCCACACCACTGCGACGGGCGAGCTTCGGCGCCCTCGGCCTGGTCGGCGTGCTGGCGTTCGCCGCGTGCAGCACCGACGCCGAGCCGGTATCGGTCGAGACCGAGGCGGTCGCCGTCGAAGAGACGGTGTACCCCGTCACGATCGTCAACTGCGGCGAAGACCTCACCATCGACTCCGAGCCGGAGAGCGTGCTGACCATCGGCACCTCGGCGGTCGCGCTGGTCGATGCCGCCGGTGCGTCGGACCGGATCATCGCCCGTGCCGGCGAGTTCGGTGCCGACCTGCCCGCCGGGCTGTCGAACCCGCCGGAGGACGTCGAGATCGTCGACCCCTCCGACCCCGCGATCGAGGCGATCGTCGGGACCGAGGCCGACATCATCGTCGGATACGGACTGTTCAACGCCTCCGATGAAGACGTGGCCGCCGTCGGCATCCCCAACGTCGTCATCGACGGTGAGTGCAGCCACGATGCGGCCCTGACCGACAAGACCGACTTCGACGCGATCTTCGCCGACGTCGAGCGGCTGGGTACCGTGTTCGACACCAGCGAGGTCGCGGAGGCGAATGTCGCCGCGCTGCGTGCCGAGGTCGACGCGCTCAGCGATGTGGACACCTCGCAGAACGCCGGCGAGAGCGCTGCGGTCGTGTACTACTTCTTCGACGGGGCGACCATGTCGGCCCGTGGCGGACAGGGCATCGCCGACGACGTGCTCGCGCGCGCCGGGTTCGACAACGTCTACGGCGACGAGCCGTCGGTCTACCTCGAGGCCAACATCGAGACGTTGCTCGACGCCGACCCCCACACGATCGTGCTGGCCTACGGCCTGTACGGCGAGAGCTTCGACGAGGCGCTGGCGCTGTTCCTGGCTGAGCCGGGCGCGGAGAACCTCACCGCCGTGCAGGAAGACCGTGTGATCGGCGTGCTCGCTTCGGACCTCGCGCCCGATCCGGGTGCGGTGCGCGGTCTCGAGCAGGTGCTCGTGGGCACCGGCGCACTCGAGGGATGATCGTCGGATGATCACCGCCGAGGGGGTGACCGTCCGCTACGGCCGGACGGTCGCCCTCGACGCGGCCGACCTCACCGCGTCGACCGGGATCACCTTCGGGTTGATCGGTCCGAACGGATCGGGGAAATCCACCATGTTGCGCGCCATGCTGGGGGCGTTGCGGCGCGCCGGCGGCCGGGTGGAGGTCGACGGTGTGAGCGTGGACGACCTCACCGCGCGACAGCGCGCCGAGCGTATCGCCGTCGTGGCGCAGGAGGAGCCGAGCGGTCTTCCGTTGACGGCGTGGGATTCGGTGCTGCTGGGTCGTTCGCCGCGGCTGTCCGGCTGGAGCCGCTACCGTCCCGTCGACGAGCAGGCCGCCGCCGAGGCGATGTCGCGGGCGGGGGTGGACGCGTTGGCGCACCGCGGCATCGATGAGCTCTCCGGCGGCGAACGCCAGCGCGTGCTCATCGCTCGCGCGCTGGCCCAGGAGGCCACCCATCTGCTGTTGGACGAGCCGACCAACCACCTCGACGTGCGCTACCAGCACGACATCCTCTCGCTCGTGCACTCGTTGCCGCTGACGACGGTCGTGGTCCTGCACGATCTGAACCTCGCCGGGCGCTACTGCGACGAACTGATGTTGCTCGACGGGGGGCGGATCGCCGCACGCGGGACCCCGCACGATGTGTTGGTGCCCGACGTGCTCGAACCGGTCTACGGCATCTCGATGCGCCGCGTCGACCTGGACGGCGTTCCGCAGTTGGTCTTCCGTCCGGCCGAGCGGGCGGTGACGTGACTCGCCGAACGATTCGTCGCGGTCGGCGATACGGCTCGGTGGGCCTCACCACCCGAAGGTATTGAACCACTCGCGTCGCCGGAGCGCCTCGGCCCGCGGCTCGCCCGCGTCACTGGTGTCGTGGGGCGCGAGGACACCGTCGTGGAGCGGGACGAAGCGGTGGCACGCCGCGCAGAGCGCGCGTCCGTGCGGCCACCCGTCGGGGACCATCGCGGCAGGTTCGCCGGGGGCCCCGGACCCCGGACAGCGGAGCGGGTCGGCGCCGGTGTCAGCCCACATCACCGTGCGGTGACGGTGGAGCCCGGCATGGTCGACGGGGCGGGTGCAGCGTCGTCCGTCGCGGCGACTGCGGCAGAACCGCATGATGTCGTCGGGTGCGCCGGTGGTCACCGCGTCAGTCTCGCACCCGGGGCACGAACCGGGGGACCCAGCGCAGGAACGCACCGGCTCCGGCGAAGGCGATCACCCCCATCGCGGCCACGGCGATCGGAAGCGAGGCGACCGCGGTGATCGCGGAGACCAGGACCGGGGCCAGTGCGCCACCTGCGTCGCTGAGGGTGCGCCAGGATCCCAGGAACGGCGCGGGATCGGTCGGCGGCGCGACATCCGCACCGAGGGTGAGGAGGATGCCGCTGGACAGGCCGTTTCCGACACCGAGCACGGCGGCGAACATCGCGAACCACATCGCCGCCTGCTCCCCGTCGTGGGTGAAGGCGAGGGCGGCGAACCCCGACCCCATGAGGATCATCGCCGGAAGCGCCGCCCACAGTCGCCCGAACCGGTCCATCACCTGGCCGCTGGCGTAGAACAGCGCGAAGTCGATCGCCCCCGAGACGCCGACCACGAGGGCGATCGTCTGCGCGTCGAGGCCGATCGAGACACCCCACAGGGGCAAGACGACAGAGCGTGCGGCGCGCGCCGCCGACAGCGAGGCGGCGGCCAGACCCAGGCGGGACAGCACCGTGCGGTATCGCCACATGGTGCGGAAGACGCCGTCGCGCGCGCCGGTGGTGGCCACCGGTCCGGTGATCACCTCGCCGGTGTCTTCGTGGTCGCGCTCGTCGCGGCGCGGGTCGGGGGTGCTGACGGCCGTCTCCGGGTCGGGCCCGAAGAGCACCAGCAGGATCGTCCCGACCAGGCACGCGGCGAAGAACCAGATCGTGGCGTGCTCGTCGCCGAACACCGCCAGGAGGGCGGCGGCGAGGAACGGGCCGGTGAACGAGCCGAGACGGAAGGTTCCTCCCAGCAGCGACAGCGCGCGGGCGCGGAACGACAACGGCACCCGCGTGGTCATGAACGAGTGTCGCGCCAGACCGAACGCCGCGGCGCTCAGGCCCACGACGAACACCGACAGGGTGAAGGCGACCAGGCCGGGCGTGAGGGCCATGCCGATGACGCCGGCCAGACCCAGGAATCCGGCGATCACCATGGTGACCCGTTCGCCCAGGCGCGCCACGGCGTAGCCGGCGGGGATGTTGCCGACGAGTTGGCCGATCACGACGGCCGCGGCGACGAGTGCCGCTGCCGCCAGGCTCGCGCCACGGTCGGCGGCGATCACGGGGATGAGGGGGAGGACGGCGCCCAGCCCGACGGCGAACAACAGGGTGGGGCCGTAGATCATCGGCGCGAAACGGGTGAGGATGCGCCCCGCAGAGTCGTTGATGTTGGCCGAGTCGTTCATGTCGCCGAGTCGTTCATGTCGGCCCCGACGATACCCCGGCTCGTGACCGGCGGCTGTCTCTCTGCCCCGCGCACCGGCTCGTAGCGGCGGGACGCGGCCCGACGGCGGTAGGCTGGAGCGCCATGCTTGAACTCGATATGTCCGCCGACATCCAGGCCCTGCGTTCGACCTTCTCCGATATCAAGGCCGTCGTCGATGTCGACGCGCTCGAGAAGGAGATTGCCCGGCTCAACGACGAAGCCGCAGCCCCCGACCTCTGGGACGACGTGGAGAACGCGCAGAAGGTCACCAGCGCGCTCAGCCACCGCCAGCACGAGCTGAAGCGGATCACGGAACTGGAAAAGCGCATCGACGACCTCGAGGTGCTCGTCGAACTCGCCGTCGAGATGGACGACGAGGAGTCGGCAGAGGAGGCCCGTCACGAACTGGCCGAGCTCGAAGACGTCGTCAACCAGCTCGAGGTGCAGACGCTCCTGGACGGGGAGTACGACGAGCGGTCGGCGGTCGTGACCATCCGTTCCGGCGCCGGCGGCGACGACGCGACCGATTTCGCGGAGATGCTGCTGCGCATGTACCTGCGGTGGGCCGAACGTCACGGCTACAAGACGAAGGTCATGGACACCTCCTACGCCGAGGGTGCGGGCATCAAGTCGGCGACCTTCGAGATCGACGCGCCGTATGCCTACGGCACCCTGTCGGTCGAGGCCGGCACGCACCGCCTCGCGCGCATCAGTCCGTTCGGCGGCGCCGACAAGCGTCAGACCAGCTTCGCCGCGGTCGAGGTCATCCCGGTGATGGAGGAGGCGCAGGAGGTCGACATCCCCGAGAACGACATCCGCGTCGACGTCTTCCGCTCGTCGGGCCCGGGCGGCCAGTCGGTGAACACCACCGATTCGGCGGTGCGCCTGACCCACCTTCCGACTGGCATCGTCGTGTCGATGCAGAACGAGAAGTCGCAGATCCAGAACCGCGCCGCCGCGATGCGCGTGCTGCAGACCCGCCTGATGCTGTTGCAGAAGGAGGAAGAGGCGGCGAAGAAGAAGGAGCTCGCGGGCACCATCACCGCCAGCTGGGGCGATCAGATGCGCTCCTACTTCCTCTACGGCCAGCAGCTCGTGAAAGACCTGCGCACCGGCCACGAGGTGGGAAACCCCGCGACGGTGTTCGACGGCGACCTCGACGGTTTCATCGCCGCGGGCATCCGCTGGCGCAAGCGCAAGGACGACGACTGAGTGCGTCCCGGCTCGCGACGGGCGTCGTGCGGCGGTGCGGCCTGGCGCCCTACCCGACCGCCGTTGCTGTGCATCGGTGATGTGCGCGCGCCGCGCGGGTGTCGCTGAGGGTGTGGCGGATGCGCTCGCTTAGGCTCGATTCGCCATGATCCGGTTCGAAAACGTCACCAAGCGCTATCGCGGCACGAAGAGCCCGGCGCTCGACAACGTCGACTTCGAGGTCCTCCGCGGAGAGTTCGTCTTCCTCGTCGGCGCCTCGGGGTCGGGCAAGTCGTCGTGTCTGCGTCTCATCCTGCGCGAAGAGGTGCCCAGCGACGGCCGCGTGGTCGTACTCGGCCGCGACCTGCGCACCCTGTCGAGCCGCAAGGTCCCGTACTTCCGCCGTCACGTCGGTGCGGTGTTCCAGGACTTCCGGCTGCTTCCCGGCAAGACCGTCTTCCAGAACGTCGCCTTCACGCTCCAGGTGATCGGATCGTCGCGCGCGTTCATCCAGCAGGCCGTGCCCGAGGTGCTCGCCCTCGTCGGGCTCGCCGGCAAGGAGAAGCGGATGCCGCACGAACTCTCCGGCGGTGAGCAGCAGCGTGTGGCGATCGCCCGTGCGCTGGTCAACCGCCCGCAGGTGTTGCTCGCGGACGAGCCGACCGGCAACCTCGATCCGGCCACGTCGATCGACATCATGCGGCTGCTCGCGCGCATCAACGCCGGCGGCACGACGGTGGTGATGGCCACCCACGAGGCGAACTTCGTCGATCAGATGCAACGACGGGTGATCGAGTTGAAGAACGGCGTCATGATGCGCGACGACAGCCACGGCGGCTACGGCGACACCTCCGGCCTGCCGACCCTCGCACCCGAGCCGGTGCGCGGTGCCGCCGCGGTGGCCGCCCTCACCGAGGTCCTTGAGGTACAGCGCGAGGCTGCGGCGTCGATCGCCCGCGGCGTCGAGCCGGGCATGACGCGTCCCGCCGCCGAGGCAACCCCCGCCGCGGCGTCCCCGTCCACGGCGGCGTCCCCGTCGGACGCGGCGTCCGCCGCTCCGGCGTCATCCGCCCCGTCCGCGAGCGGCTCGACCCGACCCGCCGCGGCGTCCGCTCCCGCGGCTTCCTCCGCCGATCGCCCCGCACCCGACGCGGCCACCGCGACGCCGGAACCCGCCGCGTCCGCCGCCCCGGTCGCGCCCTCTACCGCCGACGCGACCGTTCCCCGGTCGCACGCCGCCTCGACGGCCGCGCCGGCGGGGGAGTCGGACCGCGCCGACGCCTCGGAATCCGACGCGGAGGGGCGTGTGCACCGCACGCAGCCGGTGCCGGTCATCGACCTCCCCGAGGTCGAGGTGGAGGAGCTGGGTCTGGCCGACCGGCTCGGCCTCGGCACGGGCGACCAGGACGAAGTGGGGCCGACCTCGTGAGATTCCGTCTGGTCCTCGCCGAGGCGCTCGGCGGGCTTCGCCGCAACGCGTCGATGGTCGTGTCGGTGGTGCTGGTCACCTTCGTCTCGCTCACCTTCGTCGGCGCGGCGATGCTCATGCAGATGCAGATCAGCACGATGCGCGACTACTGGGTCGATCGTGCCCAGGTGGCCGTGTACATGTGCACGTCGGTATCGCAGCAGACCGCGACGTGTTCGGGTGGCGTGGCCACCGAAGACCAGATCGCGCAGGTGCAGGAGACCCTCGACGGGGCCGCGCTGGAACCGCTCATCCGCGATGTGCGGTTCGAGGATCAGGACGAGGCGTACGCGAACGCCCTTGACCTGCTGGGTGAGGATTACGCGAACATCATCTCGCCCGAACAGATGAACCAGACGTTCTGGATCAACCTCGTCGACCAACGTCAGTCCGACGTGCTGATCGAGGCGTTCGCGGGCATGGAGGGGGTCGAAGAGGTCGCCGATCAGCTCCAGTATCTCGATCCGCTGTTCTCCGCATTGACGATCGCCACCTACATCGCGGTCGGGATCGCCGTGCTGATGCTGATCGCGGCGGTCCTGCTGATCGCGACGACCATTCGTCTGTCGGCATATGCACGCAGGCGAGAGCTGGGCATCATGCGCCTGGTCGGTGCGTCGAACCGGTTCATCCAGACGCCGTTCGTGCTCGAGGGCGTCTTCGCGGCGTTGCTCGGATCGGTGCTGGCCAGCGGCGCCGTGCTCGCCGGGGTCCACTTCGGTGTGGAGGAGTACCTCCGTGACAGGGTGGACTTCGTGACCACGTGGGTCGACATCGGCGATGCGTTGCTGGTCGTGCCGGTGCTGATCGTGATCGGTGCGGTGCTGGCGGCGTTCTCGGCGAGCTTCGCGATCCGACGCTGGCTGCGCGCCTGATCCGCCCGTCTCGTCGGGGTAGACTGACGGGCTGCCGTTCGAGTGGCATCAGTCATCCAAGGAGTCATCATGGTCCGGGAACGCGGAGAGAAGGTCGTCGCGACCAACCGTCGCGCCCGCCACGACTACACGATCGAGAAGACCTACGAGGCGGGTCTGGTGCTCATGGGCACCGAGGTGAAGTCGTTGCGCGAGGGGCGCGCGAACCTGACCGACGGGTACGCCTTCATCGACAAGGGTGAGGCGTTCCTGGATGCGGTGAACATCCCGCAGTACTCGCAGGGGCACTGGACCAACCATGCCGCCAAGCGCGTGCGCAAGCTGCTGTTGCACAAGGACGAGATCGAACGGCTGGGTCACGCGGCGTCCGCCGGCGGCTACACGCTCGTTCCGTTGCGGCTGTACTTCAGCGACGGTCGGGCCAAAGTCGAGATCGCGATCGCGAAGGGTAAGGCCGAGTACGACAAGCGCCAGACCCTGCGGGAGCGTCAGGACAAGCGTGAGGCCGAACGAGCCATGCGCACCCGCAACCGTCTCGGGGAGTGATCGGACGCTCGCTGGACGCCTTGCGGCGGTCACGATAACCTGACGCGGGATGAAGACGTCGGTTCCAGAGACCTCGGCCCGGAAGGCATCAGCCCGGGAGACATCGGGCCGGAAGAGCGTGGCGCTCAAGATCCTCGTCGCCTCGGTCGCCCTCGCGACGGTCGTCGGTCTTGCCGCCATCGTCTCCACCACCGTCGTGGCACCCATGATGGGCGTCACCTCGACGGACGACGACGGCGTCCCCTCGCTCCCGGTCACCGGCTGATCCGGCGAGCCTCAGAACTTTCTTTAGCCGGCTGCATCCGAATCGCACGCCCTCCGGGAATACACCTCATGTCAGGCGGTAATCAGCCGCCATCGATCAAGGAGGATTATCGTGCGTAAGACCCTCGCAGCGGGAATCGCTGCCGGAGCCATCGCTGCTTTCGGACTCGCGGCCCCCGCCTACGCCATCTCGGACACCACGGCCGACCTTTCGGTGCTCCATGGCATCCCCGACACCCCCGTCGACGTCTACGTCAACGGGGAACTGACCCTCGACGACTTCCAGCCGGGCGACCTCGCCGGTCCGTTGGATCTCGCTGCCGGTGACTACGAAGTCGCCCTGACGGCGACGGATGCCGCCGACGACAGCGATCCGATCCTCGGTCCGATCAGCGTGACCCTCGAGGCCAACACCAGCTACACCGCGGTGGCGCACCTCACCGAGGGCGGCGATCCGACCGTCACCCCCTATGTCAACGACATCTCCGAGACCGCCGCCGGCGAAGGCCGACTGACCGTTCGTCACGATGCCGCCGCCCCCGCGGTGGACGTGCTCGCCGGTGACACCCCGGTGATCGAGAACCTCTCCAACCCTGAAGAGGCCAGCCTCGACCTCGCCGCCGGAACCATCTCGGCCTCCGTCGCCGCGACCGGGACCACTGACCCGGTGATCGGGCCGGCCGATGTGGCCGTCGAAGAAGGCGTGCTGACCATCGTCTACGCGTGGGGCAGCCTGGAGGACGAGAACCTCCAGCTCGCCGTGCAGACCATCGACGGACTGCACTCGGCACCCGACGGAGTCCCCTCGGGCACCGGCGGACAGCTGGCTGAGCGTGACGCGATGATGCAGACGCTGCTGATCGTCGGAGCCTTCGGTGTCGCCGCAGCCGTGGCCACCTCGGTCGTGGTCGTCTCGCGCAAGCGGGCCGAGCGCTGAGAATCGCCATGCCTCGCACGGTGATCGCGACGGGACTCGCCCCCGTCGCGATCGCCCTTGCCCTGACCGGGTGCGGGCAGACGGCCGTCGCCGATTCCCCCACGGCGACCCCCACCCCTGTCCGCACCGCGGCGGCACCGGCCCCGACAGCGTCGGTGGAGGTGCCGGTCGCGGCGGCGACTCCCTCGCCGCCGCGACGCTCCGTTGCTCCGACGCTCGTCAGCATCCCGGCGATCGATGCCGAGGTTCCCGTGGTGGATGTCGGCGTCGAGGAGGGCGGGTTCATGGAATTGCCCGTCGATCCCGCCGTCGCCGGGTGGTACCGGTGGGGCTCGGACCCTTCGAGTGAGCAGGGCAACACGGTCATCTCGGCGCACGTGGACGCCCCCGGCTATCCCATCGGTCCGTTCAGTCGCCTCCGCGACCTGGGACCGGGGGAGCAGGTCGAGGTCGTCGACGCCGAGGGGACGGTGCACCGGTACATCTTGCAGAGCGTGACCTACTACCCGAAAGCGGAGCTACCCGTCAATGAGCTGTTCTCGCGCGATGGAGAGGGCACACTTGTCCTCATCACCTGCGGCGGAGCGTTCGATTCCGCCACCGGCCGGTACCAGGACAACGTGGTCGCGATCGCCGTCCCCGCCTGAGTCGCCCGAGGTGGTGACCCGAAAGGCAGGTGGCGTCGTGGATCCCGACGAACTCGATCTGTATGACCGGTTCCGTCGAGGCGAAGACCGCGCTCTGGAAGAGGTGTACCGCCGGTGGTCGGCGGTCGTGTTCACGCTGGCACTGCGGTCACTCGGTGATCGGGGCGACGCGGAGGACGTCACGCAGAAGACGTTCGTCTCGGCCTGGACCTCGCGGGAGAAGTACGACCCGTCGAAGGCGAAGCTGTCGACCTGGCTGGTGACCATCTGTCGGCGTCGGATCGCCGACACCCATGAGGCTCGGGCCCGTGTGCGGCGGTTGCAGGATGAGATGCAGCACTACACCGATCCCGACAGCTTGGTCAGTTCGGAGGTGGATCTGGCCGATCAGTTGCTCCTGGCAGATGAGCTCGACCGGTTGGAGCCGGACGCGCAGAAGGTGGTGAGGCTCGCGTTCTACGACGACCTCACACACGATCAGATCTCCCACCGGCTCGAGATGCCGTTGGGTACGGTGAAGAGCCACATCAGACGAAGTTTGAAACGACTACGAGAACGACTGGAGGTGAGTCATGTCGCGCATTGATCCTGACCGGCTGGCGCTGATTGCGCTGGGCGAAGAGGCCACGGCCGACGAACTGGCGCATCTGCAGGAGGACGAGGCGACCGCCCAAGAGCTCGCGGATCTGCGCCGCGCGGTACTCGTGGGTCGATCGACCCTCACGGTCGGAGATCTCGAGTCACCGCCCGAGCGGGTATGGGACCGCATCGCCGCCGAGGTGGGGGTGCCCGCGGTGTCGGCACCCGACGCGGTCGCTAATCCTGTCGAGGTGGAGGTCGACCCGGTGCTGGTGGCGGACATGTCACCGCCTGTCGACGATGTCTCGCCCGCCGCTCCCGCCGCGTCCGATGCTCCAGTCGCGTCCGATGCCGATGCCGATGCCGATGCCGATGCCGATGCTGCGGCGTCCGCGTCCGATGCTCCGGCCCATGCCGTGTCCGCGTCCGATGTTGCTGCTCGCACCGCGTCCGACACGTCCGGGTCTGATGCCCCGGCGCCGGTGGACGCCCTGGACGATGACGCGCGGCCCGCCCGGGGTGTTCCCCGCTGGACGAAGCTGATGTTCGCCCTCGCCGCGTCGATCGCGGCGGTGCTGGCGATCGTCGGCGTGACCTCGGTGTTGCGCCCGGCGCCGACCGAGCTGGCCGCGGCGGCGCTGGACGCCTTCCCGAACCATCCCGGCGCCTACGGGACGGCGGTCGTGGTCGAAGACCCCGACGGGGAGCGCCTCATCACGGTCGAACTCGACGCGGACGAGGCCGGCACCGACGCGTACCGCGAGGTGTGGCTGATCACCGCCGACGCATCGGCGATCGTCAGCCTGGGTGAGTTGGAAGGGGACGAGGGGACGTTCACGATCCCCGACGACATCGACATCGACGAGTTCGTGTTGGTCGACATCTCCGAGGAGCCGCTCGATGGCGACCCGACCCATTCGGGGGATTCGATCGTGCGGGGCGAGCTCGAATCGGTCTGAACATGCGTCGATCCGGGTGTATCGGGAATGGCGGCGAGTCGGTATCCGTTGTATCCTGATGTGCTCGGGTCGCATGGATCCGAGGATTGACAACTCCACAGCGTGACAACGGTCCTTCGCACGAAGGAACGCACGGGGATGATCGGTTTCGACATCGTCTGCGTAACTGCGTGAAGCGGGCCGAGGATGCAGGGTTATCTCGTGAACGCCCCCTGCAAACCAATAACTGCCGAAAAGCAGCAGTCTGACTTCGCCCTCGCTGCGTAAGCGAGCCCGATAGTCCGTCAGTCCGTGTGTGATCCCGACACGGGTACTGGCGTCATCTAGGGATCTTGCTGCGTGACGGCGTCTGGACGTCACGCGGGACTCTTTCCAGGCTGGGCCCGTCGACTTAGGTGTCTGTGACAAAGGTCGGGGCCGAGCAGAACGTCTGCACAGACTGCGCCCGGAGAAGCCGCAGCGACCCAGCGATGGACGGGGGTTCGATTCCCCCCATCTCCACAACCGTTGTCACGGACCGAAGGTCCGGATGCCGACTCCCGCCGTCGGTATCCGGGCCTTTTGTTTTCCCCTGGCCGTTCAGCCGAGCCCGACGAGGAAGACCGCACCGTCGACGGCCGCGCCGGTGACCACGTTGCCGCTGAGGACGAAGAGCGCCGTGGCGCGGTCGACGTTCACGAGCATCCGCACGTCCATGCTGGGGAGAAGGCCGAGTTCGTCGACGGGGACGAACAACTCGAGCGCGTCGGTGGCTGTGGCGGAGTCGAACTCCATCGCCTTCCACTCCGAGGATCCGAGCCACCAGTTGTTGGACTCGCCGTCGTCGAAGTTCGACCCCTGGCCGATGCACAGCGGCATGCTCGCGGTGGCCGTGCCTCCTTGCGGGGTGAGGTCACCGCAGAAGGCGAAATTGAGTTTGCCGGGCGCGGTGGTGCCGTCGTTGACGCCGGCTCCGACCATGCCGCCGCTGCCCACGGCGTCGACGAACCAGTCGGCCACATCGTCGCTGGCGTTGCGACCGGCGGTGACGTTGATGCTGTAGTTGTTGAGGTTCGTTCCGTCGAGCAGATGGGTCCAGAGCACGCCGTCGTATGTCGTGGTGTCGTGCACCCCGGCCCACAGCTGACCCGAGGTGATCGAGGAGGTGCAGTCGGTGCCGCAGGAGATCTGCCAGGACGTGGGGACATCCACCGGATCGTCATCGAGTTTGCGGGCGAGCGTGTGGAACACAGCTTTCTCGCCGGCGCTCATGTCGGGGTGCGCGTCGACGAAGTCGGTCAGGTGCGTGCCCGTGAGCGCGGGAAGTCGCGAGGGGCTGTAAAACGACAGGTGGTTCGGGTGGGTGCCGCCGGCATCGAGTTCGAAGGTGTAGGACGATGTGCCTTCGGACGCGATGCAGGCCACAAGACTGGTGGCGTTCGAATCGGTGGCGTCTTCGTCGATGTAGCACCCGTTGCGGGTGTCGTCGTAGGCGCTTCCGCCCATCCACCAGTTGTACTTCACGCCGCTGTCGCCCTGCCCGAAGCAGGTTTCGACGCCGGCACCGGCGAAGTCGCTGAAGGTGAGGGTGCCGCAGAAGGCGTAGTGCAGGGTGTCGGGTTCGGAGTCGCTGGAGGCGTCGGTGTGGACGGCGTGCCCCCCGGTCTGGTCGTTGAACCAGTCCGCGACCGAGTCGCTGCCGTCGTGCGTTCCCTCCACGTCGATGGTGAGGACCTGCGAAGAGCTGTTCCACTCGGCGTCGTCGAAGGAGAAGTCCTCTCCGGAGTAGTCGCCGTAGGTGAAGGACAATCCTCCGATGTCGCTGGTGACCTCGACGCTGTCGTCGTGTGTCTTCGACTGCTCGGGATCGGCGTCTGCATCGGCGTCGTCTGAGGACTGCGCGGGGGAGGGCGAGGCGGCGGTGTCTGCGCCGTTTCCGGTGGCGCCGTCAGCGGTTGTGCCTCCTGAGACCGGGGCGGTGCCGGATCCGTCGGTGTCGTCCTCGGTTGCGACAGGCGGGCTCGGTGCGGGGGAGCGCGTCGCCTCGGGCTCGGGCTCGGGCTCGGGCTCGGCGGCGTCGGTGGGGCCCGAGACGGTCGCGCTGGGGATCGGCGTGGGGGTCTCGACGGCCTCTTCGGTCTCGGCAGTCGCGGTGCAGGCGGTCAGCAGCAGAGCGGTCGCGAAAACCGTCGCGGCGGCTCGACGGATGGTGCGGGGTGATCGTCGGTCGGGCATGGCGTCCTTCGGCAGGCATCCGGAACGGAGGGGGCGTTGCGCCCGGCGGGGTGTTCAGGCGACACGCGCGACGGCCGGTTCGGGTTCGGCGTCATGGCCACGTTATCGGTGCGCGGCGCCCGAGCGCTCGTCGAGGGAGTCAACCCATGAGCGAACGAGACCAGCTCGTGACGCGCCAGAGGAGCTGTGCGCGGCGGCCCGAGTCACGCGGACGGTTCAGTCGCGCAGGGGCGAGCCGGCGACGTCGAACCGGAATCCGCCCATGGCCCCGGAGAGCATCGGCATGGCTTCGGCGATCGCCGCCGTGACGCTCGGCAGCTGAAGGGATGCGCGGTGTGCGTCGGCGGATTCCCACAGCTCGATGACGAAGACGGTGTCGGGGTCGTCGTCGTTCGTGCCCACTTCATAGAGCAGACATCCGGCATCGGCGAGATCTGTGCCGCGCCTGGTGAGGATGGCCACCACGTCGTCGCGGCGACCGGGCTGGACACCGAGTGAGCCCACGTTCGCAAAGGTCATAGGCCCACCGTATCGACCGCCGACGACACAGGTCGATCGTCCACGTCAACCCTCGACGGGGGATGACGGATGCTGTCAGGCTGGACGAGGCATCCGTACCGCGAAGGAGACTCCATGAAGTACCGCACCCTGGGCCCCTACACCGTTTCGGCGATCGGTCTGGGGGCGATGCCGGTGTCGATGAACCGGGACGGTGTCTTTCCCGAACGTGACGCGGCGATCGAGATGGTGCATGCTGCGCTCGAGGCGGGTGTGACCTTCATCGACACCGCCGATATCTACGCGCCAGACCACGAGGAGATGGGGCACAACGAGCTGATCGTGCGCGATGCCCTGGCGTCGTGGGGTGGGAACACCGATGACATCGTGGTCGCCACGAAGGGTGGTATCACGAGGCGTGAGGACGGTTCGAAGGGTCGCGACGGGTCGCTGGAGTATCTGCGGTCGGCGGTCGAGAAGTCGTTACGCAACCTCGGTGTCGACACGATCGATCTGTATCAGTACCACCGTCCGGACCGGTGGATGGTCTATGGCGACATCATGCAGAACCTCAAGACGCTGCGCGACGAGGGCAAGGTGCGGGCGGTCGGCATTTCGAACGCAAGTGTCGAGGAGATCGAGATCGCCCAGCAGGTGCTCGGCGACGGTGGGTTGGTGAGCGTGCAGAACGAGTTCTCGCCGAAGCATCCGGGCAGCTTCGATGAGCTGACGTACTGCGGGGAGCAGGGTGTTGCGTTCCTGCCGTGGAGTCCGTTGGGTGGCACCGGTGGTGGCGCGCGGGATGTGGGGGAGCGGTTCGCCGTGTTCGCCGACATCGCGCGTGGTCACGATATGAGTCCACAGCAGGTGGTGCTCGCGTGGGAGCTGTCGCTCGGTGACCACGTGATCCCGATTCCGGGTGCGCGTCGACCGCAGTCGATCACCGATTCGGCCAAGGCTGCCGACCTGGCGCTGACGGCGGATGAGCTTTCCCGCTGCTCGGCCGCCGTCGGGCTGCACATGGAGCAGTAGGTTCCGGCACCGGCCGAGGGGGTCCGCGTGCGTCGTTGTCGCTTTCACGGCGTACGTCGTCGCCGTCTGGTGCGCGCTGACACTTGTCACTTGGACTCGTCGCCGTGATGCCTCCGCGCAGGGTGCAGTGGTGTGCTGCGTGCGTTGCGGTCTTCTCCTCGAGCGCCGAGTGGACGCGGTGGGATGGATGACGCGTCGTCGGTGCCGGGGAGGCGTTGTGCGGTGACGGGTTGTGCCGTCTGGCGGGCTATTCCGTGGTCGCGTCAGAACGGTGCGGGGACGGCGGGTTCGGGGTCGAACTCGGCGTCGGTCGCGAAGTGGACGCTTGAGGATGGGCGGTCGGTGTAGACGCGTCCGCCGGGGCTGGTCCATTCGAGTGAACCGTCGGGTTTCTGGACGACGGCCCAGGGCGTGTGGTGTTTCAGAGTGTGGTGTCGACGGCAGAGGTGTCCCAGGTTCGAGACCACGGTGGTACCGCCGAATTGCCAGTCGATGGTGTGATCGAGGTCGCATCGGGAGACGGATTGTCGGCATCCGGGGAATCGACAGTGTCGGTCGCGCACTTCGAGTGTCCGGCGCATCTCTTTGGTCGGTTGGTAGCGGTCGACTCCGAGGACGGCGCCCGAGATCGGGTGGGTGAGGATCCGGTCCCATCCCGGGGCGGTGCGGGCGAGGTCTCGGGCGGTGTCGGGGTCGATGGGTCCGTGCCCGGTGAGGGTGATCGGGTCGAAGGGGTCGTCGACGGGGGACCCGAGGAGCGCGAGGACGGGAACGGTGACCTGGACGGTGGCTTGAATGCTGCCGAGCCCCGCGTCGGAGGTGCCGGTGTGGGCGTCGGGTGCTGCGGTCAGCAGCATGTCGGTGAGGATGTCGACGCGGACGGCGTCGAGCGGGCGTCGATTCGCGAGCAGGTCGTCGAGGTGGAGCCGCGCACGGTCGAGGTCTTCTTCGGCCGTGGTCGCCTCGGGTGCTGTGGCGTCGCGGAGCTTGCGCGCCTGGAGCTTGACCTGCTCGCGTGCCTCGCGGATCGCTTGGGTTTCGGCGTCGGCGACGTCGCGTGCCATCTGGGTCAGCCGGTCGTGCACGCCGTGGAGGAGAACGGCGGAGCCGGTGACGTGCAGTTCGGCCATGCCGTCGTCGAGGTCGTCGACCCGGACGGACCGGATCGCGGCGGCGTGAGCGTGCCTCTCGCGGATGGTCTCGTCGAGGTACCACTCGGCGCGGCGTTTGGCGACGGGACGCAGGCGCGAAGCCGACTCAGCCTCGGCGTAGGGGAGAACGCTGTCCTCGTAGTCGGCGATGAGTTCGGGGTGCTGGATGCGGTCGCCGGCCTCGACGATGACGCGTGCGTGTGCCAGCGAGATCCGCCCCGCGCTGAGTGAGGCGACCGTGGCGGGGAATGCCTGCAGCATCCGCTCAGCATCGCCGACCTGGCGTTGCACCGTGCGGTCGGACACGCGAAGGGCCGCCGCCAGTTCGGCCGCGACCGAACGTCGCGCGAGTTCGGCATCGGAGCGTGTCTCTTCTGCGGCCGCCCACTCGTCGGCGATCTGCCCCGCCGATGCCAGGGCGCGCGCCTCGCGCGCGTCGAGAGCGGCCTTCATGCGCCGGATCTCGACGAGCTCGGCCGTCACCGGCGCCAGTCGCGCGGCGGCGACATCGGCGGGGGAGGTGGCCGTTTCGAACATGACTCCATCATGCCACCACCCTCAGACATTTGTTCGATGAAGGGGGGATCTGTGCACACATCTCGCGAACCATCCCGGGTCGAAGCACTATGGAGAGGTGGTTTACGCGGCGCAGATAGAACATAGATACGACTTTACCTGTAGCTCGCCGGCATCCGCCGGCGGGACGACTCGCGGCTTCGCGTGTGACCCGGGAGGATGGAGCCATGCCATCCCCTGAGCGCCCCGGTCTGCGGGTCAACGGGCGTCTCACGATCCCCGAGGGGGAGCTGGTCTGGCGATTCTCCCGTTCGTCGGGTCCGGGCGGTCAGGGCGTCAACACGACGGACTCCCGTGTCGAACTCAGCTGGGATGTGGCGGCATCGAGCGTCGTATCCGACTCGCAACGCACGCTCATTGCGGACAAGCTCGCCACTCGCCTGGCAGGGGGAGTGCTCACGGTCGCCGCGTCGGAGAATCGCGCGCAGCTGCGCAACCGGGAAGCCGCACGAGACCGACTCGCCGCGCTCGTCGCCGACGCGCTGCGGCCGCCAGGCCCGAAGAGGCGGAAGACGAAGCCGAGCCGCGGCTCACAGGAGCGGCGGCTCTCAGCGAAGAAGCGTCGTACCGACGTCAAGCGTCTTCGGCGCCCGCCGGCGGAGTGACGCGGAGAGACTTCAGCTCGACACGGTTCACGTACAGGGCCGCAGGTTCACGCGGCCTGCGTGCAGGCACATCGATGCTCCGAGCAGGGTGTATCGGGCGTTCTCGTGGGGTGGCCGCCGGCCGGTTCGGTCGGAATATGAAGCGGCTGGCGCCGCGTATGTATGCTCGCCTGGGTGTATGGGGAAAGACTCGAGCGCTGGGAGAAGATTGTCGAATGGCCGCTAACGGCGGCTGCCGTGCTCTTCCTGGTCGCATATGCAGTACAAATCATAGAGCGAGACGCGGGGTCGGCTTCCGCCGTCGCCGAGGTCGTGCTCTGGGTCACATGGGGCATGTTCGGGATTGACTATCTGGCGAGGTTGACGCTCGCACGCCACCGAGGTAGATGGTTTATTCGCCACCTTCTCGACTTGGCGATTGTCGTGTTGCCGATGCTGCGGCCGCTCAGGCTTATGCGCTTCCTGGCGATTCTCGCAATCATACAACGCAGCTCCGGTTCGATGCTGCGCGGAAAGGTCGCGGCGTACACGATCGGGACGACGATTCTCGTGATCCTCATTGGTGGTCTCGCTGTGCTTGACGCAGAGCGTGGGCACGGCGGAAGCATCCAGTCCCTCGGTGACGCAGTGTGGTGGTCGTTCGTCACGATAACGACCGTTGGATACGGCGATTACTTCCCTGCGACCGTCTCGGGGCGGATCGTCGCCGTTGGCCTGATGATCGGCGGAGTCGCGCTCATTGGCGTTGTGACCGCGACGCTGGCGTCGTGGATCGTTGAGCGAGTATCGACAGAGACCGGGAGCGTCGCGGCCACTCAAGATCAGGTAGATGAACTGCGTGACGAGATTCGTGAACTCAAGGCGATGGTGCGGGATCTCCGCGGATGTTCGGACACTCCACAGGTCACGCCTTCGCGCGTGTCACAGTCAGATACGCTCGGCAGTTGACTGTCTAATCACGATCCGGGGGGATTCCGCGATGGAATTTGTTGAGCGCATCGGAGCGCTTGCGACGAAGGTGGCCAATCAGGCCGATGCGATTGTCACGGAGGAGGCGACGAAGAACGCGTTCGTCATGCCGTTTATCTCGACGGTTCTTGGCTACGACGTCTTCGACCCACTGGAGGTTGTGCCTGAGTACACCGCGGATGTCGGAACGAAGAAGGGCGAAAAGGTCGATTACGCGATCATGCGTGATGGCGAAGTCCAGATTCTGATTGAATGCAAGCCCTCGCGCGGCACATTGAAGATTGAGCACGCTTCTCAGCTCTTCCGATACTTCGCCGTGACGAATGCGCGTCTAGCCATTCTCACAAATGGTCTCGTGTGGCAGTTCTTCACCGACCTTGACGCACCCAATCGGATGGACGCAAAGCCTTTCCTAGTGCTGGATCTTCTTGATGTCGATGACACGCTGATTCCTGAGATCCAGAAGCTGAGCAAGTCGAGTTTCGACCTGGACTCGATCATCAATGCAGCCGAGGAGTTGAAGTATGTTGGCGCTATCAAGCGTGCGATCGCCGCTCAGTTCCGAGAGCCCTCGGATGACTGGGTGAAGTTCTTTACGTCGCGGGTGTACGACGGTTCCTTCACGCAGCGGGTGCGTGAACAATTCACCGCGCTTGTTGCCAAGGCCTCTACCCAGTTTCTGACGGAGAGCGTCAACGATCGCCTCAAGACCGCACTCGGAGCTGGTATCCCCATGAGCGAGGATCAGGAAGAGGCTGTTGCGAGCGAGCCCGTGGCGGAGCGAGACCTGTCCCGGGACACAGAGATTGAGACGACGCTCGAGGAGATTGAGGCCTACCAGATCGTGAAGGCCATCTCGTGCGCCGTTGTGAAGCCACATCGCATCACGCAGCGCGACTCCAAGAGCTACTTCGCGGTTCTGCTAGATGACAACAACCGTAAGCCGATCGCGCGCCTGCACTTCAATACGAAGCAGAAGTATCTCGGTCTCTTGGACGCGGACAAGACAGAGACTCGGCACCCGATCGACAGCATCGACGAAATCTACACCTACGCCGACGTGATACGGGAGGCGGTAGATCGCTACGCCTAGGTCGTGTTGGTCAAGCACCTCGTGTGTAATGGTCACGGTCGACCATGAGGGATGATGATCACCGGCGGGAAGATCAACGAAACCACAATGATGGTGATCCTCGCCATGGCTCCATGTTCACCCGCCGCCACATGGGTGCGCTGGTACGGTCGCATTCGTGACGAGTGAGCGAGTTCGAGCCGCGCTGGAAGAGTTCGTGGGTGAGCGTGACTGGGCGCAGTTCCACACTCCGGCGAACCTCGCGAAGAGCATCTCTATCGAAGCTGGCGAGCTCCTCGAGTGCTTCCAATGGAACGACGACGCCGACGAGGCGCACGTGCGCGAGGAACTCGCAGATGTTCTGACGTACTGCACTTTGCTCGCCGCGCGACTTGGTGCTGATGCTGATGAGTTGGTGATGGAGAAGCTGGCGAAGACGCGGCAGAAGTACCCCGTCGACCGTGCGCGGGGGAGGAGCACGAAGTATGACGCCCTCTGAGATCGAGCGACTGGAGTTCTCCTCGGGCGGCGTCGCGTCGTGGGTCTCAAGCAACGAGCGCCATCGAAACTGGCCCGTCGTTTACGTTCTCGACGATGCTCGCTCGGCCGGCGTCACGTCGGTCTACGTCGGGGAGACTGTCAACGCGGGCTCTCGTATGCGGCAACACCTCGCCAACCCTGCCAAGGGACAGTTCCGGCGCGTGCGCGTCGTTATCGATGAGACGTTCAACAAGTCGGCAGCTCTCGATCTCGAATCCCACCTGATCCGTTGGTTGGCAGGGGAGGGCCGCTTCACGGTGATGAACGGCAACGAGGGCATTGTTGACGCGCAGTACTACGAGAGAGACCTCTATCGGGAGAGTTTTCGGGACGTCTTCGAACGCCTTCGCGCAGATGGATTGTTCGAGCGCAGCATTCCGGAGATCGAGAACAGCGACCTCTTCAAGCTCTCACCGTTCAAGGTCCTGACTCCAGAACAGGCCATCGCCGTTGAAGATATCGTCGAGGGGCTGCTGGAAGATCTCACCACGGCCTCGCCCTCTGCGAGTGTCATTGAGGGGCATCCAGGAACAGGCAAGACGATTGTCGCCATCTTCCTGATGAAGTTGCTCGCCGACATTCGTGACTATGACGACCGTGACGAGGTCGAGTCGGACTCGATGTTTGCTGAGTTCTTCGTCCCCGAGAACCGTGAACTTCTGAGAATGCTTCGAATCGGGCTCGTCGTTCCGCAGCAGTCCCTTCGGGAATCGGTCAAGCGTGTTTTCAAGAAGACGCCGAGGCTGAGTCCGACGCAGATCTTGACGCCTTTTGACGTGGGCGAATCCGCAGACGACTGGGATCTGCTCATCGTCGACGAGGCTCACCGCCTCAATCAGCGTGCGAACCAGTCTTCCGGTGTCAACAATCGGCGGTTCATCGCTATCAACCAAGAGCTGTTTGGACGCGACGATCCTCACAAGAACCAGCTCGACTGGATCCGGGCGCGAAGCCGTCACCAGATCTACCTGCTCGACGCCGCGCAGACGGTGAGGCCGGCAGACCTACCGCAAGAGGTGTTGCGCACTCTCACCGACGATGCGCGTTCGACACACCGCCACTATCCGTTGTCGACGCAAATGCGCGTAAGGGCAGGGAGCGACTATGTGGAGTTCGTGCGCGCGCTGCTGCGCGGAGAACTCGGTCCCGCGGAACGTCCAGACTTCGGCGACTACGACCTACGGTTGTATGACGACCTTGCGCACATGCAGCGGGAAATCATCGCCCGTGACGCAGAGTACGGTCTGGCACGGCTGATCGCCGGATATGCCTGGGAATGGAAGAGTCGTCGAGACCAGAACGCCTACGACATCGAGCTCGACGGCGTGAAGCTGCGCTGGAACAGTCAGCCGAAGGACTGGATCAACAGCCCTGGCTCGCTTCAGGAAGTCGGGTCCATTCACACCGTTCAGGGCTACGACCTGAACTACGCCGGTGTGATCATCGGGAACGATCTTCGATATGACCCGGGAAGTCGGCGTCTTTACATCGATCGCGACTCGTATCGAGATGCGAAGGGCAAAGAGAACAACAAGCAGCGCGGGATCTTCTACTCCGACGACGATCTCCTTGAATTCATAACAAACATCTATGGCGTCTTGTTGACGCGCGGGATGCGCGGGACGTACGTCTATGTGTGTGACCCTGCGCTGCGTGCCTACTTCGAGCAGGCCATCGTTCCGAGAGAGGGCGAACCCGCACAGATCAGAAATCAACCAGACTCGGCTTAGACCCGTTGGTGGTCGACGGGCCCAGGGCGGTTGACCGCGAGTCGCAGCCGAGCGAGTCGCTTGGCTGGTTGGCCGACGATCTCAACAGTCCTTGCGGACCCCACAATCGCCGTGTCGTCGGCGAGCTCCAGCAACGCGTCGTTCATCGCCTGGCGGAGCTCGGGGTCTTCGTCCTCGGGAGCGCGGACGCCGTCGTCCACCGTGATCGGGAGCAGTACGAGCAAATCGACACACGCCATGGCCGCCGCGGTCAGCGCGATGGCGCGGGCCAGGACGTCTTCGTCGAGGTGGATGCGGCCGAGGCCGTCCAGCGCGACGAGATAGGCGAGGAAATCGAGCGGGCCTCGCTCGGCGATGACGTCGTCGCCGGGGGCGAAGTCGAGGAGACGGTCCGCAGAGATACGGAGCTGCGCGAGGTAGGTCGATGCGTCGGGTTCGTCTGCGGCCGCATCGATGAGTTCGAACGGGTCGGGGAGCACCTCGTACTCGCGGTGTGCCGCGGAGAAGTCGCCGATCAGCGTGCTCTTGCCGATCGCGTGGGTTCCCGAGACGACGATCCGCATGCCCGGAGCATAGCGGGGACGCGGCGCGCGACGCCGGGCACACCTGCGCCGGGCCACGCTCCCCGACCCGTTCTGTACGAGCAGGAGCGCGCGCCGGTTTGTATTCAATAGCGACGAATGGACCCGGGCGGGAGTGAGTATGGCGTCAATCGACCTGCGTATCGACGCGACCGACCGCGTCGCGTGGATCGTTCTGAACAATCCCGCGCGCGCGAACGCGATCTCCGCATCCATGTGGACGTCCCTCGCAGAGACCGTCACGTCGCTTCGAGACAGAGGCGACGTGCAGACCCTGTGCATCGTGGGCGACGGGGCGCACTTCTCCAGCGGCGCGGAGATCTCCGAGCTGCACCGGGTCCTCTTCAGCGGCGAGAACCTCATCCCCGCCGCCACCGACGCCCTGGAGGCCTTCCCGAAGCCGACGATCGCGATCATCCGCGGCAACTGCATCGGCGGCGGCTGGGAACTCGCCAGCGCATGCGACCTGCGGATCGCCGCCACCAGCGCGAACATCGCGATCACCCCCGCGCGGCTCGGCGTCGTCTACCCCGCCACCGGCGTCAGGCGGCTGGTCGAGATCGTCGGCCGGCCGCGTGCACGCCAGTTGCTCTACACCGGACGACACCTCCCCGCCCCGGAGGCGGCCGCCTACGGGCTGCTCTCGGACGTCGTCGACGACGACGAACTCGATGCGGTCGTCGCACGACTTCTCGCGACCCTCCGCTCCCGGTCGCAACTGTCGATCATGGCCGCCAAAGACCTCATCGCCTCCGCCGACGACCCCCGCACCGCGGCGGAACGGCACGCCACCTGGAACGAGCTCTCCGCGACAAGCGGCGAGGTGGCGGAGGGACAACAAGCCTTCTTCGAGCAACGCGCCCCACGGTTCCCCTGGTCGCCGAGCTGATCGACGGGCCCCGCCGCCATCCGGCGACGAAGTATCCGAACCGGGCCCGGACTCCGGCGCACGACGGCTGACCATCGGCACACGCGCCCGCTCGGCTCGGCACCGCACATCGGGTCGAGCGGGCGCGACGGCCTACGTCAGCGGACGCCTGCGCGATGAGTGCCTCAACGTCAACAGCTTCTCCTCGTTGTTGCACGCCCACGTCGTGATCGGCATCCTCGCGAACAACCCTGCGTCGGCCAACTCGCATCCGCTAGCGTCGGTGGTACCCCCGTCCCGAGGAGGCACTGTGGTTCCGGTCAGTCGCTATGAAGCGGTCGAGCTCATCAAGAAGTGGGGTGTGCTCTTTGATCTGCATGCCTCGCCAGAGGCGGTGTTCTCGCACACGATCGGGGACGACTTTGTGATCGCCTTCGAAGACATCGAGATGGTGGGGATCGCGGGGCTTCGAGAACACGACGAGACGAAAGAGCAGTTCTACGACGAGTTGCACTTCTATTACGACCACGTCATCGAGCACGAGGGAGACCCGCTCGTGCTGACGACGCGGATGATCTGGGATACCTGGCGGCGCCGCTCGGACGGACAAGGCGAGCATCTCATCGCCGACCTCCGTCACCGATGGACCCTCACGCGGCGAGCAGACGGTCGACCGGTATTCCAGCGCCACGAACTGCTCTCGCTGGACTACCGCGACGGCTACGGTCCGAGCGAAAGCGACAGCGAAAACCTCCACATCGACAAAGACCGTGTCGGCATGGGATCTCGCTCGCCCCAATCGTGATCTGCGGCCCGGCCGACCCCTCGCGTGGGGGTGTGGTCGATGGCGGCGGCGGTATGCGAGCTCACCGCATCAGGTCAGCTCCATGAGACGCGCGTCCGACACCCGACCACCTACCTCGACCTGCTGACCGAGATAGCGGGCGTGGGTGTAAAGGCGTGATCCGTGCCCCTGCGTGATGTCGAGGTCGCGACCCAGCTCGGCGGTCAGGCGCACGGCGGCAGAACCGGTGGCCTCGTCTTCCCGGATGCCGAGGTCGGGGGCGAACATCCGCGACCGCACCGTGCCGGCCTCCTTGTCCACCCACGCCCACACGTAATTCGCACCGAACGAATACGCGTCGGGATCGACGGCATCCACTTCTTCCGGGGCATCCAGGCGGTACAGGGTGAACTCCGGGCACCACTGCGGTAGGGCGTTGACGAACACCCGGTCGTCGTCGAAGCGCAACCGCGCGCTGCCCGCGGGCACGTCGATCTCGTGAAGGTCTTCGCCGGTGCTCTGCAACCACGATGCGAGCCCCACGATCGGGTGGCCGGCGAACTTCAATTGGCGGGACGGAGTGAATATCCGCGCCTTCGCGGTGCCGTTCTCGACCGCATCGATGAAGATCGTCTCGCTGAAGCCGAGGTCGGCGGCGATGTCCTGTTCGCGCTTCTTCGTCTGCGGCGAGGCCCAGACGATCCCCAGCGGATTCCCGTGGTCGCCGCCGTCATCGACGAAGACGTTGACGACATTCACCATCAAGCTCATCCCGCGATTCTTGCAGGGTCGCGTGCGTCGCGTGACGCGTTGACACCCGTGGCCCTACATTTGCTACATGACAGGCGCACCCGACACCGCCGCACCACTCGTCCTCGCCCACGACATCGCCGGATCCGGACCGTTGCTCGTGCTCATCCACGGCATCACCGAGAACCGTGCCGCATGGGATCCCATCGACCTCACCGCCGACTTCGAAGTGCTCCGCGTCGACGTGCGCGGGCATGGGAGATCGCCGGTGCAGGCACCCTTCGACCCCCTCACCCTCGCCGCCGACGTCCACGCCACCGTGGAGGCCGTGCGGCCGGGAGTGGTGCCGATCGTGGTCGGCCACTCCATGGGTGGGGTGATCGCCACCGCATACGGCTCGAAGTATCCCGCCGCAGCGATCATCAACATCGACCAGGCACTGGCGCTGGGAGACATGCAGAAACAGGTCAAGTCGATGGAACCGCTGCTGAAGAGCCCACTGTTCCCGGTGCTCGTCGCGCAGCTGTTCCGCTCGATGAAGGGCGTGCTGCCGCCGGAGGAGAACAAGCGCCTCAAGAAGATGCGCACACCTCGCCGCGAGGTCGTGCTCGGTGTCTGGGAACCGATGCTCACCCAGACACCCGAAGAGCTCGCCGACACCGTCGATGAGACCGTGGCCGTGCCCGAAGACGTGCCCTATCTCGTGATCGCCGGACTCGACCCCGGGCCGGAGTACGGGGAGTGGTTGCGCGGACGCATCCCGAACCTCACCTACGAGGTGTGGCAGAAGACCCACTACCCCCACCTGGTCGAACCCGAACGTTTCGTCGCCCGGGTGAAGGAGTTCGCCGCTGCGGCGGGGGAGTAGCGCTCCCGCCCGGCGGTTGCGCGGACGCCCTTGCGGCGGAATGCTGGCGGGATGGAAACGCTCTGGATCATCGCCGCCGTCATCGGCGCGGTCTGCTACGCCGGCGGCGTGATCGCCTACGCCCGGTCGAACCCGGGCACGGTGATCCCGTGGTCCACGCAACCCGACGGGGAAAAGCCGTGGATGGCCGTCATGCGCGGCATCGGAATCGTGCTCGTCTTGCTCGGGGTCGTCATGTGGGCGATCACGCGGTCGGCGACATGGGAGGGGCCAGGACTCGGCTGGCTCGCCGGGCTTCTCATCATCGCGTTCCTGCTGCCCGCGGCGATCGTCATCATGGTCGTCAACAGTCGGATCTCCCGCGGCGGGAAGTGACCGCGGCGGGCGGTGCCCGCCCGGTCGACGGAATACCGCGCCGGTCGTGTCGTTGATGCGCACCCCGCGTTCAAGGGACTCGCCGCCGGCACCGTGCGCGCCGCCGCGGAGGCGTCGCTGAAGCGCCTCGGACTCGAGACCATCGACCTGTACTGGGCGCACTTCGACGACGCCGACACGCCCCTCGAAGAGACCGTCGCCGCCTACGCCGCGCTGCAGCGCGACGGCCTCGTGCGCCACGTCGCCGTGTCGAATCACCGTGCCGACCGCATCCGCGAGTGGGTGCGCATCGCCGACGAGCAGGGAGTCGCCCGCCCCGTCGCCATCCAGCCGCACTACAACCTCGTGCACCGGCAGGACGTCGAAGAGAACATCGTGCCCGTCGCGGAGGAGTTCGGCATGAGCGTCGTGCCCACCGCCGACGAGGTCGACGACCTCAACCGTGCGTCGGCCTGGGCCTCGGAGACCGCCTCGGTCTGAGTCCGACGGGCGCGGATCGCGTGCGACCGGGTGCGCCGCGGAGAGGATCCCGCTCCCGCGGACGCCCCGTTGCCATTCAGGACAGGGCGCGCAGCATCGTGGTGAAGAAAAGGTCCTGATCGATCTCCTCGATCACCCGGGCGTTCGGTTCACGCCCCGAACGGCGTACGGCATCGACCAGCAGGTAACCCTGCGTGAGGCCGGGAGCGGTCTCGACGTCGACGAAGTAGTCGGTGGCGCGCGTGACGATGTCCGGCTCCACCGCGATCGCGGCAGCGATCGAATCCGGATGCGTGCTGCCGCGCACGCCGTGGGTCTTCTCGACGTATTCGACGCTCGCGCGATTCGCCTTCGCGAAGAATCGTGACTGCGGTGTGTCGAGCTCGTCGATGATACGGAGCTGCTCCGGGCTGAGGCGCCCCTGCGCCATCACGAGATCCCACGTCACGAGGGTCACCGGGAACCCTGCCGCGAGAACGATCTTCGCCGCTTCCGGGTCGTGCCAGAAATTCGCCTCCGCCGCCGCGGTGATGTTCCCGAGCCCGTTGTTCGTGCCGCCCATGATGTAGAGATGCTTCACCTTGCCGGCGATCGAGCGATCGGCGACCACCGCGCAGGCGAGGTTCGTGAGCGGAGCCTGCGCGATGATCGTGAGCTCGCCGGGATTGTCGTTGATCATCCGGATGAGTGCCGTGACCGCGTTCTCCGCTTCGGGGCGCTGGGTCGCCTTCGGGAAGCCGGCGCCGCCGAACCCGTCCACGCCGTGGACGTAGGAAGAGTCGTCGAACGGCGCGATCATCGGGAGTCGGCAGCCCTCGAACACCGGCACGTGGTGGTCGAGGTCGGCCACTTCGATCGTGTAGAGCGCGTTCTCGACCATCTGGTCGAAGCCGACGTTGCCGTAGTTGATCGTGACCGCCTCGACGGTGGCGTCCGGGTGACGCAGTCCGATCAGCAGGGCGAACGCGTCGTCCTGGGCGGTGTCGGTGTCATGGATGAGCCGCAGCATGGGCGCGACGCTACCGCGGCGCCGTTTCGCCGTTGTTTCCTGTCCGCTCTGGCCGGAGACCTACGCCGCGTCCCACCAGTCCAGCACCCGCGTGCCGATGAGGGTGAGCCATCGCGAGGGTTCGCCTTCGGCGACGTCGACGTCGACCCAGGTGCGCCCGGCCAGCGGTGCGCCCTGCCGCCACGTACCGTCGGGCTGACGCGCCGCGCGGACGACGTCGATCGCATCGGACAAGCGCGGGTCCGGCGGCGTGCCATCGTGCAGCGTCGCGCTGCGGAAGTAGTCCAGCGCCGCGAGGACGTTGTAGTGCCAACGGTTCGGGTAGACGATCCGGCCGACGAAGTCGCCGACGACCTCACCGGTCGACGCACGGTACATCAGGCGTCGAGAGAGCAGATACTCCGCACCGCCGTGGCGTGCATGCTCCAACGCCGGGTCGCCGGTGAAGCGCTGGTACTCGAGGATGCCGACGAGTGCGTTGAGGGTCGAGTGGAACGACGACCGAGTCGAATCCCCCTCCTCGGCCTCGCAGTTCCACCCGCCGTCCTCGAGTCGGTGCTCGCGGAACCACGTCGCGAGACCTGTCATGTCGACGCCGAGCCACGCACCGGTGGCGAGGGTGAACGCGTTGATGCACACATCGACCTCCCCGTCCCAATACGGGAGGTCGTCATAGTCCCAGCGGCTGTTGCGACCCAGACGCTCTGCGGTGTCGCCGAGCCGTCCGGCATCCACACCGAACTCCCGAAGGTCCTTCAGTGCCCACGTCGTGGCGACGTACGGCTGTCCGGGGCGATCACGCTCCGAGCTGTCGAAGAATCCCTTCGGAAAGTACGACCCGCCTGCCCATTGGCCGTCGGCATCCTGTTGCGACAGCAACAGGGCGCCCCAGCCCTCATCGGGTATCCGCGCCCGTGTCGCCTGCCACGTCTCCGGCGGTGCATGGACGATGTCGCGCTCGACCTGCCAGCGCAACGCCGGGTCGGAATCGAGCATCCAGTCGAGCGTGCGCTGATCGGTCACCATGGCTCGCACCGTAGTCCCGCTCGAGGTCGGCGGAAAGAGGGCACAAGGATCGGGACGACGAAAGGGCCCGAGGCCGAAGCCCCGGGCCCTTTCGCGTGCGATGCGTCAGGCGCGACGTGCGCGCCGCGCGATCAGCAGCACCAGGCCACCCGCGCCGAGGAGGCCGGCCGCGATCGGGATCAACCACGCACCGTCGTACCCGGTGCTCGCCAGGCCCGCGGTCGAGCCCGTGGCCGTCACCTCGAGGTCGGCGAACACGCTCGCGTCACTCGTGCGCACCTCGATCTCGTGCGAACCCGGATCGGTGGCCGCCGGAATGGTGACCGTGATGCTCAGCGACTCGTCGTCGGCCACCACCGAGGCCAGCTGGACCGGGTCGGAGTGCAGCCAGATCTCCACCGACTCGCCGGCCTCGAGACCGGTCGCCTCGACGGTGATGTCGCCACCCGCCTCGACCGAGCCCGCCGACAGCGACAGCTCGAGCTCGGTGGTCGGCTCGTCGGGGTCGGTCGGCTCCGTCGGGTCCGGCGTCGGAGTGGGATCCGGCGTCGGGGTCGGATCCGGCGTCGGGGTCGGCTGCGGCGACCCGTCGTAAGCCAGTGCCGGAGCGGTGGTGACGAGCTGCTGTCCCTGAGCCTGCTGCTCGAGGGCGTAGCCCATGGCGAGCACCTCGGCGTCCGACCACGGGGTTCCCATCAGCTGCATGGCGATCGAGTACCCGTGACCGTTGGTCCCCACCGGAACGACGACCGTCGGCAGACCCGCGTTCGAGGTCAGCACGCCCGTCGAGCGGTCGGCGCTGTGCTGTGTCGAGTTGCCGTCGTTGTTGTACATGTCGCTGAGGAACCCGGCGTACACGATCACGTCGACGTCGTACTCGGCCATCCAGTCCGAGATGCGCTGCTTGTACTCATCGCGGTAGGCCAACCACGCGTCGACCTCTTCCTCGGTCATCCGCTCGTCGTCACGCTCGCGCTGGTTGTAGGGCAGCACGCGCGGGTCGGCGCGCAGCTCGTTGCCGTCGGCGAACGGGAACAGACCGTTCTGCTCTTCGATGTAGCGAGCCCAGCCCTCCGCGGTGCGGCTTCCGCCGACCGAGTCCGGACGGCTCGGCACGTCACTCATCTCCACCATGGTCGCGCCGGCGGCCTCGAGCTGCGAGAACTGCGCCATCACCGCGGCACCGGTGTCGTCATCGGAGTACGACGAGACGAACGAGTCGGGCAGATATCCCACCCGCTTGCCCTGCAGGGCGTCGGTCGACAGCGATGCCGTCCAGTCCTCGGGGCGGTGCTCGTCGGCCTCCGCCGTGAGTTCATCCATCGGGTCGGTGCCCGTCGTGGCGTTCAGCAGGTACGCGAGGTCGGTCACGGTGCGTGCGATCGGGCCGGCGTAGTCCTGGCCCCACGACAGCGGGATGACTCCGGCGACACTGGCCATGCCGTCGGTGCCGCGGAAGGTGGTCAGACTCGAACCGACCGTCGGTGCGTACAGCGACACACCGGTCTGGGTGCCCAGCGACCCGGCCGCAAGGCTCGCGGCGACCGACACGGCCGATCCGCCCGACGAACCGAAGGACGTCTTCGACGGGTAGAGCGCATTCCACACCTGGCCCCAGCCGCTCTCGCTGCGGCTTCCCGACGACGCGAACTCGGACAGGTTGGCTTTGCCGATGATGATGGCCCCGGCTTCACGGAGCATCTCGACCTGGTACGCGTCGTGGTCGGGCTGGTAACCCTCGAGCGCGAGCGTGCCACCGGTGGTGGGCATGTCGTAGGTGTCGAAGAGATCCTTCACCGCGATCGGGATACCCAGCAGTTCACCGGTGACCCCCTCGGCGCGGAGCGCATCGGCTGCGCGGGCCTGCTCCAGCGCATTGTCCGCGACGGTGATGAACGAGTTGTACCCGAACTGCCCCTCGTCGTAGACGCGGATGCGGTCGAGGTAGGCCTGCACGATCTGCTCGGACGTCGCCGCGCCCGACTCCATGTCGGCCTGTAGCTCGGCGATGGTCTTGTTGACCACGTCATAGGACGAGCTGGTGGTCGCCACCGGAGCGGTCGGCGTCGCCGGGATCTCCAGCATGATGGGCGCACCGCACTCCGGGGCTTCCTCCAGGGAAGCGAGGTCCCAGTTCGTGATGGTGCAGATCTCATCCGCCGTGAGTCCTTCGAGGTCGGGCTCTGCGGCGAGATCGGCGAGGGTCGCGCTCAACGCATCCTGAGACCCCTCCGCGTCGTCCCCGATCGCGATGAAGCGCGCCAGTGACTGCGTCTCGCCCGGGTCGATCGTGAGGGTGTTGATGTAGCCGTTGTAGTTGGCCTCGTGTCCCGTTGTGGCCATCGGGGTGGCGAACGGGTCGCGCTCCTGGTTGCCGGTGCCCACCATCGCGCCTGCGAACGGGGCGGGGGAGCCGAGGGCCACGCCGACCGGACGCACATCGGTCTCGGTCGTCGCCGACAGTGTCCACGCATCTTCCGGCGTGACCACGGCGTCGCCCGACGAGGTCAGGCGGATGAGGCTCTGCTCTTCCTCGGTGCCGTACCCGAGCGCGCCACCGAAGCTCACGTCGACCGTGATCGGGGCGTCGGTGGTGTTGGTGAACGTGTCGAAATAACGCGCGGTGCTGTCCGCGACGTCGACTGAGATGTCGCGGGTGATCGCGACCCCGCCCAGATCCACGGCAGCCGTCGAGGCGTACTCGCTCGTGCCGTCGAACGTCAACCCGAATCCGCGCATCATCTCGCCGTTGAACCGCGGTGCCGGGGTCGAGGAGACCTGAACGAAGATGTTGCCGAAACCGTCCACCTCGGAGTCGCTCACTGCGCGGAGGCTTCCGGTGTCGAGCCCCGGGGGAGCGGCGTCGTGGACCTGCCATTCGGCGTCGTTGTCAGTGGTGACCGTCGTGACGGCGCTTGCGCCGAGGGCGGGGACCACACATCCGGCGGTGACGACCGCGGCGATCGTCGATGCGCCGAACAGGCGCAGATGTCTCTTCCTGCGTTGGGGCTCGTTCATGGACACTCTCCAGTTGTGAGGGGATCGGGACCTGCGGAGGCGACGTTAGGGACGTCGCGTTTCGCCGATGTTTCGCAGCAAATCCGCAATGTTTCCACAACAGAATCCAAGAATTCCGCTAGGTCCCACGGATCTCCGGGAACGCAACCCCTGCCCTGGAGATATCGCCGACTGAGATGCTGGCCGCATCCGCCATCCCGAACACGCCACCCGGAGGACTCATGGCCGACACCGCGATCTTCGACGTCGACGGAACCCTCGTCGACACCAACTACCACCATGCGCTCGCGTGGTACCGGGCGTTCCGGCGGTACGGGATCACCCCGGCCGTGTGGCGCATCCATCGAGCCCTCGGGATGGGCGGAGACCACCTGGTCGGCGAGATCGCCGGTGCAGAAGTCGAAGAGGAGCGCGGCGATGCGCTCCGGGCGGCGTGGACGGAGGAGTTCGAACCGATGCTCGAGGAGATCCAGCCGTTCGAAGGGGCGCAAGAGCTCATCGAGGAAGTCAAGGCGCGCGGCTTCCGCCTCGTGCTCGCCAGCTCCGGCCAGAAGGCGCACGTGGAGCACTTCCTCGACCTGGTGGGTGGTCGCAAGATCGCCGACGCCTGGACCACCTCAGACGACGTCGAAGCGACCAAACCTGCGCCCGACCTGGTCGGCGTGGCTCTCGAGAAGGTCGGTGGTGATTCCGGGGTGATGATCGGCGACTCGGTGTGGGACGCGGTGGCGGCCCGCAAGCTGGATGTCCCCACCATCGCGGTGCGCACCGGCGGCTTCTCGGCGGAGGAGTTGCGGGAGGCCGGGGCGTTGGGCGTGTACGACTCGCTCCGGGAGCTTCATGGGAACCTCGACAGCGGTCCGCTGGCGCGCGCACATCGCTGATCGCCGTGGGGCTGTCGCGGTCCGGAGGTGGACGGGTGCGCCGTCAGGCGGGCGGCACCCCTCGCGGCGCGGTGTCGGGGTCATCCGGGTCATCCGGGTCGTCGAAGTCGCGTGAGGCGGGCCGGTCGAGCGGGCCGGGTGCGGGTTGCCACCACAGAGCCCCGATGGGGGGCGTGCTCGGCGGGGGTGCGTCGCGGGGAGAGTCGGTGCCTTCTCCATCCCCCGAATCGGTCGGGGGAGGAGGCCGCAGGGAGGCTGTCTCGATGAGCGCCCGCACGAACATCTTCCCGTGCTCGCTCACCGCGGAGACCACCAACCCCACCGCCGTGAGGGTCAGGCCGGTCACGACGAAGGTACCGGCAGCGCGGATCCCCTCGACGTCTGCCCGCATGCTCGCCGTCACCATCGCGATGAGCGCGATCACGGTGGCGCCGATCCCGGCGGCCAGAAGCGCGCGAAGGAGCGCGCCACGGCGGGCGGGGGATGGAGCGTGCACAGCGGCAGGCTAACCCGTCGCGGGGCGTCGCGGGTGATCACGAAATTGACCGACCGTCGGCGTGATGTACGCTTTAGTTAGGTTGTCCATACCTAAGCCCTCGCACACGAAGCGGTTCACACCGCCGACCTTGCGCGGGTTCCCACGTCCCCTCACACCGGAGGCAAAGCCCTATGTTCCGTGCCCGCTCCGTCGCGACGCTCTCCCTCGTCGCCGCATCCGCACTTCTCCTTGCCGGTTGCGCAGGCTCGTCCGAGCCCGACGCCACCGCAGCCGCGGCGACCGACGACGACTACTACCCCGTCACGGTGACCGACATGGCCGGCAACGAGGTCACGATCGAGAGCGCAGATGCGGTCGGAATCACGGACAACCGTTTCTTCGGCATCGCCGAAGCCTGGGACCTGCCCGTCGTCGTCGCACCGCGTGTGCTGATGAGCGAGAACAACTCGTTGAAGACGGATGAGGAGATCCTCGACACCGGATCCCACGGCGAGCCCGACCTCGAGCAGTTCGTCGCCGCCGACCCCGACCTGATCATCAACGGCTACCGCTACGGCGGAGACACCTCTGAGGCGGTCCAGGAGGTCGCGCCCGACGCGGCCTTCGTCAGCATGGATGCCGCCGAGGAACTCACCGCCGACGAGTACGTCGTGCAGAGCGTCACCCTCATGGGAGAGGTCTTCAACAAGCAGGATGAGGCCACCGCCCTCATCGAGGAGTTCGAGACCGCGATCGACGAGGCCTCCGCAGCATACGACCCGTCGGAGACCGTCATGGGGCTGATCACCTCCGGTGGCGAGATCAACTACTCCAACCCCACCGACGGACGCGGCGCCAGCATCTTCTTCGAGCTCGTGGGGCTGACCCCGGCGCTCGACACGTCCGGCTCGAGCGACCACACCGGTGACAGCGTGTCGCTGGAGGCACTCGCGGAGGCGAACGCCGACTACTTCCTCGTCCTCGACCGTGACGCAGCCGTCTCCGAAGAAGGCGAAGAGGCCACCCCGGCCCTCGAGCTGATCAACAGCTCGGCGGCACTTTCCACCGTCCCCGCCGTCGAGAACCAGGCGATCTACGTCATGCCGGCCGACTATTACCTCACCGAGGATGTCTTCGCCTACATCACCGTGCTGAACGGTCTGACCGAGACCTTCTCGGCAGCTTCCTGAGCGCAGATCCTTCGCGGCCCATGCCGTCGCACGTCGCAGGACGGCGACGGCATGGGCCTGCTCCCGACGACCCCCCCGAGCGATGTCTTCCACCTCTCCGGCACCCCGAGTGACCAACGTCGACGCACTGTCGCATTCGGCCGACGCGCGACGGCATGCGCGACAGTCTCGCTGGCGACGAATGTGGCCGCTCCTGCTCGCACTCGGACTCACGATCGGGCTGATCGTCGTGTCGATCTTCACGGGCGTGGCCGACATCACCGACATGGAGGGGCGCGGACACGAATTTCTCTGGATCACACGCATCCCGCGGACGGTCGCCCTGGTCCTGGCCGGGGCGAGCATGGCCATGGCGGGACTGATCATGCAGCTGATGACGCAGAACCGGTTCGTGGAGCCGACCACCGTGGGCACCACCGAATGGGCCGGGCTCGGGCTCCTGCTGACCTACATCCTCCTGCCCGGGTCGGGAGTGTTCACCAAGATCGTCGTCGCGATCCTCTTCGCGTTCGCCGGAACGCTCGTCTTCTTCGCGTTCCTCCGCAAGGTGACGCTGAAGTCCTCCCTCATCGTGCCGATCGTCGGCATCATGCTCGGCGCCGTGGTGGGCGCCGTCACCACCTTCCTCGCACTCGAATTCAACCTCCTGCAGACGTTGGGCGGGTGGTTCATGGGGCGCTTCACCGGCATCGAGATCGGCCGCTACGAACCCCTGTGGATCGTGCTGTTCGTGGCCGTCGCGGTGGTCGTGGTCGCCGATCGCTTCACCGTCGCCGGACTCGGCAAGGACATCGCCACCAACGTCGGAGTCCACTACGAGCGGGTCGTGCTCCTCGGAGTCGCGCTGGTCGCGCTGGCGACCGGAACCGTCACGGTCATCGTCGGCGTCCTGCCCTTCCTCGGTCTCATCGTGCCGAACCTCGTCTCGATGGTCCGCGGCGACGACCTCCGCTCGAACCTCCCCTGGGTCTTCCTCACCGGCATCTGGATCGTCACGGTCTGCGACCTCATCGGGCGCACGATCATCGCGCCGTTCGAGGTGCCGATCTCCCTCGTCCTCGGCGTCGTCGGATCGGCCGTGTTCATCGCCATGCTCCTTCGCACGAGGAGGGCCAATGTCCACTGACCTGTCGGTCGAGCGGCCCCGGGCCACGCAGCACGATCGCCACCACGGCGCCTTCTCTTCGGCGGCGCACCGTCGGCGCTACATCCTGACCCTCTCCGCGCTCGCCGTCGCGGCGGTCGTGCTCATCGTCCTCATGATGACGTGGGGCAACGAGTACGAACTCTTCAGCGAGCGCTGGTGGCGCATCAGCGACCTGCGCAGCTCGGCGATCCTGGTCATCGCCGTCGTCACCCTGTGCCAGTCGCTGGCGACGGTGGCCTTCCAGACGGCGACGAACAACCGCATCATCACACCGTCGATCATGGGCTTCGAGTCGCTGTACGTCCTCGTTCAGACCTCGATCATCTTCTTCTTCGGCATCACCGGGCTCGACGCCGTACCGCCCCTGGTGCGCTTCCTCGGTCAGTCGGCGCTGATGGTGCTGTTCGCCGTGTTGCTGTACTCGTGGCTGCTGTCGGGGCGCTTCGGCAACCTGCACGTGATGCTGCTGGTCGGCATCATCCTCGGCACCGGGATGGGGGCCCTGTCGACCTTCATGCAACAGCTGCTGGATCCCAACGAGTTCGATGTGCTCGCCGCACGCCTGTTCGGAAACATCGGAAACGCCGACACCGATTTCCTGTGGATCGTGATCCCGATCTGTGCCGCCGCAGCGGCCGGCATCTGGATGATCGCGCGACGGCTCGACGTGATCGCACTCGGCCCCGCCATCAGCACCAATCTCGGCCTTCATCACCGGCGTCAGGTGATCCTCATCCTCACCCTCGTGTCGGTGCTGATGGCGATGAGCACCTCACTGGTCGGTCCGATGACCTTCCTCGGGTTCCTCGTGGCCACCTTCGCCTATTCGCTCACGGACACGTACGACCACCGTCGGGTCTTCCCGATGGCGTGGTTGCTCGGCTTCGTCGTCCTCGGCGGGGCGTACTTCCTGCTTCGCCACGTGTTCAAGATGGCCGACACCGTCAGCGTGATCGTCGAACTCATCGGGGGGCTCGTCTTCCTCGTCGTCATCCTCCGAAAGGGGCGTCTGTGATCCGCCTGACCGACGTGACCAAGAGCTACAGCGCCGATGTGACCATCGGGCCCATCACGGTGGAGATCCCCACCGGCGGCATCATCGCCCTGGTCGGTCCGAACGGGGCGGGCAAGTCGACGGTGCTGACGATGATGGGCCGCCTCCTCGCCCCCGACGGGGGAACGGTGGAAGTCGGTGGGCTCGACGTGCACACCAGTCCGTCGAAGCAGGTGGCGCGGACCGTGTCGATCCTCCGCCAGGAGAACCATTTCGTCACCCGCCTCACCGTGCGCCAGCTGGTCAGCTTCGGGCGCTATCCGTACAGCGGGGGTCGGCTCACACAGGACGACGAGGACAAGATCTCCCAGGCGATCGATTTCCTCGACCTCACCGACCTCGAACAGCGATTCCTCGACCAGCTCTCCGGTGGGCAACGTCAGCGCGCCTACGTCGCGATGGTGCTGGCGCAGGACACCGACTACCTGCTGCTGGACGAACCTCTGAACAACCTCGACGCGCAGCACTCCGTGCAGATGATGCAGCAGCTGAGACGTGCGGCCGACGAGCTCGGCCGCACCATCGTGATCGTGCTGCACGACATCAACTTCGCCGCCGCCTACAGCGACCGCATCATCGCGATGGAAAGCGGGAGGATCGCCGAGCACGGCACACCGGATCAGATCATCCGCGACGACGTGCTCACGAGGATCTTCAAGACCCCCGTCACGGTGCTGCCCGGCCCCACCGGTCCGATAGCCGCCTACCACCGCACCGTCTGAACCCCGAGAATCCGGCGATCGAATCGGGCGAACGACCCGTTAAGAACTGCGATTCTGACCCCAAAGACAAGAAACCGCTCTCAAATCGTTACGGACTTTGTCAAGGGCATAGGTTGCGGTGGGGGTGTAGTGCAGAGTAATGGGACCGCACAACAAAGGGGGTCTCTATGACGACAGACGAAAGCACCCACGTGGCCGAGGCTACGTCGGAGAGCGAAGACACATCCTTCGGTCGCTGGCTTCACGTCATCAACCACGGGGCCAAGTAAGCGCCCACCGCTTACGTGCGAAGAACCCTCCCGATCCGGCTCCCCCGGAACGGGAGGGTTCTTCATGTCGTCGGCAACCTGTGGGCGGCCGACGACATGTGCGGCCATCGGCCCGCTTCCTTTCGACGACCCAGGTGTGGGGCATACGAGCACGAGCACTGCTGGGCTACGCTCACAGCTAGCCGGTCGAGGCCCGTGGATGTTGAGGGGTCGAAGCGCGTCGAGGGAGTATAGATGTCGAGAGCACCGCGACTTCAGGATGTCGCAGCGGTAGCGGGTGTCTCGGTCTCGTTGGTGTCGAGCTTCATCAATACCCCGCACAAGGTCGGCAAGCAAAGCGCCGAGCGGATAGCCAAGGCCATCGAGGAACTCAAATTCGTGCCAAATGATGCTGCTCGGCAGCTTCGGCGTGGGGGCAGCCGAATGGTGGCCTTCGTCGCATACGACATTGCGGATCCGAACTTCTCGAGGATCGCGCAAGGCGCTCAGGCGCGCGCCGCGGCGGCCGGGTTGCAATTGGTGCTTGCGGACACCAGCGGTCAGGTCGAGACAGAGCGAGCGTACATCGCAATGTTCGAGGAACAGCGGGTGCGGGGTGTGCTGCTGTCACCGGCCCAACACCCGGAAGAATATCTCGAGAGCCTCGAGACTCGCGGAATTCCCGCCGTACTCGTCGACCATCGGCCGCCGTCGCAGAATTGTTCCGCGGTGAGATTCGACAATCATCAGGGCGGCGTTCTCGCATCGAGCCACCTGCTGGGGGCCGGGCGCCGGCGGCTCGTCGTCGTCGGTGGAGACCGGGCGATTCCACAGGTGGGTGAGCGCCTTCGCGGCGCAGCAGAGGTTGTCGCGACGTTTTCCGGCGCGCAGATGAGATTCGTTCCCACTGCGACGCGTGGGGTGGCGGCGGGTCGAGAAAGTGCGGGCGAGATCCTGGCTGCAGGGCCGATGCCTGATGCTGTTCTCTGCATCAACGACCTCATCGCGATCGGGCTCATGCAAGAGCTCACGGCGGCTGGTGTGCGCATCCCGGACGATGTCGCCGTGGTCGGCTACAACAACATCGCGAGCGAGGTCTCCAACGTGACCGATCTATCGTCGATCGAGCATCCTCATCGAGCTCTGGGCGGCTCGGCGGTCGAGCTTCTGCTCGATGAGCTGGAGGGACGCAGCAGCACCGAGTCTCGGCAGATCGTCTTTCCACCCAGCCTCGTCGTGCGGGGCAGCTCAACGAGTTCGCCCACCGAGACCGCGTGAGTCGTCACATCCTTGCGCTGCGCTCGCACTGACGCCGGGGGCGTCGACGAACGTCTGTCGCTGACGGCCCAGGCCTTCGATCTCGATTTCGACCACGTCGCCCGCGCGCAGGTAGTCGAACCTTCCCGAGAGTGCAACGCCTTCTGGCGTGCCGGTCAGAACGAGGTCCCCGGGTTCGAGCACCATGTACTGACTCAAATGCCAGATCAGGGTGTGAACGTCGAAGATCATGTCGGCGGTGGACGAATCCTGACGTGGCTGTCCATTGACCCAACTCCGAAGCCGGAGATCACCGACGTCGAGATCCTCCGCCGGAACGAGCCACGGGCCCGTCGGATTGAAGCCGAGGGCGCACTTGCCTTTGCTCCATTGCCCCCCGGACTGCTCGAGCTGGAACGATCGTTCCGATACGTCGTTGGCCACGGTGTAGCCGGCGATGTGGTCCACGCTGTCGCCGGGCTTGTCCAGATAGCTGGTGCGACGTCCGATCACGATGCCGAGTTCGACCTCCCAGTCCGTCTTGGACGAACCCCGGGGAATCGTGACGTCGTCATCGGGCCCTGCCACCGTGTTGGGGGTCTTGAGAAACATGACGGGAACCTTCGGCGGCGCGGCCCCGGACTCGGCGGCGTGGGCCGCGTAGTTCATGCCGATACACACCACCGCGCCGGGGCGGACGACCGGGGCACCTCGACGAAGTCCCGCGACGTCGGTGCGTGGAAGCGCGCCGGCATCGAGGGCCGCGCGTGTTTTGGCGATACCGTCGGACGCCAAGAATGCGCCGTCGATGTCCGACGTGATCGATCCGAGATCGAAGCACGTGTCCGCGCGCCATACGACAGGGCGCTCCGCCCCGATCTCGCCCACTCTTGCGAACCTCATGCCGGACCTCCGATCGTCGGGATGTCCTCGAGCGCGGCCGCCGCCGAGAGGACCAGGGTCTTGTTGCGGCTTCCGTCAGCCGCTACCGTCCGGAACGCTTCGGCGCCGCGGTCCAGCGGGAACGTGTGGTCGATCAGAAGATCGAGTTCGGGCCTGCCCTGGGCCACCCATCGGGCGGTGTCCTCGAAGTGCAACGTGGAGTAGCAGTACGAACCGATCACGCTGCGCTCCGCGACCGTGATGTCGTATGGCTGGATCGGCATCGATGGTGACCCCATGCCGACGAGCACGATCCGCGCTCGCACACTCGAGTGTGTGAGAGCGGTCGACATGCTTGCGGCGACACCGACCGCGTCGACCACGAGGGTCGCGCGATCGCCCAGAACGCGCGGTATGTCGGCTGCGATGCGCTCCGGCGACGTGGTGGCGAAGCCGAGAGCATCGACCAGCGTCCGCCGACTCGCCATGGGTTCGCTCACAAGGACACGCGTGAGGCCGCGGCGGCGCGCGGCAATGGCGACGGCCTGTCCGATCGGACCTCCGCCGATGACGAGCACGCGGTCGCCATCGACCGGATTCCCGCGCATGAGTGCGTGATAGCCGACGGCGAGCGGTTCGACGAGTGCGCCGTGGTGAACGGAGGGATCGCCGGCGAGGGGCACGACGTTGCGGCTCGGCGCGACGAGTGTGTCAGCGAGGCTCCCGTGCAGAGCGGGATCGACACCGATGACGCGTGCGCGATCACAGGACTGCGTCTCGCCGCACTCGCACATCGTGCACCCTCCGCAGGACACGATCGGGTTGACCGTGACGAGAGTGCCCGCCTCCAGCGGTCCGCCCGCGCGCACACGACCGACCACCTCGTGGCCCATGATCTGTCCGTTCGTCCTCCGGTCGGTGTCACCGGTGTAGCCGTGGATGTCGGATCCGCAGATACCCGTCGCAATTACCTCGATGAGGGTTTCGTCAGGGCCGGGCTGTGGCACGCAACGCTCGTCCACGTCCATCTGCCATGGCCCGGAGTAGACCAGCGTCCGCACCGGTCGCTCGCGGTCGCCGCGATCTTTCGCACACATCTCCATGTCAGCAGACCACCCCGTCCGGGTGCCGCGCGAAATTGTCCGGGTCGTAGAGCGGGAGGATCACATCCGCGCTCGCGCGAACTCGTCGATAGCAGTCGAGAACTTCATACATGTTCTCGTTGATGCCGATCGGGATGTCATCGACGACGTTGTCCATTCGGAAGTAGGTATCCGAGATCGCCACGACACCCTCCTGCGTGTCGACCTCGACCACCAGCGAGGCGCGGTGGTGCCCACCAGCCCACCACGTCCGCAAACCCGGCGCGATCTCGTCTTCGTCCGCGAGCAGACGCACCCGGGGCCATGCCGTGGTGACCAGCTCGGTGAGGATATCGTCGGGAATCGACGTGCCCCTGTCATCGTGAGGGTGGTCGTGTGTGGTGTGAAAATGCACCCATCCGCGCTCCGCGATGCAGATCTGCGCGTGGGGGAACGCCAGTACGTTGCTGACGCTGTAGAGCTGGAGTGGCGTCAGAACGACGTGGGTGACTTCTCCAGGAGAGACACCATGGCGAGCGAGTTGGTCCAGGATGAACTCGCCCGGCCCTCGTTGCATTCGGGCCTTCGCCCCCAGGAACGACTCCCACCTGGCGTTCATCGGTTCCAGATCCTCTGCGGGGCCGGTATTCACGAGCGCAACGACCCCGTTCCCCCGGACGAGCACGCATTGGAACGTCACGGGGTACCAGCGATCGAAATCGGCCATCCAATACAGTTCCGGCCCCGGCACTTGGCCATGTCCGACGGCGAGGGTTGTCACGGAATAGTCGGTCACGATTCTTCTCCAGGGTCTTCGGGGTGGCCGGGCTGTGTGGTGCGGAGGTCTTCCCTCACTTGGGTGAGATGAAGGTGCATCGCAGAGGAGGCGCCGGTAGCGTCGCCCGCGCGGAGCGCGTCGATGATCTGTTCATGCCAGAACACCGCGCGGTCGATCGCGCCAGGAACCGCGGCTGCGGCGATCCTTGTGTGCTGGCCGAGGCCGGTGATCGAGCTGTGCAACGAGACCAGGATCACGTTGTCGGTGGCTCGGGCGAGCGCGTCGTGGAAGGCGATGTCGAGTTCGGCGTGGCGCTCAGGATCCTCGTGCTGTGCGGCGAGCTGAGTGTTGAGCGCCACCATCTCCGTGAGCTGGTGATCCGAGATGCGGGCTGCGGCGATGCGTGCGAGCGCAGGCTCGAGGAGCTCGCGTGCTTCTTGGAGAAGAGGGAAGTACTCTGCCGGATTCGTCGCGTCGAGGAAGTCCTTATCGAGCACATGCCAACGGTGACGGGGGGCGACGACGGCGACGCTGCCCTGTCGGACGATGACGAACCCTTTGGCGTCCAGAGCCTGGAGCGCGTCACGCACCACGCTGCGGCCGACGCCGTACTCGCGGCAGAGCGCTGATTCCGGTGGCAGCGGAGTTCCCGGTTCGATGTCGTGCGAGCCGATCCGCCGCATGTAGTCGACGACGATCGCGTTGCTGAGGCGGGACTTCGCCATCGGTCTACCCCCAAGTGTGCGGAGATCGTGGAGTGAGGGAAAACGTATCCACTCATCGTATAAGTGTCAAATAAAGCTTGCCTATCGGTGCTAAATCGGCCACTCTGGGGCTCACTTGTATGAGAGGTAGAGCATGACACAGACAGTATTGCTGACGGACAGTGACCTAGGAGATCGTGGACTGGAGGTCTCGTGGCTTACTGCGGAGCTCGACGTCGAGGTGGTGGTGGCGCACTGCACCACAGCCGAGGATGTCGCGCGCGAAGTAAGAGCCTGTCGGCCGGACGCGATCGTTACGCAGTGGGCGCCGATCGACGCCGCGGTCGTGGCAGAGGCCGCGCCCTCGTGTCGGATCATCAGTCGGCTCGGGATCGGCATCGACATGATCGACGTCTCGGCAGCGGAGGCCGCGGGGATCCAGGTGCGCAACGTCGCGCATTACTGCACCGAGGAGGTCGCGACGCACGCCGTCGCCGTCGCCTTGTCGCTCTGGCGACGTCTGCCCGATCTGGATCGAGAGGTGCGAGCAGGACGGTGGGGTGCCGCAGCGCACGCAGGGCGGATCTCCCGGCTGTCCGACGCCACGCTCGGACTGGTCGGATGCGGGCGCATCGGACGCCTCGTCGCCCGCGCGTTCGAGGCGTGGGGGACGAGGGTGATCGTGTTCGACCCGGTGGATGCGCGCGACGGGTACGAGCGCGTGGGGTTGGGTACCTTGGCTGAGCGCGCCGACATCGTCAGTCTGCATGCGCCGCTGGTCGACAGCACGCGACACATCGTCGGAGAGGAGTTTCTTGCCGCGGTGCGACGTCGGCCCATCGTCGTCAACACGGCGCGCGGCGGACTCATCGACGTAGACGTCGCGGTCGCCGCTCTCGATGACGGCCGGATCGGTGGGTTGGGGCTTGACGTCTTCGATGTCGAACCTCTGAGCGAAGACGCGGCAATCCGCCACGCACCGTCGACCATCATCACGCCGCATGCGGCGTGGTGCTCCGCCCAGGCGCTTCCCGACTTGCGTCGCGGAGCGATCGACAACGTCGTCGAGGCGCTCACGCAGCCCCTGGCGGGAAACGCGGCCGTCGCGACGACGGAGATGGTCCGATGAGCGGCGACTTCTCCGGGAGGACCGCTCTGGTCACCGGTGCCGGTTCCGGGATCGGGGCGGCCACCGCCCTCGCATTCCTCGATGCCGGAGCGGTGGTGTTCCGCATGGATCTCGATGCTCGCGCGCTCGAGCGTTCGCGCAGGACGATGTCGCCGGCCGTCGCGGACCGCGCACGAGACCTCGTCGTCGATGTCGCCGACACGGCGGCGGTGGCGAAGGCGCTCACGGTGGTATCCGACGAGAGGGGCGAGATTGATCACCTCGTGAACTGTGCCGCGAACTTCGTCGCCGCCGGGGTCGAGGCGACCGAGGAGGATTGGTCACGCTCGCTCGGAGTCAACGTCACCGCATCGGCGATGCTCACCGCGCAGGTCGCGACGATGATGTCCGCGGGGGCGACGGTGGTCAACGTCTCGAGCATTTCCGCGCATGTCGCACAGCCGCGTCGGTGGACGTACAACGCGGCGAAGTCGGCCATCCTGGCGTTGAGTCGCGGGCAGGCGATGGACCTCGCCCCCCGGGGGATCCGCGTCAACAGCGTGAGCCCAGGGTGGATCTGGACGAAGGAGGTTCAGAAGGCAGCCGGGGGTGACCGGGAGCGGTGGGAGCCCGTCTGGGGTCGCTACCACCTCCTGCAGCGGCTCGGCGAACCGGAGGAGGTGGCTGCTGCGGTGCTCTTCCTCAGCAGCGATGCGGCCAGCTTCATCACCGGGACCGAACTGTTCGTCGACGGCGGGTACAGCGCGATGGGGCCCGAGGGCCTCGGCGAGACAGCGCAGTTTGCCGGGGCTGACAGGAGATGACCCGTGCGATACACGGGACGAACGGTTGCGCCGTGAATCGTTCCAAGGTAGCTTTTTCTTCCAGGGCCTGTAACGTTACAGGTCACCACCCTTCACCACCTCGAGCGTTCAAAGATGCGCTCAGTAAGGAACAATGATGTTTCAGTCTCAAGCCAAGTTCGCCGCCTCCCTGGGCGTGACCACGGTCGCCGTGCTCGCACTATCCGGGTGCGGGGCAGCGGGGTCTTCCGGAAGCACGGACACGAACGCGGACATCGATCCGTCCGAGGTCAGCGGTGACATCCGCTTCGCGACGTGGTGGGCATACGTCGACGACGATCTGATCGCGGGGTTCAACGAGAAGTACCCCCTGGTGAATGTCGAACTCGAGTTCACCGCGGTCGATTCATACCGCACGAAACTCCAGGCCGACGCGGCCGCGAACGACCTTCCCGATGTCTTCTCCATCCAGGAGGAGATCACGACCGCTCTCGGAAACGGTGGCCGACTCTACGACCTCGGGCCGGCGCTGGACACCGCGTCCTACGACATCGCCGACACGACATGGCGGGAGACCTTCAACCCCGCATTGCTCGCTCAAGCGGATGCCGCGGCGACGGAGAAACCGGACGGTCAGCAGCTCGGGGTTCCGTTCAACGCGATCACCTTCGCGTCGATCTACAACGAGGACATCTTCGACGAAGTCGGAGTCGCCCCTCCGGAGACGTTCGAGGAACTGCTGAGCAACTGCACGGTACTGCGGGACGCGGGGTACATCCCGATGTCCCTGACCGGGCAGACGTGGATCGAGCTGTGGCCGCGTCTCGCGTGGGACCAGACCATGCGTGATCTGAGTGCCGACGACTTCACGGTGGAACAGCCGGAGTACATCGCCGGCTTCCAGGCGGTCGCCGACATGGCGGACGCGGGATGCTGGGACGACAGTCAGATCGCGACGGACATCGCGGAAGAAACCTCGCTGTTCCTGCAGGAGAAGACGGCACAGTTCGTCAGCGTCCCCGAGAACTTCCTCGGTACGGTCGCAGACGGTGCGGAGTTCCCCATCGCCACGTATCCGCTACCCGCCATCGGCGGAGACCTGCCCGCCCGTGCGCTCGGCGGCGGGAGCGGAAACGTCATCGCGGTGAGCCCCGACTCCGAGAACTCCGCTGCTGCAATCGCGTTCTCCAAGTACCTCACGTCCGAAGCGGTCCAGACAGAGCTCGCGAACTCCGTCTACACCATGCCGAGCATCGAGATCGAACTCGAAGCGTCCAGCCCGCTGATGGCGGCGTACGTCGATGCCGCCGAGCAGGGCTTCGCCGACCCCGGGGCGTACCTGCCGCCGCAGACCACGGCAGGCCGGACCAAGCTCCTCGGGGAGATCATCCCCCAGCTGATCCTCGGCCAGATCAGTGCTGAGCAGGCCGCTGCCGACAGCGTCGGCGTATTCGAGAACTGAAACCGCTCGACTCGTGAAGGTGCATTGTGTCCAACAGGTACGCGGCTAGCCGCCGACGACGAGCATCACGATGGCTGGGCGTGGCGATGGCGACACCTGCCGTCATCCTGCTCGTGATGTTCCTCCTCTGGCCCATCGTCGTGGCCGGCCAGTACAGCGTGACCCGCGCGTCCGGCTTCGGCGATCAGAGTTTCGTCGGGCTGGACAACTACACGCGAGGACTCCAGGACCCCGAACTCCTGGCCGCGATCGTCCGCAACATCATCTTCGCGGGCGTCGTCGTCGCCGTGTCGGTCCTCGTGGGGTTCGCGTTGTCGTACTTGCTCATGATCGGCGTTCGTGGATGGCGGCCACTACAGATCGTGCTGATGGTGCCGTACATCCTGCCCGTCGTCGTCACCGCGCTCATGTGGCGCTTCATCCTGGAGCCGAACAGCGGTCTCGCCAACACCGTGCTCCGCGGAATCGGCCTTGACTCCTTGGCCGGTCCTTGGCTCACAAGCGAGACCACCGCGCTCGCAACGGTGTCCGTCGTCCAGATCTGGGTGACGGTCCCGTTCGCGATGCTCCTGATCTTCGGCGGAATGGTGTCGCTGCCGGGTGAGGTCCTCGAGGCCGCAGAGATCGACGGTGCAGGTCACCTCACGCGGATGTTCAAGGTCGTGCTGCCGATGGTCTGGCCCACGATCGTCATGGTCGTCTTCGTCCTCGCCATCATGCTCTTCCGATCGTTCGACCTGGTCTACCTGCTGACGCAGGGCGGACCCATCAACTCCACAACGATCGCGACGTTGTATGTGTTCAAGCAGGGATTCATCAACAACGAGTACGGGTACGCGAACGCGCTCGGTGTGATCGTCGGCCTGCTCCTGGTCGTCCTTGCCGTGCTGCCGCAGGTGTGGAGTCGACTCCAGCGTCGGCGCACCGAGCGCGCGGAACGCCGCCAGGCAGCGGAAGTGGAGAGTGTCTGATGACTGCTGTGGTTTCGCCCGTTCCCACACAAGAGCCGGTTCGGCCGGTACCGGGCCGTCGACACCGGCCGCCCGCTCGAGTGCGCAACCAGCGCGGCGCACCGCGGATCGCAACGGTTCTCGCCTGGGCTTACGCACTGATGTCCGTGTACCCGCTGATCTGGCTCTTCCTCCAATCCTTCCGCACCGACTCGGAGATCCTCGGCGACCCGTTCGGGGTGCCGGTGCGGCCCACTCTCGATGGATACGCCAGTGCGTTCGCGACCACCCCGCTCCCGCAGTACTTCCTCAACAGCCTGCTCGTGACGATGGCTGTGGTGATCGTGTCCGTCGTGGTCTGCGCAGGAGCCGGGTACGCCTTCTCGGTGTTGACATTCCCGGGGAGCAAGGCCGTGTTCTTCGCGTTCATCGGAGTTCTTGTGATCCCGGCTCCGGTCCTGTTGCTGCCGGTCTTCCTGATCTCTCGGGACCTCGGGATCCTCAACTCCTACATCGGTCTCATCGGTCCGTTCTCGGCGGGCGTGCTTCCGCTCGGGGTGTTTCTCATGAAGACGCACTTCGATGCCCTGCCGTCCTCGTTCATCGAAGCCGCAGAGATCGATCGAGCAAGCCCGTGGCAGACCTTCCGGCTGGTCATGTTGCCGCTCATCCGGCCCGCGGCGGCCACCGTGGCGGTCCTCGCTTTCATGTCTGCCTGGAATGAGTACATCTATACCCTCGTCGCCGTCCGTAGCCAGAGCCTGTTCACCCTGCCCGTCGGCATCGCCGACCTCGCCGCAAAGCAGTTCCTCTATGGATACGCGCCGGTCTTCGCGGCGATGGTTCTGACATCGATACCGGTGTTCGTCGCGTTCGTCATCGCACAGAGGTCGTTCATCGCCTCCATGAGCTTCGGCGGCGGGGTGAAGGGATGACTCCGCCACCGTTCGTCGACCTGCGCACGTGTGCCCGAACCGAGCCGCGCGAAGTGGATGATTCGCGTCCGCTGTTGTCGTGGAAGTGTGGGAGCGAAGCGCTGCACGCCGCGGGGAATCGAGCCAGAGTGCAACTCGAGCAACTCGACGCCCACGGCACGGTGGTCGATGCGGTCTGGTCCACCGAGGTCTCCTCCGACGTTCTCTCGGTGCGCATCCCAGAAGGGGCCTTGCGCCCTTGTACGAGCTATCAGTGGTGGATCGCACCGATCGGTGGGCCGGAGCGGCGCACGCTCGCACGGTTCGAAACGGGTATGCGCGACAGGCCCTGGTCAGCCAAATGGATCGCCCGGAACGACGTGAGGCGAGCGGACGACGCAGGTGAGCCGCTCGATCCCGCCGACACCGGCGATCTTCCCCGATCGTGGGCGACCATGTATTCCCTGCCACCTACCCAGTTCCGGCGTCAATTCGCGCTCGGGTCTCGTACGCCCGTCCGAGCGCGGCTGCACATCTCGGCGCATGGTATTTACCGGGCATGGATCAACGGTGTGCGTGTCGGCGATGACGAGCTGGCTCCGGGCTGGACCCGCTACGAAACGCGGATCGACTACCAGGTGCACGACGTCACCGCGTTATTGGAACCGGGCGACAACGTGCTCGGTGCGACCGTAGCGGATGGATGGTGGAGCGGCCGTGTCGGGTACGACACGCGACGTCAGGCGAAGCTCTACGGAGCTGCGCCCGAGCTGATTGCAGAGCTTCACGTCGAGTTCGCGGATGGTTCGCACGTCTCAATCGAGACGGATCATCGGTGGCGTGCGGGGGCGGGGGAGATCGTCATGTCCGATCTCCTGATGGGCGAATACCACGATCCTCGAATCGCGACCCCGGGGTGGCATCGCCCTGAGTTCGACGATTCGAGCTGGACTCGGGTGGAGGTTCGGGACGCGCCCACGAGCGTGCTGAAGGGACAGCAGTCTGATTCGATCCGGGTGGTCGAGGAGCTTCCCGCTTGCGCACAACATCGCGCCGGCACCGCAACGGTGTTCGACTTCGGGCAGAATCTCACCGGCCGCGTGCGCTTGCGCATACGAGGTGCTTCAGCGGGAGACATCATCGAGCTCCGACATGGCGAAGCGTTGTCGGGGGAGAGGGTCTACACGGAGAATCTCCGCTCGGCGGAGGCTCGGGACGTTGTGGTCGCCACGGGGGATCCGGTCCAGCTGTTCGAGCCTCTGTTCACCCTGCACGGGTTCCGGTACCTCGAAGTCGATGGGCTTCGCACCCCCGCGCACCTGACCGATGTCCACGCTCAGGTGTTGGCGTCGGACCTTCCGCGCGTCGGCGGATTCTCCAGCGGAAATCCTCTCCTGGAGCAACTCCAGTCGAACATCTTCTGGAGCCTGCGGGGGAACTACGTGGGGATCCCCACGGATTGTCCGCAGCGAGACGAGCGCCTCGGATGGACGGCGGATACGCAGATCTTCGCTCGCACGGCGAGTTTCAATGTCGACACCCGGGCCTTTCTCACGAGCTGGCTTTCCGATCTGTTCGCAAGCCAAACCCCGGATGGTTGCGTTCCGGATGTCGCGCCGGTCCCCCCGGGATCGTCCAACTTCGACGTCGGCGCGCCCGGTTGGGGTGACGCCGCGGTGGTCGTGCCGTGGGTCCTCTACGAGGAGTACGGCGATCTTTCACTCCTCGCCGAGCACTACCCGCATATGCGCGCGTGGGTTCAGTGGGTGGAGCGGAACAATCCCGACAGCCTGTGGACGCGGATGCTCGGCAACAATTTCGGCGATTGGCTCTCGGTCGACGAACACACGCCCCATGGCCTCGTCGCCGCCGCCTACCAGATCCGATCCCTCGACCTGGTGGTACGCGCGGCGTCAGAGCTCGGATTCGCAGACGATGCGGCGCTCTTCTCCGCGCGGGCCGCGCATCGGCGGTCTCTGTATGCCGAGGAGTTCATCGCGGGGGGCACCGTGAAGGGAGATACCCAGAGCGGCTACCTCTTCACCCTCGCCTGGGATCTCGCGCCGCCGGAAAATCGCCGGGCTCTTGGAGACAGGCTCGTCCGAAAGATCGAGGGGCGTGGAGGTCGCCTCACATCCGGGTTCCTCGGCGTGAACCTCATCGGTCCGGTGCTCACACGTATCGGGCGCTCGGATCTCGCCCTCGCGCTGGTGCTTCAACGCGACTACCCGTCGTGGGGGTACTCGATCGACCGTGGTGCGACGACGATCTGGGAACGGTGGGATGCCTATACCGAGCATGCCGGGTTTCAGGACGTTCGCATGAACTCGTTCAATCACTACTCGCTGGGATCGGTCGGAGAGTGGATCTACCGGGTGATCGGCGGTATCGACCAAGAACCTGGCTCGTGTGCCTACCGATCGTTGCGGGTGGAACCGCTTGTCCGCGAGGAGCTGTCGCCCGTTCACGCCTGGCATGAATCACCGCGCGGGCGGATCGCGGTCGAGTGGGAGGTCGTCGATGGTCGAGGCTCCGCGACGCTCACCATCCCACCGGGGAGCACGGCGGTCATCCGGCTTCCGGGACTTGAGAGGCACGTGGGAGCGGGCACACACACGTTCGACTTCGATACTTCGCACCCGCAAGGGGAGCCCCACTGTCTGCGCGCGAACGACCCCGGTGGTGACGCGACACAGACCTTGCCCGAATGGTCTTCGCGCCCCTCAACCTTCGATACGACTTCCGCGTGTGGCGACCTCGCGCGGAACAGCTGACTCAGCGTAGGAGACTCATGAACACCTCAGCACGGGCCCTGATCGCCGACCCCCCGAAGCCTCCGCGCATCGGTGAGGTGACACTTCGCGCGCTTCGCCCGGACGAAGTCCTCATACGATCGTCCCTGTCCGGCTTCAGTACCGGGACCGACCGATGGGTCATGACGGGGCAGTTCGAATGGGGCGATTTCACGTACCCGCTCATTCCGGGCTACCAAGTCGCCGGGACCGTCGAGGCAGTCGGCGCGGATGTGACCGGGTTCGATGTGGGCCAGTCGGTGGTCGCCGTCTCGGCGACGGGAGTCACGGGCGTCGAAACCGGGTGGGGGTGCCACGCGTCGGCGGTGATCAGCACCGCGCAGAATGTCTTCGATGCGACAGGAGTCCCTGAGGTGAGCTCGGCTTTCGTCATCTCTGCGCAAGTGGGCTACAACGCCGCGTCGCGTCTTGCCGGAAGCCCTGGAGAGAGCGTCTGCGTCATCGGTGACGGCATCATCGGTGCGTCGGCGGCGCTCGCCGCCCACGCGCGCGGGTTCCGGGTTCTGCTGCAGGGTCGGCACGACGAGCGGCTTGCGCCGTTCGAGGGGACGGGCATCTCGACCCGCAACGCACGCGCGACGGGCGCCGATCCGCTTGCCGATTGGGGTCCTGTGGCTGTGATCGACACGGTGCAGAATGACGACGCATTCGCTGGCTACATCGATGCGCTTGAGCCTGGGCGGGGACAGATCGTGTACAGCGGACACTCGCCGAACGGCGTGCGCCACTGGGGTGATATGGCGGCACTTCAACAGCGGGAGATGAGAGCTGACTTCGTCGCAGGATGGACTCCCAACCGCATCGTGGCAACTCTCGACGGCATGCGCAGCGGGGCGCTTGACCTCACCGCGTTCGTTTCTCACTTGGCGATGAGTGTGGATGCCGTCCTCGAACTCGCGCGCACCGTCGCTGAAGGCAAGCTGGGCGCCGTCGCGGCGGCGATAGATTGGCGGACGGTATGAGGCCGGCGACGACGTACCCGATCGAAAGCGAACGATGACCCTCTCCTCGAACACCCCCCATCCAGCGGCGTCACCCCCCGACGGTTCCCATCGACACGCCGTCACGCCCCTCGTCCGGAACGTGCAGCTCGAGCATGTCGAGCCGGGGGAGATCCTCGGCGTGGGCGCCCCGCGGCTCTCGTGGCGTCTAATCGGGGGAGCCCCCGATTTCCAACAGCATTGCTACGAGGTCGAGTTCGCGTCGGGGGGTCAGTCCTCGACACAACGCGTGGAGTCGCGGGACAGCGTGCTCGTCGCGTGGCCGTTCGAGACGATGGCGTCGAGGCAGAATGGCGTCGTGCGGGTGCGTTGCCAGGCCCGGGATGGGCGGTGGACTGCGTGGAGCGATGCCTGCGAGGTTGCCGTGGGCCTCCTCGAATCATCGGACTGGTCTGCGCAATTCGTCACTCCGCGGACGTTGGGCGGGTTCACGGACGGCGCGCCACACATCTTCACGACATTCGAGCTGCAGGAAGCCCCGGCCGCCGCGCGGCTGTACATCAGCGCACACGGCATCTACGAGCCTTACGTCAACGGCGTCCGTGTCGGAAAGGACATCTTCGCGCCCGGCTGGACGGCATACGAGAAGAGACTTCGATATCAGTCATACGACGTCACGTCGCATCTGGGAGAAGGCGTCAACTCTCTCGGCGCGATCCTCGGCAACGGATGGTTCCGTGGTCAATTGGTGTGGAAGGGCAATCGTCTGAACTACGGTGATCGACTCGCGCTCATCGCGCAGCTTGAGCTCGAGTTCCCGGATGGTTCGCGCCGCATGGTCTTGTCGGACGGATCCTGGTCGGCGTTGCCGACAGGCATTCTCTCCGATGACTTCTACGACGGTGAGTGCCGGGACATGCGTCTGCCCCTGTCCATCGACGCCGCTCGGTCGGAGCTTGTCGACGTCCTGGACGAGGATCGCTCGAGACTCGTCGCGCGACGGGGGCCATCTGTGCGCGCAACGGAGCGCAAGCCCGCGGTGTCGCTGATGAGATCGCCCTCGGGGCGGCTTCAAGCCGACTTCGGTCAGAACCTCGTGGGCTGGGTGGAGCTTGTCGTCCGTGATCGACAGCGCGGCGACAGAATCGTCGTTCGGCACGCGGAGGTGTTGGAAGGGGGCGAGCTAGCTCGAAGGCCGTTGCGATCCGCCGAAGCGACGTGCACCTACATCTGCGCCGGCGACGGGGAGGAGATGCTCCGCCCTTCGTTCACCTACAACGGCTTCCGGTACATCGACATCGCGGGTGTCGACGAATCAGATGTCGTGTCGGTGGTCGCGGTCGTACTCGGCACCGACCTGCGACGCATCGGGTGGATGACGACATCCGATCCCCGACTCAACCGCCTCCATGAAAACGTCGTATGGAGCGCGAGGGGGAACTTCTTGGAGGTGCCCACCGACTGCCCCCAGCGCGACGAGCGGCTGGGGTGGACCGGCGACATCCAACTCTTCGCACCGACGGCCAACTACTTGTTCGACTCCTCGGGCTTCCTGGCCGACTGGCTCGAAGATGTGGCCGCTGAGCAATGGGCGGACGGCTCGGTGCCGTTCATCGTCCCCGACGTTCTGCGCGAGATGAGGGCGACCGCCGCCGGGTGGGGAGATGCGGCGGTGGTCGTGCCGATGTCGTTGTACCTGTCCTTCGGCGATCTCGGTCTTCTCCGACGTCAGTATCCGTCCATGCGTGCGTGGGTCGACAAGGTCCGCGCACTCGCGGGCGAGGACCACATCTGGACCACAGGGGGACCCTTCGGGGATTGGCTCGACCCGCTCGCGCCCCCTGACGATCCCGCGCGAGCACAGGCCGATCCGACCGTCGTTTCGACGGCATACTTCTCCCGATCCGCGCAGCTCCTGGCCGAAGCCGCTTCCCGCCTCGGGCTGAACTCCGATGCTCGCCACTACTCGACGATGGCCGGCGAGATACGAGCGTCCTTCGAACGCCACTTCGTCGCCGAAGACGGTGTGGTGCGTAGCGACTGCCAAACCGTTTACGCGTTGGCCCTGTGCGGGAACCTCATCAGCGACGAAGGTCGACGTGCGCGTGCCGGCGAACGCCTCGTCCGGCTCGTGCTCGATGCTGATTGCACCGTCGCCACTGGTCTCCTCGGCACCGCCGTGATCCTTGACGCACTCGTGATCGCAGGCAGACCTGACGTCGCGCTTCGCATGCTCACCCAGACTCGACTTCCCTCCTGGCTCTACGCGGTCGAGATGGGGGCGACCACGATGTGGGAACGCTGGGACTCGATGCTGCCGGACGGGTCCGTGAATCCGGGCGAGATGACCTCCTTCAACCACTACGCGAACGGCGCCGTGGCCGATTGGATGCATCGCAGAATCGGGGGGATCGCTCCGACTGCTCCGGGGTATCGACGATTCGAGGTACGCCCGCTCGCGTGCTTCGCGCTCGATCACGGTTCGGCCCGCCACACTTCGCCATACGGGGACATCGCGGTCCGGTGGGTACGCGAAGATGCCACGGTAGAGTTCCACGTCGAGGTGCCACACGGTACCGAGGCGGATGTGTGGTTACCGGGCGGCTCCGGGCCGATAGTGGTAGGTCCCGGTCAGCATGGGTGGTCGGGACTGCGGGAATCGGCCTGAGCTCGAATGCGGGGGAGCCGCGCCTATGACGTCGGTCGACGTCCTCCCTCGCCACCTCCGAGCGCGCCCCGGGGGCGCGCCGGTAGGGTGGAACCGAGTGACACGGGGTGCGCGCACGCGCTGAGAACACACCCGTCGAACCTGATCTAGTTCGTACTAGCGAAGGGATGTCGCGAATGACTGTTCGCACGTCTGCGTCCGTATCCACCCTCGACGGCGACGTCTCGGCGTTCGCCCGCACGAGTGCCGACCTGCTTCAGCGGGTCCGCGCATCCGAACCCCTGGTGCAGTGCATCACCAACGCGGTGGTCACCGGGTTCACCGCCAACGTGCTCCTGGCCACCGGCGCTTCGCCGGCGATGTGCGACATCCCGGACGAAGCCGGAGTGCTCGCCGGCGTCGCCGGTGGCGTGCTCGTGAACCTCGGGACCCCCACCGCCGAGCAGCGACAGGCCGCACTCGAAGCGGTCGAGGCCGCCACGCGGACCGAGACACCGTGGGTGCTGGACCCCGTCGCGGTCGGCGTGCTCCCGGTGCGCACCGAGCTGGCCGCCCGTCTGCGCGACGCCGCGCCGACGATCATCCGCGGAAACGCCAGCGAGATCCTCGCTCTCGCCGGCGCGGGGTCCGGGGGCAAGGGCGTCGACTCGACGGACTCCGCGGAGGACGCCGCCGACGTCGCCCGCGAGCTCGCAACCCGCACCGGTGCCGTCGTCGCCGTGAGCGGGCCGATCGACCTCATCACCGACGGCGCCCGCACCGTCCGCGTCGCCAACGGGCACGTGTGGCTGACCGCCGTCACCGGCGGCGGATGCGCACTCGGTGCCCTCATGGCCGCATTCGCCTCGACGACCGACGACGCGCTCGCCGCCGCCGTGGCGGCGACCCTGGCCCACACGGTCGCCGCCGAAGACGCCGCGGCGGTCAGCACCGGGCCCGGGTCGTTCGCGGTGGCCCTGCTGGATGCGTTGCACACCCTCACGCCCGAGCAGCTCGAGCAGCGCGCGAGACTGTCGTGAACGGCGTCACCACCACAGTCGACCTGCGCACCTACCTCGTCACCGACTCCGCGCTCAGCGGCGACCGCGGTGTGCTCGCCGTGATCGCGGGCGCCGTCGCCGGAGGGGTCGGAGTCGTGCAGATCCGCGAGAAGAACGCCCCCACACGCGACGTGTTCGACCTCGTCCTCCGTGCCGCACAGATCACCGCCGGGCGTTCCGCACTGGTCGTCGACGATCGCGTCGACGTCTTCCTGGCGGCCCGGGCCGCCGGCGCGGCCGTCCACGGCGTACACGTCGGCCAGTCCGACCTCCCCGTCGCGGCCGTGCGCGACCTCGTCGGCACCCACAACCCCGACGGAACCCGCGCGCTCGTCGGGCTGACCGCGAACACGCCCGCGCACCTCGACGCCGTCGCCGCCCACCCGCCGGGGACGGTCGACTACCTGGGGGTGGGGGTCATCCGCGCCACGGCGACCAAGCCCGACCACCCCGCACCGCTCGGCGTCGACGGCTTCGCCGCGCTCGCCGCCACCGCGCCGGCGCCCTGCGTCGCGATCGGCGGCATCGACCTGCCGGACATCCCGGCGCTCCGTGACGCCGGTGCCGCCGGCGCGGCGGTGGTCTCGGCGATCTGCGCCGCGCCCGACCCGGAGGCCGCGACGCGCGGGTTCGCGACCGCCTGGGGACGGTCGTGACCGCCGGACGGAGGGTCGTGCCCCGCGTTCTCAGCATCGCCGGCAGTGACCCGAGCGGCGGGGCGGGCATCCACGCCGACCTCAAGTCCATCGGCGCCAACGGTGGCTACGGCATGGCCGTGGTCACCGCCCTCACCGCCCAGAACACACGGGGCGTGACCGACGTGCACGTGCCGCCGGTGGCGTTCCTTCGCGGACAGCTCGACACGATCGCCGCAGACATCACGATCGACGCGGTCAAGATCGGCATGCTCGGCACCACGGCGGTCATCGACGAAGTCGCCGTATGGCTGCGCGCACATCCCGTGCCGGTGGTCGTGCTCGACCCCGTCATGATCGCCACCAGCGGCGACCGGTTGCTGGACGCCGACGCCGAAGACGCCTTGCGCCGGATGCTGCCCCTGGCCGACGCGGTGACCCCGAACATCCCCGAACTCGCCGTCATCGCGGGGGAGCCGCGTGCCGAGGGGTGGACCGACGCGCTCGCGCAGGCGCAGCGAGTCGCCGCACGCGACGGCGTCGTGGTGATCGTCAAGGGCGGACACCTCACGGGCGCCGAAGCCCCCGACGCGGTCGTCACCGCCGACGGCGTCTTGACCGAGATCGCGGGGGAGCGGATCGTCACGACATCCACCCACGGCACCGGATGCTCCCTGTCCAGCGCCCTGGCCACCCGATACGCCGCGACCGGCGATTGGGCGGAGGCTCTGCGCCAGACCAAGCACTGGCTCCACGCGGCCATCGAGGCGGGTGCCGCGCTGGAGGTCGGGGAGGGGCACGGTCCCGTCGACCACTTCGTGGCGCTCCGCGACCGTGCGCCGCACGTCGCCGCGGACGAGCCGGCAGGCTCGGTCGGTGACCCGGGCTCGTGGGGCGGCGGCGTGTTCACCGCCGCCGCCTGGGCGCGCACGCGTGCCGTGCGTGAGGCGATCGACGACGTCTGGTTCGTCCGGCAACTCGCCGATGGCGACCTTCCCGCCGAGGACTTCGCGCACTATCTGCGTCAGGACGCGCGCTACTTGCGCGACTACGCCCGCATGCTCGCACGGGCCAGCACCCTCGCCCCGACGCGCGACGCGCAGGCGTTCTGGGCGGATGCCGTACACGGCTCCCTCGTGGCCGAGCTCGACCTCCACACCACGTGGCTCGGAGGTGAACCCGATATCGACCCGTCCGCGGCGTGTCGCGCCTATCTCGAACACCTCGCCGCGTCGGCCGACCGGTACGAGACCCTCGTGGCGGCACTGTTGCCGTGCTTCTGGATCTACATCGACATCGGGCGGCGGTTGGCGCCTCGCGCGACGACGGGGCATCCGTACCGCGAGTGGCTGCAGACCTACAGTGCCCCGGAGTTCGCCGCCGCGACACGCACCGCCATCGGGTACGTCGACGACGCCGCCGGCGCCGCCGACGGCGAGACGCGGGAGCGGATGGCGGTCGCCTTCGACGCAGCCGCCGCGTTCGAATACGCCTTCTTCGCCCAGCGCGCCGACGACACCGTCGTGCGCACCCCGCCCATGCAGGTCGCCGACCGATGACACGCGGCCGGCCGACGCGGGCGGATCAGCTGCGCGGCCACTCCACGAGCACGAGGCTCTGCTTCGTGTCGGCGTACTTCACCCAGCCGTCGCCGAACAGGTAGGTCAGGCCGTAGCCCTCGTCATCGGTCGCGACCGTCGTATCGGTGCTCTCGGTGACGATCACGCCGCGGTCATCGGTCTCGCTGCGCCAGCCGGCCGACACGAGCTCGGCCTGGGCTGCGCCGGACTCTTCGCTCGTGATCGGCGCCCATCCGAACAGCTGCACGTGGTCGCTGGCGACCGTGAAGTCACCCCAGAGGCACTGCACCCCCTCGGTGATCTCGAGGCCGCCGACCCGGAAGGTGCTCTCTTCTACGGACCACCCGGCTGCCTCGTACTCGGCGATCAGCGACTGCGGGATGATCCCTTCGCAGGTCGGCACGCCGATCGAGACCGGCTCGGGGTCTTTCGTCGGGTCCGGGGTCGCCGTGGGCTCAGGGGTCGTCGCGTTCGGCGAGGGCAGCGCGTCCTCCGTGACGACCGGCTCGGGGGTGGCGCTGCAGGCCACGAGGGTCAGCGCCGCGACGGTCAATGCGGTGAGCAGGCCGGCGCGGACAGGGGACAGAGGCATCAAGAGGTCTCCGGGAGGCGGTCGTGGATGAGATCGAGGAACGGGCGGTGCAGGTGGCCGTTGGTGGCCAGGGACGACAGGGCGTCGAGGTCCTCGCCCCCGTCGATGTCGGTGAACGTGCCGCCGGCTTCCCGGATGATCGGGATGAGCGCCGCGATGTCATAGCGCTTCACGTCGAACTCGGCGACGAACTCCAATCGACCCTCTGCGAGCAGCATGTACGGCCACGCATCGCCGTAACCGCGGTCGCGCCACACCGCGCTCGTGACGCGTTCGAGGGCGTCGAGGCGCCCGTACCCGCGCCACTGGCCCATGGACTGGAAGCTCACACTCGCGTCGGCGACGTCGTCCACATCCGACACCCGGATGCGACGGTCGCCCGCCGGGGTGTTCGTCCACGCGCCGTGTCCGGTCGCACCCCACCAGCGGCGGCCGAGGGCGGGCTGGGCGACCACGCCGACCTGCGGCACGCCGTCGACGGCGAGGGCGATGAGGGTGGCCCACATCGGGATGCCCTTGAGGTAGTTCGCGGTGCCGTCGATCGGGTCGATGATCCACTGTCGTGAGCCGTTGCCGGTCACACCGAACTCCTCCCCGAACACACCGTCGTCGGGACGCTCCGCAGCGAGGATCTCGCGGATCGCCCGCTCGGTGGCGAGGTCGGCTTCGGTCACGTGCGAACGGTCGGGCTTGAGCCGGACGTCGAGGTCGGCGGCGTCGAACCGGGCCATCGTGACCGCGTCTGCGGCATCCGCGATGCGCAACGCGAGGTCGAGGTCGGCGTGATCGGCGCGTATCGGCTCGGATGGCGTCGAGAGGTCGGGGGAAGACACGACTCCAAGGATAGGTGGCGCACGCGCGTCTCGATTTCAGATGTGGCGATCGTGATGGTAACGTTGACCCTCGGTTCGCCCGGTAAGAACGGCGGACCGATTCCGCGCCTCTAGCTCAATCGGCAGAGCAACTGACTCTTAATCAGTGGGTTCAGGGTTCAAGTCCCTGGGGGCGCACCACCACCCGAAAGCCCCGGAGATGCGCACGCATCCCGGGGTTTTCGCGTCTCCCGCGCCCGCCCCACCCCGACCCATCCCGCCACGCCCGTGGTCGCATCCGGCGAGGCTTCGACAAACCCGTTTTCGCGCGAAACGCCTCGCATTGCGCGGTGTTTCGCGGCGATCGGGGTTTCTCGGGGTCCGGGTCGGGGTGGCTGGGGGTGTGGATGTGCGGGTATTGACCTGAACAAGGTCTCATGTTTAGGTATCTGCATGACCTGAACGGGGTTTCAGGTCATGCACCCTTCTCAATGGCGAAAGGCACGCACATGCGGAGTACGAAGAAGTTCCTCCTGGGGTCCGCGGTCGCCGCGGGCGCCCTCGTCCTGGCGGCCTGTGCGCCGCAGACCGGTACCGACGGTTCAGACTCCTCGGGCGACGACGGCGCGACGAGTGAGGTCACCGTCGGCATCGTCACGAGCGAGACCGGCGCTCTCGCCGGCTATGGCGAACAGTACCTCGACGGCTTCAAGGCCGGTCTCGACTGGGCCACCGACGGCACGATGGAAGTCGACGGCACAGCCATCAACGTCGAGTACCGCGACGACGGGGGCGACCCCGACAAGGCCGTCACCGCCGTCAAAGAACTCATCGGATCGGGGGTGAACATCCTCGCCGGCACCGTTTCGTCCGGTGTCGCCCTCGCCGTCGCCGAACAGGCCGAGCAGAACCAGGTCCTCTACATCTCCGGTCCCGCCGCGGCGGATGCCGTGACCGGCATCAACGACTACACGTTCCGCTCGGGCCGGCAGAGTGCGCAGGACGTCGCGACCGCCGGTACCTTCCTCGACGACCTCGAAGGCATGAAAGTCACCGTCTTCGCCCAGGACACCGCCTTCGGGCAGGGCAACGAAGCGGCCGTCTCGGCGATCCTCGGAGCCCAGGGCGCCGAGGTCGACTCGGTCCTCGTGGCCGAGGACATCACCGAGTTCACCCCGTTCGCCCAGCAGGTGCTCGCCGGCGACCCCGACCTCGTGTTCGTCGCGTGGGCCGGTGCCACCAGCGGCGCCATGTGGCAGGCGATGAGCCAGCAGGGCGTGCTGGAGGAGATCCCGGTCGTGACCGGCCTCGGCGACGCCGCGACCTTCGGCGCCTACGGGGAAGCTTCCGAGCAGATCAACTTCCTCAACCACTACTTCCCCGGCGGACCCGACAACGACGTGAACGCGGCGATGGTCGAGTACATCGAAGCAGAGGGAGGGACACCGGACCTGTTCAGCCCCGACGGCTTCAACGCGGCCGTGATGATCGTCCAGGCGATCGCCGAAGGCGGCGGCGAGGTCGACGGCATGATCGACGCCCTCGAAGGCTTCACCTTCGAGGGCCCCAAGGGCACCATGACCGTGCGCGAGGGTGATCACGCCCTCATCCAGGAGATGTACCAGGTGCGCCTGGTCGCCGACGGCGACACGTTCGTGCCCGAGCTCATCGACACGGTCGACGCCGACGCCGTCGCCCCCGCCGAAGCACAGTAAGGCGGGGCAGCACCAGAGATGAACGCACCAGTCCCGCCCGTGGAGTCCGCCATCCGCGTCGAGAGCCTCGGTCTGCAGATCGGGGGAGCGACGATCCTCAAAGACGTCCAGCTCGACGTCGCCGCCGGGTCGTTCGTCGGGGTCATCGGCCCCAACGGCGCCGGCAAGACCACGCTGTTCAACGTGATCTCCGGACTCGTCAAGCCCACCGCCGGCCGCGTGCTCATGCACGGGGAGGACATCACCTCGATGTCCGTGCCGGCGCGGGCCCGGGCGGGACTGGGGCGCACCTTCCAGACCTCGAGCCTGTTCCCGCAGCTGAGCGTGCTGGAGAACGTCCGGTTGGCAGCCCAGGCCGCCCGAGGCGGCTCAGGGTCGCTCCTGCACTTCCCGCGGCGCGCCGACCAGGCGGTCGAGATCGCCCACGAGAAGCTGCGCACCGTCGGCCTGGACCACAAAGCGCGCGCCCTGGCCGGGGACATCTCCCACGGCGACAAGCGCAAGCTCGAAATCGCGGTGATCCTCGCCACCAAGGCCGACATCGTGCTCCTGGACGAGCCGATGGCCGGTGTCGCCTCGGGTGACGTCGCCGGACTCGTGGACAACATCCGCACGATGCAGGCCGACAAAGCCTGCACCGTGCTCATGGTCGAGCACCACCTCGAGGTGCTGCTCGGCCTGGTCGAGAAGGTCGCCGTCATGTACTTCGGCAGCATCATCGCCTACGACACACCGCAGAAGGTCATGGAGGACCCCGTCGTGCAGCAGGCCTACTTGGGGAGTGCCGCATGAGCGCGGCGCCGATCCTCACCGTCGAGCACCTGCGGTGCTCCATAGCCGGTCAACAGGTCGTCGAAGACGTCTCCTTCGAGGTCCCCGCAACCGGGATCACGGCCGTCCTCGGCCGCAACGGCGCCGGGAAGACCTCCACGTTGCGCGGCATCCTCGGCCTGATCCAGCGACGCGGCACCGTCACGCTGGGAGGCACCCGCATCGACGGGATGCCCACCCACCGCATCGTCCAGCGCGGCGTGGGCTACGTTCCCGAGGACCGCGAGGTGTTCGCGAAACTCTCCGTGGCCGAGAACCTCGCGCTCGCGGAGCGACAGAAGAACCCGCGCCGGGAGTTCGTCGACGCGCTCTTCCCCGACCTGGTCGAACGACGCGACCAGCCGGCCGGCACGCTCTCGGGCGGTCAGCAGCAGATGGTCTCGGTCGCGCGCGCCCTCATCAACGACAACGAACTCCTCTTGGTGGACGAGCCCACCAAAGGCCTGGCCCCCCGGATCGTCGCCGAGGTCGCCGAGGCGCTCCAGGAGGCGGCGAAGGTCGTGCCGATCCTGCTCGTCGAGCAGAACCTCGAGGTCGTACGCCGCCTCGCCGACTCCGCCGTCGTGATCGGCGCCGGACGCGTGGTGCACACCGGCTCGGCCGCAGAGATCCTCGACGACGACGAGCTGACCAAGCGCCTCCTCGGCGTGCACGCGGAGGCCCACGCATGAGCACCCTCGTCCTCACCCTCGTCACCGGCGTCGGACTCGGCGCCCTCTACTTCCTCGTCGCCAGCGGCCTGAGCCTCATCTACGGCCTCATGCACGTCCTGAACTTCGCCCACGGCGCCTTCCTCACCCTCAGCGCGTTCATGGGGTGGTTCGTCGCACAGGCACTCGGCACCGACTCGTGGGGGTCGTTCCTCCTGTCGATCCTCGTCGGCGCCGTCGTCGGCGCCGTGTTCGCCACCCTCACCGAGCTCGTCCTCATCCGACCGCTGTACGAAAGACACATCGAACAGGTGCTCGTCACCGTCGGTCTGTCCCTCGCCGCCGTCGCGCTGTTCGAGGGCATGTGGGGCACCGACGCGATCACCATCGCCGGACCGCCGTGGCTGACCCAGACCACCGAGATCCTCGGTGCGCGCATCCCCAACAAGTACTGGGTGCTCATCGTGGCCGCCGGTCTCGTGCTGCTGGGCCTCGTGCTGTTCCTCCAGAAGACGCGCTACGGCATGGTCATCCGTGCCGGGGTCGAGAACCGCGCGATGGTCACCGCGCTCGGTATCGACGTGCGACGCTCCTTCACCCTCGTGTTCGCCATCGGCGGTGCCGCCGCCGGCATCGGCGGGGTCATGGCGATGCACTACACCAACTACGTCTCGGCGCACATGGGGGCGACGCTGCTGATCTTCGCGTTCATCGTCACCGTCGTCGGCGGTCTCGGCTCCCTCACGGGCGCCGCGATCGCATCCATCCTCGTCGCGGTGCTCCAGCAGGTCGCCAACACCTACCTCAACGGCACCGGCGACTTCATCGTCGTCATCCTCCTGGCCGCGGTGCTGCTGCTGCGACCGACCGGACTCATGGGAAGGAGGGCCTGACATGTCGCGCTCCTCGAAGAACGTGCGCCGGTTCGTCCCGGTCGGTATCGGCATGGCGCTGGTCGTCTTCATGGCGGTGTTGCCGCTCCTCAACCTGTCGCTGCCGGGGATCCTCCCCACCCCCACCTACATGCCGGGCACGCTCGCCCTGCTGTCGCTGTGCATGGTGTTCGCCGCCCTCGCCCTGTCGTACAACCTGCTCCTGGGCACCTCCGGGATGCTCTCGTTCGGGCACGCGCTCTACTTCGGGGCGGGCGCCTACGGCCTCGGCATCGCACTGGAACACCTCGGAGTGCCGTTGTGGCCGGGGGTGTTCATCGCCCTGCTCGGCGGCATGGTGATCGCCCTGGCCACCGGTGCGGTGTCGATGCGGGTCTCCGGCATCCCCTTCGCCATGGTGACCCTCGCCTTCGCGCAGGCGGGGTCGGTGCTCGTGCGTCGAAACTCCGACATCACCGGCGGCGAGGAGGGCCTCAGCTTGAACACCGACTCCGTGCCGGATGCGCTGGTCGGTGTGGTCAACACGCGCAACCTCTATTGGCTCACCCTCGCGATCCTCGTGGTCGTCTACCTGGTCGCCCTGTGGGTCGACAAGAGCCGGCTCGGCCACCTCGCACGCGCCACCCGCGAGAATGAGCAACGCGTGCGGGTGTTGGGGCTGTCGCCGTTCACGGTGCGACTGACGGTCTTCGTCATCGCGGCCGTCCTGGCCAGCCTCGCCGGCGTCGCCTACATGCTCCTGCAGTCGGGCACGGTGCCGCGTGCGGTGTCGGCCGATCTGACCATCACGATCCTCGTCATGGTCGTCCTCGGCGGCGTCGGCTTCCGCTGGGGTGCCATCGTGGGGGGTGTGTTGTACACGCTCCTCGACCAGCGCCTCACCGTGCTCGCCGGATCCGAGGCCGTCGCCGGTCTCCCCGACGTGCTGCGCATCCCGCTGTCCGAGCCGTTGTTCCTGCTCGGTGCGCTGTTCATCCTCGTGGTGATGTTCCTCCCCGGGGGTATCGCCGGAACCGTCGACAAGCTGTTCCGTCGCCGCGGGCCCGGTCACGACGAGAGCACGCTGGAGGAGATCGACGACGCCGCGACCCAGGCGGAGCACCCCGTCGAGGTGCGGGCATGACCACGGTGCCCTCGCTCGAGACGGCGGGAGCGCACACGGTCGGCCGCTGGGTGACCGACCGGGCCGCGCAGTCACCGCACGCGATCGCCATCGACGACCGCGGTGTCACCGTCGACTACGCCACCCTCGCCGGTCGCGCATCCGCCCTCGCCGCCGCCATCCGCGCGGCGGGCTACGGGCCGGGCAGCCGTATCGCGACGATCTCCGGGAACTCCGCCGACCACGTCGTGGCCTTCTTCGGATGCGCGCTGGCCGGCGTCGCGTTCATGCCGCTGTCGTGGCGCCTCACCCCGGGTGAGGCCGGCGACCTCATCCGGCGCAGCGACCCCGACCTGCTTCTGGTCGACGACGAGCACGTCGTGTTGGCGGGTGAGGCGTTGCGTACGGTCGACGACACCCCCGCCACCGTGTTGCTCGGCGCGGGAGGCGTCGAGACCCAGGTGCCGCGCGCCTCCCGGCCCGGTGCGGACCGGTCCGTGGGCGACGACGACCCCCTCCTGGTCATCTTCACCTCCGGTTCGGAAGCGGCACCGAAGGGGGTCGTGCTCACCCACGCCAACTGCTTCTGGAACAACATGGCGCTCGCAGGGGCCCTCCCCCTGACCAGCGCCGACGTCGTGCTGGCGATGCTCCCGCAGTTCCACGTCGCGGCGTGGAACTGCCAGCCGTTGCTGGCGTGGTGGGTGGGCGCGACCGTCGTCCTCGAGCGTGCCTTCCAGCCCGCCCGGGCGCTGCAGCTGCTGGCCCAGCGCAAGGTCACGGCGATGATGGGCGTGCCCACCCAGTACGCGCTGCTCGCCGCAGATCCCGGCTGGGAGGAGGCCGACCTCGATGCGCTCACCCTCGCCCTCGTCGGCGGTGCCACGGTCCCCGGTGATGTGCGTCGACGCTGGGCGGCCCGCGGCGTCGCCCTCACCCAGGGCTACGGACTCACCGAGGCCGGACCCAACGTGCTGTACCTTTCCGAGGCCGACGCGAGGGAGCATCCGGATGCCGTCGGACGCCCCTACCCGCACGTCGACGTCTGCGTGGTCGACCCCGAGACGGGGCTCGAACTGGACGGGGCGGGGATCGGGGAGCTCTGGGTGCGCGGTCCCAGCGTGTTCGCCGGCTACCTCTTCGACGACGCCGCGACCGCACGGGCACGAGCGGGGCAGTGGCTGCGCACCGGTGATCTCGTCCACCGCGACGTCTCCGGGATCCACACGATCGTCGACCGCCTGAAGGACATCTTCATCTCCGGCGGCGAGAACGTCGCGCCCGCCGAGGTCGAACGTGCGCTTGTGGGCCACCCGCTGATCGCCGCCGCGGCCGTCGTCGGTGTCCCCGACCCGGTGTGGGGGGAGCGGGGCGTCGCCTTCTGCGTGGCGGTGCGCGGCACGACCCCGTCCGCCGACGAGGTGATCGCCCACGCCAGGGCGCGCCTGGCGGGGTTCAAGGTCCCGGTCGCGGTCGCTTTCGTGGACGCGTTGCCGACGTCGGCCATCGACAAGATCGCCCGTGCCCGGCTGCGCGATCGCGCCGCACGCCTCGCGGAGGGAGCCTCCCTTGACCACACCCGCTGACGCCGAGCTCGATGCACCGGTCGTCTCCAAGGCGACCGGCCGCCCGCTCACCAAACGCGGCGAGGCCACCCGCCGGCGGCTGCTCGAGGCGGCCGAGCAGGTCTTCGCCGAGCAGGGCTACCACGAGGCGTCGATCGTGAAGATCACCGAGCGTGCCGGCATCGGACTCGGGACCTTCTATCTCTACTTCGACAGCAAACAGGCGGTCTTCGAGGCCCTCGTGATCGACCTCAACAAGCGCGTGCGTCACTCGATGAGCGAGGCCATGATCGGCGCGGCCAGTCGGCTCGAGGCCGAGCGCGCCGGGTTCGCCGGGTTCTTCCGCTTCACCGCCGCGCATCCCGCTCTGTATCGCGTGGTCCGTGAAGCGGAGTTCGTCTCGCCCGAGACCCTGCACCTGCACTACACACGCATCGTCGAGGGCTACGAGGAGGGCCTGCGTGCCGCGCAGCAGGTCGGTGACGTCGATCGACGCCTCGACCCGACGGTCACCGCGTGGGCGCTCATGGGCATGGGGGAACTCATCGGCATGCGCTTCCTATTGTGGGAGCGGGATGCCGACGGTGTGCCCCCCGAAGAACTCGACGCGCACGTGTTCGATGCGATGATGCGCTTCATCGACAACGCCCTCGCCCCCCGAGGTGGAATGGAAGGACCCACGGATGCCTGAACAGACCCTGGCCGGAAAGCGCGCCCTCATCACCGGCGGTGCCAGCGGGATCGGCTTGGCCTGCGCGGAGGCCTTCGCCTCGCGCGGCGCCCACGTGATCATCGTCGACCTCAACGCCGACGCCGCCGCGGAGACCGCGGACCGACTCGGCGGCGAGGCGTGGGCGGTCGATCTCGCCGACACCGCCGCCCTCGACGACGTGCGGCTGGACGCCGACATCCTCGTGAACAACGCCGGTGTCCAGCGGGTCGCGCCGATCACCGACTTCGTCCCCGACGACTTCCGGTTGTTGTTGCGCCTCATGCTCGAGGCGCCGTTCCTGCTCGTGCGCGCCGCGCTGCCCCACATGTACGACAGCGGGTGGGGTCGTGTCATCAACATCTCCAGCGCGCACGGACTGCGCGCGAGCGCCTACAAGTCGGCGTACGTGTCGGCCAAGCACGGCCTCGAGGGGCTGTCGAAGGTCACGGCGCTGGAAGGGGCCGCGCACGGGGTCACGAGCAACTGCATCAACCCGGCGTATGTGCGCACCCCGCTCGTGGAGAAGCAGATCGCCGATCAGGCCCGCGCCCACGGCATCGACGAGTCGGAGGTGGTCGAGAAGATCATGCTCACCGAGACGGCGGTCAAACGCCTCATCGAACCCGACGAGGTCGCCTCGCTCGCCGCGTGGCTGGCCGGCCCCGACGCCGGTATGGTCACCGGTGCCTCCTACACGATGGACGGCGGATGGACGGCCCGATGAGCGCGCAGATCTCCCGCGACGTCGCGGTCGCCGTGCCCGGCGGCACCCTGCACGCCGTGGTGTGGGAACCGGAGGACGCGGCCGAGGACACGCCGACGATCCTCGCGGTGCACGGGGTCACGTCCTCACACCTGGCCTGGGCGTGGGTCGCGCCGCGCCTGCCCGGTGTGCGCGTGATCGCGCCGGATCTGCGCGGGCGCGGACGCAGCAACGCCGTCGAGGGTCCGGCCGGCATGGCCGCGCACGCCGACGACATGGCCCGGCTGCTGGACACCGTCGGCGTGGAACGCGCCACCGTCGCGGGCCACTCCATGGGTGGCTTCGTCTCGGTTGTGTTCGCCCACCGGTACCCGGAGCGCGTGTCGCGACTGGTCCTGGTCGACGGCGGCCTGCCGCTGGCGGTGCCCGCCGGCGATCCGGACGAGATCATGGCCGCCGTCCTCGGCCCCACGGCCGCGCGCTTGTCGATGCGGTTCGACGATGAATCGGCCTACCTCGCGTTCTGGCGTGCGCATCCCGCCTTCACCGGTGCATGGGAGACGCGGCTCGAGGACTACTTCGCGTATGACCTCGTCCCGGCGGCCGACGCCCCCGGGCGGCTGCGCCCCGCCACCAGCCATGCCGTCACCCGCGACGACACCGCGGACATGACCGGCGGAACGACCCTCGGCGCAGCGCTGCGCGCCCTATCCCACCCGACGGTTTTCCTCAGCGTTCCCCGCGGGCTGCAGAACGAGGAACCCGGCCTCTACCCGCCGGCGCACCTGGACACGGTCCTGGCCGCGCACCCCGACATCGAGCATCGTCGCGTCGACGGATTCAACCATTACACGGTGGTGATGTCCGACGCCGGCGCCGACGTGGTCGCGGGCATCCTCCGCGCCGAACTCGCCCTCGTCTGACGCCCTGTCCGGGTCGCGCCCGCGCCTCTTGCGCGTGCGAGAAACCACTTCCGCCGCGAGACGCACCGCAACACGCGGTTTCTCGCGGCGGAAGCGGTGTCTCGCCGGCGATGCGGGGCGGGATGCGGGCGGCGGGGTCACCGGCGGGTGGCGGCGATGCGCGACGTGAGCTGGTGGGCGTGGGCGAGCAGGGTGCGTCCGAGCTCGGGGAGTCGGTCGGGGGAGAAGCGGAACTCCACTCCGGTGAGGCTCAGCGCCCACTGCGGGTGGCCTTCCCTGTCGAACACCGCGGCGCCCATGCCCCAGCTGCCTTCGACGATCAGCCCGGGGTTGACGGCGTACCCGCGTGCGGTCGTCTCCCGCAGTCTCGCGCGCATGCGGTCGGGGGAGTGGCCCTCGCCCCACGCGTCTTCGATCCCCGGGTGGCGTGCGAGGTAGGCGTCCACATCGTGGCGTGGCAGGAACGCGAGGATCGCGATACCCGCGGAGGCCACGCCCAAGGGGAAGCGCACACCCTCCGAGAGCACGAAGGAGCGAATCGGGAAGCTCCCCTCTTCGCGCAACAGACACACGGTCTCATCGCCTCGGCGGACCGACAGGAATGCGCTCTCCTCGGTGCGCACCGCCAGCGATCGCACCACGTCGCGACCGACGGCCGTGATGTCATAGCGCGATGCGGCCACCGAACCCATGAGGTAGAGCTCGGGGCCGGGCATCCAGCGCCCGGTCTGTTCATCGTGGTCCACGAGGCCCTCGTGGCCGAGCGCGGTGAGCAAACGGTGCGTGGTCGGACGGGTCAGATCGGCGCGGCGGGCCAGATCGCCCGCGGAGGCGCCCTCGTCACCGGCGGCCGTGACCAGCCGCAGCAACGCCGCGGCCCGCGCGATCGCCTGGGCGCCGGGAACGGTCACCTTCGTCCGGTTCGCCGCTGAGTTGTCCACCATATGGACGCTACGCCCCGGCTCATCCACATCGCAAGAGCGCGCTGGTGGGGGCGGTGTGTGCGGGGGAGGATGGAGATCACGACGAAGGAGTTCGTGTGATCGACAAGACCTATTCCTCGGCCGCGGCGGCCGTCGCCGACATCCCCGACGGAGCATCGCTCGCGGTCGGCGGATTCGGCCTGTCCGGAAACCCCATCGCCCTCATCGAGGCGTTGCTCGCGCAGGGCACCGGCGACCTCAGCGTCGTCAGCAACAACTGCGGCGTCGACGACTGGGGCCTGGGCGTCCTGCTCCGCGCCAAGCGCATCCGCAAGATGACCTCGTCCTACGTCGGCGAGAACAAGGAGTTCGAGCGGCAGTTCCTCTCGGGCGAGCTCGAGCTCGAACTGACGCCGCAGGGCACCCTGGCCGAGAAGCTGCGCGCCGGCGGGTCCGGCATCGCCGCCTTCTACACCCAGACCGGTGTCGGCACGCAGGTCGCCGAGGGCGGTCTGCCCCGGCGCTACGACGGATCCGGGGGCGTCGCGGTCGCCTCACCCGCGAAAGACGTGCGAACATTCGACGTCCACGGCGAGCCGAAGGAGTTCGTCCTGGAGGAGGCGATCCGCACCGACTTCTCGCTCGTCCACGCGCTGCGCGGAGACCGCCACGGAAACCTCGTGTTCAACAAGGCGGCACGCAACTTCAACCCATTGGCCGCGATGGCCGGGCGCGTGTGCATCGCCCAGGTCGAAGAGCTCGTCGAACCCGGCGACATCGACCCCGACGCGGTGCACCTCCCCGGGGTTTTCGTCCACCGGATCATCGAGGTCGGCACCGACATCGACAAGCGCATCGAACGACGCACCGTCCGCACCGAAGAGGAGGCGTGAGATGGCTCTCACCCGGATCGAGATGGCGGCCCGCGCCGCCCGGGAACTCGCCGACGGCTCCTATGTCAACCTCGGCATCGGCCTGCCGACCCTCGTGCCCAACCATGTGCCCGAAGGGGTCACCGTCGTGCTGCAGTCGGAGAACGGGATCCTCGGGGTCGGTCCCTACCCGACCGAAGACGCCGTCGACCCCGACCTCATCAACGCCGGAAAAGAGACGGTCACCACCCTTCCCGGCACGGCCTTCTTCGACTCGGCCACCAGCTTCGGGATGATCCGCGGCGGGAAGATCGACGCCGCCATCCTCGGTGCCATGCAGGTCTCACGGACCGGGGACCTCGCGAACTGGATGATCCCCGGAAAGATGGTCAAGGGGCCCGGCGGAGCGATGGATCTCGTCCACGGCGCCGGAAAGGTCATCGTGCTCATGGAGCACGTCGCCAAGGACGGGTCGGCGAAGATCGTCGAGGACTGCACGCTGCCGCTGACCGGGCGAGGGGTGGTCGACCGCATCATCACCGACCTCGCCGTCATCGACGTCACCGACGACGGCCTCGTGCTCGTCGAGGTCGCCCCGGGGGTCGAGGTCGACGACGTGATCGCCGCCACCGAGCCACCGCTGTACATCTCGGAGTCGCTCACGGCCGTCGCCGTCGACTCCGTGCCCGAAGGGAGCCGCTCATGACCACCGACGACATCGTCATCGTCGCCGCAGCCCGAACCCCGCAAGGGCGGCTCAAGGGCCGGCTCGCGCCGCTCACGGCCGTGCAGCTCGGCGCGACCGCCATCCGGGGGGCGCTCGAGCGCGGTGGGGTCGCCCCGTCCGCCGTGGACGCCGTGCTCGTCGGCCAGGTGTTGCCGGCCGGAGCGGGGCAGAATCCCGCGCGGCAGGCGGCGATCGCCGCCGGGATCGGCTGGGACGTGCACGCGGCGAGCGTGAACAAGGTGTGCCTGTCGGGGCTGACCGCGGTCATCGACGGCGCCCGCATGCTCGCCCTCGGCGACGCCACGGTGGTCGTGGCCGCCGGTATGGAGTCGATGACCCGGGCACCGCACCTGATGATGGGGTCGCGCTCGGGGTGGACCTACGGGTCGGTCGAGGTGATCGACCACATGGCCCATGACGGACTCACCGACGCCTACGACCAGGAGAGCATGGGGGCCTCCACCGAACGCCACAACGAACGGCTCGGTCTCACGCGCGAAATGCAGGACGCCGTCGCCGCACGGTCGCATCAGCGCGCCGCTGCGGCGCAGCAGGCCGGGGTCTTCGAGCCGGAGATCGTGCCGGTCGAGATCCCCCAGCGCAAGGGCGAGCCGGTCGTGGTCGACACGGACGAGGGGGTGCGCCCGGAGACCACCGTCGACACGCTCGGGGTGCTGCGTCCCGCATTCGCCGAGGGCGGGTCGATCACCGCCGGCAACGCGTCGCAGATCTCCGACGGGGCCTCCGCGGTCGTGATGACCACCCGATCGCACGCCGATGAGAACGGATGGAGGGTCCTGGCCGTCGTCGGTGCCTCGGGCCAGGTCGCCGGTCCCGACAACTCCCTGCACGCCCAGCCGGCCCGGGCCATCGAGAAGGCCTGTGCCCGGCAGGGGATCGCCCCGACCGATCTGGACGTGGTCGAGATCAACGAGGCCTTCGGTGCCGTCGTGGCGCAGTCACAGGCCGAGCTGGGGCTGTCGGACGACGTCGTCAACCCGCACGGCGGCGGTATCGCGATCGGGCATCCGATCGGGGCCTCCGGAAACCGGCTCGTCGTGCACGCGGTGCACGAGTTGCTCCGACGCGGCGGCGGGACGGCCGCCGTCGCGCTGTGCGGCGGCGGTGGTCAGGGCGACGCGCTGATCCTGAGCAGGTGACCCCTGTCGCCTGGGCGAAACACATGCGTATTAGCCTCGAGTCATGCCCAGCGACGACAACCCCGATCTGCTCACGCAGGGTGACCCCGCGGTCGACGACACGGTCAACTTCCGCACGCGCAAATGGGTCAAGCCGGAAGACCTGAACGCCAACGGCAGCCTGTTCGGCGGAAGCCTGTTGCGTTGGATCGACGAAGAAGCGGCCATCTATGCGATCATCCAGCTCGGCAACTACCGAGTGGTGACGAAGTTCATCTCGGAGATCGAATTCCAAGCCTCGGCGAACCAGGGCGACCTCATCGAGATGGGGCTACGCGCGACCCGATTCGGGCGCACGTCGCTGACGATGCGGGCCGTGGTGCGGAACATGATCACGCGCCGGAAGATCCTCACCATCGAGAAGTTGGTGTTCGTCAATCTCGGAGAGGACGGACGGCCCGCTCCGCACGGGTACGACTCGATCACCTACCGACGCGACCGCATGCCCCGGGAGAACCCCGCGACCGGAACGCTCACGCTCCCACGACGCTGACCCTGACGGGACGAACGATCAGTGGCTGCGAGCGAGCCGCTTCTTCATGAGCTTCTCCTCTTTGCCGTGCACGGGGGAGTCCTGTGGGACCGTGTGTCCACGCGCGGCACGACGCGTGTCGACGATGGCGCCGATCGCGAGGGCGAGGGAGATGCCCCAGCTCGCCCACGCCAGCGCGGTGCGCCACGTGAAGGGCTCATCGTTGCGGATGCTTCGCAACAGGGTCATTCCGCCGGTGACGGCGCTGAGGATTCCGGTGCCGAACAGGTACTGGCGCATGGCCCCACGCTATCGCGACCGGAGACCCGGTGTGCGCTCTTGACACCCCGCGATGCCCCCGTCAAGGCGCGGTTTTTCGAAACACGGCGCTGTTAGCCTGAAGGCCCGATCACCGTCAGGAGGACCTGTGACCCAGGCCGAATTCGTCGTCGTCGCCAATCGCCTGCCCGTGGACAAAGCCGGACCGGGGGAGGGGGAGGACGGCTGGCGCCGGTCGCCGGGAGGACTGGTGACCGCGCTGGAGCCGGTCATGAAGGAGACCGACGGCGCGTGGGTGGGATGGCCGGGACAGGCCGATCTGGAGGTCGAGCCTTTCGACTTCGACGGCACCCAGCTCATCCCCGTCGCGCTGAGCGCGGACGAGATCGAGAAGTACTACGAGGGATTCTCCAACGACACCATCTGGCCTCTCTATCACGACGTCATCGCGGCCCCGCGCTACCGACGCGTGTGGTGGGACTCGTACGTGCGCGTCAATCGTCGCTTCGCCGAGGCCGCCGCCAACGCGGTCAAGGAGAACGGCACCGTCTGGGTGCAGGACTATCAGCTGCAGCTGGTCCCGAAGATGCTGCGTGAGATGCGCCCCGACCTGACGATCGGGTATTTCCACCACATTCCATTCCCCGCATACGGCCTGTACTCGCAACTGCCGTGGCGTCGGTTGGTGCTCGAAGGACTCCTGGGCGCCGACGTGATCGGCTTCCAGCGCGTGGCGGATGCGGGCAACTTCGCGCGCGCCGTGCGGCGCCTGTTCCGGTACGAGACGCGCGCCGGCCGCATCACGGTCCCCGGCGAGGACGGCACCGCGCACACCGCGCTCGCGAAGGCGTTCCCGATCTCCATCGCGGCGGAGACCTACATGGAGCTGGCCAAGAAGCCCGAGGTGCAAGCCCGCGCGAAGGAGATCCGCGAGGGGCTCGGCAATCCCAAGGCGATCCTGCTCGGTGTCGACCGGCTCGACTACACCAAGGGCATCCGCCACCGGCTGAAAGCGTTCGGCGAGTTGCTCGAGGACGGCCGGGTCACCGTCGACGACGTCACGCTCGTACAGGTCGCCAGCCCCAGCCGCGAGCGCGTCGAGGCATACGTGCAGTTGCGCGACGAGATCGAGCTGACCGTCGCGCGCATCAACGGCGACCACGACACCTTCGGGCACAGCGCGATCAGATACCTGCACCAGGGGTACCCGCGGGAGGAGATGGTGGCGCTGTTCCTCGCGGCGGACGTCATGCTCGTCACCGCGCTGCGCGACGGGATGAACCTGGTCGCCAAGGAATACGTCGCCACCCGCAACGACAACCGCGGGGTGCTCGTGCTGTCGGAGTTCGCCGGCGCCGCCGATGAACTCGGCTCGGCCCTGAAGGTGAACCCGCACGACATCGACACGTTGAAGGACACGATCATCCAGGCGATCGAGATGCCCGAGGCCGACCAGGCGCGCCGCATGCGGTCGATGCGCAAGCGCGTGTTGGAGCACGACGTGAAGGCATGGTCGGACTCGTTCCTGGCCGCCCTCGACGATGCGCGCGCCGCGAAGGAGAGGGCGACACGATGAGCGACGCCGTCTCGGCCCTGGCCGGCACCGACGTGTTGCTGGTCGCCCTCGACTTCGACGGCACGTTGTCGCCGCTGCACGACGAGCCGATGCAGGCCCGCATGCATCCCGAGGCGCGCACCGCGCTGAACGCCCTCCGGGCGGCGCCGCGCACGACCGTGGCCCTGGTCTCGGGGCGCAGCCTCGGAGACCTCCGCGTGATCGCCGAGCACGACGACACCTCGTCGGTCTGGTTGGCCGGCTCCCACGGCGCCGAGTTCTGGCAGCCCGGCGTCGGCGTCCACGCTTCGGCGGAGGACGCGGTGGACGATGGGCTCCGCGACACGTTGCGCTCCCACGCGGAAGAGGCCACCGCGGGTCTGGAGGGGGTGTTCATCGAGCCGAAGACCTTCGGGTTCGGCGTGCACACGCGCCTGGCCACGCCCGAGGACGCCGAGAAGGCCAACGGGGCCGTCGATGCGATCGTCGCCGCGGAAGCCCCGCATTGGCGGCGCCGGACCGGGCACAACATCGTCGAGTACGCCTTCCGGCATGAAGGCAAGGACTCGGCGGTCGCGCATCTTCGTGAGCTCGTCGGGGCGACCGGTGTGTTGTTCGCCGGCGACGACGTGACCGACGAAGATGCGCTGGCCAGCCTCGGGCCGCACGACCTCGGCGTGCACATCGGAACCCGCCAGACCCACGCGAGTGTCTCCGTCCCCGACATCCCGTCCTTCGCCGCACTCCTGTCGAGGCTCGCCGCCGAACGCACCGCCGGTGTCTAGGAGCCCGTCCTCGGGAATAGACTCGGAGGCATGGCCAACCCCGAGGAATCGATCGACATCAAGCCCCGCAGTCGCGCCGTCACCGACGGCATCGAAGCCACCACCTCACGCGGAATGCTCCGCGCGGTCGGCATGGGCGACGAAGACTGGGACAAGCCCCAGATCGGCATCGCATCGAGCTGGAACGAGATCACCCCGTGCAACCTGAGCCTGGACCGCTTGGCGCAGGGCGCCAAGGAGGGCGTCCACTCCGGGGGCGGCTATCCGCTGCAGTTCGGCACGATCTCGGTTTCGGACGGGATCTCGATGGGTCACGAGGGCATGCACTTCTCGCTGGTCAGCCGTGAGGTCATCGCCGACTCGGTCGAAGCGGTGATCATGGCCGAGCGACTCGACGGCACCGTCCTGCTGGCCGGGTGCGACAAGTCGATCCCCGGCATGATGATGGCCAGTGCCCGGCTCGGGCTGTCGAGCGTCTTCCTCTACGCCGGTTCGACCATGCCCGGCTGGGTCAAACTCAGCGACGGTACCGAGAAGGACGTCACGATCATCGACTCCTTCGAGGGCGTCGGGGCCTGCCGCGCCGGCAAGATGAGCGAGGAGGACCTCAAGCGCATCGAATGCGCCATCGTCCCGGGCGAGGGCGCCTGCGGCGGCATGTACACCGCGAACACGATGGCCTCGGTCGGTGAGGCCCTCGGACTCAGCCTCCCCGGCTCGGCGGCGCCGCCTGCGGCCGACCGTCGCCGCGACTACTACGCGCACCGATCCGGCGAAGCCGTCGTCAACCTGCTGCGGCAGGGGATCACCACCAAAGACATCCTGACCAAGGAGGCGTTCGAGAACGCCATCGCGCTGGTGATGGCCCTCGGCGGCTCGACCAACGCCGTGCTGCACCTGCTGGCCATCGCGCGCGAGGCCGAGGTGGACCTCAGTCTCCACGACTTCAACCGCATCGGCGACAAGACGCCGCACGTGGCCGACATGAAGCCCTTCGGCGAATACGTGATGAACGACGTCGACCGTCACGGCGGCATCCCCGTGGTGATGAAGGCGATGCTGGATGAGGGCCTCATCCACGGGGACGCGCTGACGGTGACCGGCAAGACCGTCGCCGAGAACCTCCGCGACCTCGCCCCCGACCCGATCGACGGTGATGTCATCCACACCTTCGACGACCCGATCCACGCCAGCGGCGGCATCACGATCCTCCACGGCTCGCTCGCCCCCGAGGGTGCCGTGGTCAAAACCGCCGGATTCGACGCGGCGGTCTTCGAAGGTCCCGCCCGTGTGTTCGAGCGCGAGCGCGCCGCCATGGACGCCGTCGCCGCCGGCGACATCGCCCCCGGCACCGTCATCGTCATCCGCTACGAGGGCCCCAAGGGCGGTCCCGGCATGCGCGAGATGCTCGCCATCACGGCCGCCATCAAGGGCGCTGGGCTCGGGAAAGATGTACTACTGTTGACGGACGGCAGATTCTCAGGCGGCACAACCGGCCTGTGCATCGGCCACATAGCACCCGAAGCGGTCGACGCAGGTCCGATCGCCTTCGTGCGCGATGGTGATCTGATACGGGTCGATATCGCAGCCCGCAGTCTCGACCTACTCGTCGACGACGCGGAGCTGGACTCCCGCCGCTCTGGCTGGGAGCCCCTTCCCCCGCGCTACACCCGTGGCGTCCTGGCCAAGTACTCCAAGCTCGTGCGCTCCGCCGCGCACGGCGCCGTCACGGGGTAACGGCCTCAGACACATCTGTTCGTTCTCGACAGAGGAACCACCATGCCTTCAGAAACCGCAGCCGCCGTGCCGCGGCCACCCGCTCGCAGCGCCTCTGCGCCCGTGCTCTCCGGGGCAGAGGCGATGGTCCGCTCGCTGGAGCTGCTCGGGGTCACCGACGTGTTCGGAATCCCCGGCGGTGCGATCATGCACTTCTACGACCCGCTCATGGACGCCAGCAAGCTGCGCCACATCCTCGTGCGCCACGAGCAGGGCGCCGGTCACGCGGCGGAAGGGTACGCCTCGGCCTCCGGGCGTCCCGGTGTCGCCATCGCCACCTCCGGCCCGGGCGCGACCAACCTCGTCACCGCGATCGCCGACGCCTACATGGACTCCGTGCCGCTGGTGTGCATCACCGGGCAGGTGTTCTCGCACCTGATGGGCACCGACGCGTTCCAGGAAGCCGACATCGTCGGCATCACGATGCCGGTCACCAAGCATTCGTTCCTGGTCAAGGACGCCTCGGAGATCCCCGGTGCGATCGCCGCGGCGTTCGAGATCGCCACCACCGGGCGCCCCGGCCCCGTGCTGGTGGACATCACCAAAGACGCACAGCAGGCCGAGGTGCCCTTCGTCTGGCCGCCGAAGTACGACCTGCCCGGATACCGTCCGGTCACCAAGGCCCACGGCAAGCAGATCCAGGCGGCGGCACAGCTGATCGCCGACGCGAAGAAGCCGGTGCTCTACGTCGGCGGCGGTGTCGTCCGCTCCGGCGCCGCCGACGAACTGCGCACCCTCGCCGAGTCGACCGGTGCCCCCGTGGTCACCACGCTCATGGCCCGCGGAGCCTTCCCGGACTCGCATCCGCAACACCTCGGCATGCCGGGCATGCACGGCACCGTGCCCGCCGTGCTGGCGCTCCAGGAGGCAGACCTCCTCATCACCCTCGGTGCACGGTTCGACGATCGCGTCACCGGGAAGGCGGCGCTGTTCGCCCCCGGCGCGAAGGTCATCCACGTCGACATCGACCCCGCCGAGATCTCCAAGATCCGCACTGCGGACGTGCCCATCGTGGGCGATCTGAAGGACGTGCTCGTCGACCTCGACACCGCGTTCCGCGGTGTCGCGAACGGACAGAAGCCCGAGATCGACCAGTGGTGGTCGTTCCTCGACGGGCTGCGCGATGAGTTCCCCCTCGGATTCGCCCCGACCTCCGACGGCCTGCTGTCCCCGCAGCACGTGATCCAGCGCATCGGCGAACTGACCGGTCCGGAGGGCGTGTACGCCGCGGGCGTGGGTCAGCACCAGATGTGGGCTGCGCAGTTCATCCGGTACGAGCGTCCCAACGCCTGGCTCAATTCCGGCGGCGCCGGGACCATGGGATACGCCGTTCCGGCGGCGATGGGGGCGAAGGTCGCCGAACCCGAGCGTCCGGTGTGGGCGATCGACGGTGACGGCTGCTTCCAGATGACCAATCAGGAACTGGCCACCTGCGCGATCAACGGCATTCCGATCAAGGTCGCGGTGATCAACAACTCCTCCCTCGGCATGGTCCGCCAATGGCAGACCCTGTTCTACGACGGGCGTCACTCGAACACCGACCTGAACACCGGGCACGGCACGGTCCGCATCCCGGACTTCGTCACCCTCGCCGAGGCGTACGGTTGCCTCGCGATCCGCGTCGAGAGCGAAGATCAGGTCGACGATGCGATCAAGCTCGCGCTGGAGACCAACGACCGTCCGGTCGTGATCGACTTCGTCGTCAGCGCCGACGCCATGGTGTGGCCGATGGTGCCGCAGGGCGTCAGCAACAGCTACATCCAGTACGCGCGCGAGCACGCGCCGTCGTTCGAAGGGGACGAGTGACATGTCGAAGCACGTCCTGAGCCTCCTCGTCGAGGACAAGCCCGGTCTGCTCACGCGCGTGGCGGGCCTGTTCGCCCGCCGTGGTTTCAACATCGAGTCCCTCGCGGTCGGGGTGACCGAGGTGCCGGGGCTTTCGCGCATCACCGTCGTCGTCGACGTCGAAGGGCTTCCCCTCGAGCAGGTGACAAAGCAGCTGAACAAGCTCGTGAACGTCATCAAGATCGTCGAGTTGGAGCCGGCCGCGTCGGTGCAGCGCGAGCACATGCTCGTCAAGGTGCGCGCCGACAACCAGAACCGGTCGAACGTCCTCGAAGTCGTCAACCTCTTCCGCGCCTCGGTGGTCGACTACGCCCCCGACGCGGTCGTGGTGGAGATCACCGGCGACCACGGCAAGGTCGAGGCCTTCCTGCGCGCCATCGAGCCGTTCGGCGTGAAGGAACTCGCCCAGTCGGGCCTGCTCGCGATCGGCCGCGGCCCCAAGAGCATCACCGAACGCGTCCTGCGCGGCTGACGCATCCTTTTTCGCTTCTCGCTCCCCGGTCGTTGAGCGCGCGAAGCGAAACCATACGCAACGACCCACACTGAAGGAGACACACGAATGGCCGAGATCTTCTACGACGACGACGCCGACCTGAGCATCATCCAGGGCAAGAAGGTGGCGATCGTGGGCTACGGCTCGCAGGGCCACGCCCACGCGCAGAACCTGCGCGACTCGGGCGTCGAGGTCGTCATCGGGCTCAAGGACGGCTCGAAGTCGACCCAGAAGGCGCAGGAGGAGGGCTTCGAGGTCAAATCGGTCGCCGACGCCGCCGAGTGGGCCGACCTCATCATGATCCTGGCGCCCGACCAGCACCAGCGCTCGATCTTCACCGACAGCATCAAGGACAAGCTGACCGCGGGCAAGACGCTCGCCTTCGCGCACGGCTTCAACATCCGCTTCGGCTACATCGATGCGCCCGAGGGCGTGGACGTGATCCTGGTCGCCCCGAAGGCCCCCGGTCACACCGTGCGTCGCGAGTTCGTCGCCGGCCGCGGCATCCCGGACATCATCGCCGTCGAGCGTGACGCGTCGGGGTCGGCCTGGGACACCGCGCTGTCGTACGCGAAGGCGATCGGCGGTACCCGCGCCGGTGTCATCAAGACCACGTTCACCGAAGAGACCGAGAGCGATCTGTTCGGCGAGCAGGCCGTGCTCTGCGGCGGTGTCTCGCAGCTCGTCCAGTACGGCTTCGAGACCCTCACCGAGGCCGGCTACCAGCCGCAGATCGCCTACTTCGAGGTGCTCCACGAGCTCAAGCTGATCGTCGACCTCATGTGGGAGGGCGGCATCGCCAAGCAGCGGTGGAGTGTGTCGGACACCGCCGAGTACGGCGACTACGTCTCGGGGCCGCGCGTGATCGACCCGAGCGTCAAGGAGAACATGCAGGCCGTTCTCGCCGACATCCAGTCCGGGGCGTTCGCGAAGCGCTTCATCGACGACCAGGACAACGGCGCGACGGAGTTCATGGAGCTGCGCGAGAAGGCCGCGTCGCACCCGATCGAAGCGGTCGGCAAGGAACTGCGCTCGCTCTTCGCGTGGAAGCAGCAGGACGAGGACTACGTCGAGGGCAGCGCCGCGCGCTGACCGAGGTCGTGAACGGAGGGCGGGTGCTTCGGCGCCCGCCCTCCGTCGTTCTTCGTGGGCGGATCGGCCTTCGATGGTCGGGCGATGTCGTTTCGCGTCGCCACGACGACCGGTGGTGACAGGTGACGGTGGCGACGGGCGAGGAGGCCGCGGCTAGGCTGGGGGAGTGACCCCCCGAGACCGCGATGCCCTGAGCTGGGACGGTGACGACGACCCGACCCTCGACACCGGGTCGCACGTCGATGGCCCGGTCGACGACGAAACCGAGGTCGGCCCCGAGCCGGCGGACGGCGCCACCGGGTCCGCGGCGCCGATCGACCTCCCGCCGGGGTACACGGCCGTCGGTCGCGGGTCCGAGGGTGTCGCCCCCTCCGACGGCGAGACCGCTGCGGCAGCCGACGTCGAGGTGTCCGCCGACGCCGAGGTCTCCGCCGGCGAAGACGCGTCCACCGGCGAGGACAGCGGGGATCCGGCAGACGAGGTCGTCGACACACCGTCAATGGGTAACGCCGCGTTGATCGCCCTCGGCGTGCTCGGCGGGGTCTACCTGCTCTACACGGTGGGCTGGATCGTCGGCGGTCTCCGCCTGCAGGATGTCGCCCAGTTCCTCGTCGCCCCCGTCGCCTATCAGGTTGCGCTGTGGATCGCCGTGGCCGCACCCGCGATCTGGTTCGCCGTGACCGTGCTGCTGACGCGTCGCTCGCGCTCCTGGGTGCGATTCGCCTGGCTGGCCGCGGGCGTCGTCCTCCTCGTGCCGTGGCCCTTCGCCATGATCGGAGCCATCGGACAATGACCGACACCACCGGTTCCACCGCGCGCCGTCTCCCGACCTGGATCACCGCCGTCATCTCGGGCGGGTTCGGCCTCTTCTACGCCTACGCCGTGTGGAACGCGCTCGACTTCCTCATCTCCCAGGCCGGTGGCTACCTCGGATTGAGCGTGATCGGCTGGGTCGTGCTCGGCTTCGCCGTCGTCTTCCCGCTCCTCGTGTTCGCCGCCGCCTTCGCACTCGGCCGTCGCCGCGGCGCCATGGGTCTCGCGCTCGTGCTGTTGGTCGGCCTCGGGTTGGTCTCGGTTTTCTGGCTCGACGTGCTCGCCTACTCGTATGCGGCGCCCGAGATCCTGCTCAACGCCCCCGAGGCCTGATCGCGCAGCCACCCGGGCCGTCACACGGTTCGTCGGCCCCGCGCCCGCGCGATAGGCTGAAGGCGGCCTCGCCCTCGCCCCGCGCGGCGCGGCATTCCGCATTGCACCGCGCATTCGCGCACCGCCACCGAAGGAAACACCACGTGTCGAAGCCCGTCGTGCTCATCGCCGAACAGCTCTCTCCCGCCACCATCGACGCCCTCGGTCCGGACTTCGACGTCCGCCACGTCGACGGCACGGACCGCCCCGTGCTCCTGTCGGCACTCGCCGACGCGCACGCGGTGCTCGTGCGCTCCGCGACGAAGATCGACGCCGAGGCCCTCGCGGCCGCGCCGAACCTGAAGGTCGTCGCGCGTGCCGGTGTCGGGCTCGACAACGTCGACATCAAGCAGGCGACCACCTCCGGCGTCATGGTCGTGAACGCGCCGACCTCGAACATCATCTCCGCCGCGGAACTGACCGTCGGCCACATCCTGAGCCTGGCCCGGCGTATCCCCGCGGCGCACGCCTCGCTGTCCGGAGGTGCCTGGAAGCGCAGCTCCTACACCGGCACCGAACTGTTCGAGAAGACCGTGGGCATCATCGGTCTCGGTCGCATCGGTGCGCTCATCGCCGCCCGCCTGCAGGCCTTCGACATGAAGGTCGTCGCCTACGACCCCTACGTCACCAGCGCGCGTGCACAGCAGCTGGGTGTGCAGCTCCTCGGCCTCGACGAGCTGCTGGAGCAGAGCGACTTCGTCACCATCCACATGCCGAAGACCCCGGAGACGACCGGCATGATCGGCGCGGCCCAGCTGAAGCTCATGAAGCCCACCTCCTACGTCGTCAACGTCGCCCGCGGCGGTCTCATCGACGAGGAGGCGCTGTTCGAGGCGCTCACGACCGGCGAGATCGCCGGCGCGGGCCTGGACGTGTTCACCTCCGAGCCCCCGGCCGAAGGCGGCACGGCACACAAGTTGCTCGACCTGCCCAACGTGGTGGTCACCCCGCACCTGGGCGCGTCGACCGAGGAGGCCCAGGAGAAGGCCGGCGTCTCGGTCGCCCGCTCGGTGCGCCTCGCGCTCGGCGGCGAGCTCGTCCCGGACGCGGTCAACGTCGCCGGTGGCGTCATCGACCCCTATGTGCGCCCCGGCATCCCGCTCGTGGAGAAGCTCGGCCAGATCTTCTCCGCCCTCTCGCATTCCCCGCTGACGAGCCTGGACATCGAGGTGCACGGCGAGCTGAAGGACTACGAGGTCGGCGTCCTCAAGCTGGCGGCGCTCAAGGGCGTGTTCACCAACGTCGTCAGCGAGACCGTCTCCTACGTCAATGCTCCGCTGCTGGCGGAGCAGCGCGGTGTCGAGGTGCGTCTGCTCGTCGACGACGACAGTCCCGAGTACCGCAACGTCATCACGTTGCGCGGTGCGCTCAGCGACGGGTCACAGCTGTCGGTGTCGGGCACGCTGACCGGTCCCAAGCAGGTGGAGAAACTGGTGGGCATCAACGGTCACGCGATCGAACTGCCGATCGAGAAGCACCACGTCGTGATGCTCTACACCGACCGTCCGGGCATCGTGGCCGTCTACGGCCAGAAGTTCGGCGAGGCCGGCATCAACATCGCCGGGATGCAGATCGCGCGCGAGACCGCCGGTGGTCAGGCGCTCTCGGTGCTCACCGTCGACTCGCCGGTCGAGGACGCCCTGCTCGAAGAGGTCAGTTCGGCCATCCACGCCGATCTGTTCCGTCAGATCGAGATCACCGAGGCCTGAGCCCTCACGCGTCGCGCGTGGCCTGAACCACCAGCTCCACGAGAGCGTCGAGGTCGGCGCCGCGCGGCAGCGGGCCGGGGAGCACGCCGGTGACCAGGGCGTTGTTGAAGTAGAGCCCGTCACTGACGAGCAGCACGAGCTGCAGGGCGGTCTCGTCACGCACGTGCGGGCGGACCATGTCGGCCCAGCGGTCCCGGATGCCGCGTAGCGCGTCGGACGCGGCCGTGTTGCCCGCCTGAGCGAGCTTCGACGTCGCCGTGATCGCCCGGTCGAGCGGGTGACCGGTCATCACCGACGTGCGCACGAACGCCGCGACGGGACCGTCCGGTGCGGCCGCCAGCTCGTCGATGTCGGCGAGGGCGAGATCGGTCATGCGGCCGATGAGCGCCGTCTCGAGCGCTTCCTTCGACTCGTAGTGGTAGAGCAGGCCGCCTTTGGACACCCCCGCGTCGCGGGCGATCGCATCCATCGTCGCGGCGCGTTCGCCGTCGGTGATGAGGATCGCCTCGTACGCATCGAGGACCTTCTCGCGGGCCAGGGGCGGACGACTCATGTGCTCGATCGTATCGACGGGACACACCCCTCCCTGTTACTATACCGGCTAGACGGTACAGAAATGGGGGTGCGATGTGACGGCACAGACGATGGAGGGCACGCGGGATCAGGGCACCCGTGTGGGGCGGCGCGGCTGGGCCGCGCTGGTGGTCCTCATGCTCCCGGTGCTGCTGGTCTCGGTCGACAACACCGTGCTGAGTTTCGCGCTGCCGGCCATCGGGCGCGACCTCGAACCGACCAGTGCGCAACAACTCTGGATCGTCGACGTGTACCCCCTTGTCCTCGCCGGACTGCTCGTGACGATGGGAACGATGGGAGACCGGTTCGGCCGGCGGCGGATGCTGCTGATCGGCGCCACCGGATTCGCGGCCGTCTCGGCCCTCGCGGCGTTCGCGCCGACGGCCGAAGCCCTCATCGTCGCCCGCGCGGTGATGGGCGTGTTCGGTGCCATGCTCATGCCGTCGACCCTGTCTCTGCTGCGGGGCATCTTCGTCGACCGGGACCAGCGCCGGCTGGCGGTCGCGGTGTGGGCGTCGATGTTCTCCGCCGGTGCCGCGCTCGGGCCGATCGTCGGGGGCGTCCTGCTGGAGCACTTCGGCTGGGGATCGGTGTTCCTGCTGGCCGTGCCCGTGCTGATCCCGCTCCTGCTGCTCGCGCCGTTCGTGGTCCCCGAGAGCCGGGACCCGAAACCAGGGCGCATCGACCCGACCAGCATCGCGCTGTCGATGGCGACGATGGTCCCGATCGTGTTCGCCGTCAAGGAACTCGCGGTGCACGGCGTCGCCGGCGCCACGTGGGCTTTCCTCGCGATCGGGATCGGCTTCGGCGCGGTGTTCGTGCGTCGTCAGTTGCGCATGCCGGTGCCGATGCTCGACATGCGACTGTTCCGCGACGGCACGTTCACCGGTGCGTTGCTGGTGAACCTGCTGTCGGTGGTCGGTCTCGTGGGCTTCCTGTTCTTCGTCGCGCAGCACCTGCAGCTGATCCTCGGCCTCTCGCCGCTGGATGCCGGTCTCGCGCTCGTGCCGGGATTGGCCGCGATGATCGTCTCCGGGCTCCTCGTGGTGCCGGTGGGGCGTCGCGTCGCCCCACGGGTGCTCGTCCCGGCGGCGCTGGCCTTCTCGGCGCTCGGCTACGTCATCGTCGGGCTCTCCGGGTCGGACGCCTCACCGACCACGCTGATCGTGGCGTTCGTCGCGCTGGGCATCGGCATCGGGGCGGCCGAGACCGTCTCCAACGAGCTCATCCTCGCCGGCGCCCCGCCTGCGAAGGCCGGTGCGGCCAGCGCGGTGTCGGAGACGGCGTACGAGCTCGGTGCCGTGTTCGGGACGGCGGTACTCGGCGGGGCCGTGACCGCGCTCTACCGGGTCCGGCTGGACCTGCCGGCACCGCTTCCGTCCGCGGCGTCCGCGGCGGCACGCGAGACGCTCGCAGGAGCGATGCAGGAAGCCGATCGGCTGGGGGGAGCCCTGGGAGGCGCGCTCCGGGACGCCGCCGCGAGCGCGTTCGGCGCGGGTGTCGGGGTCACCGCCGTCATCGGCGCGGCGCTGGTCGTCGTCGCGGCGGTCATCGCCGCCGCTACCCTGGGAGGGTCCCGCGCCCCGTCGCGCATCGAGCGTTGAGGGGGCCGCAGCCCGCGCCGCCCGGTCACCCGGGCCCTGCACCCTAGGAGAGCGATGTCGCGTGTCGTCAAGCTCGCCGTCATCCCCGGTGACGGCATCGGTCCGGAAGTCGTCGCCGAAGCGGAGAAGGTGCTCGGCGCCGTCACCGCCGGAGGGGGGACACGCTTCGAGGCCACCCATTTCTCGCTCGGCGCCGCGCGCTATCTGGAGACCGGCGACACCCTGACCGATGCGGATCTCGCCGCGATCGCCGAGCACGACGCGATCCTGCTCGGCGCGGTCGGGGGAGTACCCGGCGACCCGCGCCTGGCCGGGGCCAACATCGAACGCGGTCTGCTGCTGAAGCTCCGCTTCGAGCTGGACCACTACGTCAACCTGCGTCCCTCGAAGCTGCACCCGGGGTCGAAGAGCCCCCTCGCCGAACCCGGCGACATCGACTTCGTCGTCGTTCGGGAGGGTACCGAAGGGCCCTATGTCGGCAACGGCGGTGCGATCCGCACGGGGACCCCGGCCGAAGTGGCCAACGAGGTCTCGGTCAACACCGCCTTCGGTGTCGAGCGTGTCGTGCGCTACGCCTTCGAGCTGGCGCAGGCCCGCCGACGCGCGCTCACCCTCGTGCACAAGACGAACGTGCTCGTGCACGCCGGTTCGATCTGGAAGCGACTGGTCGAGGAGGTCGGCGCGGAGTACCCCGATGTGGCCGTAGACTACCTCCACGTCGACGCGGCCACGATCTTCCTCGTGAGCGACCCCAGCCGCTTCGACGTGATCGTCACCGACAACCTCTTCGGAGACATCCTCACCGACCTGGCCGGCGCCGTCACCGGTGGCATCGGCCTCGCGGCCTCGGGCAACATCAACCCCGAAGGCGCCTTCCCGTCGATGTTCGAGCCCGTACACGGATCGGCGCCCGACATCGCGGGACAGCAGAAAGCCGACCCCTCGGCGGCGATCATCTCCGTCGCCCTCATGCTCGAACACCTCGGCATGACGGACGAAGCGGCCCGCGTCACCCGCGCGGTCGAAGAAGACGTCGCCGCCCGAGACGGCTCGCCCCGCACCACCTCCGAGATCGGCGACGCGATCGCCGCACGGGTGCAGGCGTAACCTTTGACAAGGCGCATCCCGCGCCTCGAACGCCAGGACGTGACATGACCCTCATCGACTCCGACATCGACGCCGACCTCGAGCCGCTCGAGTTCGCCGTCTCCCGCAACCTCAACGGCGCCTCCGACCAACGCCGCGCGGAGATCCTCGCCGACCCCGGCTTCGGCACCCACTTCACCGACCACATGGTCGACGTGTGCTGGTCGGTCAAGGGCGGATGGCATCGTCCGCGGGTACAGCCGTACGGGCCGTTGTCGTTGGACCCGGCCGCCGCGGTGTTGCACTACGGTCAGGAGGTCTTCGAGGGCATCAAGGCGTACCGCCACGCCGACGGTTCCGTCCACACCTTCCGGCCCGACCAGAACGGTCGACGACTGCAACGCAGCGCCCGACGCCTCGCGCTACCGGAACTGCCCGTGCCCTATTTCCTGCAGTCGCTGACCGAACTCGTCCGCGCCGATCTGGACTGGGTCCCCGCCGGGGACGACCAGAGCCTCTACCTGCGTCCGTTCATGTTCGCCAAGGAGGCCTTCCTCGGCGTGCGCCCGGCCCACAAGGTCGGCTATTACGTGATCGCCAGCCCCGCAGCGGCGTACTTCAAGGGCGGCGTGCAGCCGGTGTCGATCTGGCTGAGTGAGAACTACGCGCGGGCGGGCAAGGGCGGTACCGGTGCGGCCAAGACCGGCGGCAACTACGCGGCGAGCCTGCTTCCGCAGTCCGAGGCGTACGAGCAGGGATGCGACCAGGTGGTCTTCCTCGACTCCGACGGCAACGTCGAGGAGCTCGGCGGGATGAACGTCGTGTTCGTGCACAAGGACGGCACGCTGGTCACGCCCGAGTCGCCCAGCATCCTCGACGGCATCACGCGCAACTCCATCCTGCAGCTGGCACGCGATCGCGGGCACAAGGTCGAAGCGCGCGGCGTCACCCTCGCGGAGTGGCGCGACGGCGTCGCCTCGGGCGACATCGTCGAGGTCTTCGCGTGCGGTACGGCCGCCGTGGTCACACCGATCGGCACCCTCAAGGGCGCCTCCTTCGAGGATCAGCAGCCGCTCGGTGACCTCGCACTGTCGTTGCGGGAGGAACTCACCGACATCCAGTACGGGCGCCGCGAAGACACGCATGGCTGGCTGTACCGCCTGGATGCCTGAGGCCGCCGAGGATCGTAGGGTGGACGGGTGAGGATCGCCCGCTTCAGCCACCAGGACGCCATCAAGTACGGCATCGTCGACGAGCGCGAGCTCGTCGTGCTCGCCGGAGACCCGATGTTCGCGGGGTACGACACGACCGGAGAGCGCGTGCCGCTCGGCGACGTCGCGCTTCTGGCCCCGGTCATCCCGCGCTCGAAGGTGATCGCCGTGGGTCGCAACTACCGCGATCACGCCGCGGAGTTCGACAACGAGGTGCCCGAACAGCCGTTGCTGTTCTTCAAGCCCAACACCTCCGTGATCGGACCCGACGACGCCATCGTGCTGCCCACGCAGTCCGAGCGCGTCGATTTCGAGGGTGAGCTCGCGGTGGTCATGGGGCGCATCGCCAAGAACGTCACGGCCGAGAACGCCCTCGACTACGTCTTCGGCTACACCAACGCCAACGACGTGACCGCTCGCGATCTGCAGCGCACCGACGGACAGTGGGCGCGAGCGAAGGGCTTCGACACGTTCTGCCCGCTCGGACCGATCATCGAGACCGAGTTCGATCCGACCGGTGACGCCGTGCTCACCACCCGCGTCGACGGCGAGGTGCGCCAAGAGGCACCGCTGACCGACATGGTCCACGGTGTCGCGGACGTGATCGCCTTCGCCTCGGCGGCGTTCACGCTGCTGCCGGGCGACGTGATCCTGACCGGTACGCCCTCCGGCGTCGGGCGCATCGGCGCCGGCCAGGCGGTGGAGGTCGAGATCACCGGGCTGGGGATCCTCCGGAACCCCGCCCGCGATGCCTGATACGCCGGTCCTCCCACCCGCCGACGTACGCGGTGTGCAACGGCGCACCGTGGTCGTGCTCTCGATCGGGCAGGTCCTCGGGGGTGTCGCGTTCGGTGCGACCATCTCGCTGGGCGCGGTCCTGGCCGCGCAGATCAGCGGCGACGAAGCGTACTCGGGGCTTGCCACCGCCGCGGTGACGCTCGGGACGGCGGCCTTCGCCGCCCCCCTGGCCGCCTTCGCCCGTCGTCGCGGCCGTCGCCCGGCGCTCGCGACCGGCATGGCCGTGGCGCTCATCGGTGTGCTCCTGGTGGTCGTCGGGACGGCGACGTCGATCTTCCCCGTCCTGCTGTTGGCGTTCGCCCTCATCGGAGCCGGGCAGGCGGCCAACCTGCAGTCCCGCTTCGCCGCCGCCGACCTGGCGACGGAGGCGTCCCGCGGCCGGGACCTGTCGGTCGTGGTGTGGGCGACGACCCTCGGCGCCGTGCTCGGACCGAATCTCATCGGACCCGGTGAGGCCCTCGGTGCGATGGTCGGGATGCCGCCCCTGACCGGACCGTACCTGTTCACCGTCGCCGGTCAGGGCCTGGCCATCATCCTCTACCTCGCCGCGCTGCGACCTGACCCGCTGTTGACCGCGCAGGCGGCCGTCGCCGCCGACCGCTCGCGTGGGACGGGGTCGATCGCCGGGGCCGACCGACCCCGGGTGGCCCGATTCGCGATCTTCGCGGTCGCCGCAGCGCACGGCGTCATGGTCTCGGTGATGGCGATGACGCCGGTCCACCTGCTGCACCACGGCGCGACACTCACCATCGTCGGCCTGACCATCAGCCTCCACATCGCCGGGATGTACGCTCTGGCGCCCGTCTTCGGCGTGCTGGCCGACCGCTGGGGGAGGATGCCGACGATCCTCCTGGGCCAGGTGCTCCTGGCAGCGTCACTCGTGCTGGCCTTGGTCGGGCAGGACTCCACGGCGCTGGTCACCGTCGCGCTCGTGCTGCTGGGGCTCGGGTGGAGTGCCGCCACCGTCGCGGGGGCGGCACTGCTGACCGAGGCCAGTGACGAGGACCGTCGCACACGCCGTCAGGGCCTCAGCGACACCGTCATGAGTCTCGTCGGTGCCGCCGGGGCGATCGCCGCCGGGGTCATCCTCGGCTGGATCGGGTACGGCGGCCTCGCCCTGGTGGTCGGAGTCGCCGTGGTCGCGGTCGTGGTCTGCGCCCCGGCCGGTCGGCTGACCCCGCAACGGGCAGGGTCCGCGCCGACCTAGACTGGAGGCGATGGCTTCCGTTGACCCCCGCACCACCACCGCATCCGGCTCCGACATCCGGGTGCGCTTCTGTCCCTCGCCCACCGGCCTGCCCCACGTCGGGCTCGTGCGCACCGCGCTGTTCAACTGGGCGTACGCCCGCCACAACGGCGGCAAGATGGTCTTCCGTATCGAGGACACCGATGCCGCACGCGACAGCGAAGAGAGCTACCTGCAGCTGCTGGACGCACTGCGGTGGTTGAAGATCGACTGGGACGAGGGCGTCGAAGTGGGCGGTCCGCATGCGCCTTACCGGCAGTCGCAGCGGCACGACTTGTACCGCGGGGTGCTCGACAAGCTCCTCGCCGCCGGGGTGGTCTACGAGAGCTACTCCACCGCTGCCGAGATCGACGCGCGCAACGAGGCCAACGGTCGGGCGAAGCAGCTCGGCTACGACAACTACGATCGCGACCTCACCGACGAGCAGAAGGCGGCCTTCCGCGCGGAGGGGCGCGAGCCCGCGTACCGTCTGCGCGTGCCGGACGAGGATCTGACCTATGTCGACCTCATCCGCGGCGAGGTCACCTTCCCCGCGGGGTCGTTCCCGGACTTCGTCATCGTGCGCGCCGGGGGAGTGCCGCTCTACACGTTCGTGAATCCCGTCGACGACGCGCTCATGGGGATCACGCACGTCCTGCGCGGCGAAGATCTCATGCCCTCCACCGCACGCCAGCTCTCTCTGTACCGGGCGCTCGTGGATGCCGGGGTGACCGACTTCATCCCGCGCTTCGGCCACATGCCCCTCGTGCTCGGCGAGGGCACGAAGAAGCTCTCCAAGCGTGACCCGCGTGCGGACCTGTTCCTCCAGCGTGAGAAGGGTTTCACCCACGAAGGTCTGCTGAACTACCTGGCGCTGCTCGGATGGTCGATCGCCCCCGATCGCGACGTCTTCACGCTCGACGAGCTGGTCGAAGCGTTCGACATCGCCGATGTGAACCCGAACCCGGCCCGATTCGACCAGAAGAAGGCCGAGGCCATCAACGGCGACCACATCCGGATGCTGCAGCCGGCGGACTTCGCCGCGCGTATCGTCCCCTACCTCGTCGCGGAAGGGCTCGTCGCCGACCCGCCCACCGACGACGAGCACCGCCTCATCGCTGCGGCCGCTCCGCTCGTGCAGGAGCGTATGCCCCTCCTCGGCGATGCGCCGGGCCTGCTCGGGTTCCTGTTCGTCGATGAGGTGGACTATCAGGAGGACGCGCTCAAAGGGCTTCCGGACAACGCCGACGAGGTGCTCGTCGCCTCGGTGGCGGCGTTGGAACTGATCCCCGAGGCCGAATTCGCCGCCGCCGCCATCCAGGAGGCGCTCGCGGGCGCACTCGTGGAGGGTCTGGGGCTCAAGCCCCGTGTCGCCTACGGTCCGCTCCGAGTCGCGTTGAGCGGACGCCGTGTCTCGCCGCCGCTGTTCGAGTCCATGGAATTGCTCGGCAAGCCCGAGACGCTCCGCCGCCTCGGTGCGCTGGTCGGACACCGGGGTTGACGCGGGCCTGGTTTGTCACCGGGCTCCGAGTCGTCTAGACTCGATCTTCGGCACGACCCCGGTCGGAACCGGTGGGGTATGGTGTAATTGGCAACACGGCTGATTCTGGTTCAGTTGTTCTTGGTTCGAGTCCAGGTACCCCAGCCAACGTGCGAAAACCCCCGCTCAGCGGGGGTTTTCGCGTTTCCGGATCGATCGCACGAGGCGCGCCTTCGTGGGGTCGCGGCATCCGATAATGGGGGGATGAGTACCGCGTCGCCCGTGCCGGAGCGGGAAGAGCTCGCCGAGCTCCGCCGGCGTGCATACGGGCCGGAGCCGGACATCACGCGCGCCGAGGCCTTGCGTCTCCACCGACTCGAGGAGGCCCGGCGCCACGGACGCGTCCGCTACGTGACGGTGCGCGATCCCGAGGTGGCCACGGGTGCCCCCGGCGGCGCAGCGGCCGGTGGGGGAGGCGCCACCGCCGCGGCAGAGGCGCGCGTCGTCGACGCGACACCCGGGATCACCTCCGACCGGGGATCTCGCGACGACGACTCCGCGGTGGCCCTGTCCGACGAGACAGCCGACCCGACACGCGTGCGACCACCTCACCGCCGGCGATGGACCCGCGGGTCGGTCGTCCCCTTGATGTGGGCTCTGGGCGGCGCGGCATGCGGTGCTGCGGTCGTGGCCGGGACGTGGGCGCTGTCCGTGCCCCGCCCCGATATCACCCTCGAGCCGGTCGATCCGGCGACCACCGGTCTCGTGGAGGTGCCCTCGGACCTCGAGGCCGAGCTCGAGCGCGGTGGGTCGACCTCCACCAGGTTCGAGGACTACTCCGGGGCCGCGCTGTTCGGCCAGGCACGCGAGGACGGCGGCCGGTGTCTCGTCGCCGCCGCCGAGGAGGGGCCATTCAGCGTGGGGTGCGCGCCGGCGGGGTTGGTGCCGGTGATGGATGTCCCCGCCTCGACCGAGGGCGGGTTCACCGCGGTCGATCCCCGCACCGGGGAGGGGCTGCCGGATGGGAGTACCGTGCGCTTCACCTGGGAGAGCGAATCCGGGCTGCAGGGGTGGGTGGCGCTCATCGACGGCGAGGCGACCACCGGATTCTACTGATCGTCGTCCGAGGCCCTGATCTGCCCGTCGACGTAGAACCAGCGCCCTCCCTCGCGGACGAATCGCGAGCGCTCGTGCAGGATACCGAGGCCGGCCGTGGTCAGATAGGTCGCGCGGAACTCCACGACCCCGGTGTCCTCATCCGGTCCTCCCGCGACGACGTCGACGATCTGCAGGCCGCGCCACCGGGGCCCGTCATCGAGGTCGAGCCGTGCGGGACGGGTGTCGGGATGCCACGTGCGCAGGAGCCATGCGGCGTCGCCTCGACGGAACGCGTCGAACCGCGAGCGCATGAGTGCTTCGGCAGTCGGGGGTTCGTCGGAGTCTGCGTCCATGCCGCCATTCCACCATTCGACCGGGGCGGGGTGGGGGAGCGGCGCCGAGCGTTCTCGTCGTCTGTCCGATTCTTCTCGTCGTCTGTCCGATACAGACGTCGACCGACTCGCCTTCTTCTCGTCGTCTGTCCGATTCAGACGTCGACCGACTCGCCGGGGTCGAGCTCGAAGAACTCTCCGCCGTTTTGCTCGACGGCCCACGTGAGACGAGCCCGGCCCATCTGGCGTCCTGCCACCGAGAGGGTCATGTCGTGTGTTCCGAACGCGCTGCGCGGCTTCACCGCCAGGACGAACTCCATCGCCTCGCCGATCTTGAGCCACGGCGCCCCGACGGGCGCGGCGAGCAGTTTCACGGGGGCCTCCGGCACGGCGTAGGAGTCGCCGGGGTAGTACACGGTGTCGTTGACCAGGACGCCGATGTTGTCGATCACCGGGATCGATTCGTGGATGACCGCGTGGCGCCCGCCGAAGAAGCGCAACGTGAACGGCCCCGCCGTCACCGCGTCGCCGGGGGAGACCACCGTGATCTCGTAGTCGGCCGCCGCGTCGGCGACACCCCGCGGGCCGAAGATCGGCGTCCCCGGGAAGGCCTTCAGGATGCGGTCGAGGTGTTGCGGTGTCCAGTGGTCCGGATGCTCGTGGGTGATCACGACGCCGACGACGTCTTCGAGGTCCGTCAGCGGAGACGTGAACGAGCCGGGGTCGACGATGAGGGTCTTCCCGGACTCCCGGAGAGTGAGCGTGGCATGCTCGAATTTGGTCACTCGCATGCTCAGAGTCAACTCCGGCGGGGGTCTCCGGGCAAGCCGAAGCACCGGGTGTGACCTCGATTTGTACGATCGAGAAAACCCGTGCCATAATCGAACGGTTGCCTTCCGGCCCCATCGTATAGCGGCCTAGTACGCCGCCCTCTCACGGCGGTAACGCGGGTTCGAATCCCGCTGGGGTCACCAGACGAGAAATCGTCTCCGGCAACGTCACGAAGCCCCCGGTCAGACCGGGGGCTTCGTTCATTTCCGATGTGGTGTCGCGGCCCCGGGGTGGGTCGGGGCGCCCGTCGATGACGCAGGAGATCCTGACGCCGATCAGCGGGATCACCCTTCTTCCAGCGTGTTCGGCGTCGATCTCCTGCGTTGTTCACGCATGCGCGCGGACGCCGTGTGCTGGCCAGGCCGGGGGGGTAGTGCAGCGACGAGCGGCGGGGGTGAGCCGGCCCCAGCTCCGGCTCACCCCCGATCGACGGTCCTCGCCGTGGCATCGAGCGCGCGACACCGGCGGTACGCGGCCTCGCACGCTGATGGCGCCCCGACCGTCGCGGGAGGACCGGTTGCGGCCGCGTTGGGGGCACGACCGGGCGCGGGCGGGCGGTGGATCCTCTGATCGTGACGTGAGGATCCGCCGCACTTCCTCCCGGACGATCGGGGGCAGGACAAGTCTTGTCCGGGCCGAGTCGCGACGACATAGACCCAGGTCCACAACGAGCGGATCGCGTGGTCAGCGTCGCCAGGTACCGAGGCCTTGGGAGTCGAAGAACTCCAGCGTGAGGGCGTCGACCCCGGCGGGGCCGCGGGTGAACGTCGCCGACGACAGGGAGCCCTCGGGCGCGTTCTCCCCGGTCGGGACGAAGGAGAACACATCCCCGTCCCAGGCGGACAGCTCGACGGTGTAGTCGCCGTCCGGGCCCATGGCCAGCACCAGTGCGCCGTCGCGTTCGGAGACGGTGAGGGCGCCGAAGTAATCGTTGCCATAGGTCCCCGTGTAGTCGGACGGAGGACCGGCGGGCTCGGGGTCGCCGGGCGCGGATGCGTCGACCAGGTCGCCGGCCGGCGCGGTGAGGCTCGCGACGGCGCTCTGGTAGTCGGTGACCCAGTCGCGGGTCACCTCCCCGTATTGCACGAGATCGAGGAACTGCGCGTTCACCGCTTCGGGCAGGCCGTAGGGCGCACCGTTGGTGAGGGTGACGATCCCGAGGTCCAGGCTCGGGATCATGCGGATGTTCGTCGCGGCGCCCAGGACGAATCCGCCCGAGTGGCCGATCACCGTCCGGCCTCCCGCGGCCGACTCGGCGTTGAACCCGAAGCCGTACAGGCTGGTGCGCCACGTGTTGTCCATCGGGTGTCCGGAGACCGTTTCGCCCGTGGTCGCCGCGGTCAAGGCGGCCGGGTCGAAGACCTGATCGCCGTCGTGCTCACCATCGGCGAGTACGGCGTTCATCCACACGGCCAGGTCGAGCACGTTCGAGGAGACACCACCGGCGGGCGCCTGCGGGTCGGGGTCTCGTGTGAAGACGGGCTGGAACTCGCCGTCGACGAAGGCGTGGATGTCGGCGCGGTTGTCCCGGGCGAGGAAGTCGTCGTAGCGCGAACTGGTGTGCGTCATCCCGAGCGGCTCGTACACGAGCTCTTCGACGGCATCCTCCCAGGGCATCCCCACGGCGGCAGCGGCCGCCTCGGCACCGACGGTGATGCCGTAGTTGGAGTAGTGGTAGGTCGAGCGGAAAGCGTCCAGCGGGAGCATCTGGAGGTGTTCCAGCACGTATGCCCGGTCGTACCCGAGGTCTTCGAGGTCGTCTCCCGCGCCGGTGGCGAGGCCCGAACGGTGGGAGAAGTAGTCGGCGACGGTGGCGTTCTCGGTCACATAAGGGTCGGCGAGGGCGAAGTCGGGCAGGAGCGAGGAGACGGGGGTCTCCCAGGTCAGGGCTCCTTCGGCGATCGCGGCCGTGATCGCCGTCGAGGAGATCGACTTCGACACCGATGCGATCTGGAAGACGGTCTCGGCATCGACCGCGTCGTCGCCACCCGCGCTCTTCACCCCGTAGCCGTCGGAGAAGACCACCTCGCCGTCATGGACGACGGCGACGGCCAGTCCGGGAACGCCCGTCTCCTCGAGGTCGGCTTCGATGATCTCCGGAAGGGCGCTGAGGGCGTCGGCGACCGCGTCGTCGAGGTCGCCGTCGACGACGGCGATCGCGTCCGCGGGCGGGGCCGCCGCGACGTCGACGTCGACGATGCCGTCGGCGGACTCGGGGGCGCACGCCGTGAGGGCGACCCCCAGAGCGGCGAGTCCGGCGAGGGGGGCGAGGAAGCGGGGCATGGGATCTCCCGAATAGAGACAGAAAGGGGCATCCTCAGTCTTGCCGACCCCGTGCGGAAGGGACATGGACCCAGGTCCATTCCCCACGGGGCGGATGCGGGAGGATAGTCGGATCCGCCGATGATGACCGGGAGGATGGATGTCGACGCCCACGCGCTATCGCGCGCCCTCCATCCGCTCACTGTGGTGGGCGCTGAGCATCCTCGTCGTGCTCGGCTCGATGCTCTCGATGGTCGTGTCGGCGATGGTGTTGCCCGACGCCGGGAGCGGGGCGGTGCCGATCGCGTTGTTCGCCGTCGTGGCGGTCGTCTACTTCATCGCCGGGGGCATCGCGTGGCTGCGCCGCCCCGCCAACGCGATCGGGATGCTGCTGGTGTGGGGCGGTATGGCGCTGACCGTCGCCAACCTCGCCAACGCGCCCGTGCCGGCGTTGGCGGCACTGGGCGACATGTTCGCCACCGCCGTGCTCGCGGTGATCGTGCACCTGCTGCTGGCCTTCCCGACCGGGCGATTGAAGGGGGCGGCGCCGATGGCGCTCGCCCTCTCGGCATACGCGATTGCGATACTCGTCCCCCTTCCGGCGCTCGTGCTGAACACCGGAGCGGGTGTCGTCGCGATCGTGCAGAGCGCGGCGGGGCTGGTCTTGATGATCTCCACCGCCGTCTTGCTGGCCGCCCGGCTCCGGCGTTCGGACGGGCGCGCCCGGCGTGTGCTCCTGCCGCTGTACACCTATGGGATCGTGGCGGTCCCGGCGCTGGTGGCGCTCCCGGCTCTCCTCCCGAGCGACCAGGGCGTCCTCCGGGCGGGCCTGCAGCTCCTGCTCCTGCTCGGCGTTCCGATCGCCTTCCTCATCGGTGTGCTCTCCGGCGGGTTCACCGCCACGCGCGAGCTGGCCGACCTCGGGGAAAGACTGTCGACGACGTCTCCCGGCGACGGGTCCCTCTCTGATGCGGTCGCCGACACACTCGGTGACCCCTCGCTGCGGGTGCTGCTGCGTTCCGGGGCTGTCCTCGTCGACGAGGACGGCGATCCGGCCCGGGTCTCGGCACACCCTGACCGCGGCGTCGTCGTCGTCGACGTCGACGGGCGCCCCGTCGGGGCGATCGAGTACGACAAGCGATCCGAGATCGACGAGGCGCGGGTCCGCCGCGCGGGTCGGATCATCGCCGTCGCAATCGACCGGGCCCGCCTGACCGCCGAGCTCCGTCAGAGCCGCCGCGAGGTCGTCGCCTCCCGCATCCGCATCGTCGAGGCCACCGACCGTGAGCGCTTCCGTATCGCCCAGGACCTCCACGACGGACTGCAGGCTCAGCTCGTCCTGCTGGGTGTCGAGGCGCAGCAGATCGCGCACACTCCCGGGGCGGGCGACGAGGTGGCCGACGCCGCCACTGCGCTGCGCCGCCGCATCGACGAAGCGGCGGGCGATCTGCGACGCCTGGTCCACGACGTCCTACCGATGCCGTTGATGGAGCGCGGCGTCGTCGCCGCCGTCGAAGACCTCGTCGATCGGATGCCGATCCCGACGGCACTTTCCGCACGGATCGACAACGGGGCGTTGCCGGATGCGACCGGTACGACCGCCTACTTCGTCGTGGCCGAGGCCCTGGCCAACGCGGTCAAGCACGCCGACGCGCAGCGAGCGACCGTGACGCTGTCACACGAAGGCCCGACCCTGCACATCACCGTCGTCGACGACGGCACCGGCGGGGCGGATGAGAACGGCCGTGGCCTGCGCGGACTCGCCGATCGCGTCGACGCGATGGGCGGCGCATGGTTCCTGTCCTCGCCCGTGGGGGCCGGTACGCGGGTGGAGGTGCGGCTGCCGTGCGCGTCGTGATCGGTGAGGACGAAGCGCTCCTGCGGCAGGGACTCGCGCTGCTGCTGCAGCAGGACGGTCTCGACGTGGTCGCGGTGGCCGCGAACGCCGCGGAGCTCGAGGCGGCGGTAGACCTGCACGAGCCCGACGTCGTCATCACCGACATCCGGATGCCGCCCTCGTTCACCGATGAGGGCCTCGTCGCCGCCGCACGGATCCGTCGCCGCCGCCCGTCCATGCCGGTGGTGGTGCTCTCGCAACACGTGCAACGTCGATACGCCGAGGAGCTGATCCGCGACGGGGGAGCGGGGATCGGCTACCTGCTCAAGCAGCGCATCGCCGACGTGCGCACCTTCACCGCCGACCTGCGGCGGGTCGCCCGCGGCGGTACGGCGTTGGACCCGGACGTCGTCGAGATCATGGTCGCGCGGGCCCGCATGCTCGGCGGGGGTGTGGAAGCGCTGACGCCTCGGCAGCGCGAGGTGCTCGCCCTCATGGCGCAGGGGCGCAGCAACGGTGCGATCGCCGCGGAGCTCGGCTTGTCGGAGAAGGCGATCGTGCAGCACACCTCGAACATCTACGACATGCTCGGGCTGGCCGTCGACGCCGACGACCACCGCCGGGTGCTCGCCGTCATCCACTACCTGACGCATTGACCTGCCCCGGCCGGGCACGTCTCACGCGTCGCGTGGGTTGCTCCCGCCGGGTTCGGCGGTCTCCGGGCCGTCGCCGGTGGGGGCTGTCCGCGCGTGGCCGCGGCGAGAACGGCGGCGGCGACCGAGCGCGATCACGAGCCAGACGACGGCGAAGGCCAGCGCGACGACGAACAGCCACGGCACGAGGAACCCGAGTCCGACGACGATGCCGTTCAGGGTGGCGATGAGCCCGTTCCAGCCGGCGGCCAGACCGTCCGCGAACCCGGCCGGGTCCGCGGCGACCTGCTCTGTCGGTTCGACGAGTGTGACGGTGAGGGTGGAGGTGGCGACGCGTTCTTGCAGGTCCTCCCATTGCGCGCGGTAGGACTCCAGGAGCGCCTGGCGTTCGGCGAGCGCGGCCTCCGCGGCGATGAGGTCGGACAGGTCGCCGGCTTCATCCAGCAGCTCGGACAGCCGCTGTACGGACGCTTCGGCCGCCTCGATACGTGCACGCAGGTCGATCGTCTGCTCGGTCACGTCGAAGCCGTCGACCGAGGTCGAGCGCACCTCGCCGATGCCCGACAGGTCCGCCAGCATCGCATCCAGGTGATCGGCGGGCACGCGCACGGTGATCCACGACCCGGGGGCGGACGGGAAGGGGAACGATGTGTCCACGATTCCGGAGGTGGCGGGGTCGTCGGACGGGCCTTCCGCACCGTCTGCGGCGCCTTCTCGCGTGATCGTCAACGTCTCGACCCAGCCGCCGCGTGCGCGGGCGTTCTCGGCGACCGCGTCGGCGGCGACGGCCACGTCCTCGACGTCGAGGGTCGCCGATGCCGAGGTGACGACATCGCGGTCGACCTCACCGACGATCTGAGACATCGCCGCGTCCGCGTCGGCCAAGCCGGAATCGGACGCCCCGTCGCTCGAGAGGTCTCCCAGCTCCTCCTCGGTCCGCTCCACCGCCTCACCCGCGATCACCGCACCGTCCCCGGCGGAGGGTGTCGTGGCGGTCACCACGGCGGGACCGATGACCGCGGCGACGGCCACCACGGCCACGGCCGCGGTGCCGCCCGCCCACCAGCGCGCCCGGCGGGTGCGCCGGCGTGCACGGTCATCGGCGATCCCGGTGAACACCGAGGCCTCGATGCGGTCCAGGCTCTTCTCCGACAGGTCCGGCAACGGCTCGTTCGAGGTCATGGCGAGTTCTCCTTCACGGTCGTCCGCAGCCGAGAGCGGATGCGGGACAGACGATTGCGGACCACCCCGTGGGTCACACCCAATCGCGCCGCGGCGGCGGCGTAGTCGAGCCCGTCGACGGCGCACAGCAGGAAGATGCCGCGGTCCAGGTCGCCGAGCCCCTCCACCTCGTCGCCGATGCGTCGGGCGAGGTCGGCGCCGATCACCTGCTGCTCCACGTCGGTTCCCGCGGGAACGGCATCGGTCAGGTCGCTCCGGTGCTCGCGGTCGCGGCGCTGCGCGCGCATCCGGTTCGCCGACTGCAACCGGCAGATCGTGACCAGCCAGGGAAGCAGCGACTCACCTGCCAGCCGTAGCGTCGGCAGCTTGCGCCAGGCGACCAGGAACGTCTCCTGGAGCACGTCCTCGGCGTCGGCCGCGTCCCCCAGGAGGGCGTAGGCGACCCGGTACAGCGGCGTGGCGTAGGAGCGGTACAGCGCGCGGAACGCGTGCTCGCTGCCGCTCGCGGCACGGGCGACGAGCGCGGCATCGGTCGACGCGGGCGCGGTGTTCATCGGGGCATGGGGGTCATGCGGTCTGGCTCCTTCGGGGCCGGGGGCCTTCACCGGGAAAGTGTCGGCACGGGCGTGATCGTCTCACATGGGTCCGGTCCGCCGTCGGCGGGCGGGTATCGTGGGGCGCGCGAGAGGGAGTATCCCGTCCTCGCGTGTCCGTCATCACGGGTCCTCGCCGACCCCGGGCGCGCGCCGCGTGAGCGGGGGAGAGACTTTCGGTGATTCGTCCTCCCCTTCGAAAGGCCCCCATGGGTTACGAGATCCCCACGTGGTTCCAGATCGCGGCACTGTCGGTGCTGGTGCTCATCCTGATCGCCGACCTGCTGCTGATCCTCAAGCGGCCGCACATCCCCTCGATGCGCGAAGCGACGCTGTGGGTGGTGTTCTACGTGAGCCTGGCACTGGTGTTCGCCGCGGTGTTGCTGTGGGTGACCGGAAGCCACGACGCGATGGGCGAGTTCGTCGCCGGATGGTTGACCGAGTACAGCCTCTCGGTGGACAACCTGTTCGTCTTCGTCCTCCTCATGAGCCAGTTCGCGGTCCCGCGCCGCTACCAGCAGGAAGTCCTGATGGTCGGGATCATCATCGCCCTGGTCCTCCGGGCGATCTTCATCATGCTCGGTGCGGTGCTCATCGAGAACCTCAGTTGGGTCTTCTACGTCTTCGGACTCTTCCTCGTCTACACCGCCTGGCGGCAGGCGTTCCCGGGCAAGCACGAGGAGGACGCGCAGACAGAGACCGGCCTGGTGCGCTTCATGCGCCGCTTCGTCAACATCGCCGACACGTACGACGGACCCAAGCTGCGCACGGTGGTGGCGGGCAAGAAGGTGTGGACGCCGATGATCCTCGTCTTCGTCGCGATCGGCTTCACCGACCTCGTCTTCGCGATCGACTCGATACCCGCGATCTTCGGCATCACCCAGAGCGCGTTCATCGTGTTCACCGCGAATCTGTTCGCCCTCATGGGGCTGCGCCAGCTGTACTTCCTCCTCGGCGGCCTCCTCGACCGACTCAAATACCTCCACTACGGCATCGCCTTCATCCTCGCCTTCATCGGGGTGAAGCTGTTCCTGCACGCCCTGCACGTGAACGAGTTGCCCTTCATCAACGGCGGTGAGAACGTCTCGTGGGCGCCGGAGATCTCCACGTGGGTCTCGCTCGCGGTCATCGTGCTGTCCATGGTCGTCGCCACCGTGGCAAGCCTCATCGCCGCCGGAAGGCAGCCGCATCCGGCCGTCGCCGGCGGAGGATCGGTCCCGTCGGTGCCGGACGGCACCGGTGCCACCGGTGCGGAGGAAGCCGCCTCACAGGTCGCCGAGGAGAAGGCGACCCCGCCCACCGTGGAGCCGCCCCACGAAGATCGCCGCTGATCGGGCCGGGCGCCCACGCGTCCGACGGCGATCGACACGGTGGTAACCTGGCAGCGTGCGGATCGCTCGCCTTCTCCTTAGCGGCCGCGACGAGTCCTCGTAATCCAGGCCTCACTCGTCGCGGAGTTTCGTCGCGGGCTTGATCCCCCATCCCGAGGAGAACGCAATGAGCACACCCACACCCGACGCGTCCGTCATCCCGGACCGCCCCCGGACCTTGGCCGAGAAGGTCTGGGAGGACCACCTCGTGGTCAAGGGCGAAGACGGTCAGCCCGACCTGATCTACATCGACCTGCACCTGGTCCACGAGGTCACCAGCCCGCAGGCCTTCGACGGTCTGCGCAGTGAAGGACGCCGCGTCCGCCGCCTCGAGCACACGATCGCCACCGAGGACCACAACACCCCGACCCTCGAGATCCACCGGCCGATCGCCGACCCGACCAGCCGCACCCAGATCGAAACCCTGCGACGCAACGCCGAGGAGTTCGGGGTGCGTCTGCACTCGCTGGGCGACAAGGAGCAGGGCATCGTCCACGTGGTCGGCCCGCAGCTGGGACTGACGATGCCCGGCATCACCGTCGTGTGCGGTGACTCGCATACCTCGACCCACGGCGCGTTCGGCGCGATGGCGTTCGGCATCGGCACAAGCGAGGTCGAGCACGTCCTGGCCACCCAGACCCTGCCGCTCAAACCGTTCAAGACCATGGCGATCACCGTCGAGGGCGATCTGAAACCCGGCGTCACCGCGAAGGACATCATCCTCGCCGTGATCGCGAAGATCGGCACCAACGGCGGGCAGGGCTACGTGCTCGAGTTCCGCGGCAGCGCCATCCGCAGCCTCTCCATGGAGGGGCGCATGACGATGTGCAACATGTCGATCGAGGCCGGTGCCCGCGCCGGAATGGTCGCCCCGGACGAGACGACCTTCGCGTACCTGAAGGGACGCGACCACGCCCCGACCGGTCAGGACTGGGAGGACGCCGTCGCCTACTGGCGCACGCTGCCTTCGGATGAGGGCGCCGTCTACGACGCCGAGGTCTTCCTCGACGCCGCGGAGCTGGAGCCGTTCGTGACGTGGGGCACCAATCCCGGCCAGGGCGTGTCGCTCAACGACAGGGTGCCTTCGCCGGAGGAGTTCTCCGACCCGAACGAGCGGGTCGCCGCCGAGCGTGCGCTGGACTACATGGATCTGCAGGCCGGCACGCCGATGAAGGAGATCCCCGTCGACGCCGTCTTCATGGGCTCGTGCACCAACAGTCGCATCGAGGACCTGCGCGAATTCGCCTCGATCATCCAGGGGCGCACCAAGGCCCCCGGTGTGCGGGTCATGGTCGTCCCCGGTTCGGCGCGCGTGCGCCTGGAGGCCGAGGCCGAGGGGCTCGACAAGATCATCACCGACTTCGGGGCGGAGTGGCGGTTCGCCGGATGCTCGATGTGTCTGGGCATGAACCCCGACCAGCTGAGCCCGGGGGAGCGGTGTGCCTCCACGAGCAACCGCAACTTCGAGGGCCGGCAGGGCAAGGGGGGCCGCACCCACCTGGTCTCGCCCCTGGTGGCGGCCGCGACGGCCGTCCGCGGGACCCTGTCCAGCCCCTCTGATCTCGAACCCGCGGCCGAGAACGTGCCCGCGACCACCGGAGCGGAGGCCTGACATGGACAGCTTCACCACCCACACCGGCGTCGCCGCCCCGCTGCGCCGTTCGGCCGTCGACACCGACCAGATCATCCCCGCCGTGTACCTCAAGCGGGTCACCAAGACCGGTTTCGAGGACGCGCTGTTCGCCAACTGGCGTCAGGACCCCGACTTCATCTTGAACCAGCCCGCGTACGCGTCGGCGTCGATCCTCGTGGCCGGCCCCGACTTCGGCACCGGATCGAGCCGCGAGCACGCCGTCTGGGCGTTGCGCGACTACGGGTTCAAGGTCGTGCTGAGTACGAAGTTCGCCGACATCTTCCGGGGGAACGCCGGCAAGCAGGGGCTGGTGACCGGGGTGATCACCGAGGCGGAGCTCGAGGCCTTCTGGGCCGCGATGGAAGCGGATCCCGGTGCGCAGATGACGGTGGACCTGGAGACGCGAACCGCCGTACTCGGCGATCTCGAAGCTGGATTCGAGATCGACGATTACACTAGGTGGCGGCTTCTCGAGGGGCTCGACGACATCGGGCTCACCCTGCGGAACGAACACAAAATCGCAGAATTCGAGGCTCGCCGCGAGGCGTGGCGGCCGCGGACGATCCCCGTCCGTTGAGCCCGGGCTCCTCCCCACGGAGGAGTCGGCGACAAGCGCCCCTCGAACATGCAAGTGAGGTTCACCGGATGAAGACACTTCTCAACGACACGGCCGAGCCCACGTCAGGAGAGAAGCACATGACCGGAGAAACGCTGCGGATCACCGGCGGCCGTCCCTTGCGCGGCCGCGTCGAGGTGAAGGGTGCGAAGAACCTCGCCACGAAGGCGATGGTCGCCGCGCTGCTCGGGGAGACGACCAGCGTGCTCCGGGACGTGCCCGACATCAGCGACGTGCAGGTGGTGCGCTCGCTCCTCGAGGTCCACGGCGTCACGGTCGAGGAGGGGCCCGAACCGGGGAGTCTGACCTTCGACCCGCGCGGCGCGGTCGCGGCGCACTTCGAGGAGATCGACGCCCACGCCGGTGCCTCCCGCATCCCGATCCTCTTCTGCGGACCTTTGCTGCACCTTCTCGGTGAAGCGCTCATCCCGGATCTGGGCGGATGCCGGATCGGCGACCGTCCGATCAACTTCCACATGGATGCGTTGCGCGCCTTCGGCGCGGTCATGGACAAGAGCTACGAGGGCATCCGCATCACCGCCCCCGACGGGTTGCACGGCGCGGCGATCGAACTGCCGTACCCGAGCGTCGGCGCCACCGAGCAGGTGCTGCTGACCGCGGTCCGTGCCAAGGGGACGACCGAGTTGCGCAACGCGGCGATCGAACCCGAGATCATGGATCTGATCGCCGTGCTGCAGAAGATGGGCGCGATCATCTCCTACGAGCCCAACCGGGTGATCCTCATCGAGGGCGTCGAGACCCTCCGTGGCTATGACCACCGTTGCATCTTCGATCGCAACGAGGCCGCCTCGTGGGCCTGTGCGGCGCTGGCCACCGACGGGGAGATCTTCGTCGGCGGCGCCAAGCAGCAGGAGATGCTCGTCTTCCTCAACGTCTTCCGCAAGGCCGGCGGTTGGTTCGACGTCCACGAGGACGGCATCCTGTTCCGGCGGGACGGCTCCCTCAAACCCGTCATGGTCGAAACCGACGTGCACCCCGGATTCATGACCGACTGGCAGCAGCCGTTGATCGTGGCGCTCACCCAGGCAGAAGGGCGCTCGATCGTGCACGAGACGGTGTACGAGAACCGGCTGGGGTTCACGGCGGCCCTCAACCAGATGGGAGCCGACATCGTCGTGCACCCGGACGGTCTGGACACCCCCGACCGTCGTGTGCCGCGCCGTGCTCTCGAGCAGGCCGCCGTGATCAACGGACCCACGCCCCTGCACGGTGCCGACGTGGTCGTCCCGGACCTCCGCGGTGGATACAGCTATCTCATCGCGGCCCTGGCGGCGGAGGGCGAGTCGATCGTCCGGAACGTCGACATCCTCCGGCGCGGGTACGAGAAGCTGTTCACCAAGCTCGACGCCCTCGGGGCCGACTACGACGTCATCGGATGACCCGGTGAGCCCCCGTCCACGCGCCTCGACGGAGAAGACGCGTCCCAGCGTGTTCTGGCCGCTCGCGGCGATCATCATCCCCCTGACGGGCCTGATCGCCAAGATCGAGATCATCGGCGGGGAAAAGCTCCCGCGCGAGGGCGCGTACGTCCTCGCGCCGAACCACAACAGCGAGTTCGATCCGCTCATCATCGCCGTCGCGACGTGGCGGATGGGACGGGCTCCACGGTTCATGGCCAAGGAGAGCCTGTTCCGGGTCCCCGTGCTGGGGTGGGCCCTGCGGGCCACCGGCATGGTCCCGGTGGCCCGCTCGGCGTCGGCCTCCGCGTCCCGTGCCACCTTGGACGCCTCGACCGAGATCGTCGAGAAGGGTCGCGGGGTGATCGTGTACCCGGAGGGCTCGCTCACGCGTGATCCCGACCTGTGGCCGATGCGCGGAAAGACCGGCGCGGTGCGCCTGGCGATGGGCGGCGGCATCCCGGTCATCCCGATGGCGCAGTGGGGCACCCAGCAGATCCTGCCGCGCTACGGCAAGCTGAAGCTGTGGCCCCCACGGCGACGCGTACGTGTGATCGTCGGAGACCCCGTCGACCTGTCGGCGTACGAGGCACACGACGGGCATGCGCCCGCGTTCGTGGCCGCCACCGACGCGGTGATGGGGGAGATCTCGGAGTTGCTGGCGCAGCTACGCGACGAGCCTGCTCCCGCGCAACGCTGGGACCCGAGCGCGCACGGACAGAAGGAGACCGGTCGTCTTGAGTCGTAGACACGACGCGTCGCTGCCGCGGGTGACGGTGATCGGCGCCGGCAGCTGGGGCACGACATTCGGCAAGATCCTCGCCGACGGGGGAGCCCACGTGACCATGTGGGCACGCCGCGCCGAGCTCGCCCACGAGATCGACGAGGCCAAGCGCAACAGCCAGTACCTGGCGGGGATCAACCTTCCGCGCGAGATGAGCGCCACGGCCCACCTCTCCGAGGCGGTCGAAGGGGCGGAGCAGATCTACCTTTCGATCCCGAGCCAGTCCGCGCGGCAGAACCTCAAGGCGCTTCGGCCTCTCGTGGCCGCCACCGACGTGCCGATCGTCTCGCTCATGAAGGGCGTGGAGCGACGCAGCGGTCTGCGCATGAGCGAGGTGATCGAGCAGGAGTTGCGGTGTGACCCCGCGCGCATCGCCGTCGCGTCGGGCCCGAACCTCGCTCTCGAGATCGCGCGCGAGCAACCCACGGCCGCGGTGATCTCCTCCATCAGCCAGGAGACCGCCGACGCCGTCGCACGGCGCTCACGCAACCGCTACTTCCGCAGCTTCGTGAACACCGACGTCATCGGCACCGAGTTCGGCGGGGTGCTCAAGAACCTCATCGCCGTCGCGATCGGCATCGTCGACGGGGTCGGTTACGGCGAGAACACCAAGGCCTCGATCATCACGCGGGGCCTGGTCGAGATGACCGATTTCGCCGTCGCCCAGGGGGCCCAGCCCGAGACCCTTCAGGGACTGGCCGGGCTCGGCGACCTCATCGCGACCTGCCAGTCGCCCCTCAGCCGCAACAACACCGCCGGTCGCCTGCTCGGGCAGGGCTACAGCTTCCAGGACGTGGTCAAGCAGATGGAACAGACCGCCGAAGGCCTCGCCTCGGTGGCGCCGGTGCTGCAGCTGGCCCGCGAGGCCGGCATCCAGATGCCCATCGTCGAGCAGGTCAAACGCGTGCTCGATGGGACGATGGACCCGCGGGAGATCGCGCCGCATCTGACGACCGACGACGAGGACCCCCAGGGGGAGAGGACCCAGAATGGACAAGCGGGCGGTGGCGGTGCTCTTTGGCGGTCGCTCCAGCGAGCACTCGATCAGCTCCGCGACGGCGGGCGGCGTCCTCCGCGCGATTGACCGCGACCGCTTCGACGTGATCCCGGTGGGGATCACCCGGTCCGGTGCCTACGTGCTCGAGGACGACGACCCGGACAAGTTCGCGCTCGACCCGGGCAGCATGCCCGAGGTGGTCGACAACGGCACGCGCATCGTCTGGCCGGACTCCGTGGACAGCCGCGAGCTGCGGGTACGCGACACCGACGGCGAACGCTCGCTCGGGCCGGTCGATGTCGTGTTGCCGATCCTTCACGGGCGATTCGGCGAGGACGGCACGGTCCAGGGGTTCCTCGAATTGCTCGGGATCCCCTATGCGGGTGCGGGGATCTTGATGTCGGCGATCGGCATGGACAAGCACGCCACCAAGAGCGTGCTGATGGCCGCCGGTGTGCCCGTCGTACCGTGGGTGACCCTCACGCGCGCCGACCTCGCGCGCGATCGTGCTCAGATCGAGCACCGGGTACGCGCGCTGGGGCTGCCGGTGTTCGTCAAGCCCGCGCGCGCCGGATCCAGCGTCGGCGTGACCAAGGTCGCCGAGATGTCCGCTCTGGAGGCCGCCCTGGAGGTGGCTTTCGACGAGGACGACACGGTGCTCGTCGAGCAGGCCGTGTCGGGGCGCGAGATCGAGTGCGGGGTGCTCCCCGGGCGTGAGGGGGGACCGCCGCGTGTGAGCCTGCCGGGTGAGATCGTCATCTCCGGGCGCGATTTCTACGACTTCGAGGCGAAGTACCTCGGCGCGCCGGGCATCGATCTGGTGTGCCCCGCCGAGCTCCACGACGGCGAGCTCGCCGAGATGCGACGGGTCGCCGCCCGCGCCTTCGAGGCCGTCGGCGGTGAGGGTCTCGCCCGTGTCGATTTCTTCTTCACCGGCACCGAGTTCTACGTCAACGAGGTCAACACGATGCCCGGCTTCACCCCGATCTCGATGTTCCCCAAGTGCTGGATCGCGACGGGGATGACCTACACCGACCTCATCTCGGAACTGATCGACGGCGCACGCGAACGCTGACCGCCCGCCCCTCAGGGCAGCAGGGTGTCGGTGGTGGTGCAGTACGCATCGGCGGGGAGCTGCTCGACCAGCGGCCCGAGCGAGCCGAGCACCTCGTTGGGCGAGACGGCCTCGTTGTCGACGAAGACCTCCACCGCCGGTGTCCGGCCGTAGCTGGTGATCAGATAGGTCGGGGCCTGCGAATCGTCGACGATCCAGTCGACGCCGCCGATGGTGATGCACTGGGCCTCGGTCGGCCCCGGTGGCGTGACGCCGCAGGTCAGCAGGACCGCGGAGGGGTCGCCCCACGCTCCCGTCGCCTGCGCGTCGGTCCACCGTCGGTCCTGTCCGTCCAGCGCGTCCGGCAGGCGCACGATGATGTCCGCGCACAGCGGGTCGTCGGCATCCGCCGCGGGGTCGAGGGCGACCGTCGAGGAGCACCCCGCGAGCAGGGCCGCGGCGACCGGCACGATCACCGCGGCCGCCAGACGGGTACGGCGCGGGAGTCGGGGGAGGATCACCCGTCCACGCTACCCGGCGTTCCTTGGAGCGCGCCGCCGATAGCGTGGAGGGATGACCGACTCCCGTACCGTGGGTGAGCTGGGCGAGGCACAGGTCCTCGCGCGGATCCTCGACCGCATCGGCCCCTCCGACGCGCTGGTCGGACCCGGCGACGACGCCGCCGTCCTGGCCTTGACCGACCCTCGGGTCGTGGCCACGACCGACACGCTGGTCCACGGCCCCGACTTCCGCCTCGCCTGGTCGGGTGGGTACGACCTCGGGTGGAAGGCGGCCGCGGTGAACCTCGCCGACGTCGCGGCGATGGGAGCGCGTCCGGTGGCGCTGCTGGTCGCCCTCGCGATGCCCGACGACACCCCGATCGACACGGTCGAAGCGCTCGCCGACGGGCTCCGCGCCGCGTGTGACGCTCTCGCGCCGGGCTGCCGCGTGGCCGGCGGCGACCTCACCGCGTCGGACACGCTGACCATCGCGGTCACCGCGCTGGGATCGTTGGATGGAGGTCGACCGGTGCGTCGAGGCGGCGCGCGGCCGGGGGATGTCGTCGCCGTCGCCGGCGAACTCGGTCCGGCCGCGCGGGGGCTCGCGCTGCTGTTCGAGCGCTTCCGCGACGCGGCGGGTTCTCCCGTCGCAGTCGACCCGGGCGCGCTCGACGACGCCGAACGCGCCGACCTGTCGCGACAGCTGCGTCCGGTCCCGCCGATCGCCGCCGGGGTGACGGCCGCCCGCGCGGGCGCCACGGCGATGATGGACGTCTCGGACGGTCTCGTGCTCGACGCGACGCGGATGGCGGTCGCATCGGAGGTCGTCATCGACCTGGACGCGGCGGCCCTCGGTCCCGAGCCGGCGTTGTCGGGAGGGGAGGATCACGCACTCCTCGCGACCTTCCCACCCGATGTGGTCCTGCCCGACCCCTTCCGCGCCATCGGCCGGGTGACCGCCACAGGGCGGGGTGTGGTGCAGGTCGACGGTGCGGCGCCGCGTGGCCGCGGCGGGTGGGACCCCTACGCCGATTGGGACGCCGGGCGCGGCTGAGCGCGGGGGATCGGGTCCGGTTCAGGCGCGCGTGCGGGCCCACCACACGGTGGTGTCGCCGTAGCGACGGGACCTGTCCATCGCCAGGCCCGCAGGGAGGGAAGGTTCCCCCGAGCGTGTCGCGCGTTCGATCACGACGTCGGCGTCGGCGGACAGGACCTCCCCGACGAGGGTGAGGGTCGCCGCCAGCTCGGCGTCGCCGAGGTCGTACGGCGGATCCAGGAAGACCAGGTCGAACCGCAGCGACGTGCCGCGCAGGAAGGTGTCGGCGGCGGCGCGGTGCACCCGCGGGGTCGGACCGCCCAGGGCGGCGCCGACCCGCTCGGCGTTGCGCCCGGCCACGGCGGCCGCGCGGGGCGCCTTTTCCACCAGATCGACCGACGCGGCACCGCGCGAGAGGCACTCCAGGCCGAGCGCCCCCGAGCCGGCGTAGAGATCGAGGACGGCGGCGCCGGTGACGGCTCCCGCGGCCTCGAGGGCGCCCACGATCGACTCGCGCACGCGGTCGGAGGTGGGGCGGGTGCCGGTGCCGGGCACGTCCAACGCGAGCGAACCGGCGCGTCCGGCGATGATGCGGGTCACCGCTCCACCTTACAAAGCCGACGACGTCGGCGGCCGTGCCTAGACTTCTCACATGCCCACGCTCGATTCGCGCCTCGACGGCGTCGTCGGCACCGCGGCCAAGACGCTCGAGCGCGCGTTCGGGATGAAGACCGTCGGCGACCTGCTCGGGCACTATCCGCGCCGCTACGCCCGGCGCGGTGAACTCACACCGATCGCTTCCCTCCCGGTCGGCGAACCGGTCACGATCGTGGCCGAGGTGCGTACGGTGAACGAACGTCGCATGCGCAACCGCAAGGGCAGCCTGCTCGAGGTGGTCATCAGCGACGGAAACGGAGAGCTGTCGCTGACGTTCTTCAACCAGAGCTGGCGCATGAAGGAACTCCAGCCGGGGCGGCGCGGCACCTTCGCGGGCAAGGTGGGGCAATACCGCCACACCAAGCAGCTCGCCCATCCCGACTACGAGCTCTTCGAAGACGTCGAGACGGCGCGGTCCTCCGCCGAGACCATGGCGCGCCAGCCGATCCCCATCTACCCGGCCACCGCCTCGCTCACCAGCTGGCAGATCACCAAGCTCGTCCGGCACGCGCTGGACGTGTTGGACCCGATCGAAGATCCGCTGCCCGAATCGATCCGCGCGCGCGAAGGCCTGCTCCCCCTGCGCACGGCCATCGAGAACCTCCACCGGCCCGAGACCGAGGAGCAACTCCCGCCGGCGCGACACACGCTCCGGTGGCACGAGGCGTTCGTGCTTCAGGCCGCGTTGCTGCAGCAGCGACAGTTCGTGCGCTCCCTCGCCGCCACCGCGCGCGAGCCCGGTGCGCTGTTGGAACGGTTCGACGCGCGTCTGCCGTTCGAGCTGACACCGGACCAGGCCGAGGTGGGGGAGCGGATCCGTGCGGATCTGGGTGGCCGGTGGCCGATGAACCGACTCGTGCAGGGCGAGGTGGGATCGGGGAAGACCCTCGTGGCGTTGCGCGCGATGCTGCAGGTCGCGCAGAACGGCGGACAATCCGCCCTCATCGCCCCGACGGAGGTCCTCGCGGCCCAGCACCTGCGTTCGATCACGCGCATGCTGGGGCCGGAACTGGCCCCGGCATTGATGCCGACACTCCTGACCGGCCAGATGAGCGCGGCCGAACGACGTAAGGCGGCCCTGCGCGTCGCCTCCGGCCAGTCGCTCATCGTCGTGGGCACCCACGCGCTCCTCAGCGAGACGACCACGTTCGCCGACCTCGGCCTCGTCGTCGTGGACGAGCAGCACCGGTTCGGCGTGGACCAGCGGGAGTCGCTGCGGGCCAAGGGGAGCGCGCCACACGCACTCGTGCTCACGGCCACCCCCATCCCGCGCACCGTCGCGATGACGGTCTTCGGCGACCTCGACGTGTCGACCATCCGCACGATGCCCACCGGCCGCGCCGGGATCTCGACCCACGTGGCGCCGTTGGCGGAGCGGCCGTCGTGGTTCGCCCGCGTGTGGGACCGCGTCGCCGAAGAGGTCGCACAGGGACGCCAGGCTTTCGTGGTGTGCCCCGCCATCGACGCCGATGCCGCCTCGGGGGCCACCACCGATGGGGCGGATGCGCCCGAAGCGGACGCGACGTCGACGGGCGGGCCGGCGCGCACGCGATGGGGTGTCGTCCAGGTGGCGGAGCTGCTTTCGGGGCATCCGGCGTTCAGCGGCATACGCGTGGAGATCCTGCACGGCAAGATGCCCGCAGAGAACAAGGACGCCGTCATGCAGGCCTTCGCCCGGGGGGAGGTCGACGTGCTCGTGGCCACGACGGTGGTCGAGGTCGGCGTCGACGTGCCGAACGCCTCGACGATGGTCATCCTCGAGGCCGACCGGTTCGGTGTCTCCCAGCTGCATCAGTTGCGTGGCCGCGTCGGCCGTGGCGGTGTCCCGGGACTGTGCCTCCTGGTGACCGAGGCCGAGGCGGGGACCCCGTCGCGGGCGCGCGCCGAAGCGGTCGCGCGGACCCTCGACGGGTTCGCCCTCGCCGAGGTCGACCTCGAGCTGCGCGGCGAGGGCGACGTCCTCGGCGACGCTCAGTCGGGGGCACGCTCCTCGTTGCGGCTGCTGCGGGTCATCACGGATGCCGACATCATCGCCGACGCCCGTGCCGCCGCCGAGCGCGTGCTCGAGGACGATCCCGCGCTGGTACGTCACCCGGCGCTGGTCGAGGCGATCGAACGGCGGGTCGGGACCGCCGAGCGTGCGGCGCTCGCGAAGAACTGAGGCCCCGATCCACCGCTAGGCTGGGCCCATGAGCAGCCGGATCGCCGTCGTCCCGGGTTCCTTCGATCCGCCTACCCTCGGACACCTCGACGTGATCCGCCGCGCCGCGGGTCTGTACGACCAGCTCCACGTCCTCGTCGTGCACAACCCCGACAAGGAGGCGATGCTGCCGATCGCCCAGCGCCTGGCGTTGCTGGAGGAGTCCATCGCGGACGCCGATGTGGACGGTGATGTCGTGGTCGCGGCGTGGAGTGTCGGCCTCCTGGTCGACTACGCGGTCGATGTGGGCGCCGGCGTCCTCGTGAAGGGCATCCGATCGCAGGTCGACGTCGCGTACGAGACCCCCATGGCGATCGTCAACCGTCACCTCGCCGAGATCGAGACGGTCTTCCTGCTTCCCGACCCGGCGCACGCCATGGTCTCGAGTTCGCTCGTGCGTCAAGTCGCCTCTCTCGGCGGAGACGTGTCGCCTTTCGTCCCAGGTCCGGTCGCGCGGTTCCTCGACACCGGATCCCGCGGGATCTGACCCCGCTGCGCGCGGCCCGCACCCGACGACGCGCGGGTAGCATGGACGACCGTGGTCAAGCACACTCAAGGACCGTTCGTCCTCCCCGTCCGTGATATCACGCATCGTCCCGGCGAGATGCGCGAGTTCGAGATCGACGTCACCGCGCCCGAGAAGTGGGGCGAGGGCCTCGTGACGATCCCGCAGGGCGAACCCGTCACGGTCGAGGTCCGCCTCGAGTCCGTCCACGAGGGGATCCTGGTCTCCGCGGAGATCGACACCGACTACCGCGGGGTATGCGGTCGGTGCCTCACCGACGTGTCCGCGCCGGTCGAAGTCGAGTTTCAGGAGCTTTTCGCGTATCCTGGATCGGAACAAACTGACTTCGAGGTTCAAGACGACCACGTGGATCTTGAAACTCCGGTCAGGGAGGCGATCGTCTTGTCGCTTCCGTTCCAGCCGGTGTGTCAGCCGGATTGCCCCGGGATCGACCCGGAGACGGGCGAGAAGCTGACAGGGCGCACGGTTCAGGAGCAGCCCGCTCCCATCGATCCGCGCTGGGCCGCGCTGCAGGACTACACCACAGACCACGACGACACGTCACGCCCGTGAGGTCGGACGGGTCGGCGAGAACACAGAAGAGAGTCAGCCATGGCAGGTAACCCCCCGAAGCGGAAGGTCTCCCGTTCCAACACCCGCTCGCGTCGCGCGCAGTGGAAGGCGGAGGCCCCCACGCTCGTCAAGACCGTCGAGAACGGCAAGACCGTCTACAGCCGCCCGCACCAGGCGAAGGTCGTCACCGACTCGCAGGGCACGGAGCTGTTCCTGGAGTACAAGGGCCGCAAGGTCGCCGACGTCTGATCCGCCGTCCCGGCTGATCGTGGCGAACAGCGCAACGCGCACGTCGTCCTCGACGGCGTCGGACGCGTCCCTTCTCGAGAAGCTCGGGGTCGACATCGACCCCGAGCTTCTGTCACTCGCGCTCACGCATCGATCGTGGGCTTACGAGAACGGCCAGGTGCCGCACAACGAACGTCTCGAGTTCCTCGGAGACAGCGTGCTGGGGCAGGCCGTCACCGTCCGTCTGTACACCGGTCATCCGGACCTGGACGAGGGCTCCCTCGCGAAGCGCCGTGCGAGCGTCGTCTCGACCGTCGCGTTGGCCGAGGTGGCGCGAGGGATCTCCCTCGGCGACCACCTCCGGCTCGGCGTCGGTGAGGACCGCACCGGAGGCCGCGACAAGGACTCCATCCTCGCCGACACGATGGAGGCGGTGATCGGGGCGACCTACTTGTCGGCCGGACCCGACGCCGCGACCTCTCTCGTGCTGCGACTGGTCGAACCGCTGCTGGACGACCCGGAGCGCTACGGCGTCGCGATGGATCCCAAGACGGGTCTGCAGGAGCTCGCCGCGCGTCTCGAACGCCCCGCGCCGGTGTACACGGTCGAGTCAACCGGACCCGACCACGATCGCGTCTTCACCGCCGTCGTCCGCGTCGGGGACCACGCGTCGACCGGCGTCGGCACCAGCAAGAAGCAGGCCGAGATGGCCGCGGCGCTGACCGCGTGGCGCGAACTCAACACGCGTGCCTGAGCTGCCCGAGGTCGAGGTCGTCCGCGCCGGCCTCGCACCCGCGGTGACCGGTGCCCGCGTCTGCGGCGTGACGGTGCACGATGAGCGTGCGCTCACGCGTCATCCCGGCACCGGTGCCGACTTCGAGGCGCGGCTGACCGGACGCACGATCCGGGCCGCGGTCCGTCGGGGGAAGTTCCTCTGGTTACCCCTCGTCCCGGTGCCGGGGGAAGAGCCGGTCTGCGTGGTCGCGCACCTCGGGATGAGCGGTCAACTCCTGCTGCGCAGCACCGGCGCCCCGCAGGAACGTCACGAACGGGTGCGCCTGGATGTTCAGCATCCCGACCACGGTGAGCTCGCGGTCGTCTTCGCCGACCAGCGGACCTTCGGATCCCTCGCGTGGGACACACTCGTGCCGACCCCGGACGGCGCGGCAGGCGCCGGCGGGGACGACCCGGCCGTACCGACCCAGGTGGCCCACATCGCCCGCGACCCGCTGGACCCGCTCTTCGACGACAGCGTGTTCCGCGCCGCCCTGACTCGCAAGCGGTCTGCGATCAAACGGGTGTTGCTCGACCAGACGGTCGTCAGCGGCATCGGCAACATCTACGCCGACGAGGCGCTCTGGGCGGCTCGGATCCACCCCGAGATCGTCGCAGCGTCGTTGTCCTCGCGTGCGGCGCGCAGACTGCTCGCCGAGGTGCGGGACGTGCTCGCGAAAGCCCTCGCCGAAGGCGGGACGAGCTTCGACGCGCAATACGTCAACGTCAACGGTCAGGCCGGCTACTTCGCACACTCCCTCAACGCCTACGGGCGCACCGGTGAACCGTGTCCGCGGTGCGGACATCCCCTCGTGCGGGTCTCGTTCACCAATCGCAGCAGTCACTTCTGCGCGCGCTGTCAGAAACGCCCCGAATGACGATCACACGAGGGACTTCTTCCACGCCCCGTCGTACATGATCGGCGCGAAGCCGATGGCCTCATTGATGTCGAGCATCGGCCGGTTCTCCTCGGCGTTGTAGGTGATCACGCGGGGGGAGTCGGCGGCGATATTCCGCCACCGCAGGAGTCCCGCGCACTTGACGAGCATCCCCAGCCGGTGTCCGCGATGCGTCTCGAGCACAAGGGTGTCCTCTTGGAACGTCACCGCCCCCGGCGTGTCGCCACGTACCAGCTCGTTGAACGCACAGAGTTCGCCGGTCCGGATGTGCTCGGCGGCTGTGACCAACACCCGATGGCCGCCGTCGACCCAGAGTGCGTCGTGGCGGCGGACCCGTGCCGCATCCCACCGTTCCTCATCGACGGTCAGGGCCGCCGCCGGCACGTCCGTGGACATCCGTGACTTCATCCACGCGTATCCGTCGAGGCGCTCCGGCGGCGTGGGCAGCATCCACTGCACGACGCGGTATCCGGTCGCGGCGGTCTGGGCGGTCGAGATCAGCTCCGTCAGATGCTCCCGCGGCGCGGCCAGGTCGTAGGCGCTGCATCGCTCGATCTGCTCGAGGGTGTAGCCGTGACGACGGTAGAACCGAGCCGCGTGGTCGAGGGGGATGCTGCCGTACCCGGTCGGGGGCGTGATCCGTTCGCCCGGGGCGTCGGGGTGGTCCGCCCACGACTGCAGCACGGTGCGGCCGTGTGCGCGGGCGGTCCGCTCCACGAGCGCGTGGGCGGCCGTGCCGATGCCGCGCCCCCATCGATCCCGGACGAGCTCGATCTGCGCATACGCGACCGTCGAGCCGGTCTCGAGAGGGATGTCCACGCCGACGCGCCCGATCGCGTTCCCGGCCGCATCCTGCACGAGCCACAGGTGTCGCACCTCGTAGGCATCCGGTCGGTAGTGCGGCAACAGTTCCGCCGCGGTCCGCGTATGGTCCTCGGTGCCCGTGATCTCGCGGGAGACGGTGTTGCGCGCCTCGACGGTGGCGATGAAGTCCGCCGCATCGGCATCCGCGACCGATCGCGGGATGATGACGCGGCGCAGCTGGCCGCCGTCGTCGAGGGGGATGACCTCATCGGTGGCGTCGGACATGGCGCGGTCGCCCTCAGCTACGGACCGGGAGGGCGATGTCGGCGGGGCCGGTCGGCGCACGACGTGTGGACCTGACCATGATCGGCGACCACCCCCTCGGACCGGATCTGGACAGTAGCGCGCGGCACGCGGCGCGTCAAGGAGATCGACCGTGCGGTCGGCGTGTCGGATCCGCCGCGCGCCCGTCTGTCGCCCTGGCCCGGCGCCGGGCGTCGGGTAGCGTGTATCGGTGATCCAGACAGGCCGGAGGACGCATCCATGCACCTGAAGAGCGTGACGCTCAAAGGGTTCAAGTCGTTCGCCCAGCCGACGACCTTCGAACTCGAACCCGGGGTGACGTGCATCGTCGGCCCGAACGGATCCGGCAAGTCCAATGTCGTCGACGCGCTGGCCTGGGTCATGGGCGAGCAGGGCGCCAAGACCCTCCGCGGCGGCAAGATGGAGGATGTCATCTTCGCCGGGACCGCCACGCGCGGTCCGCTGGGTCGCGCCGAAGTGCAACTGACCATCGACAACAGCGACGGTGCTCTACCGATCGAGTACTCCGAGGTGAGCATCCGCCGCACGTTGTTCCGCAACGGCTCCAGTGAGTACGCCATCAACGGCGAATCGTGCCGACTGCTGGATGTGCAGGAGCTGCTGAGCGATTCCGGTCTGGGGCGGGAGATGCACGTCATCGTCGGTCAGGGGCGTCTGGACGCGGTCCTGCAAGCCTCCCCGGAGGACCGTCGAGGCTTCATCGAGGAGGCCGCCGGAATCCTCAAGCACCGCAGACGCAAAGAGAAGACCCTTCGCAAGCTCGAGGCGATGGAAGCCAACCTCACCCGCCTCAGCGACCTCGCCGGCGAGCTGCGTCGCCAGCTGAAGCCTCTCGGGCGACAAGCCGAGATCGCCCGCGAGGCACAGTCGATCGCCGCGATCGTGCGCGATGCGAAGGCGCGCCTGCTGGCCGATGACCTGGTCGCGCTCCGCACGGAACTGGACGGCTTCGCCCGCACCGAGCAGGAACGCCATACCGAGCGGGGCGCACTGCAGGAGCAGCTCGACACCGTGCGCGCGCGAATCGCGCACCTCGAGGCCGACCAACGCTCAGAAGCCGTCGACGAGGCCCGACGCGTCACCCACGGGCTGGAGCGCGTCCAAGAGCGTCTGCGGTCGCTCTACGCGCTGGCCGGGCAGCGACTTGCCCTGCTCGCCGAACCGGACCAGAACGAGCTGTCCGAGGCGTCGACGGTCACCCTGGCCGTCATCGACGACGCGCGAGCCGAGATCGACGAGATCGCGGCAGGCCTCGGTGACGCGCAGGACGCCGCGGAGGCGGCGGCACGCGATGTCGTCAGGGCGCGCGCGGAGCTCGATGCGCTCGATGCCGACATCGCCGAGCAGAGCGCGCTCGTCTCCGAACACGACATGAAGATCACCGCCATGCGCGGAACCGCCGAAGCCGCCGATTCGGCGCTGGCCGCGGTGCGCAGCGCGGTCGAGCGGCAGCAGAAGGCCCTCGACGCGGCGCTCGCCCGACGGGCGGAGGCGGAGGCGGAATTGGCGGGGATCGACACCGAGTCCGTGCCCGCCACGACGGCGGACGAACACGCCTCGGCCTATGATCGCGCGCAGCGGACGGCGGCCGACCTCGAGGCCGAGGTGGCGGAACTGCGTGACAAGCTCCACGCCGCCGAGCGTGAGGGCGAGGCGCTCACGGCGCAGACCGCGGCCCTGTCACGTGCGTTGGACGTGCGCAACGCCGCCTCTGAGCTGCTCTCCGAGGGATCCGCCGGGCTCGCCGGACTCGTCGGCGACGCCGTGCAGGTCACGCCCGGCTACGAGGCGGCGATCGCCGCAGTCCTCGGACCGCTCGCCGAGGGTGTGCTCGCCGACGATCGCGACGCGGCCTTCGCCCTCGCCTCGACACTCCGCGGCCGCGATCTCGGGGTCGTCGACATCGTCGTCGCCGATGCCCCCTCCGGTGATGTCGACCTGCCGGCCGTGGCGGGGATGCGTCCCGCGGTCGACGTCGTCCGCGCGCCCTCCGGGGTGAAGCGGGTGCTCGCCCATGTGCTCGTGGCCGACGACCTGGATGCGGCACGGGCCGCCGCCGATGTCCTCGACGAACGCGCCGCCTCGCTCGTGACCGTCGTCACGCGCGAGGGCGAGGTGTTCACGGGGCACACCCTTCGCGCGGGCTCCGGGCAGGGCCGCTCGCGGCTGGAGCTGGCCGCCGAGCGCGACGCCGCCGCGGAACGGCGCGCCGAGATCACCCTCGTGGTGGACACGTTGCGCGAAGCCCTCACCGACGCCTCCGCGAGGCTGACGCAGGCGCGCGCCGACACCAAGGCCGCGCTGGCCGCGTTGCGCGAGCACGACGCCGCGCTCGCCGCGCACGCCGAGCAGCTGAATCGCGCCACCGTGCGGTACGAGTCCGCCGCCGCGGAATGCGAGCGGCTGACCGCCGGGCTCGGGCAGGCCCAGGCCGCGGTCGAAGAGGCCGAAGAGTCGGCCCGGTCGGCGCGGGATCAGCTCAATCATGCGTTGGAGCTTCCCCGACCCATCCTCGACGCGTCCTCGCGTGACGGGCTGCTCGCCGCGCTCGAAGAGGCCCGTGACACCGAGATGCGCGCGCGCTTGGACGTCGAGACGCTGAAAGAACGCGTGCGTGCGGGGGAGAACCGCGTGCAGCAGCTGCAGCGGCAGCGCGAGCGCGAGCGCGCCGCCGCGGAGGAGGCCGCGCGCCGCGCCGTCATCCGGCGGGCCCAGCGCGAGCTCGCCCAGGGGGTCTCCGGGGCGTTGCCGGCCGTGCTCGACTCGGTGGACCGATCGCTCAGCCAGGCCCGTGTGGAGCTCGCGGCGGCGGAATCCGCCCGCACGGCGCTGACCGCCGAGCTCGCCGACCTCCGTCGCTCCGAGGCGGCCACGCGCGAGCGTCTCGCCGGGCTCACCGAGAGCGTGCACGGGCTCGAGCTGTCCATCCACGAGAAGAAGCTCCATCTGTCGAGCCTGCTCGAGCGCGTCTCGAACGAGCTCGGTCTCGACGGAGACATCCTCGTTGCGGAATACGGCCCGGACCAGGCCATACCCGACGACTCGGCGCTGGTGTCGTCCCCAGAGGCAGACGGCGTCGACCCGAGGGAGGAGCGCCTCGGTGATGACATTCCTACTGTTGCATACGACCGTGCCGCGCAGAAGCGCCGATTGCAGGACGCCGAACGGAAGCTCGCGCAACTCGGCCGCGTGAACCCCCTCGCACTCGAGGAGTTCGCGGCCCTCGAGCAGCGCCACAAGTTCCTGGTCGAACAGCTGGACGATCTCACCCGCACACGCAAGGACCTGTTGACGATCATCGAGGAGCTCGACGAACGTATGCGCTCGATCTTCCTCGACGCGTTCGAGGACACCCGCGTCGCGTTCGGCGAGGTATTCCCGATCCTGTTCCCGGGGGGTACCGGCAGCATCTCGCTGACCGACCCCGACTCGCCGCTCACGACGGGCATCGAGGTGGCGGTTCGACCGGTCGGCAAGAAGATCGAGCGGCTGTCGTTGTTGTCGGGCGGAGAGCGGTCGTTGGCGGCCGTCGCGCTGCTGACGGCGATCTTCAAGGCGCGCCCGAGCCCGTTCTACATCCTCGACGAGGTCGAAGCCGCGCTCGACGACGCCAACCTCGGTCGCCTGCTGGGGGTGTTCGAGCAACTGCGGGAGAGCAGTCAGCTGATCGTGATCACCCACCAGAAGCGCACGATGGAGATCGCCGACGCGCTGTACGGCGTCTCCATGCGGCAGGACGGGGTGTCTGCGGTGGTCGGACAACGGGTGCGCGAGCGTAGCGCGGTCTGAGGAACGTCCGCGGGTCCCTGCCGTTTCCGGCCGGCGTCTTAGGCTGGGGGTATGGCAGAGAGTTCCTGGTCGCTCGGCCGCGCACTGCGCGGCATGTTCGTGAAGCCGACGATCGATGAGACGACATGGGAAGACCTCGAGACCGCGCTGCTGACCGCCGACTTCGGGCCCGACATCACCGAGCGCATCGTCGATGAGCTGCGTGAGAAGGTCGAGCGCTATCACACGACCGATCCGAAGGACCTGCAGCGCATGCTCCGTGAGACCCTCGAGGAGCACTTCGCGAAGTTCGACACCACCCTCCGCCTCACCGAGCGGCCGGCCGTCGTCCTCGTGGTGGGCGTGAACGGGGTGGGCAAGACGACGACCATCGGCAAGTTCGCCAAGTTCCTCCAGCGGTACGGACGAACCGTCGTCGTCGGCGCCGCCGACACCTTCCGTGCGGCCGCCGTCGACCAACTCGCCACGTGGGCCGAACGTGGCGGCGCGACGATCGTGCGTCCCCAACAGGAAGGGCAGGACCCCGCCTCGGTGGCCTTCCAGACGGTGGATCACGCCAAGCAGACCGGTACGGAGATCGTCCTCATCGACACCGCGGGCCGCCTGCACACCAAGGGTGGGCTGATGGACGAGCTCACCAAGATCCGGCGGGTCGTGGAGAAGCAGGCGCCGATCAGCGAGGTGTTGCTGGTCCTGGACGCCACGACGGGGCAGAACGGGGTCATGCAGGCCGAGGCGTTCCTCCAGCACGCCGGCGTCACCGGGTTGGTGATCACCAAGCTCGACGGGTCCGCCAAGGGCGGGTTCGTGCTCAACGTGCAGGAGCGCACCGGCATCCCGGTCAAACTCCTCGGCCAGGGCGAGGGGATCGGCGACCTGACCGGGTTCACCCCGCACGTGTTCGCGGCGTCGCTGGTGGATTGATCCGGACGACACGACCCGCAGATCTCCCCGGACGGCCGGCGTGCTGGTTTCATGGAGCACATGGCGTTCGAGCACGATTACTTCGGCCTTCTCGAGTCCGGCCCCGACGGGTCACTCTTCTGGTCGGAGGTCGTCGAGCTCGGCGACCAGGCGGTGACGGTCGATCTGACCGCCCCCGACCAAGACGACGTGTCCCCGGCGGCCTTGGATGTGGCGGCCGCGCTCATCGCCGCGCTCGAGGCGGTCGACGCGAAGGCACGCGGTGCGATGGTGTCGGAGCTCGGTGACCGCACGAGCGAGGTGATCGAGTACATCCTGCAACAGCAGGAGGCGCTCGGCGACGAGCTCGAGGGGATGCTCGTCGACATCAGCGGCGACACGCACGTCGACATCATCCGGTCCCTGCAGATCATGAGCATGACGATCCTGGCCGACGAGCTGGGCGGGAAAGATCCGTTCGTCGTCCTCGAGTACGCTCTCGACCCCGACGCGACCGACGACGTCCTGCTGGTGAACCTGGACTCCGACGGCGAGATCCTCTCGGTCTCCAGCGCCGACTGACGCCACCCCGCCGACGCGACACCCCCGGAACACGCCGCGGTGCGCGGTCTCGCGCGTCGGATGCGGTCTGTCGGTACGCGGCGATCGGCGCCGGTCGATACCGTGGAGCGGTGGACACCGGAACACGCGTCGGCCGCCCGCGGGCATCGTCGCGGGAGACCCTCGCCGAAGCCGCCTGCGAGCTCTTCCTCGAGCAGGGCTTCGCGGCGACCTCGATCGTGGACATCACCCGCCGCGCCGGGGTGAGCAGATCGAGTTTCTTCAACTACTTCGCCTCGAAGTCCGACGTGCTGTGGAGCGGCTTCGACGAACGACTCGACGTGCTCACGCGGACGCTCCGCGGCGGGGCGGACGTGGATGCCGCGCTGCGGGCGTTCGCCGTCGACTTCGCACCCGACAGCCTCGCGCTCGGCATCGTCAACGCGGCCGCGATGGGCATCGAGGAAGACCTGGACGACGAACGGGCCAGACGCCAACTGCGCCTGGGGGCGTTGATCTCGGAGCGTCTGCGGGCGGCCTCCGACGACTCGGCTGCCCCGGACATCGACGGCGCGGCACGGGCCGCGGCGATCTTCACCGCGATCTGGCGCTGGGCGCAGTCGGGTCCGGGTACGGCGTCGCTTCCCGATGAGCTGTCCGCGGCGCTGGACCTGGTCGTGCCGCGCCCGCCCCGCGCGGGCGCGTAGAATCGGGGGATCATGGCGACTTTCGGCACTCTCTCCGACCGGCTCACCGAGACCTTCCGCAACCTCCGCACCAAGGGGAAGCTCACGCCCGCGGACGTCGACGGCACCGTCCGCGAGATCCGTCGCGCGCTCCTGGACGCCGACGTGGCGCTCCCGGTCGTGAAGGAGTTCACCGCCAAGGTGCGTGAGCGCGCGCTCGGCGACGAGGTCAACCGTGCCTTGAACCCGGCCCAGCAGGTGGTCCAGATCGTCAACGAGGAGCTCGTGGCGATCCTCGGCGGGCAGCAGCGACGACTCCAGTTCGCCAAGAACCCGCCCACCGTGATCATGCTCGCCGGTCTCCAGGGGTCGGGGAAGACCACCTTCGCCGGAAAGCTCGCCAAGCAGCTCGAGAAGGACGGCCACACCCCCCTTCTCGTGGCCTGTGACCTGCAGCGGCCGAACGCCGTGAACCAGTTGCAGGTGGTCGCCGAGCGTGCCGGCGCCGCGATCTACGCGCCCGAGCCGGGCAACGGCGTCGGCGACCCGGTGAAGGTCGCTCGCGACGGTGTCGAGACCGCGCGCCGCCAGCAGCACGATGTCGTGATCATCGACACCGCCGGTCGACTCGGCGTCGACCAGGAGCTGATGACCCAGGCCGCCGACATCCGCCGCGCCACCGATCCCGACGAGGTCCTGTTCGTCATCGACGCGATGATCGGTCAAGATGCCGTCACCACCGCCAAGGCCTTCCAGGACGGCGTCGACTTCACGGGTGTCGTCCTCTCCAAGCTCGACGGCGACGCGCGCGGCGGTGCCGCGCTGTCCGTGGCCTCGGTCACGGGGCGCCCGATCATCTTCGCGTCGACGGGGGAGGGGCTCGAGGACCTCGAGGCCTTCCACCCCGACCGCATGGCCAGCCGCATCCTCGACCTCGGCGACATCCTCACCCTCATCGAGCAGGCCCAGCAGGCCTTCGACGAGGAGGAGGCGCGCAAGGTTGCGGACAAGATCGCCACCGAGCAGTTCACGCTCGAGGACTTCCTCGAGCAGATGCAGCAGTTCAAGAAGATGGGCTCGATGAAGAAGATGCTCGGGATGCTCCCGGGTATGGGCCAGATGAAGCAGCAGATCGACGATTTCGACGAGCGCGAGATCGATCGCACGGAAGCCATCATCCGTTCGATGACGCCCGCCGAGCGGCGTAACCCGAAGGTGCTCAACGGATCACGTCGACTGCGCATCGCCCGCGGTTCGGGGATGACCGTCACCGATGTCAACCAGCTCGTGCAGCGATTCGAGCAGGCCGCGAAGATGATGAAGACCGTCGCGCGGGGTGGCGTGCCCAGCGTCCCCGGCATGGGTTCCATGGGAGGAAAGCCCGGCGCGTCGGCCAAGCGCGGCAACAAGAACGCGAAGAAGAAGGGCGGCTCCCGGTCGGGGAATCCCGCCAAGCGTGCCGCGGAGAACGCCGGCATCGCGTCGCAGCCGGCCGAGCCCACCGGGACCGGGTTCGGACTGGGCGGCGGTGCCGCCGGCGGCATGCCGAGCGAGGCCGACCTCGCCGAACTGCAGAAGATGCTCGGCAAGGGCTGACGCTCAGGGGCGCATCGAGGCGAGGTGTTCGCGGAGGGTGGGGCCGCTGCGGAACTCTCGGATGAGATGACGCACGACCTCGCGGAGATCGCCGTCGGCCGCGTCCGCCACCGTCAGCTGGCGTGAATAGCTCGCGCCCTCCTCGAGGATGCGCGCGACGCCCGCGTACTCCTTCGCGCACTTCAGCTCGAGCGCGATCTCGGCGTGACGTTCGAGGGTTTCGGTGAGATGTTCCCGCACCGGAACCTGAGTGCCGTCGGGGTCGACGATCACGCGGGCGTCCAGGCCGTAGCGGGCCGCGCGCCACTTGTTCTCCCGCACGTACCAGGGCTGGAGGGTGGTCAACCCCCGACCTTCGTCCAGTTCGCGGGAGAAGTGCTCGACGAGCACCTGCACGAGCGCGGCCACGGCGGCCAGCTCCGGCAACGTCGACATCCCGTCGCACGCGCGCACCTCGATGGTCCCCCAGCGCGGTGCCGGGCGGATATCCCATCGGACCTCGGAGGCATCGGCCATGACACCGGTGCGGACCATGTCGTCGAGGTAGGCCTCGAACTCCGCCCAGTCCCGCAGCGGCCAAGGAAGGCCAGCGGTCGGCAGCTGCTGGAACACCAGGGCGCGGTTGGAGGCGTAGCCGGTGCGGTCACCCGCCCAGAAGGGGCTCGACGCGGAGAGTGCCTGCAGGTGGGGAAGATACACCGACAGCGCGTTGACGATGGGGAGCACCTTGTCGACGTCGTCGACGCCCACGTGCACGTGGATGCCCCAGATCATCATGTTCCGTCCCCACCACTGGGTGCGCTCGATGAGCTCGTGGTACCGCGTCTTGTCGGTGACGTCCTGCTCGTACCACTGCGCGAACGGGTGGCTGCCCGCGCACATCATCTCGATGCCCAGCGGGTCGGTGACCGCGCGCACCGTCTCGATGGCGTCGGCGATGTCGTCGACCGCGGCGGCGACGGTGCGACCGACGCCGCTCGTCACCTCGAGCGTGTTGGTGAGCAGCTCCTGCGTGATGGTGAACCGCTCCAGGTCGGTGTCCTCGGAGAGCGCCTCGAACACCTGCGGCGCACGGGGCACCAGGTCCCCGGAGTCGCGGTCCGCGAGCATGAGTTCCCACTCAATGCCGACCGAGGACCGCGCGGATGTCGCGAAGGGCACCGTCATGTCGTCAGTCTCCCACGCCCGCGCGCGCCGGGGCGCGGATCAGTGCGACGCGCCGAGCTCGATCAGCAGCACACCGCCGGCGATGGCGACGATCCCGAGACCCATCACCCAGGTGAAGGGCTCTTTGAACAGGAAGTGCGCCAGCACCGCGGTGAGGGCGACTCCGCAGGCGGACCAGATCCCGTACGCCACGCCCACCGGCATCCCGTTGGCCAGGCACAGGAACAGCATCGTGAACGCCAGGAGGTAGGACACCACGACGGGGACGATCCACACGCGCTTCTTGAAGCCCTCGGAGGCCCGCAACGACATGGTCCCGGTGACTTCGAACACGATCGCACCGGTCAGCAGCAGCCAGGTCATCGTCGTTCCTCGGGGATCTCGGTCGATCCGGGGGTGATCGTCGCGATCACCCCGGTCGCGGGCGCCTGCCGCGAATGCGTGCTGGCCCCCATCTCCACCAGCAGCACCCCGCCGATGACGATCGCGATCCCGAGGCTCATCAGCCAGGTCAGCGGATCGCCGTACAACACGGCCGCCAGCACCGCGGTGAGCGCGACGCCGGACGCGGCCCACACGCCGTACGTGAGTCCGATCGGCGCACCGGTGCGCAGCAAAAGGGCGAGGCAGAGGAACGCGCCGGCGTAGCCGATGACGACGAGCACGATCCAGGCGGCGTGTTCGACGAGTTGTCGCAACGCGAGCGTCGCCGACACCTCCAGCACGATGGCGCCGACGAGGTACAACCATTTGGTCATGGGGAAGGACTTTCGGGCGAGGATGGGCCGTTGACCCGCTCACCCTAGCGGACGCCCTCGACGCGGCCACGACGCGGTTCGCGCGGCCGCGCCGGATCTGGCAGAATAGAGGGTCGGACCCGGTGCTCGACCCTCTATCCAGCACCGTGGGCCGTTCCAGAGCTTCCGCCGGGTGTGCACCCCACGCTCCAGGCGATCGGTTCGTTCGCTTTCACTCATTCAGGAGAATCGTGGCTGTCAAGATCCGCCTCAAGCGCCTCGGAAAGATCCGCGCGCCCTACTACCGCATCGTCGTCGCCGACTCGCGCACCAAGCGCGACGGTCGCGTGATCGAAGAGATCGGCAAGTACCACCCCACCGAGGAGCCCTCGTTCATCGAGGTCGACTCCGAGCGCGCCCAGTACTGGCTCGGCGTCGGCGCCCAGCCGACCGACCAGGTTCGCGCCATCCTCAAGCTCACCGGCGACTGGGGTCGCCACAAGGGTGACAAGGACGCCGTCTCGACGGTGAAGACCGCCGAGGCCAAGGCCGCGTTCGAGGTCGACGCCGACAAGAAGTCGGTCGTCAAGCCCAAGGCCGAGAAGAAGGCCGAGGAGCCCGCCGCCGACGCATCCGAGGACGCCGCGGCGTCCGACGAGTCCGCCGAAGCGTAATCCGTGCTCGCCGCCGCGCTCGAACACGTCGTCAAGGGGATCGTCGATCACCCCGACGACGTCCGCATCGTGTCCTCCGCGTCATCGCGAGGGGACGTCCTCGAGGTGCACGTGCACTCCGACGACCGCGGACGCGTGATCGGGCGCGGCGGACGCACCGCCAAGGCGCTGCGCACGCTCATCGCCGCGCTCGCCGACGGCCGCCGGGTCCGGGTCGACGTCGCGGATGACTGACGTGGCGCCCACCGGTGACGCCCGGCCCCCGCAGGGCTCCAAGACCCAGTTGCGCGTAGGGCGGCTGGTCAAGGCCCACGGACTCAAGGGTGCCCTGAAACTCGAGCTGTACACCGACGACCCCGACGGTCGTTTCGTCCCGGGGGCGACCTTCACGTTGCAGGTCCCGGAGTCGTCGCCGTGGCACGGGAAGCCGCTCACCGTGCGCGAATTCCGGTGGATGAACTCCCACCCGGTCGCCTTCTTCGAGGGCGTCGAGGATCGCACGGCCGCCGAAGAGCTCGTGCGTGCGATCCTTTGGATCGACGAGTCCGGCGCCTCCGACGAAGAAGACGCCTGGTACGACCATCAGCTGGTCGGCCTGGACGTGGTCCGCGACGGAGACGTCGTGGGCAGGATCGTCCGCGTGGACCACCTGCCTGCACAGGACCTCTTGGCGGTGCGCCTCTCCGACGAGCGCGAGGTGCTCGTGCCCTTCGTCAAGGCGATCGTCCCCGAGGTGGACCTCACGGCCGGGCGCCTGACCGTGACGCCCCCGGCGGGTCTCCTGGAAGACCTTCCGTCCGACGAGGTCGAACCCGCCGCTGCGGACGCCGCCACCGAGCGGGACTGAGCGCGCCATGCGCATCGACATCGTCACGATCTTCCCGGCGTTCTTCGATGTGCTGGACCTCTCGCTGATCGGCAAGGCACGCGCGCGCGGCCTGCTCGACGTGAACGTGCACGATCTGCGCGCGTGGACGCGCGATCGTCACCGCACGGTCGACGACACGCCCTACGGCGGGGGCGCCGGGATGGTCATGAAGCCCGAGCCGTGGGGCGAGGCGCTCGATGAGATCCTCACCGACGAGACGACGTTGATCGTCCCGTCGCCGGCCGGCGAGAAGTTCACCCAATCCGTCGCCCGCGAACTCTCGGCCCGACCGCACCTCGCCTTCGCGTGCGGGCGCTACGAGGGCATCGATCAACGGGTCATCGACCACTACGCCGACCGCGGGAGAGTGCGCCTGGTCAGTCTCGGTGACTACGTGCTCAACGGCGGCGAGGTGGCGGCGATGGCGATGATCGAAGCCACGACGCGGCTGATCCCCGGGGTGATCGGCAACCCCGGCAGTCTCCTCGAAGAGTCGCACGAGGAGGGGTTGCTGGAATATCCGATCTACACCAAGCCGCCGGTGTGGCGCGGTCACGAGGTGCCCGAGATCCTCCTCAGTGGCAACCACGGCGCCATCGCGCAGTGGCGCCACGAGCAGTCCGTCGCGCGAACGCGCGAGCAACGCCCCGACCTCCTCTGAGGCGGGGCCGCTCGCGGAAGCCGGGTCGGCCGTGTGTGAGGCCGAGAGGCGGGGCGTCAGTGCACGCCCAGGTGCGAACGATCCGTCAGGATGATCGGTCCGTCGGCGGTGATCGCGATCGTGTGCTCGGAGTGTGCACCGCGGGAACCGTCGGCGCTGCGCAGGGTCCAGCCGTCGTCGTCGGTGACGAGCTTGTCGGTCGACTGCAGGAACCAGGGCTCGAGTGCGAGGACCAGACCTTCGCGCAGCGGGTATCCGCGACCGGGTTTACCGTCGTTGGGCACGTGCGGGTCGCCGTGCATCTCGCGTCCGACCCCGTGCCCGCCGAAGTCGGTGTTGATCGACAGTCCCTCGGCGTGTGCGACCTCGGCGACGGCGTGGGAGATGTCTCCGATGCGGTGACCGACCGTCGCGGCCGCGATGGCGGCATCCAGCGCGCGCTCGGTGGTGTCGATGAGCGCGAGGTCTTCGTCCCGCGGCGTGCCGACGACGAACGAGACGGCCGAGTCGGCCACCCAGCCATCGACGGAGACGGCGAAGTCGAGGGTCACCAGATCGCCGTCGCGGAGCGCATAGTCGAACGGCAGGCCGTGGAGGACCGCGTCGTTGATCGAGGTGCAGATGACCTTGCCGAACGGGCTCGCCCCGAAGGACGGGTGATAGTCGATATAGCACGAGGTGGCCCCGGCACGTCGGATCAGCTCGTGCGCACGACGGTCGATCGCGAGCAGATTGGTCCCCACCTTGGTCTCCTCCCGGAGCGTCGCCAGGGTCTCGGCGACGAAACGGCCGGCGGGGCGCATCGCTTCGATCTCGGCCGGAGTGCGCAGTTCGATCATGGGGGTCCTTTCGCGTGACTGGACCCATTGTCGCCGATACCCGCGCGGGGGGCTGAGAGGATGCCCATCATCGGCCGTGCGGGCGCGCGCAAGCCGGGGGCGCGGCGTAGCATCTGGATCATGTGGCTGCGTCGTGTCGTCTTCGCGTGGCTGATCCCTGCCGCGTTCGTCCTCCCCGTGTGGCTTCTCGTGGGGTGGGCCGTCTTCGATGCGGGCGGTTGGGCCTTCTTGTGGGTGCTGTTCCTGGCCATCCCGTCGGTCTTCCTCGGCCAGCTGATCCTGAGCCTGCTCGTGAGGGCGCGGGGCACCGTCCGTGCCGAGCGCGCCGTGTCCTGGTGGGACGTCGGCGGATTCGCGCTCTGGCACGTCTCGATCGTCTCGTTGGGCTTTTTCGACCCGGCGTGGTGGGCACCGGTCATGGTCCTCGCGCTGTTCGTCGCGGCGGGACTGTTCTGGCTCGAGCTGTGGCAGCTGTGGCGGGAGGCGCGCCCGGCCGCGGTCTACTTCCGTACCGACCCGTCGGCCGTGCCGGGGGCCGCGACGACGCGAGGTCGTGCGGGGGAGTCGACCGGCGACGATCAAGATGTCTTCGTCATCGCCGAGAGCGGCGAGACGCCGGGCGACCACGGGAGCCGCGGCTGACGCACGCGGTTTGGCCGCCGGTCGGATCCATGGCAGAATCGACGTTTGTGCCCTGACCGCTCTGCCTCAGGGGAGTCAGCGCCGGAGAGATCCGAGACGCTCGGGCACACACCCTCCTTTCCGAATATCCCGCGGTCGACCTGTGGCGGCCGCAGAGAGACACGATCATGCAGATCCTCGACTCCGTCGATGCGGCATCGCTCCGCAACGACATCCCCGACTTCGCCCCCGGTGACACCGTCAAGGTGCACGTCAACATCACCGAGGGGAACCGCTCGCGCGTCCAGGTGTTCCAGGGCGTCGTCCTCGGACGCCAGGGTGACGGCGTGCGCGAGACCTTCACCGTCCGCAAGATCAGCTTCCAGGTGGGCGTGGAGCGCACCTTCCCGGTGCACAGCCCCGTGATCGACCACATCGAGGTCGTCACCCGCGGTGACGTGCGTCGCGCGAAGCTCTACTACCTGCGCAACCTGCGCGGCAAGAAGGCCAAGATCAAGGAGAAGCGCGGAAACTGACGCGCTCCTCGACCAGACCCCCGGCGACACGACGCCGGGGGTCTCGTCTTTTCCGCCACGATGCGGGTGCGCCGCGCACCCCGGTGCACACGAGGATGTGCGAACCTAAAGGAGCCGCCCGGGAGGGTGGTGTGGAGGGGACACGACCAGATGACGACAGAGAAGACCGGGACACCGCCGTCCGGTGCGGAGGACGACGAGGGGATCGAACGCCCCCGGGGACGCACCCGCGGAGTGCTCGTGTTCCTGCGCGACGTGTTGATCATCGTCCTGGTGGCGCTCCTGGTCTCGTTCCTGGTCAAGACGTTCCTGGTCCGGTCGTTCTACATCCCGTCCGGGTCGATGGAGGACACCCTCGAAGTCGACGACCGCATCCTGGTCGACGAGATCACACCGCGGTTCGGCGACTACGAGCGCGGTGACATCGTCGTGTTCGAGGACCCCGGCGGGTGGCTGCCACCGAGCGAGGAACCCGACCGCGGGATGCTCCTGGACACGGGGGAGTGGCTGCTCTCCCTGATCGGACTCGCGGCTCCCGACAGCGACGACCATCTCGTCAAGCGCATCATCGGGTTGCCCGGCGACGAGGTCGTGTGCTGCAACGACGTCGGTCAGATCACCGTGAACGGCGTGGCGATCGATGAGACGGTCTACCTCAAACTCCCCACGCCGGTCTCCCCGGCCTCGGGGGAGGAGTTCGACGTCGTCGTGCCCGAGGACGGTCTGTGGGTGCTGGGCGACAACCGCTACCGGTCCAAGGACAGCCGCTTCAACCAGGACCAGCCGGGCGAGGGGTTCGTGCCGATGGAGAACCTGGTCGGGCGTGCGTTCCTGATCACGTGGCCCTTCGACAGGTTCGGCCTGCTCGATTCCCACCACGAGGTCTTCGCGGGTGTGCCCGACGATCCGCCGACGGACGAGGCCGAGGGGGAGTCCGCGCCGTGACGGTCGTGGCACCGCGGCTCACGCGGGAACGCCGGTTGCTGCGCGAGCACGCCCTGGTCATCGCCTGCGACGAGGTCGGCCGCGGTGCACTCGCAGGTCCGGTCGCCGTCGGTGCGGCGGTGATCGACCCCGCAGGTGCGCGCACGCGTGTGCCGGAGGGCCTGCGCGATTCGAAGCTGGTCGCCGAGGCCCGGCGGCCGGATGTGGCGGCACGCGCCGCGTCGTGGGTCGCCGCAAGCGCGGTGGGCTGGGCCAGCGCCGCCGAGATCGACGAGGTCGGGATCATGCGCGCACTCGGGTTGGCCTCGTTGCGGGCGATCGGCGACCTGCGTGCGCACGGCGTCGTCGCCGAGGACGCGATCGTCATCCTCGACGGCAACCACGACTACATCACTCCGGCCGGAGGAGCCGGGCTCACCGTGACACCCGTCATCAAAGCCGACCGCGACTGTGCGAGCGCGGCGGCGGCGTCGGTCATCGCGAAGGTGGCCCGCGACACGCTCATGACCGATCTCCACGAAGAGCTCCCGGCCTACCGGTGGGCGCGCAACAAGGGGTACGCCAGCCCGGATCATCGCGAGGCGATCCGGCGGCACGGGATGAGCCCGCACCACCGCGCATCGTGGTCGATCGCGGCCGCCCCCACCCTCTTCTGACGGTCCCGCGCGCCGATCAATCCCAGTCGAGGTAGTCCTCGATCGGCCAAGCCGTCTCGCCGACGTGGGTGAGGGGGAACAGGTCCATGGCGCCGTCGATGGTCTTCACACTCACGCGTTCGGGAGCGCTCGCGCGGAGCGCTTCGCCGTGCGACGGGGGCATCACCGCGTCGTCGGCGCCCTGGATCACCAGAACCGGGATGCCCGGGGCGAGGGTGTGGGCGGCCACGTCGGGGGTGTTCTGGCGCGCACCGTGCTGCATGCGCAGGCGCGCCTGGTCGTAGGCGTTCTCGGGGATCTCCGACAGCGGAGAGACCGACACGGGCGCCTCCCCCTCGACCGCGAGCAGAAGAACGCCGGAGGCGCGCGAGGGGTGGTCCAGGGCGACTGTACGCGCGAGTGTTCCGCCGAAGCCGTGCCCGCCGACCCAGGGGCGGGTGAGCCCGATGTGGTCCATCACATCGACGACATCCTGCGCGAGATCGTGGAGCGTGGGTGTGAGGTCGGCGGCCGGTTCACGAGTTCCGATGCGGACGACGCGGAAGTCCTCCTCGCCGAGCGCCTCGGCGAGCAACCCGAGGTATCCGATCCGCAACCCGGCACCGGGCAGGAGCACCAGTGTCGGTCCGTCACGCTGATCGTCAGCGAACGGGATGGCGCGTCCGTGCGGTTCGAAGATCTGCGTCTCTGCCACGGGTATCGAGTCCTTTCAGTGGTGCGGGAGCGTGCCGCGGACCTCAACGCTACGCGAACGGCGGCGAGATCCCGCGACGTGATCCGCCGGTTCGCACAGCCCCTTCTCGGTCCTAGGATGGAGGGATCATGGATGACGAAGTCTTCGAGGACTACGACCGCGAACTCGAGCTTGCTCTGTACAAGGAGTACCGCGATGTCGTCTCCCAATTCCAATACGTCATCGAGACGGAGCGGCGGTTCTATCTCGCCAATGACGTCAATGTCGTGCGTCGCGACAGCGAGCACGACTTCTATTTCGAGATCACGATGACCGACGTGTGGGTGTGGGACATCTACCGGGCGGACCGCTTCGTGAAGTCGGTGCGGGTACTGACCTTCAAGGACGTCAACGTCGAGGAACTCACGCGTCGCGACTTCCGGCTGCCCGACGAGCTGTCACTGGACGGCTGATTCCTCCACATCCCGTGGCCGGATCGGTCGCTCCACCGTTCTCGTCGCCGGCACCCGCGCGTGGTGCGGGACGGGGCATGCTCGGGCCGTGGCGGCGAAGGACGATCTCGGCAGAGCGGGCGAGCAGTTCGCCCACGACCATCTCCTCGCGAGAGGGTACGTGGTCCTGGATCGGAACTGGCGTTGTGCCGAGGGCGAGATCGACATCGTCGCCCGCGAGGGCCGGGACCTCGTCGTCGTGGAGGTCAAGACCCGTCGCTCGCTCGGCTACGGCCATCCCTTCGACGCGGTGGACGAGCGCAAGCGGGCGCGGTTGTGGCGGCTCGGGCACGCCTGGATGCGCGGACACCGTGAGCAGACCCGGGGTCTGCGGGTGCGGGTCGACGTCGTCGGCGTGATCGGCACGCCGCCGCGGCCGGCGACGCTGGAACACCTCCGCGATCTGCGCTGACGCGGCGCGAGCGGTGCGCCGGGACCTCTCCTCCCCATCCGCTCGCGCGCGCCCCGCATCCACCGATGCCCGGGACCGTACCCGATACTCCTCCGACTCGCCCAGAGTCGTCACATGACCCGTTCCCCCCTGACCCCGACCCGCCCGTGACCGTCGCCCGGACGTGGGCGGTGGCACTCCACGGCGCCGTCGGCTCGATCGTCGAGGTCGAGGCCGATCTGTCGAACCAGACGCCCGACCTGCGCATCATCGGCCTCGCAGACAAGGCCCTCAACGAGTCGGCGCGACGCGTGCACAACGCCTGCCAGAACAGCGACCTGCCACTTCCGCGTCGACGGCTGACCGTGAACCTGTCGCCGGCGAACCTCCCCAAGCACGGCTCGTCCTTCGACCTGGCGATCGCGGTGGCCGCCATCGCGACCGAGACCGACCTCGATGTCGCCTCGATTTCGCGGACGGTCCACATCGGCGAGCTCGGCTTGGACGGACGACTTCGCCCCGTGCCGGGCGTTTTGCCGGCGGTGGTGGCGGCCGCGCGCGCGGGCTTCCATCGCGTGGTGGTGCCGCACGCCAATCGCGAAGAGGCCGACCTGGTCGCGGGCATCGACGCGCGCGGGGTCGGCACGCTCGCGGAGGTGGCGGCCCTCCACGGCGCCGACGTCGAGGTGCCCGACGGCGAACCGGTTCCCCCAGCCGTGTCGCCCGCGCGGATCGAGGAGGTGCCCGACCTCGCCGAGGTCATCGGGCAGGAGGACGCCGTGGAAGCGTTGACCGTGGCCGCCGCCGGCGGGCACCACCTTCTCATGTCCGGACCACCCGGTGCCGGGAAGACCATGCTCGCCCGTCGCCTGCCGGGGATCCTGCCCGAGCTGGACGACGCGGCCGCCCTCGCCGTCGCGACGATCCGCTCGCTGACCGAGGGGGGCATCACCTCGCTGCCCCGCATCCCCCCGTTCGAGGCCCCGCATCACAGCGCGTCCACCGCGGCCCTCGTCGGCGGCGGCAGTCGGGTGATCCATCCCGGCGCGGTGGCGCGTGCGAGCGAGGGGGTGCTCTTCCTCGACGAGGCGGGAGAGTTCAGCGGACACGCGCTGGATGCGCTGCGTCAACCCCTCGAGACCGGTGTGATCGAGATCCACCGATCGGGGGCGGTGGCGAGCTTCCCGGCGCGGTTCCAGCTCGTGGCCCATTGTGTATGACTAGACAGTGTCCGGTGTCGCGTGCGTCCCCGCTTCGCCCCCGTCCACGGGGCAGCGAGGGCTCCAGCATGTTGCGCGGCATGCGGGACGATGCGCTCCGCGAACTGGCGCCGGATTCTGCGCCAAGCCCGAGAACGCGTTGAAGGGCACGGGCTCCATCGAGTGGGAGCGCTTCGAATTCGAACGAGTAGCGCCGAACTGAGCGATCAGTCGCATCGCGATCGCGATCTCGAGTTGGTTGTCCGTGCCGCTAGATAGCATGAGATTCATCGATGCACCGGGGCCCTCCCAGCGCGAACGACAGTCGTACGACGACGCCGCCTCAGGCTGCGTCGAAGCCTGAGGAGCGCAGTGCCCCCGAAGATGAAGCACACACAGTCACTTGAGGAGACTCTCGGGGAAGCAGCCAGCCGCGAAGCTCGCGATGGAAGAGGCCGTCATCAAGCAGATTGCGCACGAGGTGACCGAGATCGTACGCAACGATGCGAAGACGGACTGGAACCTCAAAGAGACGGTGCGAGCGAAGCTGCGCACGCGCATCAAGAGGCTCTTGCTCAAGCATGGATATCCGCCGGACCAGGAGCTTGCGGCGACCGAGCTGATGCTGAAGCAAGCGGAGGTGACCGCAGGTGGGTAGTGACACAAGCGAAGCGAGCCTGAGCACGGTAGAGCCAGCCGAGTCAGTCAAGGCGCCGGGTGCCGCCGAGAACGCGACGGCTGGCGAAGACTTGCCCAAGAAGGTGATCAAGCTCAGGTCTCTGGCGCCGGAGTACAGGGGTGACCACCACAACGCATACGTGCGGCACCTCGAGAACGCCGTTGGCGAGAAGAGGAATCGAAACATTGCCCTCACAGGCCGCTACGGTGCCGGCAAGTCGAGCGTGCTCGACGAGTTCGAAAGGAATCACCGCGACAAGACCGTCCGCATCAGCATCAACACACTTGGACCGGACAAGAACGATCAAGACCTAACGAATCGCATCCAGATGAAGCGCCCTGAGTTTGTTGGAGGCTCCTGACCTTGGAAACGAGGATGGAGTTATGCCGAAGGAACTGGCGTCGGGGAAGCCGACGACGCGTCGCTACTCGGACGAGGAGAAGGCCACCGCGGTGCGGATGGTGAGGACGCTGCGCGCAGAGCTCGGCGTCACCCAGGGGACGGTGCAGCGGGTCGCGACGCAGCTCGGCTATGGGGTCGAGTCCGTGCGGATGTGGGTGAAGCAGGCCGACATCGACGACGGAGTCACCCCGGGCGTGAGCAGCGCGGAAGCGCAGCGGGTGAAGGAGCTCGAGCAAGAGGTGCGCGAGTTGCGCCGGGCCAACGAGGTGCTGAAGCGCGCGGCGTCTTTCTTCGGGGCGGAGCTCGACCGCCATTACCGGAAGTAGTCGCGTTCATCGACGCGAACAAGGACGACCTGGTCGACGGTCGCCGGCTCGGAGTCGAGCTCATCTGCAGACAGTTGCAGGTGGCTCCGAGCACCTACTACGCCGCCAAGACCCACGCTCCCTCGGCCCGCGCGGTGCGGGACGAGGCGCTGATCCCGCAGCTGGTCGAGCTGTGGGAGACCAACTACCGGGTCTACGGGGTCCGCAAGCTCTGGAAGACCGCCCGGCGGGCGGGGATCATGATCGGGCGGGACCAGACCGCGAGGCTGATGAAGGTGGCGGGGATCGAAGGCGCCAGGCGGTCCAAGAAGGTCAAGACCACGCGGCCCGATCCGGCGTCGGCGCAGCATCCGGACCTGGTGCGTCGGGAGTTCACCGCGACCGCACCGAACCGGCTCTGGGTCACCGATCTGACGTTCGTGCCGACCTGGGCCGGTGTCGCGTACGTGTGCTTCATCATCGACGCGTTCTCCCGCATGATCGTCGGCTGGCGGGTCGCATCGCACATGCGCACCGAGATGATCCTCGACGCGATCGAGATGGCCCGCTGGTCCAGAGGTCACCACCACACCGACCTGCGGTGTCACAGCGACGCGGGCTCTCAATTCACGTCCATTCGCTATGGCGAACGCCTCGCGGAGATCGGCGCGACCCCGTCGATCGGGACCGTCGGGGACAGCTATGACAATGCCCTGGCCGAGACGGTGAACAGGTACTACAAGGCCGAACTCGTCCGCGGACCAGCGCGCTCCGGCCCGTGGAAGACGGTCGAGGATCTCGAGCTCGCGACCCTCGGCTGGGTGCACTGGCACAACACGCAGCGCCTCCACGGCTACCTCGGCGACGTCCCGCCCGCCGATTTCAAGAACGCGTTCTATGCTGTCCAAGCCGACCGCGAACACCTGGTCGGAATCAAATAGCGCGAGTCTCCATCAGACCCAGGGCGCTTCAACGTCGGTGTTCATGAAAAATGCTCCCTACACGACTGGGGAAGCCATCTAGCCGCTTCTCTGGCCGGCGTGGTGGATAGGTGCATTCGATCCGTGGCGGATGTTGCTCACGCCCCAGCTGACTCTCGTAGACTAGGTGTCTGAAGGTCACGGGTTGCTGCCGTGACTGTTCTGATTCACCCTTGATGGGCGACGGTTCTATCGCTGGGTGGGGTGGCGTCGGTCGTTCTGGTAGCGCGACGCCTAGGAAGGAGTGGCGGCCGGATGGGACCCTCGATGACGCGCACGTCACGGTTGCTGTCGATGGTGTGCCTGCGGGTGTGATGCTCACGTACGAGTCAGCGGGAAAACTCGCGCTCCGCGGCCGCACCGTTGATGCTCGAGGACCCAAGTCTTGCCGAGATCCAGAGGCTGCGAGCATGGATAGCGACGGTGTGGTCTCGAGAACGGGTCCCGCGCGCCCCCGGACTGGACGACCGCATCCGATTTGTCTGCGAGTACGGAGGCGACTCGCGCTCGACCTCGTCGACTCGACCCGCCGAGACCTGCGGCCACCAAGTCCACGCTCACGGGCTTCGCTGAGGTGAGCCAAAGCACCTGCGAGCGATTCGACGCCACGGGCTCGCGGCGCTTCTCCCTCATCGTGCTGTCCAGCAGCTGCGGTGAGGATCGGCTGAAGACATGACCGCGCCTTGCGATCCGCGCGCCGTCGTCGCGCTCGACATCGACGGCGTCCTCCGCCTCCCTAAGCGTGCGCTCACTTTGGACCGCTGGCCGGGACTGTTCCACGCCGAACTCACCGTGCACCGTGACGCGTACCCAACTGCTCATCACCACCGGCCGCCGTGGGACGAGGATGGCGCCTGGCGAAGTACCGACAGGTACTCCGGTGCTGGCGTCGAATGGGTGCACAGACTCACCCACGACCCCCGCGTCGAGGTGTGGTGGGCGACGACGTGGGCTGAGTACGCGAACACGTACATCTCCCCGCTGCTAGGCCTACCCTTGCTGCCAGTTGCGACGAGTTCGACCGCAGCAGCGCACACGTCGTCCGCAGAATGGAAAGCCCAGCAGCTTCTCGACCAGTTCCCTGGCCGAGCACTTCTCTGGGTCGACGACAACCCACTCACCCGCCCCCGCTTCGAGGACGAGCGCCGCCCCTGGGACCGAGCCATCACCCGAGTGCAGGAGATCAACGACTCCACCGGCATCACCGAACAAGACGTCGCAGACATGGACGAATGGATCGACCAAGTCACCAGCATCGAAGGCCGTCGCCAGCTTCGCCACGAACGACGGAGCCTGCTCTCGCGGCGACGCTCCTGGTACCGGCGCCACGCGCTCCGACGCTAAGTCTCTGCGGAGCTGGGTGGGGCGAGTGTTGACCCCAGCGCTCGGATACTCGTCAGCGGCGATTTGGATCACGCGCAAGCGAACCCACGCGTCGTTCTCGTCGAGCCAACCCGAGACTTCCAGAACGCCCCGGCCTCACGGACAAGAAGTTCCCGGGCAACCCTGAGTTCGTACCGGATAAACTCCCACGTGAGACGCTGAGATCATCAACTTGGGCTCTTCTGTGCGCATTCTGGGACGTCGCCGGGCTTAGGCAGAATCAGGTTCTGAAGGGTGGCTACCGTCCACTGATCGCAGATCACACGCTCCATGATGTCTTCGGATGGAACGCGAATGAGGGTCCGCTCAGTGGTCAGGATCGTAGTCCAGTCGCCCTGATTCGTCAGAACGTATCCGTCGTAGTCGTCGATCCCGACGGTGACGTTCTCGCGCGGAAGCCAGAAGGAACTCCACGCAGTGAGCGTGCCGATCAGTAGAGGGATGATCGCGACCCCCACGACGATGGATGGCAAATCGTTGGTGTCAAGGATGTTCGTTACGCGAACGACCCGCTTGGCCCATTCCTTGCTAGATCTGCCCATGACGGCCACCGTGATGACTAATGCATAAGTAACGGCGATCACCACCGCCCAGTAGACGGGCGATGTCCAGATCACGACGATCCCTAGGACATAGAGAGCCATCAGCACAAGTCGGCGATTGGGAATTGCCCAGAGCGCGGCGCGGGCAGACCCGTTCATAAGCAGGATGGCCCCAATGATGAAAAAGGCCCAGGGAAGGATGAGCAAAGACGTCGCCATCAGTACTGGCACGATTTGAAGAGTTTCCAGCAGGACACGAAGGAGCGTCGCATCCCCACGGGAGAACATGAGGACCCTGATGGCCGCGAGAGCGACAGGAACCGCCGTGATCCACAGAGCGGCATTCAGAGACAGACGAGGTTTCCCCACGAGCACGACGATAGTGCGCCGTCCACCGATCGTCGTGGTATCGACGATCAGTTGTCACCGACTCGTTGTTCACGCACCCTCTTACGCAGTGTGGCGCTGGCGTAGCAAGGACGAGTACGCGACCCACGCCATGAGGGTCCTCATCTTCTTCACCGGCCTGTCCGTGACGGTCAACGCGCTCCATGTGGCGTCCGGCTGGAACTGGCAGTGGACGACCATCGAGCTCTACGGCGGTATCGCCATGGAGCGACCCCCGGTGCTGACTGAGCCCCGCTGGGCGAATCAGCCGGTGTCGGACCAACCGACGACCCGCCGTTGTCCGAATCCGAACCCCACATGCGCGGGTCGACGACCCCACTGATCGCGACCGACTCCGGCATCCCAGCGACCACCGGACCCGAGCAGACCACAGACACCTGGAGGATGCGCACCACCTCGGCGCGCTCCGCGTCCGACATCGTGTGAAGCCTCCCGCGCGCCCGCTCCGCCAGCGCCGCCACGTCGCGGAGCGCCTGCCCGCGCGCAGCCTCCGACGACACCAGAGCCTCGTACCCGGCCAGCCGATCACAGGCGGCAGACAGCTCTCTCTTGAGCTCGGCCACCAGCGCGGCCTGCCGCCGCTCGTCCTCGTCCGAGTCTGCGAGGAGCACCCCGCGCTCAGCCTTCGCGAGCCCACGCTCGAAACGCTCGATCTCCGACCGCACGCCGTCCAACGCGCGCCGGCCCGCCTCCCCGTCGCCGCCCTCCTCGGGCAGGGCGAGGTAGGCCCGAGCCGCCGCCTCCAGCCGTGCAGGGTCCGACAGCACCCGGGCGACCTCGGCCCATACCAGCGCGTCAATCGGGAGCGCCCGAAGCTGAGGGCACGAGCACCGCTGATCGCCAGCGCTGGGGCGGCGCATCGAGCACCGGTAAGCGCCCCGCCACTCCTCGCGCGGCAGGTTCACCCCGTACATCGCGTGGCCCTCACTCGTGAACACCCGGCCCGTGAGGAGCCGTGACACTGCCGGGTTCGGCACCGCCCCGGTGCTCCGACGCTCCAGAGCGCGGACGAGGGCGCGATGCTCCTGCGCAGTGAATACCGGCTGTCCGAGGTCGATCTCGACCGGGTCGCCCCACTTCGGCGTGCCGTCGCGGTTCAGTTTCGCCTTGTGGTTCCGCTGACCTCCGGCCTCGCTGGTCTTCGGCAGACCCCACATGACCTTGCCGGTCGCTCAGGTCCGTTGCTCGAACCTGGGTCTATTTTACCGCTCGACCAGGGGTTCTGTCTATGTGCCACTCTCGCCCGTGCGGAGGGAGAGTACGCATTCGCCCCCAGTCAGGTCGACCAGGGGCGGATGCGGCAAAAGGAGTTAGGCCAAGTCACGTTCCAGTTCCAACATCCGCATATGCGCGCCCCCAACCACCCGCTTACCGAGTCGGGCGTCAGTGCCCCGCGCAACGCGTAGAGTCGATCGCCTCCCTCCTCGCGGCGAGTCTCCAGAGAGACCCCATGTCGGTGGTTCAAACTAGAGTGCGAAAACGTGACCAAGGAAGACGGTAAGCGCGTGACGGCCAAGACGAAGACAGTGACCTCCGCCTCGCGGATTGATGCTGTCGACGATCAGCCTAAGCTCCGAGTCGCGAGCTTCTTCGCGGGCATCGGCGGCTTCGACCTCGGGTTCGAGAACGCAGGCATGGAGACCGTGTGGCAGTGCGAGAAGAAAGACTTCTGCCTCGACATCCTGGCGAAACACTGGCCCAACGTTCCCCGGGTCGAAGACATCACGGAGGTAAAAGCCGATGACATCCCGGAAGCCGACATCTGGGTCGGAGGATTCCCCTGCCAAGACGTCAGCCTCGCTCGAATGGGTCCCCGGAGCGGCCTCCGAGGCAAGCAGTCAGGCCTCTTCTACGACTTTGCCAAGCTCATTGAAGCGCGTCGCCCCGAAGTTGTCGTCCTCGAAAACGTTGCGGCACTCCTCTCTTCCCACGATGGACGAGATTTCGCAATCATCCTTCGGACGCTGGCCGACATCGGGTATGGCGTCGCATGGCGAGTTCTTGACAGTCGATACTTCGGCGTCCCCCAGAGCCGAAGTCGAGTCTTCATTGTCGGATCTCTTAGAGGCGCAGACGCCGCCGGATCGATACTTTTTGAGTCCGAACGCGGCGACCGGGATTCTGAGAAGAGCCGACCGAATGGGGAGAAATCTGTTTCCCCCTTTGCGATCAGCGTTGGAGATTCTGAGCGAGGATTCGTCAAAAAGCTCGCGCACTGCCTCTACGCCGAGTCCGCTCGACACACCGGAACCGACTGGTCCCGAAACTACGTCTCGTACCCCGACGGACGAGTCCGCCGACTAACCCCGTTGGAAACCGAGCGGCTCCAGGGATTCCCAGACGACTGGACCATGCCCGTCAAGGAAATCTCCAACATCAACACGCTGGATTCTGCCCGCTACCACGCGTGCGGGAATGCGGTGTCGGTTCCGGTGGTCGAATGGATCGGTCACCGACTGGTGGAGCAGCTCGGGGATCAGATTCTCGAAGCGCGCTACGCCGCGAACTCGATGGCCAAGTCCGCGTAGAGCCGTTCGAGGTACTTCTTACTCGGCCACAGAGACCGGTCGGCGGGTAGCCACTCGTCGGGCACGACGAATTGGTGCACTCCGAGTTTGGCCAACGTGTCCGGTGCGAAGTTCTCCGTAGCAAGTTCTGTGAAGCGCAGAGTGCACGCGGTTCCCTCGTAGGCTGGAACGAGTAGCGCCGCGTCGAATGCCCAGTGGTGAAGCTTGCAGAGGCTGATCCCATTGGGCACGACATCGAGGTCGTACTTGCTCCACGCCAGAATGTGGGCGGCGTCCACTCCTGAACGCACCGCGGGCACGCCACCGTAGACCCCTCCGCAGAAGGCGCACCGGTTTCCGTAGGCGGCGCGAATGCTGGAGCTGAACTTCCGACCGGACGCGCCTCTGATCTTCGCGAGCCGGTACTCATGCGCTGAACGTGCGCTGACAACGGGCTCCTCTTCCCCGATCTCGTCAGGCGGCGGGAGTGACGGACCAGTTTGCAGCTTGATCCCCAACAAGTGTTCGAGCGCCGGTAGTGGGTCAGTCTCAGCAACCCACGCCGGAACGGCCGACACCAAAGCACGTTCCAGGCTGAGGACGATGCCGGGGAGTGTCGTGTTGATTGGGTCACCGCTGGCCATGAAGTTGCGATGCTGGCTGACGATAGACCGCACGTTGTCGGGCAAGGAATCCATTGCCGCGTAGACCGCCTCAACTCGTCGCCACCGGTGGACGACGCCAATAGTTGTCTTGTCGGTGAGGTTGTCCAGGTCCACGAATGTGGGGTCGATAGTCACTACATCGTTGAAGCCGGTGAACTCGGTGTCAGGTCCGAACCCGAGGCGCGACAACACATAGCCCTTGTGACGCGCGACAGGGAGACCTCTTGAGGTTTCGGCGTACTCACGTCGCGGGTCGGGGAGCATCAACATCGACGCGACTTGACGACCGATTTGGAACGGCTGCGCTCTGAGTGACCTCAGGCGCGGCTTTCCGCTGTCGGCGGGCTCCAAGACCAGATCGGTGTCCCGAACGATCCCATCGGGCCAGCGGAGGTGGAACGACCAGCCCTCCAGTCCGATCGCTGTGTAGCCAGTGTGGCTACCTACGACTTCGTACTCGCCCCGACCACCGGAACGCTGAAAGCCGATATGCATCGAGGTCCTTCCGGCCCGTGTGTCGTTGATGTCGTCCCGAGCATATTGGACGACAGAGACCGTGCTCGTGCGGCGCGCTCTCTGCGCCCAGAACGAGTAGCCGCGACAGGGACTCTGACCCGACACAGAAACTGCGGTCTAGACGAGGGCTGGCTTTGACACATCTTGCATCCGCGCTTCCGACGCGAAGGTATACAGGAGCTGGGCGGGCTGAGTCTCGATGAATTCCTCGAAGAATGGGCCGTACGGTCCCGCTAGCGCGTCAAGCAGTTCAACCGGCTGGTACCGAGTGAGGCTCCCCAGCCAGAACAGCAACGAGTACGTGCTGGCCCACTGCGGCAGACGAACTTCGTTCGCGGGCGAGAGATACAGGTAGAAGCGTCGAAACCCGTCGGTCGACGTGATCGTCTGCCAGATGTCGCGGCGAACTCCATTTACGCTGTCCATCACGACGTCAGATGCACGCCCGGTGTAGGGCGTCGCTGTGCTCTGTTCGAAGGCGTGAAGGTCGTTGGCGACGCCGTAGGCGTCGTTCACTGCGCGGAAGCGGCCTACCAGACCCGCCTCGCGGATTGTCTCAGTGACTCCTCGACCTTGCGATCGGAGCGTGTCACGCCGCAAATAGATCTTCAACCAGATCTCGCGAGCAACAGCGTCTTCATACCAGCGCGCGTCCTGTAGCGCGAAGAAACGCTCTTTACGTATGGACCCCGTGGCGGCGCGCCACATCCGGTGCCCGACTACGGACTGAGGCATCAAGTCGGCGATCTTCACCTGCCCGGCCCGCACCGTTGTTCCCTCGAGCGCCCAGTGAAGCTCATCAATCGCGCTGAGGTTCCCTGGTCCTGAGCGTTCCAGGGCGATCTCAGCACTCGTTGGAAGATATCCCGCCGAATGCACGGAGGCGACGCCATGTCGCACTTTGCCTACCATGTTCGGCCTGCCTCTCGCGATTGAGATCGCCTTGCCGAGGTTCAGGAACGAGTAGTAATACAGCAACGGTCGCGTCTCCAATGCGCCTGCTCGCTCTGCCGCGCTGAAGTACTCCTTCGCCTGACGAACGAACGACAGGGCACTTCGTTCCTCGTGGTCTGGCAGGGAGCGCGCGACGGCGGCGTCGCGGATCGCGCCGCTTATGACAGCCCATGGCTCGGCCGCATACAACATCGTGTTCAGCCCCCATCGCCGATTGGTCCTGGTCATCGGGAAGAACGAGAAGTCCAACTGCCGGTTCTTGACCTGGAGGAGTGTCCCGGCCCGTTCAGGAGGCAACGTCATGCACTCAGCATGCCTCAGGGATCGCTCTTTACGTCTGAGCCCCGCCTTCGCCGCATTCAGAGCAGGCCCACACCGGATCCCCGTCGACCTTCGCGGGCTCCATGCGGTGCAGGCACGCCGGGCAGTTCGGGGTGTTCAGTGCTTCGTCTCGGAGCCGTCGAAGCTCACGCTGACGCGCCAGGTCATCGGCCACGGGTACGGGCCAGATCGTTGCTCAGCTGGTCCGCGAGCGCAACGGTGGGGAGATCGGCGCGTGCCTGATCCTCGGTGATCTCGCACGCCAGCACCGCCTGGTACAGCTCGCCGCGATGCTTCGAGTCGTGCCCCGGCGCGTACTCGCCGCCACGGGTCGGCTCGCCACAGTGGCGGCAGACTGTCGGCTCGGCGGTGGTCATGCCCAGATACTACCGAGCGCGAGCATGCGCCTCCTCGACGCGCCGTCGGGTCTCCGAGACACTCGGACGGCCCGAGAGCCCCGGAGTAGGGATCGGGCCGTCCGACGTCACGGGAGAGGCGCGGATTACTCAGCGGGTGCCGAGTAGGTGATCTGGTTCGCCAGGTTGTAACCCGGGTCCGAATCCACCCCCTCCATGAACGCCAGCGCGACCGCCGAGTCCGCCGCTTCAGGGTGGGCGGCCTTGTAGGCGTCCATCGCGTTGGTCCACCCCGCGTGGCGGGCGCGGTAGCCGACCGCGTCAGCAAGCGTGTCGTCGCCACCCCGCGAGGCGTCGGCGAGCACCGAGAGCGCCTCGGTTTCGTCGGCGATCTTGCGGGCGCGGTCGGCCGCATCGCGGCGCAGGAGCACACTCGACGCGTCGGCGGGCTGGTTCCCGGCCAGTTCCTTCTCCAGCCGCGAGCGAACGCCCTTCACGTAGGACTCCTGCTCGCCCTTCAGCGTGTCGAGCTTGGCGCGGGTGTCCTTGCTGAGGTCGGCGATGCGGGTCTGCTTCGCCAGGTCGGACAGCATCGGGTCGTACTCCTCCGGGTTGTATACAGGCATGTTGTTTCCTCCTGATCTGCGCGCGCCTAAGCGGCGGGCCTCTCGGCCTCGATGGTGAAAGTGAAGGGCGGCAGGACAGGCACAAGGCGTGACTGAGCGTCCAGTAGGCGCGGGCTGTCGGAGGATGGCTGCGGTCGCGTATCGGTGCGCTGCTTGCCGGCCCACGAAGTGACACGCCTCGGGCTCATCGATGACGTCGATGAGCCCGTGTTCGCAGAAGTCCTCGCCTCTCAGGAATTGATCTGAGCCTGAGCCTGACCCTAACGAGCCCGGTCGGACGGGATTTTGGCGGGTAGGCAGGAAGCGTGTATCTGGCTTGCGCGGGTGAGTGCTCGGGAAGCCGTGTCCCGTACCAACCCGCCCAAATGAGTTCGGCGCGTCGAGCAACACCCGCAAGAGCGCCCACAGTGCCGCTCACGACGCAATCGGCCTATGCTCGCGCCATGGAGCTCAGCGATGATGACGGCCTCGACACAGCGATGCCTGCGAGCCGTGACTACAGAACGTGTGCGGAGTGCGGTCGTGACTGCACACCGGACGCCACGGTGGACCCTCGCTACGGCGCCCGAATCGCATTTGTATGCGAGGAGCACGGCGCGCAGTCGATCGTCGACCCCTGGGCCGACATCAGGGAAGCGTCGCCACCCAGGGTCGTCGATCTGATACCCGGGGACGCGTACGAACTGACGACCGAGCACGGCACGAGAATCATCATCGACCGCCGCCCGGGACGTCGCCGATGGATGAGGCTGCCTTCACTCGACGGCCCCTTGAACCTCGACCCGAGCGACGGCAAATGGCAGCGCCTGGCCGGCGTCCGCCCTTCGGTGCCGGCCCCGGCCCACGAGCGCGCGAGGTGGGCCGAGTTCGAGTGCCCGATACGGATCGGCGAGTCCATATGGATTTTCAAGGGGGTCCACACGTACTGGATGACCACGGCTGTGGTGGACGTCCGTGTCATTTCCGACGATGAAATACCTACAGAAGTGCCAGTCACCCAAGACGACGATGACTAGCGTCGGCGGGGACGGCTGAGTGGTGCGCGAAAGCACATCCGGATCCACAATGACTTCGTACGCGGACTTGGTGTGCGTGTGGCATGCACTACTCCTCCGGCGGCGATTGGGTGGTGGGAGTCAACAGATCTACGCGGGTTCTTCCCTTGGGATTGATCTCATCGCTTGACCGCAGCGCCGTCTTCTACGCCAGCGCAACTTGGATCTGGGCAGGCTCGCAGCGCTGTCATCGGAGCACGCCGAACAGCGAACGGAGACTAGGCGGAGGTGCGGTCAAGTTGACGATGCTGGCGAGAACGCGCACGGAACGTGCGTCCTACTCGGAGGCTCCGTGTGACGCCAGTTCGCCAGGCGATCCATCCGCGCCGCTTCCATTCGATCGCGCAGTGCAGCCGGAAGTCGCGGATCAGCTGGCGTCGCTGCTTGGGCGCCAATGAGGCGGGGAGTAGCGAGGGCAGCCCGCCGGTGTCCGGTAACAGCTCGCGGAAGACTTCTGAGAACGTGGGCCCGGCACCGGTACGGCGGCGCGTGCGAGCAACGAAGATCGCGACGGCGAGACCCCACTCGTCAGCGCTGCGATCTGCGGTGAAGTCAGCGAATGCATCGACCCAGGCGGGTGGTGGCGGCTCGTCCGTCGCGCGCCACCAGATTGGCCGGTGAAGATCTACCACCTACACCCCACAAACAGGGTCGACTCGCACGGACCGCGATTCCGAGGTCGACCCTCTGCCCGGAAGCGGTCAGCACACGTGCAAGTCGATGAAGGGCAGGACGCCCCGGTCGAGTGAAGATTGTTTCGTATGGCCTCATGGATTATGCCACATGGATTAGGCCATGCACCGGTGGCAAGCTCGAGACGCTGGAGGGGTGCCGCGCCGTACTGATGAGATTGAGGTCGTGTGGCGCGCGTACGCGCAAGAATTCGGGGCCAACTTGCATCGCACACGAATTGCCAGGGGCTTGAGTCAAGAAGACGTTGCCTACCGATCGCGGCTCACGCGCTACACCTACCAGAAGTACGAGAAGGGCGAGTCAGCTCCGGGCCGGCCGGCAAACCCGACGTTGCGGACAGTGATCGCGCTCTCGCAAACGCTTGGGGTATCTGTTGCTGACCTTCTCCCCGCGGCACCCGATCTGCGCCTACGTTAGAGTCGCGACTGGTATGTCTTCCGAGGGCAGGCGGTACACCTCGCGGCGGAGCGGGTGAGAGGGCTCTGGCCCACCGCAGCGACCGCCCACGGCGTCATTCCGGTTGCACGTGCGCCGACATCGGGCCCCGGACTGTTCCTAGTCGAACCGATCCCAACGGGGGATCCGCGCGATGTTGTCTTGGGCTGTGAGGTGCTCACGCAGTGTGTGATTCTCCAGCGTAAGCCGCTGGACTTGGACGGCCGCTGTCTGGATTTGCGCGGTGAGATCGATGATTTGAGCGCGAAGACGAGCCTCGACTACTCGAGCCGGAGTGTCCGTGCGGTTCCCGGCGGTGGCAGCCTGCGTACGCGCGGCCTGCCGGCGGCCGTCCGCGACTTTCTGCGCGATGTCGGGGAAGCGCCGCCAGAAAGTGCTATTGCTGAGACCAAGCTCCCTGGCGAGCGCTGTCACCGGTGGTGTTGCGCCACCGGCCTCGTCGGTGAGCCTGTGAAGTGCATCCCGAATCGCCCCTTCTGACGGAAGGTCAACTGGTCGAGACATCTTGGTTCCCTTCGAACAAGCGCCTGATCTGCGCGCGGCGCTTCTCTAGGCGATCAACAAGGAGCGGCGGCAGCGCCGGGCGATGCGCGAGATCAGCGTCGATCTGTGCGACTTCCGTCTGCCAGACATCGACGTTGTCTTGCGACAGCGCGACGTTCTGACATGTTAGAGGCTGGCAGGAGGGTAGGTCGGGTCCGTTCGCACTCGCATGACACTGAGCCTTCGCGTGGTCGAAGACACATGTGACATATCGTCCCGGGTAGACCTCTGGACCGCGGGCGTTGAGCAGGCGTACAAAGCGGCGAGGATCGGTCTGCACAGTGCCAGCGAATGTCTGCTCGGCGCCCATGTCGCGGAGCCGCACGTATGCCTCGTTTGCCGCAGGACCACCAAGCTGAAAGTGGTCGTTTCGCTCGATCATCGCGAGGAGATGTTCTCCGCGGGCGAGTGCTTGCTCCGCCTCAACCTCTGCTCGGAAGCCGGAGTCGCTGGTGCCGGCGTAGCCTTCGAACATCTGGATGGTGTGATGCCTATAGGCGATCGCTCCGGCGATCGATCCTCCCGGCCGGCGCGCGATGTACCACGCGAGGGTACGCCGGAACTGGCGGGTGGACAGTCGCCAGACGCGTCCGTTGTAGTCGGGAATCGCATCCTCGCGACCGCGTTCGCGACAATAGCGCTGGACCCACGGGATGAATCGGTTAAGGCTGAGAATCGTCCCGGACACAGTAAGCGCCTCGTTGCCGCCGCGCCCGCCTGACCCCGCGCCGGGGCCGGTGCGCACCGGCGCGAACAGCCAGGGCGTCGTAGAGCCGGAGCTCCCGCGCAGTCGCTCTAGGACGCCAATCGCGCGGGCGGCCGGCTCGCCGACGATCCAAGCTGCGGGCACTCCTTCCGCACTCGCTTCTCCTTTGAACGCGAGGCTGTGCGCCCGCCATCGGACAACACTCCCCTGGGAGTCAAGGACTGCCTCGGCCGCACCAACTTGTAGGTGCTTGATCTCGGCGTCGCGCATGCCAGACAGGAATGCGATGACGATGTAGCACGCAGTCTGCAGCAATTGCGCCATCGACGAGATTGAGTCGGGTTCGGTCGGCTCAAGCCGGAAACCTTCGGTCCATGGTGCACCGTCGAGCAGTCCGGTGATCTCGATGTCAAGCGCCGCATAGTCAGATACGCCGAGAGACTCCGCCAGTGCTTTGATCTCCTGCGCAAACGGCAAGAGAGCCGTGCGCTGGCATCCGATGGCTCGTGCGATCGCAGCCAAATTCACATCGCCGCCCCGCCCGGGCAGCGGGCGACCAGTCATCTTGGCGCCGTCTAGATATCGACGAATCTTGTCGGGAGCCGTTCCCCACGCGATGGGCTCTCGCCGGTGAACCGCATCACGCCGCTCACGCCATGTCTCCGTACCACGCAGGATGTCATCGGAGAAGTCGTCGACGAACCTCATCGCCCACACCAGCAGGGGACCGTGAACGGACTCCGGGATACGCGCCGTCGCGTTTTCCCCGCGTTTGCCGGGGTATGGTTCCGCGTCCCAATATGGCAGCAACCGCGGGTCGAACCGGAGAGCGCGCGTTCCGAGAACGAAGCGATACCGCCAGAAGTACGCGACGGTTCTGCGGAGGACATGGCGTTGCCAAGGGGAGCGGACGTGAGTGAATAAGTACGCCTGATAGGCCTCGAGATCCGCAGGGCGCACGTCGGAGAGGAGCATCTCTGCACGGTGGGCGTCTAACCATTTGCAAAAGTGCCGAATTCGATGATGGATCGAGATGATGGTTGCGATCCCTGGACGGTCTTCCTCCGCTGGAAGATCCCCCGACAGTGCTGCGTAGCAGACAAGCTTGATGTTTAGGCGGTGTTCAGCGGGAATCTCGCGGAAGTGCAAGTACTGGGATCGCCCGCTACGTTGAAGGACGGCGGGACCGAGCGGCCATGCGTCGTCACTGAATTTCGCAGTGTCGCTTAGCTTGTGGTCAGGGCGTAGCTGACGTGCATGGAGTACGTACGGATCCTCGATCAGCAACCGAGACGGCTGAGCGTGCGGTATCACAGGTGCTCCCATCCGGGCTCGACCAGATCGAGAAGAGCGTCGCCCGTCGTCTCTTCAGTGGCCGCCTGCACTTCGCCTTCCGTAAACCTGGGTAGCACGTCGTGCCGGATCGCTGTCCAGGCTGGCCCGTACCGTCTCCACCACGCATCGCTGGGTAGCTGTATCCGGCGCCGCTCGAGGGCGTCTAGCAGCTCGAGCAGACGAGGGAGGTGCTCGGACGTGATCACGCTGTTGGCGCAGTGAAAGCAAGCCAAGAACGACTGTGAGCAGCGCCGTCCAGTCAACGGATGGTGTGCGTGATCGAGACACGATGTCCAGGCTGTTGCCTCTGGGGCTGTCGACCTGACAGCAGCGTCACTCTTGCCTTCGGCCGAGGGACGAACGTCCAGGCGTTGCCTGCCCATCGACTCGAGCGCCCGCTCATGAGCGGACCATGCTGACCGCTCAGCGTCGGCGACAGCGTCGGACATGATGGACTGTGCCCAATCGATGGTTGTCGGATCTCCCGCCAGATAGTTGCTGAAGAGCACAGGCACCGTGTTCGAACGCGCGGCAGAAGGGAGATGTCCGCCGAGAGCGCGCGTGCGGCGAACGTCCACGCTCTTCTTGAGGCGTCCGAAGTTCAATGACAATTGCTGCGTGTCAGGCGAGGGCGCATCGTGGTGGGGTGCGGAGTCAGCTCGAAGGCAGTGTTTCGCCGCCCACTCGCCATTGCTCGTCTCCGTATTGAGGGAGTCGGCGAAGGGGTTCGTCACGCGGTCGGGCCCCGAACGTCCGGCGCCCGACCACATAGCCCAGTAAGGAGCCTCCACGAGAAGTGCGCGGGCCGGCGCCATCAAGCGGTGCATGAGCAGGTAAAGGCCCCCTGGCGTGCGCAGTTCTTGACCAGCCTTCCCGATCTCCCAGGTCACGGTACGGTGCCACCGACCAGGGCCGCGGCGGCGCTTGAGGATCGGTACTTCCACCGCTACGCCTTCGATAACTCGATGCTCAGAAGGTAACTCCTTGATCGTCTCAACATTCCAGCCAGTAGTGGCCACGAATAGAGCCAGGAGGGGGATGAGATCCCCTCTCGTGATGAAAACTTGCTCGGCTAGGCGGCGCCGATGGGTCACGCGGTCTAGGAAGGGCACTCCATCGACTGCCACACTGCCTGTGCGCAGCAACGCCTCGATCATCTCGGAGTCAAACTCAGGGACAGGCGCTGCCAGGCGTTCACGAATCGCGGCGACATCGGTGCGGGCGGCGGTGACGATCGTGCGGAACTCACGATCTGAGTACCCAGCAGCGAACGCTCTGTTGTTGCGCCCGCGGATACGAAACAGGGCGCGCAGCTCTTCCGCCACCAGCTTTGCGAATGGGGGCTGATCCAGGAGCAACGCGATCGCACGGTGCGACTTCAGTACGGAGCTCGGATTGCATGTCGCTTCGAGGTCACGTCGGTACGCGTCCAGATGCCGCCGCCGCAGATCGGATGGCTGTGCCGGGGGTTCTAGTGAAGCCGCGAGGGAGCGCAAGAACCGCACGACTATGGTCCACCCGCCGCTGGCCGAAGAAAGTGTCCGCAGGGAGCCGGCAGGTCCCACACGCGCGGCCCAGCTCTGTGCGATCGGGACGTGCCATCCGGGTAGCGGAAGCGTACCGACATCGAAAGTTGTGCGCCGCCCGTCCTCACCGATAAACGGAACAAGCAAGCTCACATCATCGCGCTCTTCGTCAGGTCGGCTGTACTGACCGGTCGGGAGCCGGGCGGGACGATTTGGCCCAGTTGTCCCTCGGTGGCCAGACGCCGTGCTCATGCGCTGTCCTTCGCAACGAGGTGGGGGTCTCGCGCGTCTTCCCACTCGTCAGGGATAAGCGCCATTCGCGTCTGCATCTCGAGTTCAGCGAGGGCGTGGAGGTAAATGTGAGTCGTCTCTACGCTGCGGTGACCGAGACGGATCCGCACCCAATCCATCGGTTCACCGAACACGCGCACATATTGGGTGCGCTGACCAAGGGAGAGAGACCGGAGAGCGTCGATATGACCACGCTGCAACTGTTCGAGCGTGATCACCGCGAAGGAGTGCCGAAGCAGATGCGCGCTTGCAGACAACGCCACTCCCTGGGCGACGCATCTCGAACTGGCCCGGAGGAAGATGCCCTTCCACGAGGACACTGCCATCGGATCGCCGGATTCCGAGAGCCACAGGGCGGCCGGTTCGAATCCGCCGTTCGCTTCTACCAGCGTTTGTCGGCGTTCGTCCGGTGTCAACAACTCAAGCTTGACTCGCTGCGACGTTCCGTAGGCTGTTGCATAGCGCGCGTTCGGTTCGACCACGAGAGCACCGTGCCGCGGAACGTACCGTCCGGACTTGCGAGCTCGCTCAATGATCTGGGCGCGGTCCGTGGCGACGTATTCGTGCAAGTCGTGGAGCACACCGGATGGGACATAGATCCACCGTTCCGAACCGCCCTTGGCAATCCCGCGCGGAAGATAGAACCGATGATAACCATTCGTGCGGCTGGGCGCTGGAAGCTCGACCGTCAGAAGGCTTGCTTGCTCCGTCAGGCGCAGTCCTGTGCGAATGAGCATGTCGGTGAAGGTCGCGTTTCTCGAGGCCCAGCGCCCCCGGAACGCATCGTCTCTCCTTCCATCCGGACCATAGCCGCGAACCCCTATATCGCGCCAAACCCGGTATGAAGCGGACGGTAGCCACTCTACTTTCGCGCGCCTGCCACCGTGAGAGAGCATTGCAGGAGTGACGTCTTCCCCCCAACGCGGCGAATTACGGGCGTGGTACTTGCGGCGCTGGCGTTGAGGAATCGGATTCTGCGGAATTGTCTTCTCGCGCGCTTGCCACGAGAAGAACCTATTCAAAGCTGCTAGTTCACGATCCCAGGACGAGGCGCTCACGCGGGGGCCCAGAGGGTCCTCTCGCCGCCACGCGTAGTAGGCCTTGAGATCGTCTGCCGTTGTGTCACGCCATCCGCGATTGCCTCGGTTCCGCGTAAGGAAGTTGAGGAACGCTGTCAGATCGCGCGCGTAGCCAACCCGTGTCGTCATCCTAGAGGCGAGCATGCTCGCGGAATAGAAAAACGCATTCAGTGCGATGTCGTACTCAAATTTCGTGCCCAGCAAGTATGGCGTGCCGATCGGAATGCTGGGGCCGCGAGTCGTCGCCGCCATGAGCGGCTGGGACGAGGCAGACAGGGCAGCGTCATCCATCTCAAGCACGGGCTGAACGGTTGTCCTAAACATCCGCCAGCGAAGCGTGCGCGCAGGCTCGAGCTCCATGAGGCAAGACAACCAGCGATTGGCCCACCGGTCACTGGACACGCCGCTAACTAGCGCTACAATCTCGCGACCAATCCGTGCCCCTGCGGTCGGTACGGGATCCTCGGGTCGGCGTGCGACTGCCCGCCGATGGCGATCCGACGCTATCTGCAGCGTCTGTCGGGACCGCTCCTGGACAGGATCGACATCGAGCTGAGGATGCAGCGGGTCTCGGTCGCGCAGCGCCGGAGCGGGGCGGGCGCGACGACCACCGTGCAGGCGCGCGAACGGGTGGCCGCGGCGCGGGAGCGCTCGGCGCATCGACTGAGCGGGACCCCGTGGCGACGAAACGCCCAGGTCTCCGGGGCATGGCTGCGCGAAGGGCCGAGCGCGCCCGAACCGGCCGTTCGTCGCCCGTTGGACCTCGCTCTGCAGCGAGGCGCACTGACCCTGCGCGCGTACGACCGGGTGCTGCGCCTGGCGTGGACGCTCGCGGACCTCGCCTCCCGTGCGCGCCCCACGATCGACGACGTCGGCCGCGCCCTCTACCTGAAGAAGGGCATCCCCGCATGATGACGCTCGACCTGTCTGCCGCGAGCGCCCGAGACGCGCTGGGCGCGCACGGCGATCCGCTCACCGACGACGAGGCGATCGACGCGTTCGCCCGGGTGTGGTGGGGGCATCTGGCCGAACCCGGGGACGCCGACGCCGGCGCGCTGATCGGGGCCCTGGGAGCGGCCCCGGCGCTCGAGGTCGTGGTCCATTCCGTGCCGACCCCCATCGCCGACCTCGATGCGGTCGCGGCCCGCCACGCCTGGGCACGGTGGAGACCGCGTCTGGACGGCTCGGCGGTCCGGCGCTCGCTGCGGACCGCGACGCTGGTCGGGTTGCGCCTGCTCACCCCCGCCGACGCCGCCTGGCCCGAGGCCCTCGACGACCTCGGACCGCACGCGCCGTCGGCGCTCTGGGTCAACGGATCGCTCGAGGCCGTGCGTGAGGCGACTCCGATCTCGGTTGTCGGGGCCCGGGCAGCCACCTCCTACGGTGAGCACGTCGCCGCCGAACTGGCCGCCGGCATCGGCGCCCACGGGGGAGCGGTGGTCTCCGGCGCCGCCTACGGGATCGACGGTGCCGCCCATCGTGCGGCGCTCGCCGTCGGCTCCCCGACCGTGGCGTTCCTCGCCGGCGGTGCGGATCGGGCGTACCCCTCCGGCAACGCCGGCATGATCGCCGAGATCGCCGAGGCGGGGGCCGTTGTCAGCGAGCTGCCGCCCGGGTCCGCTCCCACACGGTGGCGCTTCCTGCAACGGAACAGGCTGATCGCCGCCATGGGGGCGGCGACGGTCGTGGTCGAGGCCGGGTGGCGCAGCGGCTCGTTGAACACCGCCGGACATGCGGCCGGTCTGGGTCGCCCTTTGGGGGCGGTGCCCGGACCGGTCACCAGTGCCGCATCCGCGGGCTGTCATCGTCTCCTGCGCGAGTACGACGCTGTCGCCGTGACCTGTCCCGACGACGTCTGGGAACTGGCCGGAGGACCCGGAGATCCACGCGGCGGTCCCCCACCCGGCGCAGAGGACGGCGTTCAGCGTCGCAGGACGGATGTGACCACCCGTGTTCTGGACGCCCTCAGCCCACGGGCCGATCGGACGGTGGCCGAGATCGCCCGCGGTGCCGGTCTCTCGCTAGAGGAGACCGGCTCGTTGCTCGGACTGTTGGAGCTCGAGGGGCTCGCCGGACGTGGCGGGAGCGGGTGGCGGCGCGCGTGAACGATCCGCCGCACGTCACGGTGCGCCGCCGCCGGCAGAAGCGGATGCCGCGAGAAACTGAAGGCATGATCCTGAGCGATGCGGCCGAGGACTACCTGCGCCACCTCGCGCACGTGCGTCGTCTGTCACCGCGAACCGTGCGGGCCTACCGCGGGGACCTCGCCGACGTCGTCACCGTCCTCGGCGATCCACCGCTGGACCGGGTCGACGTCGAGGCGTTGCGCGAGTGGCTGTGGCAGTCGGTCCAGCGCGGGCACGGCAAGGCGACGCTCGCGCGGCGCACCGCCGCCGTCCGCGGCTTCTTCGCCTGGGCGTGCGAGACCGGCCTGATCGCGAACGACCCCGGTGCGCGCCTCGTCGCCCCCAAGCGGGGTCGAACGCTCCCGAAGGTCGCGACCGCGGACGGCGTCGCCGAGCTCCTCGACGCGCTCCGCGAGAGCGCGCGGGAGGGGGACACGACGGACCTGCGCGACAGCGCGATCCTCGAGATCCTCTATGGCACCGGCATCCGCGTGGCGGAACTGTGCGCCCTCGACCTCGACTCCTTCGACGCCGGCCGCCGCACCCTGCGTGTGATCGGCAAAGGCGACAAAGAACGGGTCGTCCCCTACGGCGCACCCGCGGCGCAAGCGCTCGATGCCTACCTGGTCCGCGCGCGACCGGTGTTGCTCGCGCGCCGAGAACTCCGCGAGGCCACCGCCCTCTTCCTCGGCGCACGCGGTGCCCGCATCGGCGCGCGGTCGGTGTACGACGTCGTCGCGCGCCGCCTCGGCCCCGTCGTGGGATCGACCGTGGGCGCGCACGCGCTCCGCCACTCCGCGGCGACGCACCTGCTCGACGGCGGCGCCGATCTGAGGTCCGTCCAAGAACTGCTCGGTCATGCGAGCCTGGGCACGACACAGGTCTACACGCATGTGTCGAACGAGCGTCTGGCCGCGACCTACCGCCTGGCACACCCCCGTGCCTAGGCTGAACCGTATGAGGATCGTGTCGCAGAACCCCGCCACTCGTCGACGACTCGGCCTCGCCGCGGGCGCCGTGCTCGTGAGCACACTCGCCCTCAGCGGCTGCACGACCGAAACGGTCGTGCAGCTCCCGGAGGAGCCGACGTTCGTCGAGGCCTCGCCGAGCAGTACGGATGAGCCCCGCGTGGTGGAGGAGCAGGACGGCGCCGCGGCGGCCATCGACTGCGCCGGAGGACCGATCGAGGTCCCCAGCGGGACGACCACGGGCGTGGAGGTCACCGGTGAATGCCCGACGGTGACCATCCGCGGAAACGACCTCACGGTGGATATGACCGGCGCCGTCGTCGACGATGTCGTCGTGCGGGCCGATCGTGTCACGGTGTACGCGAGCGATGTGCGCTCGCTGTCGATCGACGGCTACGACACCGTGGTCGATCTCGACCGGGTCGCCGATGTCGCAGTGTCCGGCGATCGCAACACCGTGCGCGCGGCCGGTGGCATCGACGCGGTCTCCGTCGACGGCGACGACAACATCCTCCGCGCGGAGACGGGCATCGGCCTCATCGACGACGCGGGCGAGCGCAACACCATCGGCTGAGCGGTCGCGATCGGTTCGCAGCACGGCAGCAGCACCGCCCGTGGCACCTCGCCGAGCAGAAGCAGGGGATTGATGTACTCCCCGTGCCATCTCACGCCGACGTGAAGCGCTCCGGTGTGCGTGTGGCCGCCGATACCGAGCGACCCCACCCGCTGGCCCGCGACGACCGGCGTGCCCGGCGTCACCTCCGGATCGACCGGCTCCAACGTCGTGACGAGACCGTCGCCATGGTCGATCGTGACCACCCCGCGCCCGGCCACCGGGCCGGCGAACGCCACGACCCCGACCGCGGGTGAGCCCACGGGGGCGTCCGGTGAGGCGGGCTCGAGATCGATCCCGCGATGGCCGGGTCCATACGCGTGGGCCGGCGCGACGAAATGCTCCACGACCCGGAAGGGATGCACCGGCCAGGTCCAGCCGGTCCGCGTCGGCACCGCATCCGCCGACGCCGACGCCGGAGGTGCAGGCGGCGCGGGGGCGATCGTCAGCAGGGTGATCGTCACCAGGGCGACCGTCAGCGTGAGCAGAGGCCGTCGGCTCGACGACGGGTGGGGCGCCATCGCCTCATCATCCCGGCCGGCGCGCGCCGACCGGGAGCGGTTCGCGAGGCCTGTGGATGGAGGCGTCGCGCGGGCGGTCGGGGAGGAACCTCGCCTGGTACACTCGGAGGGCATCCCGTTCTCGGGGTGACTACGCGTGCCCACAGCGCGCCGTTTCCGGCGCGTGGCATCCACTCCCTCCGGTCCTCCACCGATCCCTGATCGACGGAGGCGGGAGTGCGTCGGGCACCAGGACGTGTCGATCGACCGATCGACCGAGAAACCGAAAACCGGCGCGCACGCGCCAGAACAGGAGAACGGCCATGGCCGTCGTCACCATCCGCCAGTTGCTCGACAGCGGCGTTCACTTCGGACACCAGACCCGCCGGTGGAACCCGAAGGTCAAGCGCTTCATCCTCACCGAGCGCAGCGGCATCCACATCATCGACCTGCAGCAGTCGCTGTCGTACATCGACCGCGCGTACGAGTTCGTCAAGGAGACCGTCGCCCACGGCGGCACCGTCCTGTTCGTCGGCACCAAGAAGCAGGCGCAGGAGATCATCGCCGAGCAGGCCACCCGCGTCGGGCAGCCCTACGTCAACCAGCGTTGGCTCGGTGGACTGCTGACCAACTTCGCGACCGTCAGCAAGCGTCTGGCCCGCATGAAGGAGCTCGAAGAGCTCGACTTCGACGACCCCGCGGCCAGCGGCTTCACCAAGAAGGAGCTCCTGCTGAAGAAGCGCGAGCTCGACAAGCTCCACAAGTCGCTCGGTGGTATCCGAAACCTGCAGAAGACCCCGTCGGCGATCTGGGTGGTCGACGCCAAGCGTGAGCACCTCGCCGTCGACGAGGCCACCAAGCTCGGCATCCCGATCATCGGCATCCTGGACACCAACGCCGACCCGGACGAGTTCCAGTACCCGATCCCCGGCAACGACGATGCGATCCGCTCGGTCAGCCTGCTGACCCGGATCATCGCCGACGCCGCCGCCGAGGGTCTCATCCAGCGTCACCAGCCCGCCGACGAGGTCGAGGAAGCCGCCGAGCCCCTCGCCGAGTGGGAGCGCGAGCTGCTCGAGTCCGGCGCGCCGGCCCAGTCGTCCGCCGAGACCGAGAAGGTCGCCGACGAGGGCGAGGCCAAGGCCGAGGCGAGCGAGATCGTCGCCGAGGAGCAGGCCGCCGAGGGTGAGAAGGCCACGGAGTCGGAGGCGGACGCCGAAGGCGCCGCCGCGGCCGACGCCACTGCCGCCGACGCCAAGTAACCGACTCGTCATCGCGGCGGGGCCGCCTCATCGCGGCCTCGCCGGACCGAACACCGAACCACCTGAACAAGGAGCCGCCACCCATGGCAAACTTCACGATCGCCGACATCAAGGCGCTGCGCGAGCAGCTCGGCACGGGCATGGTCGACACCAAGAAGGCGCTCGAGGAGGCCGACGGCGACGTCGACAAGGCCACCGAGATCCTGCGTCTGAAGGGTGCGAAGGGCAACGCCAAGCGCGCCGACCGCTCCACCAGTGAGGGCCTCGTCGCCGCTCACGAGCAGGACGGCAGCGTCACCCTGATCGAGCTCGCGTGCGAGACCGACTTCGTCGCCAAGAACGAGCGCTTCGGTGCCCTCGCCGAGAAGGTCCTGGCAGCCGCCGCGGCCGCCGGTGCGGACTCCGTCGAGGCCGCACTGGCCGCAGACGCCTCCGGTCAGACCGTCGACCAGCTCATTTCGGACGAGGCCGCCATCATCGGCGAGAAGGTCGAACTGCGCCGCGTCCGCACGCTGTCGGGCGACAACTTCGAGATCTACCTGCACAAGACCAGCAAGGACCTGCCCCCGCAGGTCGGCGTGGTGCTCGCCTACACCGGCGACGACGCGGAGACCGCTCGCAGCCTCGCGCAGCACATCTCCTTCGCCAACCCGTCGTACCTCTCCCGTGACGAGGTACCCGAGGCCGACGTCGAGAAGGAGCGCGAGCTCGTGACCGAGATCTCCCGCAACGAGGGCAAGCCCGAGGCTGCGCTTCCGAAGATCGTCGAAGGCCGCGTCAACGCGTTCTTCAAGCAGGTCGCGCTGCTCGACCAGGACTACGCCAAGGACAACAAGCAGTCGGTGGCCAAGGTCGCCTCCGACGCCGGTCTGACCCTGACCGGATTCGCCCGGTTCAAGGTCGGGGCGTAATCGCTTCGAAGGCCCGCACCGCCCCCGGTGGTGCGGGCCTTTTCTCATGCCCTTCGATAGGTTGTACGCGACGAGAGGAATCACGTGATCGATGAAGCGACCGGACGCCGGCGCGTCCTGCTGAAGCTGTCGGGAGAAGCGTTCGGCGGGGGAGCGCTCGGGGTCAATCCCGACGTCGTCTCGCAGATCGCGCGCGAGATCGCCGAGGCGGTGGATCGTGTGGAGATCGCCGTCGTCGTCGGCGGCGGCAACTTCTTCCGTGGTGCCGAGCTGAGCCAGCGCGGGATGGACCGCGGGCGAGCCGACTACATGGGCATGCTCGGAACCGTCATGAACGCCCTGGCGCTGCAAGACTTCCTCGAGCAGGCCGGCGCCGCGACGCGCGTGCAGTCGGCCATCTCGATGACACAGGTCGCCGAGCCCTACATCCCCCGGCGTGCCGAGCGCCACATGGAGAAGGGGCGCGTGGTGATCTTCGGCGCGGGGGCCGGTCTGCCGTATTTCTCCACCGACACCGTCGCGGCCCAACGCGCACTCGAGATCGACGCCTCGGAGGTGTTGGTCGCCAAGAACGGGGTGGACGGCGTGTACACCGCCGACCCGCGCACGGACCCCTCGGCGACGCGTATCGACCGCATCACCTACCTCGACGCGCTGCAGCGCGGCCTCAAGGTCGTCGACTCGACCGCATTCAGCCTGTGCATGGACAATCGCATGGACATGCGCGTGTTCGGCATGGAGCCGGCCGGTAACGTCACCCGGGCGCTGCTGGGTGAGTCGATCGGCACGCTCGTCACGGCTGACTAGACTGAGTGTTCGGTTCTAATGATGGGAGTCACTTGTGATCGCTGATGTGATGGCGGATGCCGGATCGCGCATGGACCGTGCCGTCGAAGCGGCGAAGGAAGACTTCGCGACCGTGCGGACGGGGCGTGCGAACCCGCAGCTGTTCCAGAAGATCCTCGTCGACTACTACGGCAGCCCGACTCCGCTCGCACAGCTGGCGTCGCTGGCGAACCCGGAAGCGCGCTCGCTGATCGTGACGCCGTACGACAAGTCGGCACTCAAGGCCATCGAACAAGCGATCCGCGATACACCGAACCTCGGGGCGAACCCGACCAACGACGGCAACATCGTGCGCGTCACCATGCCCGAACTCACCGAGGAGCGCCGCAAGGAGTTCGTCAAGATCGTCCGGACGAAGGCCGAGGATGCGAAGGTCCACGTCCGTGGCATCCGTCGCAAGATGAAGGACGACCTCGACACGCTCAAGAGCGAGGTCGGCGAGGACGAGTTGGTCCGCGCCGAGAAGGAGCTCGACGCCCTCACGCGCGCGCACGTCGATGAGATCGACGAGGCGCTCAAGCGCAAAGAGGCGGAACTGCTCGAAGTCTGAGTGACGCATGACCGACGCCCCTGACACGCCGTCAGACGACGAGGACGTCGCGCCGCCCGCTCGGCGCGACGCCGACTCGCCGCGCCTGGACACCGATCCGGATGCGCCCGAGTCCTCGCCGGTGTTCCAGGAGCACATGCGTGCCATGCGCACCGGCGTCGAGTCACAGATGGCGCACGCCCGTGCCGAGTTCGATCAGGCCAACGAGCGGATCAAGGAGCGCACCGGTCGCGACCTCATCGTCGCGATCCTGATCGGTGTCGCCATCGGCGGCACGCTTCTGCTCTCCCTGGTGCTGCTGAAGTGGATCTTCGTCCTGTTCGCGCTCGTGGCGACCGTGTTCGGCATCCTCGAGATCAGCCGGGCCCTCACCGTCTCCGGCCGCCGCATCGACGTCGTCCCGCAGGTCGGCGTCGGCGTGGTGCTCGTGCTGTCGGGGCTTCTGACCGACCTGTGGCTGCACTGGGTCGTCACCTTCGTCGCCGTCGTCGTGGTGGCGGTGTGGCGCCTGATCGCGCAAATGGTCGCGGTGGACGACAGGTCCCCCTCGGACGTGCTCGCCGATGTGCTCACGGGCGGATTCGTCCAGCTCTACGTGCCCTTCCTCGGCAGCCTCGCCCTCGTGCTGCTGCGCCAGGACGGTGGCGAGTGGTGGATCATCACCTTCATCCTCATCGCGGTCGTCGCCGACACGGGCGCCTACGTGAGCGGACTGACGCTGGGGCGCCACCCGATGGCGCCGAAGATCAGTCCCAAGAAGACCTGGGAGGGCTTCGCCGGTGCCGCTGTCGCCGCGCTGGCCGCGGGTGTCCTGGCATGCATGTTCATGCTCGGTCTCCCCTGGTGGACCGGTCTGATCTTCGGCGCCGCCGTCCTGCTGACCGCGACGGCCGGAGATCTGGGCGAGTCGATGATCAAGCGGGACATGGGCATCAAGGACATGAGCTCGTGGCTGCCCGGTCACGGCGGAGTGCTCGACCGGCTCGACTCGATCCTCCCGTCCGTGACGGTCGCGCTTGCCTTGTCCTACCTGTTCACCCCGTTGGTGGTGACCGCATGATGAGCACCGCCGCGGAGTCCGCCGACGCACCCGAGCGCACGTCCTTCCCCCTCGCGCAGGGGCGTACACGCGGGTACGACCGTGACGCGGTGGACGAATTCCTCGCCCGCGCACGACGCGTCTTCGAAGGGGACGGCACAGAGCCGCTGACCTCCCACGACGTCCGCCGTGCCGCCTTCCCGCTGGCACGGCACGGATATGCGATCGCGGCCGTGGACGCGGCCCTGTCGCGCATCGAAGACGCCTTCGCCGCGCGGGAGCGCGAGACCGTGCTCGCGGACGGTGACGTCGAGGAGTGGGTCGGCGCCACACGGGAGGTCGCCCAGGAGGTGCTCGATCGGCTGAGCCGCCGCAAGGGGCGACGATTCGACCGGGTCGGCGCGCTCCGGTACGGCTATCGGGTCGACGAGGTCGACCTCGTCGGGGACAAGCTCGCGCGGTATCTCGCGGACGGTGAGCCGGTCTCGGTCGAGCAGGTGCGGTCGGTCGCCTTCCGCATGCAACGCGGCGGGTATCGCGAAGCCCAGGTCGACGCGGTCCTCGACGCGGTCGTGGACGTCATGCTCGCGGTGCGGTGATCACCCCGCGGGTCGCATGACACCGCGGGATGGCGTCGCTAGAATCGGGTCATTGTGACTGACGGAAGCGATCGCACCCCCGCGCGCCGCACGCGCCGAGAGGTCGAGCCCGCCGTCGCGGCGGGACGGACACCGGCCACCCCCGCGGTGCGCTGGTCCCGACGGCGCGGCGTCCTGGCCGTATTCGCCACCGTCGCGGCATTCGGGTTCGTCGCCGCCTACGCCGGCCCGACCGGGGTCGCTCTGAGCGAGGCGAGCGCCGAGGCCACGCAACCGATCACCTTGTACGCGAGCACGCTGGGTGACGCCCAGTCCCTGGTCACCGCGGCGGACGACGAGGAGATCCCGACCTTCGACCGCGGGAACTACGAGGTGTACGTCACCCCCACGCCCACACCCACTCCGGAGCCGGTCGTCGCATCGCAGAGTTCGTCCTCGTCGGCCTCGGCGACCGCATGGGCCCCGCCGTTCGTGACCCCCGATCCCGGGACGGCGCAGGCGATCGCCTACGAGATGGTCGCGGCGCGGGGCTGGGGAGACGGGGAGTTCTCCTGTCTGGTGGCGTTGTGGAACAAGGAGTCCGGGTGGCGGGTGAACGCCTACAACGCCTCCAGCGGCGCGTACGGCATCCCGCAGTCGTTGCCCGGCAACAAGATGGCCAGTGCGGGTGCCGACTGGGAGACCAACCCTGCCACGCAGATCGCCTGGGGTCTCGGGTACATCGGTGGGCGATACGGTACGCCGTGCGGTGCGTGGGGGCACTCGCAGTCCGTCGGCTGGTACTGAGCGATGGCGCGGTCCAACCGTCGGCGCCGTGATTCCGCGGCCGGCGACGCCTCCTTCGAGCGTCTGCTGGCCGGGTGGAAACGCACCGAGGTCCGCCGGGGGGTGGAGTGGACCGTGCAGCCGGTCTCGGCCGCCCGGGCGGTCAAACCGTACACCTGCCCCGGTTGCGGGCGCACGATCGAGCCGTCCATCGCGCACGTGGTCGCGTGGCGTGCCGACGGTGTGCTCGGCGACCGTGCGGATCTCGAGGCACGCAGACACTGGCACACGTCCTGTTGGAGGATCAGCTGATGGAGATTCGCGGACCGCTCATGCTTCCCGCGCGCAGGGAGGAGATCGAACTCGAGACCCTCGACGGGCTCACCCTCGTCGGGGAGATCGCTCTACCCGCCGACCGTGAGCCGCGAGCGACTCTCGTGACCCTGCACCCGCTTCCGACCGCGGGTGGCTTCATGGACTCCCACGTGTTCCGCAAGGCGGCGGCGCGGCTGCCGGCTCTCGCCGATCTCGCGGTGCTGCGGTTCAACACACGCGGCACCTCCTCGCCGCGGGGCACGAGCGAAGGCGAGTTCGACGGCGGCCGGGCCGAGGCGTTCGACGTCGCGGCCGCGATGGACTTCGTCCGCGAGCGTGGGCTGCCCTCGCCGTGGCTGGTGGGATGGTCGTTCGGCACGGAACTCACCCTCAAGTACGGCCGAGACCACGCCGCCGAAGGGTACATCCTGCTCTCGCCACCGCTGCACCGTGCCACGGAGGAGGAGGTGGCGGCGTGGGCGGGGGAGCCACGGCCGCTGGTGATCCTCGTTCCGGAGTTCGACGATTTCCTGCGGCCGGAGGAGGCCGTGCGACGCTTCGCCTCGGTGCCACAGGCGAACCTGATCGCCGTCGAGGGGGCGAAGCACCTGTGGGTCGGGGAGTCGCAGACCCGACGCGTGCTCACCGAGATCGTCGCGGCGGTCAACCCCGACGCGCTGCCGCTTCCGACCGAATGGTCCGGCCCGCTCCCCGACGCGATCTGACTCAGCGTTCGTTCTGCCGGGGGATCAGCACCTGGCGGTACAGGATCAGGATACTGGCGGCCACGGGGATGGCCACCAGTGCTCCGAGCAGGCCGAGCAGCGAACCGCCCGCGAGAGCCGCGATCACGATGACGGCTCCCGGCACCGACACGGCCCTCCCCATGATCCGCGGGGCGATGACGTACGCCTCGAGTTGCATGTAGATCAGGTAGTAGATCGCGGCGATCAGTGCCGTGGTCGGGCTGCCGAGCCCCGGGATGAGACACAGCAGCACGATGATCGTCGAGCCGGTGAGGGTTCCCACCAGCGGGATGATCGAGAACAGGAACGCCACGACGGCCAGCACCGCGGGAAACGGGGCGCCGATGATGCTGAGGAAGACCGCGCTCAGGGCGCCGTTGAGCACACCGAGCGACAATTGTCCGATGACGTAGTAGCCGACCGAGTCGGTGATCTGCTCGGCGAGGTCGATGAAGCGGGCCCGCCGCGAGGCCGGCACCAGCTGGTAGACGGCCCGCTTGAGGCTCGGGGTCGACGCGGTGAAGTAGATCGTGAGGATGAGGACGATGAACGCACCCGTCAGACCGGCCAGTACCGCACCACTGAAGGCGATGACCCCCTGACCGATCGACTCCCCGATCTCGGCGACGTTCGTGGTCAGCCACTCCTCGGCGAACGCGAAGACGACATCGACGTCCAAGGTCGGGAACGTCGCCTGCAACCACGATCGCAGGTCGTCGAAGAAGGTTCCGCGCTCGACCAGGCGGGTGACCGCGACCACGAGCTGGGAGATCTGCGACACGATCAGCGGGACGATGACCAGCACGATGCCGGCGAACAGTGCGAGCACGCCCAGGACGGTCACCAGGACCGCCGCCCACCGGGGGAGCCGGCGCCGTTCGAGGAACGAGATCACCGGGTCCAGGCCGAGGGAGAGGAACAGCGCGGTACCGACGTAGAGGAGGATCGTCGAGAGGGTCTGCACGCTGCCGATGAGCACCAGGCCCAGTCCGACGCCCAACGTCGCCAGGAACGCCACCCGGAACGGGTTGTGGATCTTCACGCGGTCTCCTACCTCGGCCGTGGGCCTGTGGAGTCAGGATACGCATGAGCGCCCCGGAGTCGGTGCATCGACGCCTCCCGGTGGGTTTTCAGTTCAGGTCCGCTAGTCTGAAACGTCGATTGACGTCTGCACCGTGACCCGAGCGGACGTGGAGAGGTGTTTCCTTGCGATTCGTGTGGGCGGTTGTGGCGTTCGTCCTCGCCGCGGTGATGATCGGCGCGGGGATCGCGCAGCGCACCGTCTTCCAAGGCCCTGATGCGCAGACCGCGCAGTTCGACGTCGAAGAAGGCGTTCCGTACGTGCTGGTCGACGGCGGTGCGATGACCGCGTTCGCGGGCCCGCAGACGCTCCGCGTCCAGGGCGAGGGGGAACTGTTCGCCGCATACGGCCGTACGGCCGACCTCGAAGCGTGGCTCGCCGACGCCGAGTACGCGCACGTGACCGCGGACGACGCGGGGGCGATCTCCACCGCGACCGTCGAGCCGGTCGTCCCCGAGCCGACCGAGTCCGCGGCCGCCGACGACGCCGCAGACGAAGACAGCGCCGAGGAGGATGTCGTGCCCGGCCGCAACCCGGTCGGATCGGACCTGTGGCTCGACGAATACCAGCAGACCGATCTGCTCATCGCGCCCCTGCAGCTTCCCGCCGAAATGAGCGTGCTGGTGGCCGCGGACGGCACCGAACCGGCCCCGACCGACCTGAGCGTGTCGTGGCCCATCGAGAACAGCACCCCCTGGGCGGGGCCGCTGATCGTGGGTGGCGCGATCCTGATGGCGGTCGGCCTGTTCCTCTACGTGCTCGGCATCCGCCATGTCCGGCGCTCGCGCGGTCCGCGTCGCAAGGGACTGCCGCTGCCGGCGACCGAGCCTATCGACATCGCCGTCGACGACCCCGACAAGGGGGTCATCAGCGCCACCCCGACGCGTCGCACGATCGGCCGTGGGCGACGCAGCCTCGTGGCGGTGCCGGTCGTCGCGGCGTCGGCGCTGGTTCTCGGCGGCTGCTCCGCCGACGCCTGGCCCGAGTTCGGCAGCACCCCCACGCCCTCGCCCACGGCCTCCGTGATCGTCCCCGAGGGCCAGCAGGCGCCCGCGGTGACCCGTCCGCAGGCCGAGCGGATCCTCGAGCGGGTGGCGGCCACGGTCGCCGAGGCGGACGAAGCACACGACCCCGACCTGGCGGCGACCCGCCTGGAGGGGGCCCCGCTGGCCGAACGCGAGACCCTGTACACGTTGCAGGACGCGATCGACGACCGCGAAGGCCTTCCCGCGATCCCCACGACACCTCTCGAGGTGGTCCTCCCACAGGCCACCGACGGCTGGCCGCGCACGTTCCTGGCTGTGGTCAACGATCCGGAAGGGACGGCGGCGACCACGATGTTCCTCACGCAGCAGGACCCCTGGTCGGACTACAAGCTGAGCTACTACTCCTACCTCGAAGCCGACACGACCCTTCCCGACCTCGCACCGGTGTACGTCGGCGCGACGCAGGTCCAACCCGACTCGCCGTTCCTCATCATGGAACCGCAGGAACTGTCGGCCGCCTACGCGGACGTGATCAACAACGGCGAGGACAGCGAGTACGCCCCGATGTTCGAGCTCGACGAGGACCAGTTCCGCATCGGCGTCGCCGCCGACCGGCAGAAGCGCCTCGACGAGTTCAACGAGACAGCCGAGTCCACCGGCGAGCTGACCTTCTCGACGGAGCCCGGCGCGGAGGAACCCGCGGCGTTGGCGACGCTCGAGAGCGGCGCGATCGTCGCGGTGACGATCGAAGAGATCGACACCGTGAAGCCGACCGACGACGACGCCGTCATCAAACTCGACAACAACCCCACCGTGCAGACCCTCACCGGGGTCGACGAATCCTCCGAGGGATTCAGTACGGTGTATGTCGACCAGCTGTTCTTCTACGTCCCCGGACAGGGGTCCAGCGAGAAGATCAGACTCCTCGGATATGTTTCGAACATCCTCGACGCGAAGGTGATTGAGTGACCGATGCCTCCATGGCGGCCGCGATGCGCGGTGCCGTCGACCTGTCTTCCCTCCGCAACCGACCCGATCCCGCCGCGGCTCCGGCCTCGGGCGGTGCGGCGTCGTCCGCCCTCGTGCGTGACGTCACCGACGCGACCTTCCCGGAGGTGCTCGAGCTCTCGCGCACCGTCCCGGTGGTGGTCGACCTGTGGGCCGAGTGGTGCGAACCGTGCAAGCAGCTCAGCCCGATCCTGGAGAAGGTGACGGTCGAGCTCGGCGGACGTGTCGTGCTCGCGAAGGTCGACGTCGACGCGAACCCTCAGCTCGCGCAGGGCTTCCGCGCCCAGTCGATCCCGATGGTGGTGGCTCTGCTGGCCGGGCAGCCCGTCCCGCTCTTCCAGGGCGCCGTGCCCGAGCAGCAGGTCCGTGAGGTGTTCGGGCAGCTGCTGCAGGCGGCCGCCCAGAACGGTGTGACCGGAACCGTCACGCCCGACGACGCGGCCTCCGACGAGGACACCGAGACCGAGCCTGCCCTGCCGCCCGCGCATGCCGAGGCCTACGCGGCGATCGAAGCCGGCGACTATGAGCGGGCGGCCCGAGCGTACGAGTCGGCGATCAGCGAGAACCCCGGTGACAGCGACGCGAAGGCCGGGCTCGCGCAGGTGAGACTGCTCAGCCGCGTGCAGGGTGCCGACCTCCAGGCCGCGCGGACCGCCGCAGCGGAGGCCCCGCAGGACGTCGACGCCCAATTGCTCGTGGCAGACCTGGATGTCGCGGGCGGTCACATCGATGACGCGTTCGAGCGCCTCCTGACGCTGTTCGCCGCCCTCGCGGGAGACGAGCGCACGCCCGTACGGACGCGCTTGCTCGAGTTGTTCCAGGTCGTCGGTGACGCCGACCCGCGCGTGGTCCGCGCTCGGGCCAAGCTCGCCTCGCTGATGTTCTGACCGCGCCTCCGGTCAGTCGTGAGTGGCTGACGGGATGCGCGCGTCGGGGTCGTGGCGCAACCACAGCACCCCGAGCGGGGGGAGCGCCATCGAGGCGCGGCCGTTCTCGTCGGCGTGCACCACCCCGAGGTTGCCGACGCCGGAACCGCCGTACTCCTGCGCGTCGGAGTTGAGGATCTCCCGCCACACCCCGGCTTCGGGCAGGTCGAGCTCGTGCGGGCGGACCGGCACCCCGGAGAAGTTGCAGACCACCGCGACGGTGTGGCCGTGCCCGTCGCGGCGGGCGAAGGCGATCACGTTGGGATTCCACACGGGTCCGCCGATGCGGGAGAACGCCGACCCGTCGGTGTCCCGTGACCACAGCGCGGACTCGTCCCGGTAGACGCCGTTGAGGGTCGACACGAACGAGGCCAGCTGTGCATGGCTGGGCTGGTCGAGCATCCACCAGTCGAGACTGCGCCCCTCGGACCACTCCGACATCTGGCCGAACTCCTGCCCCATGAACAGCAGTTGCTTGCCCGGGTGACCCCACATGAAGGCGAGGAAGGCACGCATGTTCGCCAGCTTCTGCCAGTGGTCGCCCGGCATCCGGCCGAACAGGCTCCCCTTGCCGTGCACGACCTCGTCGTGGCTGATGGGAAGGATGAAGTTCTCGCTGAAGGCGTACACGAAGGAGAAGGACAATTCGCCCTCGTGATGACCGCGGTACATCGGGTCACGTGCGATGTACTGCAGCGTGTCGTTCATCCACCCCATGTTCCACTTGAACCCGAAGCCGAGCCCGGCGTGGTCGGTGGGCGCCGTCACCCCCGGGAAGCTCGTGGACTCCTCGGCGATGATCGAGATCCCCGGGTAGCGCTTGTACGCGGTCGCGTTGACCTCCTGGAGGAAGCGGATGGCTTCGAGGTTCTCCCGGCCGCCGTGTACGTTCGGCTCCCACTCGCCGGGTTCGCGCGAGTAGTCGAGATACAGCATCGAGGCGACCGCGTCGACACGGAGCCCGTCGACGTGGAATTCCTGCAGCCAGTACAGCGCGTTGGCGACGAGGAAGTTGCGCACTTCGTTGCGACCGTAGTCGAAGATCAGCGTGCCCCAGTCGCGGTGCTCGCCCCGCCGCGGGTCGGCGTGCTCGTACAGCGGCTCGCCGTCGAAGCGCGCGAGTGCCCACTCGTCCTTCGGGAAATGCCCGGGGACCCAATCCATGATCACGCCGATGCCGGCCTGGTGGAGACGGTCGATGAGGTGGCGGAGGTCGTCGGGGTGACCGAAGCGGCTCGTGGGGGAGTAGTACCCCGTCACCTGGTAGCCCCAGGAACCTCCGAAGGGATGCTCCGCCAACGGAAGGAACTCCACGTGGGTGAAACCGTGTGCGGTGACGTAATCGACCAGCGGATCGGCCGCCTCACGATAGGACAGGCCGGGGCGCCACGAGCCCAGGTGCAGCTCGTAGATGGACATGGGACGAGACAGGGCCGGTGCGGCGGCGCGCTCGTCCATCCACGCCTGGTCGCCCCATTCGTAGGAGGTGTCGACGACCACGGAGGCCGTCGCGGGGGGGACCTCGGCCCACCGCGCCATCGGGTCGGCCTTCTCGACCCAGTAGCCGTTCTTCGTGCGCAGGGCGAATTTGTACGTGGTGCCCGCTTCGACCCCGGGGATGAAGATCTCCCAGACCCCGCTCGAACCCATCGATCGCATCGCGTGGGCGGTGCCGTCCCAGCCGTTGAAGTCGCCGATGACGCGGACGGCCTGCGCATTGGGTGCCCAGACGGTGAAGGCGGTGCCGATGCTGCCGTCGCTGACGCGCGGATGTGCACCCAGCGCCAGCCACAGCTGTTCATGGCGTCCCTCACCGATGAGGTGCAGGTCGAGCTCACCGATGGTGGGAGGGTGTCGGTACGGGTCGTCGACGCGCCATTCGGAGCCGTCCTCGTAGGTGGTCACGATCTCGTACGCGCCGGCGTCGCCGCCACGGGTCCCCTCCCAGATCCCCTCGCGCACGTGCTCGAGCGGCACGCGGGTGCCGTCGGTGAACACGGCGACGACGCTGTGCGCCAGCGGTCGGCGGGCGCGCACGGTCCACACCGCACCGCCCTCGTCGTCGCGGGTCGCGTGCAGGCCGAGCACGGCGTGCGGGTCGTGGTGCGCGCCGGAGGCGACGGCATCCAGCAGAGCGTCGTCGGGGTAGGTCATCACGCCTCCTTCACGTGCAGGATGTGCACCGGCTGGGTGAACGCGTCCAGTCGCACGTAGTTGTGGTCGGTCCAGGTCCAGCGGGCCCCGGTGAGGAGGTCTTCGACCTCGAAGCCTTCGCCCGGTGCGACGCCCCAGATGCGGGTGTCGAGGTGCACGGTCGTCTCGCGGACCGAATGGGGATCGACGTTGACGACGACGATGATCGTATCGGCGGCCCCGTCCGGGCTGACGGCGGCGTCGAGGTGCTTGGAGTACACCAGCACGGCGTCGTCGTCGCTCCAGTGCGCGGAGAAGTTGCGCAGCTGCCGCAGCGCGGGATGTGCGCGTCGGATCTCGTTCAGACGCGTCAGGAACGGGGCGAGCGAGTCGCCTCGATCGATCGCCCCCTTCCAGTCGCGGATCTTGTACTCGTATTTCTCGTTGTCGATGTTCTCTTCCGAACCCGGACGCGCGACGTTCTCGAACAGCTCGAACCCGGCGTACACGCCGTAGACGGGGGCCGCGGTGGCCGCGATCGCGGCGCGGATCGCATAGGCCGGACGCCCCCCGAACTGGAGGTATTCGGTCAGGATGTCCGGGGTGTTCACGAACAGGTTCGGCCGGAGGAAGTCGGCGGTGTCGTGGGCGAGGCCCCCGAGGAACTCCTCCAGCTCCGTCTTGCCGTTGCGCCACGTGAAGTAGGTGTAGCTCTGCTGGAAGCCGACTTTGGCCAGACCCTGCAAGGGTGCCGGTCTCGTGAACGCCTCGGCGAGGAACACGACCTCCGGCTCCTCGGCGGCCACGGTGGCGATGAGCCACTCCCAGAACTGCAGGGGCTTGGTGTGGGGGTTGTCGACACGGAAGATCTTCACGCCTTGGGCGATCCAGTGGCGCACGATCCGCAGCACCTCGGCGCGGATGCCGTCGGGGTCGTTGTCGAAGTTGACCGGGTAGATGTCCTGGTACTTCTTCGGTGGGTTCTCCGCGTAGGCGATCGAACCGTCCGGAAGAGTCGTGAACCACTCCGGATGCGCGCTCACCCAGGGGTGGTCCGGGGAGGCCTGCAGGGCCAGATCGAGCGCCACCTCGATTCCTTCGGCGCGCGCGGCGCGGACGAATGAGCGGAAGTCCTCGATCGTGCCGAGGTCGGGATGGACCGCGTCGTGTCCACCCGCTTCCGAGCCGATGGCCCACGGTGACCCCGGATCGGCCGGTCCCGCGTCGAGGGTGTTGTTCGGCCCCTTGCGGTTGGACAGACCGATGGGGTGGATCGGGGGCAGGTACAACACGTCGAAGCCCATCGCGGCCACGGCCGGCAGACGCTCGGCGGCGGTGGTGAACGTTCCCGAGGCGATGGTGCCGTCCGCGCGCCGCGTCGCACCCTCCGAGCGTGGGAAGAACTCGTACCACGCGCCCACGCCGGCGCGCTCGCGCTCGACCAGGAGGCGGTGCGACTCCCGCCGGGTCATCAGGGCCGTCAGCGGGCGTCGCCAGAACATCTCGGCGATCTCCTCGTCGATGACGATCGCATGCGCGACGGAATCCTCGACGCGTTCGTCGCGCAGGGTCGTCGCGGCCGCCGTGAGCGTTTTGCGCTCACCGTCCGGACGTGACTTCTCGGCGGCGGCACGCGTGAACAGAGCGGCGCCCATCTCGCGCATGAGGGCGGTGTCGACGCCCGCCGTGATCTTCAGGTCCGCGGCATGCCGCCATGTCGCGAATTCGTCGGAGAAGGCTTCGAAGCGGTAGCGCCACTCGCCCTGCTCGAGGAGGGCGACCTCCGCACTCCACCGGTCCAGACCGCCGTCGAGCGGGCTCAGCCGGTGCAGGGACTTGTCACCGCTGGGCGAGGTCAAGCGCACCTGCACCCCGATCTTGTCGTGGCCCTCCCGGAAGGCGGTGATCCGGAACGGGACGACCTCGCCGACGAATGCCGACGGGCGGAATCCGCCGCCGGGGACGGCCGGTGCGGGGGCGTCCGTGGCGATACGCCCGGTGACGGTGTCCCGCGCGGTCTGCGCATCGGATGCGGGGCGGACGGGGATCGAGGCGGCGCTCCGCCAGGGCAGGGACTGTGCTGTGCGCGACTGGACCACGGTCCGAACCTATCGTGACCGGGTCGTCGGATACAGGCCTACGGGTGGGGGTTGACACTCTCGATGCGGAACAGTTCCATGGCGGTGCCCGGAAGGTCGATGCGGTCCCCGGGGGCGTGCCGGGAAGACACCTCGAGCGGCCGCTCGAGGACGCTCGACCACAGGCGGACGAAGCGATCCCCGCCTTCGACCTCGGGGAGGACGACCGAGACCGGACGTTCCGAGCCGTGCACGATCAGCAGAACACGGTTGTGCTCCTCGTGCTCCGGTGTCGAGGCGGCGACGTACTGCAGCGTCCGCTTGGCGGAGTCGTTCCAGCGCTCGTCCGACATGGTGTGACCGTCTTCGTCGTACCACTGCATCAAGGATGCGGAGGGGACGTGTTCCCCGCGCTTGGCGTACCGCACGGGGCGCAACGCCGGATTCTGCGCACGAATTCCGATCAGGTGCTTCACGTGCGCCCTGAGGTCCTGCTGCCACGGCGCGTGGTCCCACGACAACCAGGTCAGCGGCGAGTCGTGGCAGTAGGCGTTGTTGTTGCCGCGCTGACTGCGTCCGAACTCGTCCCCGGCCGTCAGCATGGGTACGCCCGCGGACAGCAGAAGGGTGCCGAGGAGATTCCGCATCGCTTTGCGCCGCGTGGCGAGCACGGTTTCGTCGTCGGTGTGACCTTCGGCCCCGTGGTTGAACGAGCGGTTGGTATCGGCCCCGTCGCGGTTCTGTTCACCGTTGGCGAGATTGTGCTTGACGTCGTAGGAGACGAGGTCGTGCAGCGTGAACCCGTCGTGCGCGGTGACGAAATTGACACTCGCGAGGGGACCGCGTGCCGGGGAGAACGTGTTCGAGGACCCCGCGAGCCGGGTCGCGAAGCCGCCGACTCCGACCGGGGTGAGGTCCGCGCGGCGGGCGTAGTCGATGTCGCTGAGCCAGAAGTTGCGCACCCGGTCCCGGTAGCGATCGTTCCACTCGTGCCAGCCGGCACCGAAGGCACCCGTCTGCCAGCCGCCCATCCCGACATCCCACGGTTCGGCGATCTTCTTCACGTCCGCGAGGGCCGGGTCATCGAGGATCGCCTGGAGCAGCGGGTGTCCGGGGGTGAACCCGTGCGCGGCGTCGCGTCCGAGCGTCGCGGCCAGGTCGAAGCGGAAACCGTCGATCTGCACGTCTTCGGCCCAGTATCGGAGCGAATCCAGGACGAGCCGGGCCGCGGCGTCGGTCGCGGTGTTCACGGCGTTACCGCACCCGGTGACGTCGATGTACGTCCCATCCTCCTGCTGGCGGTAATAGCCGCGGTTGTCCAATCCCCGCAGGCTGGTGCGCGGACCGCCGATGCCCTCTTCGCTGGTGTGGTTGTAGACGACGTCGAGGATCACCTCGATCCCGGCCTGGTGGAGGAGCTTCACCATGCCCTTCACCTCCCGCAGAACCGCCCCCGCTCCGCGTCGTCGGTTCTGCTCCGTCGCGTATGCGGCGTGCGGGCTGAAGAAGTTGAGCGTGTTGTACCCCCAGTAGTTCGTCAGACCGTGCTGCAGAAGACGTGGCTCGGTTGCGAACGCGTGGATCGGAAGAAGCTCGACGGCGGTCACACCGAGGTCGAGGAGGTACTCGATCATCGCCGGATGGGCCAGACCCGCGTACGTGCCGTGGAGAGCCGGCGGCACGTCGGGGTGACGCTTGGACAGACCTTTCAGGTGCGTCTCGTAGATGACGGTGCGGTCCATCGGCGTGCCGGGTCTGCTCACCCCGCCCCAGTCGAAGCCGCGGTCCACGACGACCGAGCGCCAGTCCTCGTATCCGTCTCCGGTGGCCAATCCGCGGGAGTACGGTTCCACGAGCAACGTCCCCCGGTTGAACATGTCGCCGGTGCCCCGAGGGCCGTCCGCGCGCACCGCGTAGCGGGACCCCGGCGTGAGCAGCTCGCTGGTCACGCTCCACACGCCACCGCCGACCGGGGCGAGGGGGATGTCGGCGATGCTCCAGTCCAGATCGGCGTCGTCGAAGACCACCAGCTCCAAGGACTCGGCCCTCTCCGACCACACCCGCAGCGTGCCGCCGCCGTCGTGGACGCGCACGCCCAGGTCGTCCAGGTCGGGGGACAGCAGGCCGGGCGCGGCTCCGGCGGGCCGGTCGGGGGACATGCGATCTAGAGTAGTGACGCCGTGACCCCGCGACGTGCGGGCGAGGGCGCGAGGCGGAGGAGCAGGTATGGTCGTCTACCTCGATCACGCCGCCGGGGCCCCGCTGCGTCCTGAGGCCCGCGAGGCGTGGCTTCGAGCCCAGAGCATGCCGGGGAACGCCTCGGCCGTACACACCGCGGGGCAGGCGGCGCGCCGTTTGCTCGAGGAGTCTCGGGAGCGACTGGCCGCGGTGCTCGGGTGCGGGGCGATCGAGGTCGTGTTCACCTCCGGCGGGACCGAGGCGGTCAACCTCGCCGTCAAAGGACTATGGGAGGCGCGGGCGGCCGAACGGGATGAGATCGTCCTGCCCGACGGTGAGCACCACGCCACGGTCGACACCGTCGCATGGCTGGCACGGCGGCGTGCCGCCCGGGTGCGCCCCGTCGCGCTGGACCCCCTCGGACGCATCCTGCCCGGCCCGTTCGGTCTTGCACTGTCGGGGGCCGCATTGGCCACCGCCATCGTGGCCAACAACGAGGTCGGGACCGTCAACGACGCCGGCGCGCTCGCAGCCGAGGCCGCGCTCGCGGGGGTGCCCCTGCACCTCGACGCCGTCTCGGCGTTCGGGCACGTGCCGGTCGACTTCGCCGCGTGGCGGGCGGATGCGCGGGGCGGGACCGGACTGGTCGCGATGAGCGTGTCCGCCCACAAGGTCGGCGGACCGGTCGGGGTCGGTGCGCTGGTGGTCTCGCGACACGCGGACCCCACGCCACTGTTGCACGGTGGCGGTCAGCAGCGCGCTCTGCGCGCGGGTACGCAGGACATCGCGGGAGCCGCCGCCTTCGCCGTGGCGGCCGAGCTGGCCGTGGCGGAGTCGGCGGCCGAGGCGGAGCGGCTGACGGCCCTGCGCGAACGGGCGCTGGCCGCCATCCGGCGCGACATCCCGGACGTGGTGCCGCTTGGCGACCCGGTCGACCGGATCCCCGGCAACCTGCATCTGCACTTCCCCGGGGCAGGGGGTGAAGCGATGCTGTTCCTGCTAGACCAGCGCGGCGTGGCGGTCTCGACCGGCTCCGCATGTCAGGCCGGCGTCCCCGAACCGTCCCATGTCGTGCAGGCACTCGGGTATGACGACCGTGCCGCGCGTCAGGTGTTGCGGGTGAGCCTCGGTCGGACATCGACGGTCGACGACGTCGACGCGCTCACCGCCGCGCTCCCGGAAGCGGTCGCGCGTGCACGCGCGGCCCGCTGAAAACCCGCTCAGGCCGGACCGGAGGAGCCGACCTAGACTTGAGTCATGCGGATTCTTGCGGCGATGAGTGGTGGTGTCGACTCGGCGGTGGCGACGGCCCGGGCGGTCGAGGCCGGTCACGATGTCGTCGGGGTCCACCTGGCGCTCTCCCGTGCCGGTGGCACGCTTCGTGCGGGCAGTCGCGGATGTTGCACGATCGAGGACGCCATGGACGCGCGCCGCGCCGCCGACGCGCTGGGCATCCCGTTCTACGTGTGGGACTTCTCCGAGCGGTTCCGCGAGGACGTGATCGACGATTTCATCGCGGAGTACCGCGCAGGCCGCACGCCCAACCCCTGCATGCGGTGCAACGAGAAGATCAAGTTCGCCGCGCTTCTCGAGCGTGCACTCGAGCTCGGCTTCGACGCCGTGTGCACCGGTCACTATGCGACGCTGGTCGAGGGCGAAGGCGGGTTGGAACTGCATCGGGCCTCCGATGCGGCGAAGGACCAGTCCTACGTCCTGGGCGTGCTCACCGCCGAACAGCTCGCGCACACCTACTTCCCGCTCGGCGACACCCCGTCCAAGGAGCTCGTCCGTGCCGAGGCCGAGCAGCGGGGGCTCACCGTGGCACGTAAGCCGGACAGCCACGACATCTGCTTCATCCCCGACGGAGACACCCGCGGGTGGCTCGCGGACAAGGTCGGCGCCGAAAAGGGCGAGATCGTCGATCGCGCCGGCGACGTGGTCGGCTCGCACGACGGTGCCCACGCGTTCACCGTGGGTCAGCGTCGAGGGCTGCAACTGGGGGTTCCCGCCGCCGACGGCAAGCCGCGGTTCGTGCTCGAGGTGCGACCGGTTTCGAACACCGTCGTCGTGGGCCCGAAAGAGGCGTTGGCGTGCGTTCGCATCGCCGGTGCCCGCTACTCGTGGGCCGGAGCAGCACCGACCGCCCCCGCCTTCGACTGCCACGTGCAGATCCGCGCCCACTCCGACCCGGTTCCGGCGCGCGCATGGATCGCCGACGACATCGTCACCGTGGAGCCGGAGAGCCCGTTCGACGGCGTCGCCCCCGGCCAGACGGCCGTGCTCTACGAGGGGACGCGCGTGCTCGGACAGTTCACCATCGACCGGACCGAGTCCGCCGTTCCCGTCGAGGCCTGACCGTCGCGTGCGAGCGTGCGCCCGGCGACCCCCGCCGGGGGTGTCGGCGGGCGTCTTTAGACTGACGGGGTGGCTGAAGGTGAACGGGCTGAGCTGACTCTCGAGCGGGCGCGCGACGAGGTGAGGGATCTCACCGAGCGCATCAGCGCCGCACGTGACGCCTACTACGGCGACGACGCCGAGATCGTCGACGATGCGACGTACGACGGGTGGATGTCACGGCTGGCCGAGCTCGAGCGGCTCCACCCGGAGTTGCAGGGCCAAGACTCTCCTACGTTGACGGTCGGGGCGGCCTCCGGAACGCTGTTCTCACCGGTGACCCACGCCGAGCGCATGCTGAGCCTGGACAATGTCTTCAGCGACGAGGAGTTCCTGGCCTGGGCGGCTCGTGTCGAACGAGACGCCGGCCGCGCGGTGCCGTTCCTGTGTGAGTTGAAGATCGACGGACTGGCCTTGTCGTTGCGCTATGAACACGGTCGGCTCACCAGCGCCGCGACCCGTGGCGACGGGCGCGTCGGCGAGGACGTCACCGAGAACGTCCGGGGCATCGCGGGCATCCCCTCTGTGCTCGAGGGCGCCGGCCACCCGCCCCTGGTCGAGGTCCGCGGCGAGGTCTTCTTCACCGTCGCCGACTTCGAATCCCTCAATGCGTTTCAGCAGGAGCAGGGGGATCGCCTGTTCGCGAACCCGCGGAACGCCGCGTCCGGGTCGCTGCGCCAGAAGCGCGAGGGCAAGAACGAGCGACAGCTGCAGGCGATGCACGAACGACTCTCGCGACTCCGGCTGACCGTGCACGGGATCGGCGCCTGGCCGGACCCGCCCGTGGCCTCGCAGAGTGAGGTCTACGGATTGCTCGCCTCCTGGGGGCTACCGATCAGCCGGTACTTCACCGTCGTGCCGGATGCCGCCGAGGCCGACGCCTTCATCCGGCACTACGGAGAGCACCGTCACGACGTCGAACACGAGATCGACGGCATCGTCATCAAGGTCGACGACCTCGCACTCCACGACGAGCTGGGCGCGACCAGCCGCGCCCCGCGTTGGGCGATCGCCTACAAGTACCCGCCGGAACAGGTCAACACCACCCTGCTCGACATCGTCGTCTCGGTCGGCCGCACCGGACGGGCCACTCCGTTCGCCGTCATGGAGCCGGCGAAGGTGGCCGGTTCGGTGGTGCGCCAGGCGACGTTGCACAACCAAGACGTCGTCAAGGCCAAGGGCGTGCTGATCGGCGACACGATCGTGCTGCGCAAGGCGGGAGACGTGATTCCGGAGGTGCTCGGCCCGGTCGTCGAACTCCGTGACGGCAGCGAGCGGGAGTTCGTGATGCCCACCGCCTGCCCCGAGTGCGGGTCGACACTGGCGCCGGCAAAAGAGGGCGACATCGATCTGCGCTGCCCCAACACCCGGTCGTGCCCCGCACAGGTCCGCGGCCGCGTCGAGCACATCGGGTCGCGTGGCGCCCTGGACATCGAAGGTCTCGGGGAGGTGTCGGCCGCGGCCCTCACCCAGCCCGTGCGGCCGGATGTGCCACCCCTGGTCACCGAGGCCGGGCTGTTCGATCTCGGTCCACGGGACCTGTTCGGCATCGACGTCGTCGTGCGTGACGCCGAGACCGGCCTGCCCCGGCTGCTGGCGGACGGCACCCCGGACACCCGGTCACCGTTCCGGCGACAGCGACGACGTAGCGACCCCGAGTTCGACTCGGCGGGGGAGTTCGACGGCGATGCCGACCACATCCTCTCCGCGGCCGCGACCTCCCTGCTGGCCAATCTCGAGCTCGCCAAGACCAAGGAGCTGTGGCGATTCCTCGTCGCGCTCAACGTCCGGCATGTCGGACCGGTCGCCGCACGGGCACTCGCCCGATGGTTCGGATCGGTCGAGGCGATCCGTGCCGCGAACCGGGACGAGCTCGCGGCTGTCGACGGAGTCGGCGGCATCATCGCCGACTCGCTCAAGGCGTGGTTCGAGGTCGATTGGCACCGGGAGATCGTCGAGCGCTGGGCTGCGGCGGGGGCTCGTCTGTCGACACCCGGGCACCCCGGTCCCGGGGCTGCGGCCGCCGCGGGCGGCGTCCTCGACGGGGTGACCGTCGTGGCGACGGGGACCCTCGAGGGCTACACGCGGGAAGGGGCCCAGGAAGCGATCATCGCCGCGGGCGGCAAGGCCGCGTCGAGTGTGTCGAAGAAGACGGACTTCGTCGCCGCCGGGCCCGGTGCCGGATCCAAGCTCGCCAAGGCGGAGCAACTCGGTGTGCGGGTGATCAACGCCGCGCAGTTCCACGTTCTGGTCACCGAGGGTCCCTCGGCGCTCGGCGAGCCGGCGCCGGAGGCCTGAAGAACCCCGCGGGTGCGCGGCATCCGCGCGCGGCGCGGGAGTGGCCCGAGGGAGGACAGGTCCGGTCAGGTGTCGTCGTCGAGGAGGCGGTCGCGCACCTGACGGCGCAGGACCTTCCCGATCAGAGACGTCGGCAACTCGTCGACGACGACCACGCGTCGGGGCACCTTGTAGGGCGTGAGCTCTTCACGGGCGAAGGCGCGGATGACCTCCGGGTCGATGTCGTGTCCGGGAGCGGCGACGACCGCGGCGACGACCTGCTCGCCGGCGCGCTCGTCCGGGAGGCCGACCACGGCGGCGTCGGCCACGGCCGGGTGTTGCCGCAGCGCGTTCTCCACCTCGGTCGGCGCGACGTTGAACCCTCCGGTGATGACAAGTTCCTTGATGCGATCCACGATGCGCACAAAGCCGTCTTCGTCGATCCGGACGATGTCGCCGGTGCGGAACCAGTCGCCGGCGAAGACGGCGGCCGTCTCGTCCGGCTTGCGGTAGTACCCGCTGAAGACCTGAGGCCCCCGCACGAGGAGTTCGCCGGGCTCACCGGCGGGGACGTCCTGCGACGGATCTTCCGGGTCGACCACCCGGCACTCCGTGCCCGGGAGGGGAAGGCCGACGGTGCCGGGGACCCGGTGGGGCGCCACCGGATTCGCCATCAGCACCGGGGAGCACTCCGACAGACCGTACCCCTCGACGAGGTAGCCGCCGGTGGCCGCCTCGAACGGGACGACGAGGTCGTGGGGGAGTGCCATGGCGCCGGAGATCGCGATGCCGGTGCCCGCGAGCGGGACGCCCTGCTCCTCGGCGGCGGCCAGTAGCCGGCCCGCGATGGGCGGCACCAGCGGGAGGAACGTCGCAGGGCGTCTCTTGGTCGCGGCCAGCACCATGTCCGGGTCGAAACGGGGGAACAACACGAGGCGGGCGGCCATCGACATCGCGAACGTCAGACAGAGGGTCAGCCCGTACGCGTGGAACATCGGCAACACCGCGTACACGACGCACCCGTCACCGCGGGTGATGCTCGGCACCCACGCCTGCGCCTGCGCCGCGTTGGCCAGAAGGTTCCCGTGGGACAGGCACGCGCCCTTCGGGGACCCCGTGGTGCCGCTGGTGTACTGGATCAGCGCGAGATCGTCGACGCCCGGACGTGGGTGCGACGCGCTCAGTGGCGCCGTGCGGAGCACGTCCTCCCAGGAGGTCGTGCCCGAGGTCGTCGCGGTCAAGGCATCACGCCCCTCGCGGGCCTTGCGGATCGGAAGTCGCAGCGCGAGTCGCGTGCGCCACGGCATGGCGGTGGTCAGGTCGACCGAGACCAGCGTGCCCGGCGTCGTCGCGGCGGGGAACGCCTGCACCGTGGCGGCCACCTTCGACCAGACGATCGCATGCTTCGCGCCGTGATCTTCGAACTGTCGTTGAAGCTCGAACGGCGTGTAGAGCGGATTGTGCTCGACCACCACCGCCCCCAGTCGGAGCACCGCGTAGAAGGCGACGATGTGCTGCGGGCAGTTCGGCAGCACGATCGCGACCGGGTCGCCGGCGGTCACCCCCAGCTCCGCCAGCCCTGCCGCGGCCCGGGAGATCTGCTCCTCGAGCTCGCGGTAGCTGGTCGTGCGGCCGAAGAACTCCAGAGCGGGCGCGTCCGGATGGCTGCGCGCCGACTCGGCGACGATGTCGACGAGCGAGCCCGTCATCTCGCCGAGGTCCTCCGGAACCCCGTCGGCATAGCTGCGGATCCAGGGCCGGGGCGGGTCATAGGTCGCTGACACGGCCATCAGCCTAGACGGGCGAGATGCCCACAGGTGCGTCGGGACACCCGCCTACAATGGTGTGGTGTCTGAAATCACCCCCGATCTCGTGCGCCATCTCGGTGTGCTCGCCAGGATCCAGCTCGACGACGAGGAGGTCGAGCGACTCACCGGGCAGCTCGACGTGATCGTCGGCAACATCGCCAAGGTCTCGGAGGTGGCCACCCCCGAGGTGGTGGCCACGAGCCACCCCATCCCGATGCGGAACGTCTTCCGCGCCGACGAGGTGGGGTACACCCTCACCGCCGATGAGGCTCTGAAGAACGCCCCCGACGCCGCCGAGGACCGGTTCCGTGTGACCGCGATCCTCGGCGAAGAGCAGTGAGGACGACACCCGTGACCGACATCACCACGCTCTCCGCCGCCGCGCTCGCCGACAAGCTCGCCGCGGGCGAGGTCTCCAGCGTCGAAGCCACGCAGGCGCACCTCGATCGCATCGCCGCCGTCGACGGCGACGTCCACGCCTATCTCCACGTCAGCGACCACGCCCTCGAGGTGGCGGCCGACATCGATCGTCGACGCGCATCCGGGGAGGTGCTCGGACGCCTCGCGGGGGTCCCGCTGGCGATCAAGGATGTGCTCGTGACCACCGACATGCCCTCCACGAGCGGATCGAAGATCCTCGAGGGCTACATGTCCCCCTACGACGCGACCGTCGTGGCGCGCGCGCGGGCGGCCGGTCTCGTGCCGCTGGGCAAAACGAACATGGACGAGTTCGCGATGGGCTCATCCACCGAGCACTCCGCATACGGTCCGACCCGCAACCCGTGGGACCTCGATCGCATCCCCGGTGGGTCCGGAGGCGGTTCGGCCGCCGCGGTGGCCGCATACGAGGCTCCGCTCGCCCTCGGCTCGGACACCGGCGGGTCGATCCGTCAGCCCGCGCACGTGACCGGAACCGTCGGGGTCAAGCCCACCTACGGAGCCGTGAGCCGATACGGGGCGATCGCCCTGGCCTCCAGTCTCGACCAGGTCGGACCTGTCACTCGCACGGTGCTCGACGCCGGTCTTCTGCACGACGTCATCGGCGGACACGATGCGAACGACTCCACGTCGCTGCCGGACCGATGGCCCTCGTTCGCCGACGCCGCACGAGAGGGTGCCCGTCAAGACGTCCTGAAGGGCCTGCGCGTCGGTGTCATCCGTGAGCTCGGTGACGATGGGTTCCAGACGGGCGTCACGGCCGCATTCCGTACGTCGCTGGCGGCCATGGAGGCCGCGGGGGCGGAGATCGTCGAGATCAGCGCACCTCACTTCGAGTACGGCGTCGCCGCCTACTACCTCGTCCTTCCTGCGGAGGCCTCCAGCAACCTGGCCAAGTTCGACTCGGTGCGGTTCGGCATGCGGGTCACCCCGCACGCGGGCGCGACGGTCGAGGACGTCATGGCCGCCACGCGCGACGCCGGCTTCGGCGACGAGGTCAAGCGGCGCATCATCCTGGGTACCTACGCGCTGTCGGCCGGGTACTACGACGCCTACTACGGCTCCGCACAGAAGGTGCGGACGCTCATCCAGGCCGACTTCGACGCGGCCTTCGAGAAGGTGGACGTCATCGCCACCCCGACCGCTCCCACGACCGCGTTCCGACTCGGCGAGAAGGTCGACGACCCCATGCAGATGTACCTCAACGACGTCACGACCATCCCCGCGAACCTGGCCGGCGTCCCCGGCATCTCGATCCCCGCCGGCGTCGCCGAGGAGGACGGACTTCCCGTGGGCATCCAGTTCCTCGCCCCCGCGCGCGAGGACGCGCGGCTCTATCGTGTCGGTGCCGCCCTCGAGGCGCGCCTGGTCGATTCGTGGGGTGGTCCGCTGCTGGACCGTGCCCCCGTTCTGGGAGGGGTCCGCTGATGGCGGCGAACAAGCTGATGGACTTCGACGAGGCCCTCGAGCGGTTCGAGCCGGTCCTCGGCTTCGAGGTCCACGTCGAGCTGAACACGCGGACGAAGATGTTCTCCGGTGCACCGAACCCGGCGCACCCCGACAACCACGACGTCGCGCCGAACACCCTTGTCGCGCCCGTCGACATGGGGCTTCCGGGTTCTCTCCCGGTCGTCAACGAACAGGCTGTCCGCTCGTCGATCAGCCTGGGCCTGGCGCTCGGGTGTTCGATCGCCCCGTCCAGCCGGTTCGCGCGCAAGAACTACTTCTACCCCGATCTCGGCAAGAACTACCAGATCTCGCAATACGACGAGCCCATCGCCTTCGAGGGTCGTATCGAGGTGGAGCTCGAAGACGGAACGATCGTCGAGGTCCCGATCGAGCGCGCACACATGGAGGAGGACGCGGGCAAGCTGACCCACATGGGGGGAGCGACGGGTCGGATCCAGGGCGCGGAGTACTCGCTCGTGGACTACAACCGCGCCGGGGTTCCTCTCGTGGAGATCGTCACCAAGCCGATCTTCGGTGCGGAGCACCGCGCTCCCGAGATCGCGAAGGCGTATGTCGCGACGATCCGGGACATCGTGCGGTCACTCGGGATCTCCGAAGCGCGGATGGAGCGCGGGAACCTCCGATGCGACGCCAACGTGTCGTTGCGTCCCCGCACCCCCGAGGGTGAGCCGCCCGCTCCGCTCGGAACACGCACCGAGACCAAGAACGTGAACTCCATGCGCTCGGTCGAGCGGGCCGTGCGTCACGAGATCCAGCGACAGGCCGCGATCCTCGCTGCAGGCGGAACGATCACGCAGGAGACGCGGCACTGGCACGAGGACACCGGCACGACCTCCCCGGGACGGCCGAAGTCAGACGCCGACGACTACCGCTACTTCCCCGAGCCGGACCTGCTCCCGGTGGCACCGCCGGCCGAACTGGTCGAGCAGTTGCGCGCGGCGCTTCCCGAGGCGCCGGCCGCCCACCGTCGGCGGCTGAAGGAGGCCTGGGGCTTCACCGATCTTGAGTTCCAGGACGTCCGCAACGGTGGCCTGCTCGCCGAGGTCGAGGCGACCATCGCCGCCGGTGCCGCCCCGGCCTCCGCCCGCAAGTGGTGGACGGGTGAGATCAGTCGTATCGCGAACACCCGGGGCGCCGAGCCTGGTTCCCTGGTGGCACCCGCCGATGTCGCGGCCCTGCAGGGGCTGGTGGACGCCGGCACCCTGACGGACAAGCTCGCGCGTCAGGTGCTCGAAGCGATGATCGACGGCGAAGGCTCCCCGCAGGAGATCGTGGACGCCCGCGGTCTCGCCGTCGTCTCCGATGACGGCGCCCTCATCGCCGCGATCGACGAGGCGCTGGCCGCACAGCCGGACGTGCTGGAGAAGATCCGCGACGGCAAGGTGCAGGCCGCCGGCGCGATCATCGGTGCGGTCATGAAGGCGATGAAGGGGCAGGCCGATGCCGCCCGCGTTCGGGAGCTGATCTTGGAGCGCGCCGCACAGTGAGCACCGTCCGGGCCGCCCTCTCACGGCGAGGATGTCGGCGGCCCGGACGACAATAGAGACATGGGACGCGGGGACGGTTCGGGACGCATCGTCTCGGCACCCAGTGCCGATGACACCGGGGCGGGCATCCTCCACGTCGACATGGACGCGTTCTATGCGGCGGCGGAGGTGTTGCGCGACCCCACCCTGGCGGGCAAGCCGCTCATCGTCGGCGCACCCGAGGGACGCGGAGTGGTCTCGAGCGCGTCGTACGAAGCCCGACGTTTCGGCGTCCGGTCCGCGATGCCGGTCGCTCGCGCGCTGCGCCTCTGCCCCACCGCGATCGTCGTGCCCCCTCAGATCGATCGGTACGTCGCGCTGTCGAACCAGGTCATGGCGATCTTCCGAGACGTCACACCGTTGGTCGAGCCGCTGTCGATCGACGAGGCCTTCCTCGACGTGCGCGGAGTGCGGAGGTTGTGGGGGAGCCCGGGCGAGATCGCACGGATGATCCGCGAGAAGGTGAAGACCGAGACCGGGCTCACCTGCAGCGTGGGGGCGGCGGCGACCAAACACGTCGCGAAGATGGCGTCCACGATCAGCAAACCGGATGGCCTGCTGATCGTGGCCGAAGCGGACACCCGGCGTTTCCTCGCGGCCCGCTCGGTACGGGCGCTGTGGGGGGTGGGGCCGAAGGCGGCGGACGCCCTGGAGAGCAGGGGGTTGCGCACGGTCGCGGATCTGCTCGAGGCCCCCACCCCGGTGCTGGAGCGGGCGCTGGGTCCGGCCATGGCCGACCGTGTGTGGCACCTCTCGCGAGGTATCGACCCACGCGAGGTGACGACCGAACGGGTCGAGAAGAGCGTGGGCCATGAGGAGACGTTCGCCGACGACGTCGACGACCCGCGCGTGCTCCGCTCCGAGCTCCGGCGCCTCGGCGACCGCGTGGCCGCCCGGCTGCGCGCGCACGGCTGGGAAGCCGGTGTGGTCGCGGTGAAGATCCGGTTGTCGGATTTCACGACTTTCTCGCGGTCCCAGACCCTGGCGGAGCCCACGTCGGTGGGGCAGCGGCTCGGGGAGACGGCGATCGACCTGTTCGAGTCGGTGTCGCGCAATCTGCCGGTCCGTCTCATCGGGGTGCGTGGCGAGAAGCTCCGTCCGTCGGGGAGCGGGGCCTTGGCGCTCTGGGACGAAGACCAGGACTGGCGGCGGGTCGAAGACGCCCTCGACGGGGCGACGGCCCGGTTCGGCAAGGGGGTCGTCACCCGGGCGACCCTTCTGGGGCCGGGACGCGCCGGTGGCGGCGTCCCCTCGCATCCGCGTCCGCCCCACAGGACGTGAGACGCATCTGTCCACCGGCGGCGGATGCGGGTAGCGTGGGATCATGCCCAACATCGCACTCGAACTCGGCAAGCAGTCGGCGACCTTCGGCGTGAATAGCGCCTACGGCGAGCAGCAGGACGTCGACGGCGTCCGCATCGTCCCCGTCGCGCTGTCGTGGTCGGGCTTCGGCGGGGGGAGCGACGAGGCCGGGAACGGCGGCGGCGGCGGTGGCGGCTACGCGATCCCGCTGGGAGCGTACATCCGCCGTGGTGACGATCTGCGATTCGAGCCGAACATCGTGTCTCTGCTCGCCGTGGCGATCCCCTTCGTCTGGGTCGCCGGCCGCTCGCTCAGCCGTGTCATCCGCATCCTCAAGAAGTAGCCGCGACCCCGTCGACCACGCCCTGGGCCACGCGGCCTCCGTTCTCCGCGAGGCCGTCGCCGCGACCGCCGCGGCGAACCCGGTGGTGCTCATCGACGGCCGCAGCGGTGCGGGCAAGTCCTCCCTCGCGCGACGCCTGATCCGTGACTGGCCGATGCGCGGGCGTGTGCAGTCCGTCGCCCTCGACGCGATCTATCCCGGCTGGGACGGTCTGCGGGAGGGCGTCGACCTGGCGCGCACGCAGATCCTCGTGCCGCATGCGCGCGGGCTCATCGGGGTGTGGCGCAGCTGGGACTGGGACCTGCACGGATGGGACGCCGCGCATGCGGTGGATCCGTCGTTGCCGCTGATCGTGGAAGGTGCGGGACTGCTCACCACGGCGACCGCGCAGCTGGGCGACGTGCGCGTGTGGCTCGAATCCCCCGCATCCTCCCGCCGGCGCCGCGCCCTCGACCGCGACGGTGAGACCTATCGTCCCCACTGGGAGCGCTGGGCCGCGCAGGAAGACCGGCATGTGACGGAGGACCAGCCGGCCGCGCACGCGACCCACGTCTTCCGTGTGCCGTGAGGTCTGCTCAGGCGTCGAGGGCGTTCACCAGGCCGTCGAGGCGGTAGCCCAGCCACTCGTACACCCCGAAGCGCGGGTCGTCGGTATCGCCGTCGGTGTCGTCCTGGATGCCGAGTCGCTCGGCCAAGACCAGGCGAAGCGCGGCGAGGCAGCGCATCCACGCGGAAGCGGTCGGCGGGTCGAGGGGGAGGGCGACCGGATCGAGGTCACCGCCGTCTTCGGCCAGGAGCGGAGCGAGCGAAGACATGACCAGGGCCGCGTCGTCGCTGCGGCGCTCCAGAAGGGTCGGCTCGGTGAGACGGCGGAACTCCGCGGAGCCGGCCGGGTCGTCGGCGTAGACGTCGGGGACCAGCCGCGCCACGGCAGGGTCGGAGGCGGGTCGTGAACTTTCGAGAAGCTCGGCGAACTGCCGCACCAGATCGGTCAGGTGCGCCGCTTCGAGGGGCGTGATCTCCAAGATCAGGGTCTTTCCGTCGCTCATTCCGGCGCCTCTCTCACGGTCGCCCAGAGACCGTAGTCGTGCATCGCCTGTGCGTGCAGTTCCATTTGTTCCCGTGCTCCCTCGGCGACGACGGCGTGCCCGTCGTGGTGTACGGCCAGCATGAGACGTTCGGCCCGCTCTCGGGGGTATCCGAAGTACGTCCGGAACACGTGGACGACGTAGCTCATCAGGTTGACGGGGTCGTTCCAGACCACCGTCTGCCACCCCCGCGCCCGGCGCGTGTGCTCGTCGGTGCGTCCCTCGACGGCGGGAAGTGTGGGCGCGGCGGTCATGCCCACCCCAACTCGTGCAGCCGGTCGTCGTCGATGCCGTAGAAATGGGCGATCTCGTGGACGAGCGTGGTGTGGACCTCGTCGCGGAGTTCGTCCTCGTCGGCGCAGCGATCCAGATGAGGTTCCCGGTACACGATGATGCGATCGGGCAACTCGCCCATCCCGTATCGATCGCGCTCGGTCAACGACCAGCCGTCGTACAGTCCGAGCAGGTCGAGGCTGCCGTCCTCCGGACGGTCCTCCACCACGAAGACGACGTTGTCGAGGCCCTCGACCATGTCGTCGGGCAGACGATCGAGCTCGTCCACGACGAGCGCCTCGAATGTCTCGGCATCCATGTCATGCATTGGGGTGGCTAACGGGACTTGAACCCGCGACCCCCGCGACCACAACGCGGTGCTCTACCAACTGAGCTATAGCCACCATGTCCTCCCGCTGAGCGGGCAACCAGAAGATTCTCTCACATATTCGGAGCGAACGATGACACCACCGACGCTGCAGCGGTCCGTGCGTGGTCGCTGGTGGGACCCGGCTCGGGGACGAACACCGCCTGGCGGTAGTAGGCCAGTTCGCGGATCGATTCCTTGATGTCGGCGAGCGCCCGATGCCCGCCGTCTTTGGCCGGGGCGTGGATGTAGGCGCGCGGGTACCAGCGGCGGGAGAGTTCCTTGATGCTCGAGACGTCGACGTTGCGGTAGTGGAGGTAGTCGTCGACGTCGGGCATGTACTTCGCGAGGAACATGCGGTCGGTCCCGATCGTGTTGCCCGCCAGGGGGGCCTTGCCGGCAAGCGGGGCGAAGCGGCGGATGTACGCGAGCGTCTGGACCTGCGCCTGCGCGAGAGTGACGCCTCCGGGAAGTTCATCGAGCAGTCCGGAGGACTCGTGCATAGAGGTGACGAAGTCGTTCATATGCGACAGCGCCGCGTCGGACGGTTTGATCACCACCTCGAAGCCGGGGTCGAGCATGCGCAGCTCGAAATCGGTCACGACGACGGCGATCTCGACGAGCTCATCGACCGCGAGGTCGAGTCCCGTCATCTCGCAGTCGATCCATACGAGTCTGTCGTTCTCGCTCCCGGCCATGTCGGCCATCCTATCGACCGCATCGGCACCGGCCCCGCGTGCATCGGCCGCTACTCTGGAAGGGCCCTCGTAGCTCAATGGATAGAGCATCGGCCTTCTAATCCGGTGGTTGCAGGTTCGAGTCCTGTCGGGGGCGCTCTGCAGGTCCCTTCGGGCGCCGGCGCAACCCCTTCCGCTCGCGCCGGGTTCGGCGTATCTTCGGCAATGTCGGAAAGGAGTCACACCATGGGAACGACCGAGACCACGCACGGACTGTGGGTCGCCTACGGACCCGCGGGAGTCGTCGGTAGCATCCGCCACGACGATGAGGGCTACACCGTCACGATGGCCGGTGCAGACGAGACCACGGGCACCTATCCCACGATGGAGATCGCCAAGAACGCGCTCCACGCCCACCTCAAGCCCGGGTCGGACTGGCCCCAGTTCCGCCAGCACTGATCACGCGCGGGCGGGCGGAGAAGGTCGCGTGTCCAACAGGGGCATCGCGATGTGCACGAGCGGGCCGATCAGCACCGCGAACATCACGGTGCCGACACCGACGGTTCCCCCCAGCGCCCACCCGAGGGTGAGCACCGTCAGTTCGACGCCACCGCGCGCGAGGAACAGCGGCCATCCCCAACGGTGATGGATCCCGGTCATGAGGCCGTCTCGGGGGCCGGGGCCGAAGTGCGCCCCGATGGACAAACCCGAGGCGACCGCGACGAGGCCGATCCCGACCACGCAGACCGGGAGTTGCCAGAGGATGCCCTCCACGGGTGGGGTGAGGTCGAGTACCCCCTGCATCGCGCAGCCCACGACGAGGATGTTCGCGACCGTGCCGACGCCGGGGCGCTGACGGAGCGGGATCCAGACCAGGAGCACCGCGAACCCGATGAGATCGGTCACCCAGCCGACGCCGATACCGGTTCGGGCGGAGACCCCCTCGGCGAGGACCGTCCACGCCGATCCCGGCCCGCACCGTCAGGGCGCAACCGGCCCCGTACAACACGAGACAGGTGAGCAGCCGGAGGACGCGGCGTCGCATGACGCGATCCAATCTCAGGATTGGCGCGAGGTAAACAGGCCAATGTGATAGATCTGGCTTCGTGGATGCGAAGATCTCAGCCCGCGCCCTGGCCTCGGCTCTCGGAGGGTGGCGATCGCGTGAGCCTGCGTACGAGGCCCTGGCGGACGGTGTCCGGTTGCTCTGCATCGACAACCGCATCGCGCCGCGCACGGCCCTCCCCGCCGAACGAGAACTCGCCCGCGCGCTCGGGCTCAGCCGCAGCACGGTCGCGGCCGCATATCGCCGGCTCCGCGAGACGGGCCACATCGCCAGCGTGCGCGGCTCGGGCTCGATCACGCTTCCGTTGCGCCGCGACGACCCCGGGCACGCCGGTGGTGCGGACGGCGCGATCGACTTGCAACGTGCAGGTCCGCCCGCGTGGCCGGGCCTTGCCGGCGTGGTCGCGGAGGCAGCCGCGGGTGCGTCGTCGATCATCGGTCGCTCCGGGTACGACCTCATCGGCGACCTCCGGCTGCGGGAGGGGATCGCCGCCCGGTACGCTGCGCGCGGGTTGCCCACCGACCCAGACCAACTGCTCATCACCAACGGTGCGCAGAGCGCCATCCACCTGATCGCACGCACGCTCGTCGGGCGTGGTGATCGCGTGCTGCTGGAGACGCCGACCTACCCGCACGCCGCAGATGCGTTCCGGGGAGCCGGGGCCCGTCTGGTGGGTGTCCCGGTCACGACCTCGAAGGGCTGGGACCTCGACCGTGCCGTCCAGGCCTTCGGCCGGACGATGCCGATGCTCGCCTACCTCATGCCGGACTTCCAGAACCCGACGGGGCGCTCGATGTCCGACACGGAGCGTGCGGTGTTCCTCCGGGAGGCCGAACGCGCCGGCACGACGTTGATCGTCGACGAGACGACGGCAGACCTCGGCATCGACCACCGCACCGGGGACCGCTCCTTCCGTTCCGCCGATCCCGCACACGTCGTGCGCATCGGCTCGGTCGGCAAGACCGTCTGGGGCGGTCTCCGGGTGGGGTGGGTCCGCGGCGAGACCGGCCTGATCCGCCGCCTGGTGGCCGCGCGCCCGGTGGGCGACCTCGGAACCCCGGAGTTGGAGCAGGAGATCGCGCGTCGTCTCGTGGGACGGATGGACGAGATCATCGCGCAGCGCGCACACGTGCTCGGAGAAGGTCGCGACGCACTCGTGCGATCGTTGCGTGCGCACCTGCCGGACTGGTCGGTTCCCGACGTGCGTGGCGGCGTCTCGCTGTGGATCGGCCTGGACGCACCGTTGAGCTCGGCGCTGGTCTTGGACGTGCGTCCACGAGGGCTCCTCCTCTCTGCCGGACCGCGATTTTCTCTCGAGGGAGGACATGATCGACATCTCCGCGTGCCGTTCACCGCGTCTGCCGAGACCCTGCGGCGGGCGGCGGGCATCCTCGCGGAGCGATGGCCCGAGGTGCGGCGTCTTGCGCCGCAGGTGGGCGCCGAGACGTTGGCCTCTGTCGTGTGAACCGGTGACGGACCTGTTCACAGATAGCGGATGCAGTCCACGGCGTCGTCGGGTGACCAGAACTCGCCGAGGCTCTGGAACTGTCTGCGCAGGGGGTTGAGGCGCCGCGCCCGCCAACGCCCTTCGCCCTCGTCTCCCGCGCGCTCGAGATGCCCGAGGATATGCCCGTGCGCGTCGAGCACACGCCAGAGACCGGATGACGCCGGCTGCAGGTGCACAGGCGTGCTCCGTGTGAGGCGGGGCGCCGGAGAATGGGTCGCGACAGTCATGGTGGACTCCTCTCGTGTCGAAGCTATCTTCGACCCCGGACATCGCGGTTCTTCTCCTGCACAGGTGATCTCCCTCGCGCCCTGTCCACGGCGCGCCCGCACGTCCGTGCCCGTCGACGCCGTCTCCGGGACGCTGGTCGTGTCGACGGCCGCCGGGTACGAGCCCGTCGCCTGAGGGGACAGTCCCCGCACCCGAGGAGGAGACATGAACGACACCATCACCGTCATCGGCAACCTCGCCACCCCGCCGGAGATCAAGCGGCTTCCCGACGGCACATCGGTCACGAGCTTCCGCCTCGCCTCCAACCGGCGGAAGTTCGACAGCGGGGCGGGGCGCTTCGTCGACGTCGACGCCAACTACTACACCGTTTCGGTGTATCGCGAGTTCGGTGACCATGTCGCCCGGTCTTTGCAGAAGGGGGACCGGATCGTCGTCGCCGGGCGGTTGCGTCTGCGGTCGTGGCAGACCGAGCACGGCTGGCGCACGGTCCCGGAACTGGACGTCGATGCGATCGGCCCGGACCTCCGTTTCGGCACGACGACCTTCGTCCCGATGGAACATCCCCGCCGTGACGCCGACCGACCGGGATCGCCGGGGGAGGATGTCGCAACGCGCGGCGACGATGGGGCGCGCGCATCTTCGGATCCGTCCGAGCAGATGTCGGGGGCGGCTCCGGGGGACTGGGGTGCGCCCTCCCGTGTCGGCGCCGACCCGACGCCGTTCTGAACGGGGGCACAGGTCCGTCCCCGTAGACTCGGCATCGTGTCCCCGCGCCTGCGAGTCGCCCTCCTCCCGCGTCCGACCCCGATCCGTCCGGGCAGCGCGTCGCGTCGCGGCGTGGGCGTGTTGTCCCTGGTCGGAGTGATCGCTCTGGCCGGCTGCGGGGTCTTCGCCCCCGAGTCGGAGCCGGCCACGACACCGACGATGTCGATCGATGTCACGCCGACGCCCACGCCGACACCGGAGGAACCGGCCCTCGATCCCGACGGGACGGCCCAAGACAACCTCGCCTACTTCACGCTCATCGTCGAAGAGGTCTGGGCGGGGGAGGACCGCGCGTCCGGACGCGCGTATGTGGATGCGCTGGTGGCCGCGGGGTTCGACAAGGACGCCATGCAGGTCACCGAGGACATGTCCACGGTGGGCAACCCCGCCGAGAGCATCCAGTTCTCCGTCGAATGGGGGCAAGAGTGCCTGGTCGGGCAGGTGGGACCGGCCACGGGCGATCCGTTCACGGTGGTTGTCGATGTCCTTCCCGGTGGCGGATGCCTCGTCGGGGACACCCGCGTCATCGACTGGTGATCGCCGTCCCGGGCCGGGCGCGGCGGGGGCTCCGAGCCGCATAGACTGGACGCGCTATGGCTGAGTACATCTATCAGATGGTCCGCGCGCGTAAAGCCGTGGGCGAGAAGTTGATCCTTGACGACGTCACGATGTCGTTCCTCCCCGGCGCGAAGATCGGCATGGTCGGCCCGAACGGCGCCGGCAAGTCGACGATCCTCAAGATCATGGCGGGGCTCGACCAGCCCTCCAACGGTGAGGCGAAGCTCAGCCCGGGCTTCACCGTGGGGATCCTGATGCAGGAGCCCGAGCTGGACGAGACCAAGACCGTGCTCGAGAACATCCAGGACGGCGTCGCCATCAAGGCCAAGCTCGACCGGTTCAACGAGATCTCCGCGCTGATGAGCGACCCCGACGCCGACTTCGACACCCTGCTGGCGGAGATGGGGCAGCTGCAGGAGGAGATCGACGCCGCCGACGCGTGGGACCTCGACTCTCAGCTGGAGCAGGCGATGAACGCGTTGCGCACACCCCCGGGTGACGCCGAGATCGCCCACCTGTCGGGAGGTGAGAAGCGTCGTGTCGCGCTGACCAAGCTCCTTCTCCAGAAGCCGGACCTGTTGCTTCTCGACGAGCCCACCAACCACCTCGACGCGGAGAGCGTGCTGTGGCTCGAGCAGCACCTGCAGAAGTATGCCGGCGCGGTCATCGCGATCACGCACGACCGGTACTTCCTCGACAACGTCGCCGAGTGGATCGCCGAGGTCGACCGCGGGCGGCTCTACCCCTACGAGGGCAACTACTCCACCTATCTCGAGAAGAAGCGTGAGCGCCTGGAGATCCAGGGCAAGAAGGATGCGAAGCTCGCCAAGCGCCTGTCCGAGGAACTGGACTGGGTGCGCTCGAACACGAAGGGACGCCAGGCCAAGTCGAAGGCCCGTCTGGCTCGCTACGAGGAGATGGCCGCAGAGGCGGAACGCACGCGGAAGCTCGACTTCGAGGAGATCCAGATCCCACCGGGGCCGCGACTGGGCAACATCGTGATCGAGGCCAAGAAGCTCCAGAAGGGCTTCGACGGTCGATCGCTCATCGACGGTCTCAGCTTCAGCCTCCCGCCCAACGGCATCGTCGGGGTCATCGGACCCAACGGCGTCGGCAAGACGACGCTGTTCAAGACCATCGTGGGTCTCGAACCCCTCGATGGCGGAGACCTGAAGGTCGGCGAGACGGTCAAGATCAGCTACGTCGACCAGACCCGCTCGAGCATCGACCCGAACAAGTCGCTGTGGGAGGTCGTCTCGGACGGACTGGACATCATCACGGTCGGCAAGACCGAGATCCCCTCGCGCGCCTACGTGTCGAAGTTCGGGTTCAAAGGTCCCGACCAGCAGAAGAAGGCCGGCGTGCTCTCCGGAGGAGAGCGCAACCGCCTGAACCTCGCCCTCACGCTGAAGGAGGGCGGGAACCTGCTCCTGCTCGACGAGCCGACGAACGACCTCGACGTCGAGACGCTCGGCTCGCTCGAGAACGCGTTGCTCGAATTCCCCGGCTGTGCCGTGGTCATCACGCACGATCGGTGGTTCCTGGACCGCATCGCGACGCACATCCTGGCGTACGAGGGCACGGACGAGAACCCCGACCGGTGGTACTGGTTCGAGGGCAACTTCGAGGCGTACGAGCAGAACAAGCTCGAGCGGCTCGGGCCCGACGCGCTCAACCGGTCCAGCTCGACCTACCGCAAGCTCACGCGTGACTGAGACCACCGGCGGTCGTCTGCACATCCCCATCCACCTGCGGTGGGGGGATCTCGACGCGTTCAACCACGTCAACAACGCCACCATGCTCAAGCTCCTCGAGGAGGCGCGCGTGCGGGCGTTCTGGGCGCCGCGGGAGGGGGAGACGGCACCGTCCACGGCTGTGCTGGACTCCGGGCTGCACAGCGGGGTTTTGACGCTGATCGCGCGGCAGGAGATCGAATACCTCGCGCCCGTGCCCTACCGACGTGAACCGCTCGACGTGCAGATCTGGTTCGGACGCCTCGGCGGATCGAGCATCGAGGTCTGCTACGAGGTGTGCGGGCCGATCACCGATCCGGAGCCGGAGGTGTTCGCCCGGGCGACCGGCGTCGTCGTGAAGGTGGATGCCGCCACGGGGCGCCCGATGAAGCTGTCCGCCGAGGAACGGGCGGCGTGGGAGCCGTTCCTGGGTGAGCCGATCACGTTCGGCCACCGCCGCTGACGCGCGCGCCGGTCACGGAGTCGGCACCCGCACCATCACCTCCTGGGCGATGCTGGCAACCAGTATGCCGTCCTGCGTGTATATGCGACCGGTGCCCAGCCCGCGTCCACCGCGGGCGCTCGGTGACTCCTGCACGTACAGGAGCCACTCGTCGACGCGGGCCGAGCGATGCCACCACATCGCATGGTCGAGACTGGCGACTTTGAGCCCCGGCTTCGCCCACGGTATCCCGTGGGCGCGCAGGATCGGCTCCTGGATCGTCAGGTCGCTCATGTAGGCCAGAACCGCGCGGTGGATCACGGGGGTGTCGCCGATCGGTCGTCGCACCCGCAGCCAGACCGCCTGGCTGGGGCTGTGTTCTCCGTCGACCGAAAGGTAGATCGGTCCGGGGATGTGCCGAAGATCGATCGGGCGATCCACGAAGAGGCTCTTCGACATCGGGTTCATCCCGCTCAGGTGCGCCTCGATGTCGGGAAGCGCATCGGGGGCGGGGAGCCCCTCCGGCATCGGGGCGTGATGCTCCATTCCGGGGTCCTCGTCCTGGAACGACGCGATCATCGAGAAGATGGGCACACCCTCCTGGAACGCCTGGGTGCGTCGGGTCGAGAAGGAACGACCGTCGTGGATGCGGTCCACCGCGAAGGTGATCCCCTTATCGGCATCACCCGGTCGCAGGAAGTACCCGTGCATCGAATGCACCGCGCGGTCGTCGGGGATCGTCCGTTCGGCCGCGACGATCGACTGCGCCAGCACCTGGCCGCCGAACACGCGCCCGAGGGGCATCGCGTGGGAGGAGCCGATGAAGATGTCCTCGGTCGTCCGCGCCGCGGTCGAGGAGAGGTCGAGGACATCCAACATGCGGGCGACGGGGTCGGTGTCGCCGGGTGCGGGCGAAACGGGGTCGACGTCGGTCATGGTGCCTTCCGGATGCCGGTCACGCCGCGGGGAGCACGGCTGGTCGATAGTCTAAGTCGGATGTCCCCGCGCCTCCTGCTCGCCGACCCGCACGCCGCCGCGGATGCGCTCACCTTCGCCGGCCGGACCCGTCCTCTCGGCGACGGGGCCGTCCGCCTCCGCGCGTCCCGCGGCGTCCTGGTGATGACCGCCGCCCCGCTTTCGCCGCGTGGATTGTTCGACCGGACTCCGACCGTGCTGGCCATGCGGATACTCCCGGCCGACCCCGAGCTGGAGTGTGACATCGTCGTCGACGCCGCCGCTCTGGCGCCGGCAGAGGGTTCCGCGTCGGCGCTGGAATTGCCCGACACGGCTCTCTCGGCGCCCTGGGCCGGTGTGTCTCCGCCGCGCGGCGGCTGGAAGCCCAGCGGCGCGTTGGCCGCGTCGGTGCTGGCCACGCGTGCACAGTTCGGTATCGCGGCGGTCGCGGAGGCGATGCCCGTCGATCCGGGCGAAGACGTCGTGCGCGAAGTCCGGGCGGCGGTGTGGGGCGAACCCGACGCTGCGCTGGCCGATCTTCCGCTCGGCACGGCGTTCGCCGCCTTCGCACTCGGCTTCATCGCCGGCGAAGAAACGGCGACGGTCTTCGAGAACGGGCCCTGGACCCGCGTCACGCTGGACCGCGGACACGTCCTCGTCCGAGGCCCCGCGCGTGTCGGCCTCACGGAGGTGCGCGCCACCGGCGCGCGGTGAGCGGTGTTCAGACCGCCGCCGCGGCGGCCCGCCCGGCGGCGCGGCCGCTGAAGAGGCACCCCCCGACGAACGTGCCCTCCAGCGCACGATAGCCGTGGACTCCGCCACCGCCGAACCCGCTCGCCTCGCCGGCCGCGTACAGCCCCGGGACGGGGTCGCCGTCGGCCCTGAGGGCGCGGGACGCGAGGTCGGTCTCGATGCCGCCGAGCGATTTCCGGGTGAGGACGTGCAGCTTCACCGCGATGAGGGGACCGGCCGCCGGATCGAGCAACCGATGCGGCGACGCGGTGCGGATCAGGCGGTCGCCGCGGTACGCGCGAGCGGAACGGAGCATCGCGATCTGCGCGTCCTTGGTGAAGGTGTTGCCCACCTCCCGGTCGCGGGCCTCGACCTCTGAGCGCACCAGGTCCGCGTCCAGCACGTCGCCGCCGGGGAGTTCGCGCATGCCGCGCACGAGTGCATCGAGGTCGTCACGCACGACGAAGTCGGCGCCGTGATCGAGGAAGTCCTGGACGGGCCCACCCGGTCCCTTTCCGAGTCGGGAACGCAACAGGAGCTTCAGATCCTTGCCCGTGAGGTCGGGGTTCTGCTCGCTCCCCGAGAGGGTGAACTCCTTCTCGACGATTTTCTGCGACAGCACGAACCACGAATGGTCGTGGCCGGAGGTGCGCAGGTGCGCCAGGGTACCCAGCGTGTCGAAGCCCGGATACAGCGGGACCGGAAGCCGCCTCCCGGTCGCGTCGAGCCACAAGGACGAGGGGCCGGGCAGGATGCGGATCCCGTGCCCGGGCCAGATCGGGTCCCAGTTCTGCAGGCCTTCGACGTAGTGCCACATGCGGTCGCCGTTGATGAGGTGGGCACCGGCGTTCTCGGTGACCTCGAGCATCGAACCGTCGACGTAGGCCGGGACGCCGGTGACCATCGTCGCCGGCGGGGAACCCAACCGGTCGGGCCAGCGCCTGCGGACCAGGTCGTGGTTGCCTCCGATACCGCCGGATGCCACGATCGTCGCGGCCGCCTCGATGCGGAAATCACCGACGACCTGGCGCGAGGACTCCGCGCCACGGGCCGCGCCGGAAGGGGCGAGCACATCGCCGGAGGCCCCGGTGACCGTGCCCGCGTCGACGGTGAGCTCCCGCACGCGGTGACGCGGGAGCACCGTGGCGCGCCCGACGGACTCCGCCCGTTCCAGGTCGGCCTGGAACGGGGCGACCAATGCCGGTCCCGTCCCCCAGGCGATGTGGAAGCGGGGCACGGAGTTTCCCGGCCCGGTGGCGCCGTAGCCGCCCCGCTCGGCCCAGCCGACCACCGGGAAGAACCCCACGCCTTTCGCCCGCAACCATTCGCGCTTCTCCCGATGGGCGAATTCGAGGTAGGCCTCCGCCCAACGACGTGGCCAGGCATCCTCCTCGCGGTCGAAGCCCGCGGTTCCGAACCAGTCCTGCCGCGCCAGCTCCGGGGAGTCGCGGATGCCCATCCGGCGCTGCTCGGGGGAGTCCACGAAGAAGAGCCCTCCGAAGGACCACCACGCCTGCCCGCCGAGGTTGGCGCGGGGCTCCTGGTCGATGACCGTCACGTGCTTGCCGACCGCGAGTGCCTCGCTCGCGGCGACCAGGCCGGCCAGCCCCCATCCGATGACGAGGACGTCGGTCTTCACGGGGGCGGTCATCGGGACTCCTTCGTCTCGAGGGGCGTCAGTCGGGCGTGTCGTCGCGAACGGTCACCGACAGGTTCCCACGATCCCGCCCGTCGGGCGGCGCGCCGATGCCGGCGGGCTCGAACGTGTTCACCATCGCATGCGCGGCCCGTTGCAGATAGTCCCACAGCGTCTCCTCGTACAGCGGCGGCAACCGGAGGGATTCGACCGCGGCGCGCATGTGGGTCAGCCACCTGTCGCGGGCGGGCGGATCGACGTGGAAGGGACGATGACGCATGCGCAGGCGTGGATGACCCCGTCGCTCACTGTAAGTCGTCGGTCCGCCCCAGTACTGCTCCAGAAACATCAACAGACGTTCTTTGGCCGGGCCGAGATCCTCTTCGGGATACATCGGCTTGAGGAGGTCGTCCTGTGCGACGCCGTCGTAGAAGACGTCGACCAGTCTGACGAAGGTGTCGTGCCCGCCGACCTGGTCGTAGAAACTCCCCGGTGTCGAATCGGTCATCGTCGCTGTCCTCCGACCCGGGTCACTCTTGCGCGTCGCGCTCCTGGACCGCCAGGGCCCGCTCGACGCCCGCGAGGTTCTCATAGACCATACGGCGCAACGCCGCGGGGGCGTCGCCATGGGCCTCCAGCCATGCGCGCGTGGCGTCACGCAGTTCCGTCGAGGCGAGCACGCTCGGGTACAGCCCCGTGATGAGATACTCCGCGATCTTGTAGGTGCGGCTGGTCCACACGGTGTCGAGCATGCCGAAGTACGGTTCGATGAACTCCGGGAGCAGATCGACGCCCGACGGGTGCACGAAGCCCATGGCGGCGAACCGCACGATGGTGTTCGGCAGGTCGTCGCGTTCGACCAGTGACGCCCACGCGGCCTTCTTCGCCTCCGGTGTCGGCAAGGCCGCCTTGGCCTGGGCGGCGAACTCGCCACCCTTGGCGGTGTTGTCCTGTGCGAGCGCGCGGTCGATGTCGGGGACGTCCACGACACCCCCGGCGGCGAGGGAGACCAGGAGCTGCCAGGCCAGGTCGGTGTCGATCTCCAGTCCCGCCAGGGTCGTTTCGCCCTCGCGCAATGCGCGAACGTGTTCCCACTGCGCCGGGGTGGCCGCGGCGGACGCGAACGAGGTCACGAACTGCAGTTGGCTGTCGCTTCCGGCGGGGGCCGACCGCGCGAGCTCCCACAGGGCGTCGGCGACCTTGATCCGTGTGACGTCTCGCTTTTCGGGGGCCACATACGCACCCGCCGCGAGCTGGAGCTGCGCGAGCGTGGTGCGCACGGTCGTCGACTCGGTCTCGGTCCCGATGTTGCGCAGCACCAGATCGACGTAGTCGCTCGCGGACGCCTCCGCGTCACGGGTCTGGTCCCATGCCGCGCCCCACACGAGGGATCGGGCGAGGGGGTCGCTGATCTTGGAGAGGTGGTCGACCGCGGTCTGCAGGGAGCGCTCGTCGAGGCGGATCTTCGCGTAGGCGAGGTCTTCGTCGTTGAGGAGGACGAGGTCGGGGCGCTGCTCACCGACGAGATCCGGCACCTCGGTGAGGTCGCCGTCCACATCCAACTCGATGTGGCGGGTGCGCACGAGGCTGTCGCCGTCGAGGTTGTAGAACCCGATCCCGAGGCGGTGCGGGCGGATCGTCGGGTAATCGGCCGGGGCGGTCTGGACCACGGCGAAACGTGAGATCGTCCCGTCGGCACCCTCGGTGATGGCGGGGGACAGGGTGTTCACCCCGGCGGTCTCGAGCCACTTCTTCGACCATCCGGACAGGTCGCGACCACTCGTGGCCTCCAGCTCGACGAGAAGGTCGGGGAGCTCGGTGTTTCCGAACTCGTGCTTCTTGAAGTAGGCCGACACTCCGGCGAAGAACGCCTCGACGCCGACCCATGCAGCCAGCTGTTTGAGCACCGAACCGCCCTTGGCGTACGTGATGCCGTCGAAGTTGACCTGTACGTCCTCGAGATCGTTGATCTCCGCGACGACCGGGTGGGTCGAGGGCAACTGATCCTGGCGGTAGGCCCAGGTCTTCTCCATCGCGTTGAAGGTCGTCCACGCGGCGGTCCATTCGGTGGCTTCGGCGGTGGCGATCGTCGACGCCCACTCGGCGAAGGACTCGTTCAACCACAGGTCGTTCCACCACTTCATGGTGACCAGGTCACCGAACCACATGTGCGCCAGTTCGTGCAGGATCGTCACGACACGGCGCTCACGTACGGCGTCGGTGACCTTGCTGCGGAACACATAGGTCTCGGTGAACGTGACCGCGCCGGCGTTCTCCATCGCGCCGGCGTTGAACTCCGGCACGAACATCTGGTCGTACTTGGCGAACGGGTACGGGTAGTCGAACTTCTCCTCGTAGTACGCGAAGCCCTCCCGGGTCTTCTCGAACACGTAGTCGGCGTCGAGGTACTCCCACAGGCTCTTGCGGGCGAAGACGCCGAGCGGGATGACCCGACCGGACGCGCTCGTCAGCTCCGAGAAGGTGGCTTCGTACGGTCCGGCGACCAGCGCCGTGATGTACGACGAGATGACCGGTGTCGGCTCGAAGGTCCACATGGCCAGGCCCTCGCCGGCGGGCGTGGGGTCGGGGGTGGGCGAGTTGGAGATGACCTTCCACTGCGCAGGCGCGATGACGGTGAATTGGAACTGTGCCTTCAGGTCGGGCTGCTCGAACACCGCGAACACGCGGCGCGAGTCGGGCACCTCGAACTGGGTGTACAGGTAGACCTCTCCGTCGACCGGGTCGACGAAGCGGTGCAGGCCCTCACCGGTGTTGGTGTAGACGCAGTCCGCGTCCACGATCAGCTCGTTCGACGACGCCAGCCCGTCGAGGGCGATGCGCGAATCGGCGAAGGCGACGGCCGGGTCGATGGCGCGGCCGTTGAGGGTGATCTCGCGGATCTCCCGCGCGATCAGGTCGATGAACGTCGAGGCGCCCTCGGTCGCGGTGAACCGCACGACCGTTCGGGAGCCGAACACCTCGGCGCCCTTGTTCAGATCGAGCGTGATCTCGTACGACTGCGTGTCGACGATCGCACGGCGCTCCTGCGCTTCGAGGCGGGTGAGGTTCTCTCCTGGCACTGCGTCTGCTCCCGGGGTTTGGGTGGATGCCGCGGAGCGGCGCTGCTGGCGCCGGCGACAACCCTCCTACCCTACGACAGTCCGAGGGACGGATACGGTGTCCTCCCACGGTGCGAAGATGAAAGGGTGAGTACGAGTTCTCCCGCATCCGACCCCGCCGAATCCGGCCCCGTACCGTTCGCATCGCCGTGCGCCGCGTCCGGCCCCGCCCACGTGGAGGTCCCCGTGGCCTACGACGGACTCCTGCTCGCGGGGTTCGGTGGTCCGGAGGGTCAAGACGACGTCATCCCGTTCCTGCGGAACGTGACCCGCGGGCGCGGGATCCCCGATGAACGCCTCGAAGAAGTCGCACACCACTATCGGCACTTCGGTGGGGTCAGCCCCATCAATGCGCAGAATCGCGCTTTGAAGGCGGCGCTCGAAGCCGAACTCGACCGCCGCGGCATCGATCTGCCCGTCTACTGGGGAAATCGCAACTGGTCCCCGTACCTCGAGGACGCGGTCCAGGAGGCCGCCGAAGCGGGGGACACCGCGCTGCTGGCCTTGGCCACGAGCGCCTACAGCTCCTTCTCGAGCTGCCGCCAGTACCGCGAGGACTTCGCGCGCGTGTTGACCGACACCGGACTGGGGGACCGGGTGACCATCGACAAGATCCGGCAGTTCTTCGATCACCCCGGCTTCGTCCAGCCCTTCATCGACGGCGTCGAATCCGCCGTCCGACGCTTCGTCGTCGACGAGGGTGTGGACCCCCGGAAGGTGCACGTGCTGTTCTCCACCCACAGCATCCCGACCGCCGACGCGCAGCGGTCGGGCCCCCGCGACATCGACTTCGGTGACGGCGGCGCCTACGCCGCCCAGCACCTGGCCGTCGCCGAGGTCGTGATGGACGCGGTCGCCCGGGCCGTGACGGGCGCCGAGGAGACCCCGTGGGAACTGGTGTACCAGTCGCGTTCGGGTCCCCCCACCCAACCCTGGCTCGAACCCGACGTCTGCGACGTCATCTCCGCTCTGCCCTCGCGCGGGGCCGAGGCGGTCGTCATCGTGCCGCTCGGCTTCGTCAGCGACCACATGGAGGTGCTCTGGGACCTCGACACCGAAGCGATGGAGGCCGCGGAGGAAGCCGGGCTCCGGGCCGTCCGATCTCAGACGCCGGGCGTCGACCCCGCCTACGTGAGCGGTCTGGTCGACCTCGTCGAAGAGCGACTCGCCGGCACGAAGAAGGGTGACCGGCCGCATGCGACCCCGCTCGGGCCCTGGTTCGACGTCTGCCGCCCGGGCTGCTGCGAGAACGTCCGCGCCGGGTTCAAGCCCGCCGCCGCCGGCATCGCGCCGTGAGCGCCGTCAATAGGATGGGCGGCATGCGCATCCACATCGCCACCGATCACGCCGGTCTGGAATTCTCCACGCAACTGCAGCACCACCTCGCCGCGCAGGGACACGACGTGATCGACCACGGCCCGATCGAGTACGACCCGATCGACGATTACCCGGCGTTCTGCATCCGTGCCGCCCAGGCCGTCGTGGCCGACCAGGCCGCGGGGATCCCCACCCTCGGTGTCGTCTTCGGCGGCTCGGGAAACGGCGAGCAGATCGCCGCGAATAAGGTCGACGGCATCCGCGCGGCGCTCGTGTGGAGCATCGCGACGGCGGAACTGGCGCGGGAGCACAACGACGCGAACGTGATCGCGATCGGCGCGCGTCAGCACACGTTCGACGAGGCGGTGACCTTCATCGACCGGTTCGTGGCGACGCCGTTCTCGCACGACGAACGACACGTGCGGCGCATCGGTCAGATCGCCGCCTTCGAGCGCGACGGGTCCCTCGTCGCCGATCCGCGCGCCACCCCTGCGGGAGCGGACGTGCTCGCGGCCGAGGGTAGCTCGTTCGATCCCGAAGCCGGCTGATGCCCGAAGGGCATTCCGTCCACCGCATCGCGCGTCAGTTCGATCGGAACATCGTCGGGCATCCCGTGGCGGCCTCCAGCCCGCAGGGGCGTTTCGCGGAGGGCGCGTCGCTGCTGGACGGTCGGACGCCGCGGGAGGTGCGCGCGGTCGGCAAACAGATGTTCCTGGCCTTCGACGACGACCTGTGGCTGCGCGTCCACCTCGGGATGTACGGTGCCTGGGACTTCGCCGGCGACATCCTGGTGGACCCCACGATCGCCTCAGCCAACGGGCGGATGGGACAGACCGCCCAGCGCGGCACCGACCTGGACCGACCGGTCTTCGACGATGCGGGTGAGAACTCGCTGTCGTCCATCGGCGCCCCCCGTCGGGCGCGCGTGCACGTGCGCATGTCGGAGCAGACGACCGGACTCGGCGACGACGGACATCAGTGGCCCCCGCCGATCGTCGGGCAGGTGCGGCTGCGGTTGATCACCGACGCGGTGTGCGCCGATCTTCGCGGCCCGACCGCGTGTGCCATCCAGACCGGGGAGGAGATGGCCGCGACCGTCGCCAAGCTCGGCCCCGACCCGCTCGTGGACGATCTCCAGGACGGCGAGGAACGGTTCACCTCCGTCGTCCGGCGCAAGCGGACCGCCATCGGACTCCTCCTCATGGACCAGGCGGTCGTCTCCGGCATCGGCAACGTCTACCGCGCCGAGATGCTGTTCCGCGCCCGGTTGAACCCGTACACTCCGGGTCGCGACGTGGCGGAGGAGACCGTGCGAGGGCTGTGGCGCGACTGGGCGCAGTTGCTCGCGGTCGGTGTCGAGACCGGTCAGATGATGACGATGGACGGACTCGGGCCCGACGAGTACCGCAAGGCCATGGCCCATCGGGACGACCGGCACTGGGTGTACCACCGCGCCGGTCTGCCGTGCCGGGTCTGCGGCACCGAGATCGCGGTCGAGGAGGCCGCAGGCCGCAAGCTGTACTGGTGCCCGCGCTGTCAGACGTGAGCGGCTCGGACCCGTAGGCTTGCCGGGTGCGTCAAAACCCTCCGCGGGCGGCCGCCCGCGCCGCAGACAGGTGGGACCGATGATCGGTCCGGGGGCCGAGATCGGCACCATCACCGGGGGCCGTCTGGCCGGCCCGGGGTGGGAGCTCGCCCCGCCGGGGCCGGTCGACATCTTCCTCGAGCACGGGCGAATCCTCGACATCGCGCCGGCAGGTGTGCTCGCGCCGCGCGGCGTCGTACTCGACGCCGACGGCGGTTTCGTGGTCCCGGGCCTGTGGGACCACCACGTGCACGTGATGCAGTGGTCCCTCGTCGCCCAGCGGCAGCACCTGGACATCGCAGAGTCGGCGGCCCACGCGGCCGAGATCATGGCGTGGGCCCCGGTGCTCTCGGACGGGCGCCGCGTGGGAACCGGTTTCCGCGACGGGCTGTGGGCCGACGCGCCCTCCCTCGACCTTCTCGACGCGGCCACCGGCGCCGTGCCGACCTATCTCATCAACTCCGACGTGCACAGCGTCTGGATGAACTCCGCCGCGTTCGAGCGCGAGGCGATGACGGCCGACGAGACCGGAGTCGTCCGCGAGGAGCCCGCGTTCGAGATCTCCCGTCGCCTCAACGACGTCGATCCCGCGGTCGGCGACGCCGCCGTGGCGGCGATGGCATCCGAGGCCGCCTCGCGAGGGGTGGTCGGGATCGTCGATCTCGACATGGCGTGGAACGCCGCGGCGTGGGAGCGCCGTGTCGCGGGGGGGTTCGACACGCTCCGCGTCGACTTCGGCGTGTATCCCGAAGACCTCGAGCGCGCGATCACGGAGGGGCTTCGTAGCGGGGCCGCGCTGCCGGGGTCGGGCGGACTCGTGAGGATGGGGCCGTTGAAGATCATCACCGACGGGTCGCTCGGAACGCGGACCGCGGCGTGCTCGCGCCACTACACCGGCGAACCCGGCAACACCGGTGTCCTCAACTACCCGCTCACGGAGGTGCGGGCGTTGATGACCCGGGCCACCGGAGCAGGGATATCGTGCGCGATCCACGCGATCGGTGATGTCGCCAACTCCGCCGCCCTCGACGCCTTCGCCGCCACCGGGGCCACCGGGACGATCGAACACGCACAGTTGGTCGCGCACGCCGACATCCCCCGATTCGCCAGGCTCGGCGTCGCGGCGAGCGTCCAGCCGGAGCACGCGCTCGATGATCGCGACATGACCGATGCGATGTGGCGCGATCAGACCGCGCAGGCCTATCCGCTGCGTGCGCTGGCCGAGGCCGGAGCCAACCTCCGCCTGGGTTCGGACGCGCCGGTCGCTCGGTTGGACCCCTGGGCGGCGATGGCCTCTGCCGTGTACCGCACCCGGGACGGACGGGAGCCGTGGCGTCCCGACGAGCGCATCAGCGCCGACATCGCGCTGGCCGCCTCCACCCGGGGAGGGTCGGGTGCGCCGTCCACCCTCGCGCCGGGCTCGGTCGCCGACCTGGCCGTGTGCGACCGGAACCCGCTCGACGCCGACGAGTGGGAGATGCGCGCCACGGTCGTCTCCGCGACGCTCCTCGCCGGTCGACTCACCCATCTGGCCTGAGACGCGACGAAGCCCCCGGGCGGACCCGGGGGCTTCGGTCAGTCGGCGACCGCGGTCACTCCGCGACGTGCGCGACGAGGAACCAGCGGTCCTTCTCGATGGTCTGCTTGAGGCCGATCGCGATGTCCTGGCTGGTCAGGTCGACCTCGTCGAGGCCTTCGATCGCAGCCTGCAGGTCGGCGATCACCGCGTCCATGTCCGCGATGACGGCCCGCACGATGTCCTGCCACTGCGTGAATCCGGCGGGGACGGCAGTGGCCTTGGTCTTCTCGGCGACCGTCCCGAGTCGCGCGTCGACGGGGAGGCCGAGAGCCACGATGCGCTCCGCGGCTTCGTCGGCACCGGCCTGCGCGTGGTCGACCACGGAGTCGAGCAACTCGTGGATGGCGATGAAGTTCGCCCCGCGCACGTTCCAGTGCGCCTGCTTGCCGTTGACCGCGAGAGCCTGCATGCCCAGCACGACCGGGGTGAGGAACTGAGCGGTACCGGCCGCGACCGTGGGGTCCGCGGCGGTGGTGGGTGTGGTCTGAATGTCTGTCATCTCGTCGCCTCCATCCGGGCGGTTCCCGGCGGGTGTGCCGGCTCGTCGCCCTGTTGAGGACAACGCTACTCAGCCGGCGATATTCCGCAAGCAAGCCCAGGCTGTGCTTGGTTTTCTGAGGCTATCCATACCCGCCTGGGTCCGGGCCGCTAACCTGCACCCATGATCTCTTCAGATTCCTCCGTCCTGGCCGTGTCGGGCAAGACTCCGGTCGTCGACGACTCGGCGTTCGTGGCTGCGGGCGCCCGGGTCATCGGTGCGGTCACCCTCGGTGCCGACGCGAGCGTGTGGTACAACGCGGTGCTCCGGGCCGACAGCGCATCGATCACGATCGGCAACGGCAGCAACCTGCAGGACAACGTCTCGGTCCACGTCGACGCCGGGCGACCGGTCGTCCTCGGCGAAAACGTCTCGGTCGGGCACAACGCGGTGGTGCACGGCTGCACCGTCGGCGACGGTTCGCTCATCGGCATGGGCAGTGTGATCCTCTCCGGGGCGCAGATCGGCGCGGGATCTCTCGTGGCCGGGGGAGCGGTGGTGCTCGAAGGGACCGTCGTGCCGCCCCACTCGCTCGTGGCCGGCGTGCCCGCGAAAGTGCGTCGTGAACTGACGGATGAGGAGCGTGCCGGCATCCGTCGCAACGCGGACACGTATCGTGCACACCTCGCCGCCCACCGCGACGCCGAGCCGATCGACGGATCGTAGACCGCTCCGGCCATCGCCACACCGGATCCCCTCCCACCCATCCCCTCGCACCCATCCCGCTCCGCAGTCGTGTTCTGCGGGTTTCCGGCGTGAAGATCCACATGGACCGACTGCGGAAGGCGGAGCCGCCGCGGGGGGGGGGTGACTGCGGAGAGGGAGGAGGGGGCGCGGGGGACATGCGAAAGCCCTTCCGCACCACGGGAGGGGTGCGGAAGGGCGGTGGAGGGGATGACGGGAATCGAACCCGCACCATCAGTTTGGAAGACTGAGGCTCTACCATTGAGCTACATCCCCGCAGCGGCGAACCGCGGCGGGACCAGTCTAGACGAGATTCCGGCATGGTCCGGACCACCGCGAAGGCGAGTCCCCGTCGCGTCGGCTAGACTTCTCGGGGCCGATCGCCGCACGTCTACGTGCGCGCACCCAACCGGGGCGTAGCTCAGCTTGGTAGAGCGCCCGCTTTGGGAGCGGGAGGCCGCAGGTTCAAATCCTGTCGCCCCGACGTCCACCGACCAAGACTCAACCGCCGCGCTCTCGCGCGGTCGATACCGAGGAGAACGAACAGGCATGGTCACGAGCACCGTCGAGAAGCTGAGCCCCACCCGGGTGAAGCTGCACATCACGGTCACCCCCGACGAGCTGAAGCCGAGCATCACGCGCGCCTACGACGTGATCGCCAAGGATGTGCAGATCCCCGGCTTCCGCAAGGGCAAGGTCCCCGCGCCGATCATCGACCAGCGCATCGGGCGCGGTCCGGTTCTGGAGCAGGCCGTCAGCGACGGTCTCGACGCGTTCTACCGTCAGGCCGTAGAAGCCGAGGGTGTCCGCGTGCTGGGTCGTCCCAGCGCCGACGTGCTCGAGTGGCCTGACGAGAAGGACTTCTCCGGTGACCTCAAAGTCGCCGTCGAGGTCGATGTGCGACCCGAGTTCGACCTCCCGGCCTACGAGGGCCTGACCGTCGAGGTCGACTCCGTCGAGGTCGACGAGACCGCCGTGGACGAGGAACTGGACAAGCTGCGCGCCCGCTTCGGCACGCTGGTCACCGTCGAGCGTCCCGCCGCCACAGGGGACTTCGTCGAGCTCGACCTCGTCGCATCCATCGACGGCGCCGAGATCGACCGCGCCGAGGGCGTGTCCTACGAGGTGGGCTCCGGTGAGCTGCTCGAAGGCATCGATGAGGCCATCGACTCCCTCACCGCCGGTGAGGACACCACCTTCCGCTCGAAGCTCGTCGGCGGAGACCACGCCGGCGAGGAGGCCGAGGTCTCGGTTTCGGTCAAGGCCGTCAAGGAGCGCGAGCTCCCCGAGGCCGACGACGACTTCGCGCAGATCGCGAGCGAGTTCGACACGATCGCCGAGCTCCGCGAGAGTCTGAGCGAGCGTGCGTCGCAGCAGTCGGTGTTCACGCAGGGCTCTGCGGCGCGCGACAAGCTCGTCGAGCAGCTGCTGGAGCAGGTCGAGATCGCCGTTCCCCCGCAGCTCATCGAAGACGAGGTGCACGCCCACCTCGAGCAGGAGAGCCGCCTTGAGGACGACGAGCACCGCGCCGAGGTGACCGAGGCCAGCGAGAAGCAGTTCCGCACCCAGATGCTGCTGGACGCGATCGCCGAGCAGGCTGAGGTCCAGGTCTCGCAGGAAGAGCTGACGCAGTATCTCGTGCAGTCGGCCTCGCAGTACGGCATGGCCCCGCAGGAGTTCGTCCAGGCGCTGCAGCAGCAGAACCAGCTGCCGGCCATCGTCGCCGAGGTCGCCCGGAACAAGGCCCTCGCCGTCGCGCTGGGCAAGGTCACCGTCGTCGACTCCGCCGGCAACCCCGTCGACCTCACCGGCTTCATCGCCGTCGAGGACGAGGAGGCCGCCGAGGAGGAGGTCGTCGAGGAGGCTGAAGAGATCCTCGAAGAGGCCGCCGAGGCCGAGGCCGAGGACGCCGACGACACGAAGTGATCGCCCTCGGGTGATGAGGGGCGGATGCTGCGGCATCCGCCCCTTCGTCGTCCCATCACCGACGATCTGCCCACGGCGAACACGGCCGGTCCGCCCGCCGGGCGCCGGTAGATTCTTCTCAGACCCAAGGAATCAGGAGCACACATGGCCGCTGAACCCCTTGTCGCGACGAGCGTCTTCGACAAGCTGCTGAGAGACCGCATCATCTGGCTCGGGTCGGAGGTGCGCGACGAGAACGCGAACGAGATCTGCGCGAAGATCCTCCTCCTCGCCGCCGAAGACCCCGAGAAGGACATCTACCTCTACATCAACTCGCCCGGAGGTTCGATCACCGCGGGCATGGCGATCTACGACACCATGCAGTTCGTGCCGAACGACATCGTCACCGTCGGCATCGGCATGGCCGCGTCGATGGGGCAGCTTCTGCTGACCAGCGGCACCAAGGGCAAGCGTTACATCACCCCGAACGCGCGAGTGCTGCTGCACCAGCCGCACGGAGGATTCGGAGGCACGGCCAGCGACATCCAGACGCAGGCGCAGCTCATCCTCGACATGAAGAAGCGTCTCGCCGAGATCACCGCGTCCCAGACCGGAAAGAGCGTCGAGCAGGTCAACGCGGACGGAGACCGCGACCGGTGGTTCACCGCCACCGAAGCGCTCGAATACGGCTTCGTCGACCACATCCGCGAGCACGCCGCCGACGTCTCGGGCGGCGGCGGTACCGCCAGCTGATCCCGTAGGCGAAAGAGAGAGAAGCGCACATGTACACCCCCACCCACGGTGTTCCCGCCCCCGCCGGCGTGCAGATGCCCGGCAGCCGCTACGTGCTCCCGCAGTTCGAGGAACGCACCGCCTACGGCTACAAGCGTCAGGACCCCTACAACAAGCTGTTCGAAGACCGCGTGATCTTCCTCGGCGTGCAGGTCGACGACGCATCGGCGGACGATGTCATGGCTCAGCTGCTCGTGCTCGAGAGCCAGGACCCCGACCGCGACATCATCATGTACATCAACTCGCCCGGCGGTTCGTTCACCGCCATGACGGCGATCTACGACACGATGCAGTACGTCTCGCCGGAGATCCAGACGGTCGTGTTGGGTCAGGCGGCGTCCGCCGCGTCGGTGCTCCTGGCCGCGGGTGCCCCGGGCAAGCGCCTCGCGCTTCCCAACGCACGCATCCTCATGCATCAGCCCGCCGTCGGCGAGGCCGGGCACGGGCAGGCCTCCGACATCGAGATCCAGGCGGCGGAGATCCTCCGCATGCGCACGTGGCTCGAAGAGACGATGGCCGCGCACACCAACCGCACCGCCGAGCAGGTGAACAAGGACATCGACCGCGACAAGATCCTCTCCGCCTCGGAGGCTCTCGAGTACGGGGTCGTCGACCAGGTGCTGAGCACGCGCAAGCGCACGCCGGCCGCGATCACGTCCTGACGCAAGATCGCCGCTGGACGCCCCGTCTCCTCCGCGAGGCGGGGCGTCGTCGTGTCACCGGCCGGTCGGGACATTCGGTCGTCGCAATTCCCACCGATGTCACAGGCACGGGTTAGGCTCGAAGGACACCCGGGGCAGACGCCCGCTGTTTGAGGAGGAGCCGGATGGCACGCATCGGAGAGAGCGCCGACCTGTTCAAGTGCTCCTTCTGTGGCAAGAGCCAGAAGCAGGTGCAGCAGCTGATCGCCGGTCCCGGCGTGTACATCTGTGACGAGTGCGTCGAGCTGTGCAACGAGATCATCGAAGAGCGCATGGCCGAGTCATCGTCGGACGAGGTGGCGGACTTCGATCTGCCGAAGCCGCGGGAGATCTTCGCCTTCCTCGAGGAGTACGTGGTCGGGCAGGAAGACGCCAAGCGTGCCCTGTCGGTCGCGGTCTACAACCACTACAAGCGGGTCCGCGCCCACGGCACGATCCAGTCGGCGGAGCAGCGGGCCGAAGAAGTCGAGATCGCCAAGAGCAACATCCTGCTGCTCGGCCCCACCGGGTGTGGCAAGACCTACCTCGCCCAGACCCTCGCGAAACGTCTGAACGTGCCGTTCGCCGTCGCCGACGCGACCGCCCTGACCGAAGCGGGATATGTCGGGGAGGACGTGGAGAACATCCTCCTCAAGCTGCTCCAGGCGGCGGACTTCGACACCAAGCGCGCCGAGACCGGCATCATCTACATCGACGAGGTCGACAAGGTCGCCCGCAAGGCCGAGAACCCCTCGATCACCCGCGATGTCTCGGGTGAGGGCGTGCAGCAGGCCCTGCTGAAGATCCTCGAGGGCACGGTGGCCTCGGTGCCGCCGCAGGGGGGACGCAAGCACCCGCACCAGGAGTTCATCCAGATCGACACGACGAACGTCCTGTTCATCGTCGCCGGCGCGTTCGCCGGGCTGGAGGACATCATCTCGTCGCGTGTGGGCAAGCACGGTGTCGGGTTCGGTGCCCCGCTGCACACCAAGGGCGACGACCTCAACCTCTTCTCCGAGGTGCGCCCGGAGGACCTCCACAAGTTCGGTCTGATCCCGGAGTTCATCGGCCGCCTCCCGGTCGTCGCCGCGGTCTCGCCGCTGGACCGCGAGGCACTCATGGAGATCCTCACCGCCCCGAAGAACGCCCTCGTCAAACAGTACGAGCGCATGTTCGAACTCGACGGGGTGGACCTGGAGTTCGATCGCGCTTCGCTCGAGGCGATCGCCGATCTCGCCGTGGAGCGCAAGACCGGTGCGCGCGGTCTGCGTGCGATCCTCGAGGACGTGCTCGGTCCGATCATGTTCGAGATCCCCTCCGCCGACAACGTCGAGAAGGTCATCGTCACCCGTGAGTCCGTGGAGAAGGGTGCGGCACCCACGCTGGTCATGCGCGAGAAGCGAAAGAGCGCCTGAGGCCGTTCTGCGACGAAGGCCCCGTCCGTTCATCGGGCGGGGCCTTCGCGCGTGCGGTCAGGCGGTGAGTCCTCGTCGTTCGAGGAGCGGGTCGATCTGCGCGTCACGACCGCGGAAGTCCCGGTAGGCCTCGAGCGGATCCTTCGATCCGCCCACTCCGAGCAGTCTTGCTCGGAAGCGGTCGCCGTTCGCCCGGGTCAGGCCACCGTTCTCGCGGAACCACTCGACCGTGTCTGCGTCGAGCACCTCGCTCCAGATGTAGGAGTAGTAGCCCGCACTGTAGCCACCGGAGAAGACATGCGCGAAGAACGTCGAGGAGTACCGCGGGGGAACGGCCGGGTGGTTCAACCCGATATCGGCGAGTGCCGCGGCTTCGAACTCCGCCACGTCGATGTCCGCGCTCGCCTCGTCGACACTGAGACGGTGCCAGGCCTGATCGAGCCATGCCGCGGCGAGGTACTCGCTGGTCGCGAAGCCCTGGTTGAACGCCTCGGACGCGTGCAGCTGTTCGACGACATCCGCCGGGAGTGGCTCGTCCGTGTCGATGTGGCGTGCGTACGAGGCCAGCACCTCCGGCCAGAAGATCCACATCTCGTTGACCTGACTGGGGAATTCCACGAAGTCCCGGAAGACGTTGGTGCCGGCGAAGTGCGGATACGTCACCCTGGCGAGCAGACCGTGAAGGGCATGCCCGAACTCGTGGAAGAGCGTCGTCACTTCATCGAGGGTGAGGAGGGTGGGCGTCCCCGTGGGCGGCTTGGCAACATTCAGGTTGTTGACCACGACCGGGGCCGTGCCGCGCAGTGTCGACTGGGAGACGATCGGGTTCATCCAGGCCCCGCCGCGCTTGGTGTCGCGCGTGTAGAGGTCGAGGACGTACAGGCCGACAGGGGAGTGGTCGTCGTCGAACACCTCGAACACGCGGGCGTCGGGGTGATACGCGACAAGATCGGTCCGTTCTCGGAAGGACAGCCCGTAGAGGTCGCCGGCCGCGCGGAACACGCCGTCGATCAGCACGCGCTCCGCTTCGAACCACGGCCGGAGCGCGGCCCGGTCCAGGGCGTACCGTTCGGCGCGCACCTTCTCGGTGTAGAGCGCCCAGTCATGCGCCGCGACCGTCTCCGCGTCGTGCGATGTCGAAGCGATCTTCTGCAACGCTTCGTACTCGGCGGCGGCATTGCGTGACGCCGGCCCCGCGAGGCGGCGCAACATCCGCTCGACGGCCTCCGGCGTGCCGGCGGTCTGATCGGCGGTGATGTAGGCGGCGTGCGACGGGTAGCCCAGAAGCGCCGCGCGCTCGGCGCGTAGGCGCACGATCTCCCGCAGGACCGGACGGTTGTCGTGCGTGCCGCCGCGACTGCCGCGCGCCCGCGAGGCGTGCATGATGCGCTCGCGGCTGTTCCTGTCGGTGAGCGAGGACAGGGATGGATGCCCGGTGAACAGCGGAAGTGTGATCACATAGGCGCTGTCGAGGCCGCGCTGCTTCGCGGCTTCTGCGGCGGCCGAGATCTCGCCCTCGGTGAGGCCGTCGAGTTCTGCGACGTCGTCGAAGACGACCGCCAGCTCGTTGGTGTCGGCCAGGAGGTTCTTCTCGAACGTGGTCGTCAGCACCGAGAGGCGTCGGTTGAGCTCGGACAGGTGTTCCTTCTCGGCCTGGTCCAGTGCTGCGCCCGCGTGCGCCATCTCACGGTGGTGACGTGCGATCAGATAGCGCTGTTCGTCGTCGAGGTCGAGCTCGTCCAGGCGGTCGTAGAGGTCCTTCACACGGGCGTACAGGCGCGCGTCGAGACGGACCGCATCGTCATGGGCGGCCATCAAGGGCGCGAGTTGCTCGTCGATGTGCTGGATCGCCGCGGTCGCATCGGCGGACGAGACCGTGTAGAAGGCGTGGGCGACGTCTTCGAGCATGCGGCCGGATTCCTCGAGCGGAAGGACGGTGTTCTCGAACGTGGGCGGATCCGCGGCGGTCGCGATCGCCTCGATCTCGTCGCGGTGACGAGCGAAGGCGGCTTCGAAGGCCGGGAGGTAGTGCTCGGGTCGGATCCGCGCGTAGTCCGGGAGTCGATACGGCAGCGGAGAGGGGGACAGCAGGGGGTTCTCATCGACCATGTTCACCACCCTACGGCGGAGCCGCGAAAAGCCAAAGAGACATTTGCAAAGACATGCTTGCAAAGATTGCTTTGCTTTCGCTATCCTGGCGGCATGGATGAGCGACAGGACGACCCCACCGCGCGCGCCGCCGCCCGTCACGCGGAAGACCGCGTGTTGGATGCCGGCGCGCTCCGTGCTCTCGCGCATCCCCTGCGGGTCCGGATCTACGACATCCTCAGTCAGTACGGGCCGCAGACGGCCAGCACTCTCGCGCAGCAGCTGGGGGAGTCGAGCGGTTCGACCAGTTATCACCTCCGGGCTCTGGCGAAGCATCAGCTGATCCGGGAATGTGCCGACCGGGGCACCGCGCGTGAGCGGTGGTGGGAGCGTCCGGTCGGCGGTGTCTCGTTCACCAATCCCGCCGGTGCGAAGACGCCGTCGGAGCGGTCGGCGACCCAACTCGTCATGAGCGAGTTCTTCCGTCACCGTCAGGATCGACTGCTGGAGTTCGTGATGCACACCAACGACGGCCTCGAAGACGCCTGGTCGGACGGTGCCATGGTCTCCACCGCGATGGCGCGGATGACGCCGGAGCAGCTGAAAGAGCTGTCCCTGCGGATCATGGCGCTCATCGACGAGGCCGTCGACCGCTATCGCGACCAGGACGGCGACGGAGTGCGCCCGGTGTCCATCCGTGCCGATCTGTTCCCGCTGACCGAACTGAAGGAAGGGTCATGAGCACGTTCGTCCAGGAGGCACCCGTCGTCCGTCCGACGGTGCTCGACCGCGTCCTGCTCGCCGCCTCCCGTATGCTCGCAGCCCACGTCGCGGTGCGGACGGCCCGACGTGCCGGACGCTCCGCGTGCGAAGCGGAGCGGGCTCGTTCCGCGTACGCCCGACGACGCGGGACCGCGCAGGCGACCGGCGCCGTAGGCATCCTGCCGTGATGGAGGCGACGCCGGTCGAAACCGCTCAGGCGAAGTCGTCGTCGGGCGCGTGACGCACGACCGCGTTGCCGTCGTCGTCCAGCTCCACCTGCACGCCTGTCGCCAGCTCTGCGATCGGTTTCCCCTCGAGCCAGGTCAGCGTCCACCGCGGACGCGGCGCGCCGAGCATGTCGACCGGGATGGTCGCGTCAACGCCTGCGATACCCTCCCGCAGTGCCTCCGGGACCGCCTGGGGCGGTTCCTCACCAGAGGTCCATCGTGTTCCGAGTCTCATCAGGCCTCCCCGAGCTCGATTTCGACGACCGCGGTGTCGGCCGCCTCCACATACGTCAGATCCATGATCCTGCCCACGGCCTTCAGATCGCCCTCAGCGAGTCGGAGTGCCGCCAAACGGTCCGCGGGAGCGCCCAGCACGACACGCGACACCGGCGTCTTCTGCGAGGCTTTCGCCTCCGTCTTGGCGCGCCGGATGCCGATCAGGGCCTCGCCCACGGCGGTGAGTACCGCGGGGTCGCCGGCATCGCCGAGCGGTTCGGGCCACGGTGCGGTGTGGATCGAACCCTCCTCGAACCACGACCACGCCTCCTCGGTGGCGAAAGAGACCACCGGGGCCAGGAGACGCAGAAGCGTCGACAGTGCAGTTCGCAATGCGAGGGCGGCGGAAGCCTGTCCCACGTCGGTGCGATCGTACGCACGCTCTTTGACGAGCTCGAGGTAGTCGTCGCAGAACGTCCAGAAGAACGACTCGGTCACCTCGAGCGCGCGAGCGTGGTCGTAGGCCTCGAGGGCCTTCGTCGCGTCCAGGACCACGCGGTCGAGCGTCGCGAGCATCGACGCGTCGAGCGCATGGGTGATCGTCGCGTCGTCGGGGACGGGGAAGGACAGCACGAATTTCGCGGCATTGAGGATCTTGATCGCCAGGCGTCGGCCGATCTTCACCTGCGTCGGGTTCTGCGGGTCGAACGCCGCATCCGCTCCGAGCCGGCTCGAGGCCGCCCAGTACCGCACGGCGTCGGATCCGTGCGTGGAGAGGATGTCGGCCGGGGTGACGACGTTGCCCTTGGACTTGGACATCTTCTTGCGATCCGGGTCCACGATGAACCCCGATACGGCGGCATCGGTCCACGGTGCCCGGTCGTCCTCCAGCACGCTGCGCAGCATGGTCGAGAACAACCAGGTACGGATGATGTCCTGTCCCTGAGGGCGCAGGTCGAAGGGCGATACGAGATTCCACAGATCTTCGTCGCGCTCCCATCCGCCCACAAGCTGCGGGGTGAGGGAGGAGGTGGCCCACGTGTCGAAGATGTCGCGCTCGGCGTCGAACCCGCCCGGCACGCCCCGCTGGTCTTCGGTGTACCCGGTGGGGACGTCGACGGTGGGGTCGACGGGAAGGTCCGCGAGGTCCGGGACGATGACCTTCGCATAGTCGCGCTCACCCTGTGCATCCAGCCTGTACCAGACCGGGATCGGCACCCCGAAGAACCGCTGGCGGGAGACGAGCCAGTCACCCGTGAGCCCCTCCGTCCAATTCTCGTATCGGACGCGCATGAAATCGGGATGCCACGACATCTCCCGCCCGAACGCGATCAGGCGCTCGCGCAGCTTCTCGTCGCGGGCGCCGTTGCGGATGTACCACTGTCGGGTCGAGACGATCTCGAGCGGGCGGTCGCCCTTCTCGAAGAACTTCACGGGGTGGCTGAAGGGCTTGGACACCTCGATCAGCTCGCCGCTGGCTTCCAGCAACTCCACGACGGCCTTCTTGGCGCTGAACACGGTCTTGCCGGCCAGCCGCGCGTAGGCGGCGCGTCCGCTCTCCGAGACGATCACTTCGGGCGCGTCCGCGACGACGCGACCGTCCTTGCCGAGGATGGTCCGATTGGGCAGATCCAACTCGCGCCACCAGATGATGTCGGTCATGTCGCCGAACGTGCAGATCATCGCGATGCCCGAGCCCTTGTCCGGCTGGGCGAGCGGGTGGGCCAGGACGGGGACCTCGACGTCGAAGAGCGGCGTGCGCACCGTCGAGCCGAACAACGGCTGGTACCGCTGGTCATCCGGATGCGCGACCAGTGCCACACACGCCGGCAACAGCTCGGGGCGGGTCGTCTCGATGTGCACGTCGCCCGAGCCGTCGGAGGCGTGGAACGCCAGGCGGTGATAGGCCGCCTGCTGGTCGCGGTCCTCGAGCTCGGCCTGGGCGATCGCCGACCGGAAGTCGATGTCCCACAGCGTCGGGGCGAGGGCCTGGTAGGCCTCGCCGCGTTCGATGTTGCGCAGGAAGGCGAGCTGGCTCGTGCGGATCGTGTCGTCGCTGATGGTCCGGTAGGTCTGGTCCCAGTCGACGCTCAGACCCAGTTGGCGGAAGACGGCCTCGAACTGCTTCTCGTCCTCCACCGTCAATCGCTCGCACAGCTCGATGAAGTTGCGGCGGCTGATCGGAATCTGGTCGGCGGGCTTGATCGTCTTGGTGGTTCCTTCGAACGGCGGGGTGAATTCCCCGTCGTACGCCAGCGACGGGTCGCACCGCACTCCGTAGTAGTTCTGCACGCGTCGTTCGGTCGGCAGACCGTTGTCGTCCCAGCCCATCGGGTAGAACACGGACTTGCCGCGCATGCGCTCGAAGCGCGCCTTGATGTCGGTGTGGGTGAAGCTGAAGACGTGGCCGATGTGCAGGCTCCCGGACGCCGTGGGCGGGGGAGTGTCGATCGAGTAGACCCCGGCGCGTCCGGCGGCCTCGGCCGCGGCGCGATCGAACCGGTAGGTTCCCGCGTCGTTCCACGCCCGGTCCCACTTCTGTTCGAGGCCTTCGAGGACGGGCTTGTCGGGGATCTCGGCCATGGTGCTCCTTGCGCGGTATGGGCGGCACTGTGTGAGCGTGCCTGAATGTGCGGGGTGGCCCCATTCTACCGGCGTGACCGACCCCGTGCAGGGCGCGTAGACTGGGGGCATCGACATCGATCCGGCCATCACCGGGGAGTCCTCGGAAGAACGTCCACGCACGCCGACGGGTGCGCGGGGATCAGTAGAGCCGAGCGGGGCAGGCCCGTCACAGCCGCAGTGAGAGAGGCCCGCGCCGCTGACCGGCGATGCGCGAGGCACGCGGGGTGGTACCGCGGTCTTCCCGACGGGAGGGTCGTCCCCGCAGGACGAAGAACCTGCGAGAGTGCGATGACCTACCCCCGATCCTCCTTCGGCCCCGCCGCCGACGTGCAGCCCAGCCCGCGATTCCCCGAGCTCGAACAGCAGACCCTCGCGTTCTGGGCGGACGACGATACCTTCCGCGCTTCCATCGACCAGCGCGAGGGCGCGCCGGAGTGGGTGTTCTACGACGGGCCGCCGTTCGCCAACGGGCTGCCCCACTACGGCCACCTGCTCACCGGGTACGCCAAGGACCTGTTCCCGCGCTTCCAGACGATGCGCGGCAAGAAGGTCGACCGCGTCTTCGGATGGGACACCCATGGCCTGCCCGCCGAGTTGGAGGCCATGAAACAGCTCGGCATCACCGAGAAGAGCGAGATCGAGGCGATGGGGGTCGCCACCTTCAACGACAAAGCCCGGTCGTCGGTACTGGAGTACACCCGCGAGTGGGAGGACTACGTCACCCGGCAGGCCCGCTGGGTGGACTTCGAGCGCGGCTACAAGACGCTGGACACCGGATACATGGAGTCGGTGCTGTGGGCGTTCAAGACCCTCCACGACCGCGGTCTGGCCTACGAGGGCCACCGCGTCCTGCCCTACTGCTGGCGCGATGAGACGCCGCTGTCGGCCCACGAACTGCGGATGGACGACGACGTCTACAAGATGAGGCAGGACCCGTCCGTGACGGTCACCTTCCCGCTGGTGGGCGCCAAGGCGGAGTCCCTGGGGCTGACCGGTGTCCGCGCGCTCGCGTGGACCACCACGCCGTGGACGTTGCCGACCAACCTCGCGCTCGCCGTGGGCCCCGAGATCCGCTACGCCGTGCTTCCGGCCGGCCCGGCCGGTGCCGCGGACGTCCACCGCGGCGACGACCCCGTCGAAGCCGCCGCGCACCGGTACCTCCTGGCCGAGGACCTCCTCGCCGGGTATGCCAAGGACCTCGGTTATGAGTCGGCGGAGGCCGCGCGAGAGGCCGTCACGGAAACGCTCCTGGGATCGGCGCTCGCCGACGTCTCCTACGACCGACTGTTCGACTACTACGCCGACGATGAGACGTGGGGGACGCACAACGCGTGGCGGATCCTCGTCGACGACTACGTCTCCACGGGGGACGGCACCGGGATCGTGCACCAGGCGCCGGCGTACGGTGAAGACGACCAGCGGGTGTCGGCGGCCGCGGGGATCCCGCTCATCATGAGCCTCGATGACGGTGGCCGCTTCCTGCCGCAGGTGACCGATGTCGCCGGCGAACTCTGGATGGACGCGAACCGTCCGCTCATCCGACTTCTCAAGCGCGACGGCCGCATCCTGCGCGAGGCCAGCTACGAACACTCCTATCCGCACTGCTGGCGCTGCCGGAACCCGCTCATCTACAAGGCCGTCTCGAGCTGGTTCGTCCGTGTGACCGACATCAAGGACCGTCTGCTTGCGGGCAACGAGCAGATCTCGTGGGTGCCGGAGAACGTCCAGCACGGTCAGTTCGGCAAGTGGCTCGAGGGTGCGCGCGATTGGTCGATCAGCCGCAACCGGTATTGGGGTTCGCCCATCCCGGTCTGGAAGAGCGACGACCCCGAGCACCCCCGTGTCGACGTGTACGGATCGCTCGAGGAGATGGAGCGCGACTTCGGGGCACTCCCGCGCAATGAGAAGGGGGAGGTCGATCTTCACCGCCCCTACATCGACGAGCTGACCCGGCCCAATCCCGACGACCCGACCGGGCGGTCGATCATGCGCCGCATCGAGGACGTGCTGGATGTGTGGTTCGACAGTGGGTCGATGCCCTTCGCCCAGGTGCACTACCCGTTCGAGAACCAGGGATGGTTCGACGAGCATTCGCCGGCCGATTTCATCGTCGAGTACATCGGTCAGACCCGTGGGTGGTTCTACGTCATGCACGTACTCTCGACCGCGCTGTTCGACCGTCCCGCGTTCACGGGAGTGTCTTGTCACGGCATCGTCCTCGGCAACGACGGGCAGAAGATGTCGAAGTCGTTGCGCAACTACCCCGACGTCAGCGAGGTCTTCGATCGCGACGGCTCGGATGCGATGCGGTGGTTCCTCATGTCGAGCCCCGTGCTGCGGGGTGGGAACCTCGTCGTGACCGAGGAGGGCATCCGTTCGGGTGTGCGGGAGTTCCTCCTCCCGCTGTGGAACTCGTGGTATTTCTTCGCCACCTACGCCAACGCGAGCGGCTCCGACGGGTACGAAGCAACGTGGCGGACCGACAGCGAGGACGTGCTCGACCGCTACATCCTCGCGGTGACCGGTGACCTCGTGCGCGGCGTGGCCGCCGACCTGGAGGGGCTCGATTCGACGACGGCGGCCGCGCGTCTGCGCGACTTCGTCGAGGTTCTGACCAACTGGTACATCCGGCGCTCCCGCGACCGCTTCTGGGTGGGCGTGACCGACGACCCGAACAGTCGCGACGCGTTCGACACGCTCTACACCGTGCTCGAGACGCTCACCCGCGTCGCCGCCCCCCTGTTGCCGCTCGTGGCGGAACAGGTGTGGAAGGGCTTGACCGGGGGGCGCAGCGTCCACCTCCAGGACTGGCCGGACGCGGACGCGTTCGCCCCGGCCACCGACATCCGCTCCGCGATGGATACGGTGCGTGAGGTGTCGAGTGTGGCCAACGCCCTGCGCAAGCGCGAGGGCCGCCGGGTGCGTCTGCCGCTGGCGTCGCTCACCGTGGTCGTACGCGACGCGCAGGCGCTCGCGCCGTTCGAAGCGATTCTGCGTGAGGAACTGAACGTCAAAGCGGTGGAGCTCGTCGAGCTCGACGAGGCCGTCGCCGCGCGATACGGCATCAGCCGTCGACTGTCCGTCAACGCCCGCGCCGCCGGGCCCCGCCTCGGCAAGCGGGTCCAGCACGTCATCAAGGGCGCGAAGGCGGGCATCTGGGAGGAGCGCGACGGCGCGGTCGTCGTCGACGGGATCGCCCTCGAGCAGGGCGAGTACGACCTCACCCTCGAGGCGGGTGGTGTCGCCGACGGCGTCGCGATCGCGCTGCTCGCCGACGGCGGGTTCGTTCTGCTGGACACGGTGACCACCCCCGAGCTCGAGGCCGAGGGCCTCGCACGCGACATGATCCGCGCGGTGCAGGACACGCGCAAGGCCGCCGGGTTCGACGTCAGCGACCGCATCCGACTCGAGCTCGTCTTCTCGGATCCCGCCGATCGCGCCGCGGTCGAGTCGGCGTTCGACGCCGCCGACGTCGCAGGGGAGACCCTCGCCGTCGCCTACGTCCTGGGGGATGCCCCGACGGAGGTGGGGGCGGAGTTCGAGAACACCGTCGCCGCGTCCACCTACGCCAACGCCGGTGCGGTCACCGTGCGTGTGTCGCGCGAAGGGGTCGACGCATGAATGATCGCGAGAAGGCCGACGCCGTCTACGCGGCGCTGCTGGATCGTGCCGGCGAGCGCTGGGTCCAGCCACGTATCGACCGCACGCAGCGCGTGTTGGATCTGTTGGACGACCCCCAGCGGACCTACCGGGTCGTCCACATCACCGGGACCAACGGCAAGACGTCGACCGCGCGGGTGGTCGACGCGCTCGTGCGCGCGCACGGCCTGCGCACGGGGGTGTTCACGAGTCCGCACCTGGAGCGCTTCACCGAACGCATCCTCATCGACGGGGAGCCGATCGACGACGCGGCGGTCGTGTCGGCGTGGGAGGAGATCACGCCTTTCGTCGGGATGATCGACGCCGAGTTGGAGTCGGACGGGCAGGATCCTCTGACGTTTTTCGAGCTCCTCACCGTGCTCGCCTTCGTCGCCTTCGCCGACGCGCCCGTCGACGTGGCAGTGATCGAGGTCGGCATGGGAGGCTCCTGGGATTCCACGAACACCGCGGACGGTGACGTCGCGGTGGTCGCCCCCGTGGGGATCGACCATGCGGACCGGCTCGGCCGGACCCCGGCGGAGATCGCGACCGTCAAGGCGGGGATCATCAAGAACGGGGCGCTGGTCGTCTCCGCGCGTCAGGAGCCGGAGGTCGAAGCGGTCCTGCGGGCCACGGCCAACGAGCGCGGGGCCAGGATCGCCTTCGAGGGGCGTGACTTCGGGCTCACCGACGCACGTCTGGCCGTGGGAGGACAACAACTGACCGTCCAAGGTCTCGCCGGGCGGTACGACGAGGCCTACCTGCCCGTGTACGGCTCGCATCAGGGACGGAACGCCGCCCTGGCGATCGCCGCGGTCGAGATGCTTCTCGGGGCGGGGGAGCGGGCGATCGCGCCGGAGGTCCTCACGGAGGCGTTGACGGTGGTCAGCACGCCCGGCCGACTCCAGCTCCTCGGAACCGATCCCACCGTCCTCGTCGACGCCGCCCACAACCCACACGGCGCTGCAGCACTGGCCACGGCGTTGCGCGAATCTTTCGCGTTCGAGGAGTGGGGGCTCGTGCTCGGGGTCCTCGGCGACAAGGATGCGGCCGGGATCGTCACCGCGCTCGCGCCCGTCGCCACGCGCGTGTTCGTCACGGCCCCTGATTCGGAGCGCGCGGGGGATCCGGATGCGCTGGCCGACCTCGTCGAGGCCGTCGGGCTCGATGTCACCGTCCACGGCGACCTCGCTGCGGCCTCCGAGGAGGCGCGCGCCTGGGCCGGCGAGTCGTCTCAGCGTGCCGTGGTGGTCGCGGGATCGGTCGTGCTCGCCGGTGAGGCCATCGCGCTGTCGGTCGAAGAAGGCTGGAAGAGCGGAGCCGTCGATGACTGAACCGCGACGTCGCCGGGCCCGAGGGGCTGCGGAGTCCCTCGGGGCGGTGGTGCTCGGCTTCGAGTCGATCATCGTGTTCCTCGGGGGGTTGGCGGTCTTCGGGTTGCGGGTGCTGCCCGAGCCCATCCCGTCGTGGTGGGGCATCGTGGCGGGCAGCATCGTCGCGCTCGCGATGGTCGTGACCGCCGGACTGCTGGGTCACCGGGCGGGGATCGTCGTGGGATGGGCACTTCAGGTCGTCGTCCTGCTCGGCGGATTCCTCGTCCCGGCGCTGTTCGTGGTGGGGCTCGTTTTCGGTGCGATGTGGGCGTATGCGACGATCAAGGGGGCGGCGTTGGACCGCCAGAACGCCGCGCGCGCCGCTGACGCGGAACCCACGAACGGAGACTGAATGGCCACCGAAGAAACCCTCGTCCTCGTCAAGCCCGACGGCGTCGCCCGCGGCCTGACCGGCGCCATCCTGGCCCGCATCGAGTCCAAGGGCTACGCGCTCGTGGATCTGCGCCTGGTCGAACCCGACCGCGAGCGTCTCGAGCGTCACTACGCCGAGCACGCCGGCAAGCCCTTCTACGAGCCCCTGCTGGAATTCATGATGTCGGGCCCCTCGGTCGCCATCCGCGTGGCGGGGAATCGCGTCATCGAGGGCTTCCGATCCTTGGCCGGCACGACCGACCCGACGACGGCCGCTCCGGGGACCATCCGTGGCGACCTGGGTCGCGACTGGGGTCTGAAGGTGCAACAGAACCTCGTGCACGGCTCGGACAGCCCCGAGTCGGCGGCGCGTGAGCTCGCCATCTGGTTCTGAGCCCTCGAGATCGCAACGAGGCGCCGGCCCCGGGGGCCGGCGCCTCGTTGCGTACGCGCGCTCAGCCGAAGAGCGTCTGGAAGATGTTCGGCAGGGCGTTCAGCTCGAGCTGGGCGACCAACACGACCACCGCGTAGCTGAGGATCGCCATAAGGGGGACCCAGGCCATGAGTCCCGCGGCCGCGCGGCGAATCCGGGCCGGCGCCGGGACCAGGCCCGACCGCAGGAGGTGGATCGTCACGGCGTAGAACGAGGGGATCGTCACCGCCCATGTCACCATGCACCAGGGGCACAGGGTGCCGAGATCGAAGATGCTCTGGGTGATGAGCCACACGACGAATCCGAACGCGAACCCCATCCCCGCCCAGAAGCACCACCAGAACCAGCGGGCGAAGCGGGCGCCGGCGAGGATCGCCATACCGACCACGATCGGAGCGACCCAGCCGGTCAGCCCGAGGATCGGGTTGGAGAACCCGAAGACGCTTCCCTGCCAGGAGTCGAGGTTCGCGCTGCACTGGACCAGGACGCTGAAGTCGCACGACGCGGACGAGGTGGGGTCTGCGAGGCGTTCGAGCTTTTCACGCGTGAGGCTGAAGGCGGCGAACCAGCCGACGACTCCGGCGATCACGAGCCAGACGGCCAGACCGGTGGGACGCGTGTGCGACGAGGGCGTTGCCATGATCTGAACCTTCTCACCGTCCGCTATGGGTCCGCTGTGGGGGCCGCGCCGGCCACTCCGGCAGGGCGGTTCGCACATTATCCGGGCGAAAGTGCGATAATGAACGGCGATGCACGGCGGCCGCGCCGCCACGGGCATCGACAGAAGACTTCGGGCGATGAACGCCCTATCGCCGCCGCAGGCCCCGCCGGAGCGGGAACGACGGCAGACCGAGTGAGTTCGCGGAACGCCTCGTCCTCGGAGGACGAGCGGGACGCCAGAGATTTCGACGGGTGACGCGCGGTGTCACCCGCGGGGAGTACGCCAGAGATGGCCGATGGAAATGATGTACACGTCGAAGCCCATTCCGAGCCGGGGGTCGTTGCCGACCGGCTCGTAGAGACCGCCGAGGCAGGGGTGACATCCCCGACGGACGAGGCGATGCCCACCACCACGGCGGAAACGGAGGCGGAGGGTCCCGTGCCGTCGAAGGACGAGCCCGCCGCGGATATGGCCGCAGCGTCGGGTCCCGACGCCTCGGAGCGACCGTCCGACGACGAGCAGACCGGCGAAGCCGCGGAACCGCTGCGTCCTGACGAGGCCGAGGACCTTTCGGAGGCCGGCGGATCGACCGAGCCGGCGGAGGCTGCGCAGCCCGACGCGACGGAGGAGCCGGAGAAGCCCGGCGAGCCGGAGGAAACGGCCGGGGTGGAGAAGCCCGCTGAGCCGGAGGAAACGGCGGAGCCGGAGAAGCCCGCTGAGCCGGAGAAGCCGACGGCAGTCAGTCTCGGCCTTCTGCCGGAGCGGTTTGTTTCCGCGGTGTCCACCCAGCTCCACTTCTATGCGCCCGAGATCACGGTGCTTCCGGCGCGGGATGAGAGTGAGCCGGAGCCGGATCGCGAGCAGTCCTCGGGCGGTTCGCGTCGCCGGGGACGCCGACGCGGGGGTTCGGGAGGTCAGGGCGAGAAGAACGACGCCCCGAACGACGAGGCGCCGCGATCGTCCGGTCGCAAGCGAGCCGTCGAAGTGGTCAACGAACCCCAGCGGATCAAGGGGTCCACGCGGCTCGAAGCGAAGAAACAACGTCGTCGCGACGGCCGCGAGGCGGGACGACGACGCGCGGTGGTCACCGAGGCCGAATTCCTCGCGCGCCGCGAAGCGGTGGACCGTGTGATGGTCGTGCGTTCGAAGAACGGGCGCGTGCAGATCGCGGTGCTCGAGGACGACGTCCTCGTCGAGCACTATGTCGCCCGCAACCAGGACTCCTCGCTCATCGGCAACGTCTACCTCGGGCGCGTGCAGAACGTGCTCCCCAGCATGGAGGCGGCGTTCGTCGACATCGGTCGCGGACGCAACGCGGTGCTGTACTCCGGTGAAGTCGACTGGGACGCGGTCGAGACGGGCAATCAGCCCCGCCGTATCGAGCTGGCGCTCAAGTCGGGTGACAAAGTGCTCGTGCAGGTCACGAAGGACCCGGTGGGCCACAAGGGCGCGCGTCTGACGAGCCAGATCTCGTTGCCGGGCCGCTATCTGGTCTACGTGCCGGGCGGCGCGATGAACGGCATCTCGCGCAAGCTCCCCGACACCGAGCGCGCCCGCCTGAAGAAGATCCTCAAAGAGGTCCTCCCCGAATCCTCCGGCGTCATCGTCCGCACGGCTGCGGAAGGGGCGACCGAGGAGCAGCTCACCCGCGACGTCAACCGTCTCACCACGCAGTGGGAGCACATCGGTCGCCAGGTCCAGTCGCAGCAGGCCCCGGCGCTGCTGCACTCCGAGCCCGACCTGCTCGTGAAGATCGTCCGCGATGTCTTCAACGAGGATTTCTCGAAGATGCTCATCCAGGGCGAGGACGCGCACCAGACGATCACCGCGTACCTCGAGGGTGTCGCGCCCGATCTGCTCGAACGTGTCGAGGCGTACGACGGCGAACGTGACCCGTTCGACAAGTTCCGGATCACCGAACAGATCGAGAAGGCGCTGGACCGCAAGGTGTGGTTGCCCTCGGGTGGTTCCCTCGTGATCGACCGCACCGAAGCGATGACCGTCGTCGACGTCAACACCGGCAAGTTCGTCGGTTCCGGTGGGAACCTCGAAGAGACCGTCACCAAGAACAACCTCGAGGCGGCCGAAGAGATCGTGCGTCAACTGCGGCTGCGCGACATCGGCGGGATCATCGTGGTGGACTTCATCGACATGGTCCTCGAGTCCAATCGGGATCTCGTGCTGCGTCGGCTCGTGGAATGTCTGAGCCGTGACCGCACCAAGCATCAGGTCGCCGAGGTGACTTCGCTCGGCCTCGTGCAGATGACCCGCAAGAAGCTGGGGCTCGGGTTGCTCGAGACCTTCAGCGAGGCGTGCGAGGTCTGTGCCGGACGTGGCGTGATCGTGCACCACGACCCCGTCGTCAAGCACCGGTCGGCGGGATCTTCCTCCGGTGGTCGGCGCCAGCGCCAGAACAACAACAACGGGGGGTCCTCCAACGGCGGCGGCGCATCGAACAGCGCCCCGGCCGGCGGCACCCACACGATCACCGAAGGGGTCAAGTCGGCGCTTGCACAGATCGCCGCGTCGACGATCCATCCCTCCCAAGCCGAGGAGGCGGCGTCCGGCGACGTGCAGGTCGACGTCGTGCTGCCTGAGCCCAAGAACGGTCAGCCCGCCCCGAAGAACGCCGAGGGCGCCGAGGGCGCTGGGCGGGCCGAACCGTCCGAACGGCCCAAGAAGTCGCGGCGAAAGAAGTCCGAGGGTGCACGGGGCCCCCGTACCGACAAGGACGTCCTGCTGGATTCCGTCCTCGAGGCGCTTCCCGAACCCAAGGCACCCGGCCAGGGGCGGGGCCGTCGACGGGTGACCACGGCGGCCCTCACGGGGACCCCGGTGAGTACCGTCACGCCGGAGACGCCCACCGACGACTGACTGCGCGCGACCGCCCGTGTGCGGGGGCTATCGGCCCCGGCGTTCGCGGGCGGTCACCCGCAGTCCCGATGCGATGAGCCGCCGTACGAGTTCGTGCCCGTCGACGGGCACGGCCCCCGCGGCCACGAGGTCGTCGTACGACACATCGGGGACGTCGTAGTGGTCACGGTCGAAGCCGCGGCGGGGGATCCCGTGTTCGGCGGCGAACCGGTGCAACTCGTCGAGGCTCGTGTCGCTGACCAGGTGTGACCACAGGCGACCATGGGCGGGCCATCGCGGGTCGTCGATCAGGATGGCCATGACCACGATCCTACGACGCGCCGCGGCGGGGTCGCTTTGCGCGGGGGTCGGGCATACGGTAAAGTTTCCCTTTGGTGCGTTGCGTGCCGCAGCCTCATGGCGACACGCCGAGAGCATGGCTTCCGCACCGTTACCCGTCTTTCAAGACAACTGGAGCCGAACGCTCCCCAAGACGAAACAAGGTGTGAAGTGGTTTACGCAGTTGTGCGCGCCGGTGGCCGGCAGGAGAAGGTCGAGGTCGGCTCGATCGTCGTTCTCGATCGTCTCGCCGCGGAGATCGGCGACGAGGTCACCCTCCCGGCCGTCCTGTTCGTCGACGGCGACGCCGTCACGACCGACGCCGACAAGCTGGCGAAGGTCTCCGTGACCGCCGAGGTCGTCGGCGAGGAGCGCGGTCCGAAGATCGTGATCCAGAAGTTCAAGAACAAGACCGGCTACAAGAAGCGTCAGGGGCACCGTCAGGACCTCACGCGCCTCAAGATCACCGGCATCAAGTAACTCCAGGAAGAGAAGCTGAGATGGCACACAAGAAGGGCGCAAGCTCCACCCGAAACGGTCGTGACTCCAACGCACAGCGCCTCGGCGTGAAGCGCTTCGGTGGCCAGGTCGTCAACGCCGGCGAGATCATCGTCCGCCAGCGCGGCACCCACTTCCACCCCGGCGCCAACGTGGGCCGCGGTGGCGACGACACGCTGTTCGCCCTGGCCGGCGGCTCGGTGGAGTTCGGCAACAAGGGCGGCCGCAAGGTCGTCAACATCGTCGCAGCGGCGGAGTGATCCGAGGCTCGCGAGAAGTCTTCGATGAGGGGCGGGCTTCGGCTCGCCCCTCATCTGTATCCAGATCCTTAAGGGGAGAAACATGGTCACCTTCGTCGATCGGGTGACCCTTCACCTGCGCGCAGGAAAGGGCGGCAACGGCTGCGTCTCGGTCCGTCGCGAGAAGTTCAAGCCGCTCGCGGGCCCCGATGGCGGCAACGGCGGAAACGGGGGCGACATCGTCCTCGTCGCCGATCCGCAGGAGACGACGTTGCTGTCGTACCACCACTCACCGCACCGCACCGCCGACAACGGCGGCTTCGGGATGGGCGACAACCGTTCCGGCGCGGCGGGAGAGCATCGCGAGCTGCCCGTCCCGGTGGGGACGGTCGTGAAGTCACCGGACGGTGAGACCCTCGTCGACATGATCCACCCGGGCATGCGCTTCGTCGTCGCCCCGGGCGGACTCGGCGGACTGGGCAACGCCGCGCTGGCGTCCCCGAAGCGCAAGGCGCCGGGTTTCGCGCTGCTGGGCACGCTCGGCTGGGAAGGCGACGTCGTCCTCGAGCTGAAGACCGTCGCCGACGTCGCGTTGGTGGGCTTCCCGTCGGCCGGGAAGTCGAGCCTGATCGCGGCCGTCTCGGCCGCGCGTCCCAAGATCGCCGACTACCCCTTCACCACCCTCCATCCGAACCTCGGCGTCGTGCAGGCGGGGGACATCCGCTTCACGGTCGCCGACGTGCCCGGCCTCATCGAGGGTGCCAGTGAAGGCCGTGGACTGGGGTTGGAGTTCCTCCGCCACGTCGAGCGGTGCACCGCGCTGGTCCACGTCTTGGACTGCGCGACCCTGGATCCGGGCCGTGACCCCCTGAGTGACCTCGACGTGATCCTCGCCGAACTGGCCGCGTACCCGGTCACCGAAGGGCAGGTGCCGCTGATCGAGCGCCCGCAGCTTGTCGCGCTGAACAAGCTCGACGTGCCCGAGGCGAAAGACCTTGCGGATCTGGTGCGCCCGGAGCTCGAGGCCCGCGGATTCACGGTGTTCGACATCTCGACAGTCGCGCGTGCGGGACTGCGTGAACTGACCTTCGCACTGGGGGAGATCATCGCGGAGCATCGTGCCGCCCAGGTCGACGACGGGCCGCAGGAGCGGGTGGTCATCCGCCCGCGCGGTTCCGAGAAGGAGTTCACCGTGCGTGTCGAGGGCGGTACCTACGGCAACCTGTATCGCATCCTCGGTGCCAAACCGGAACGCTGGGTTCAGCAGACCGACTTCCGCAACGAGGAGGCGGTCGGATTCCTCGCGGACCGACTCGACAAGCTCGGTGTCGAGGATGAGTTGTTCCGCGCCGGCGCGACACCGGGGGCGACGGTGGTCATCGGCGGCGGCGACGGCGTCGTGTTCGACTGGCAGCCCTCCCTCAGCTCGGCCGCCGAACTGATGACGGCGCCCCGCGGGACCGACCCGCGTGTCGATCCGAGTTCGCGGCGGACGACCTCCGAGCGCCGCGAACGGTATCGCGAACGGATGGACGCCAAAGCCGAAGCCCGCGCCGATCTGGAGGCCGAGCGCCTCGCCACCGCGGGGTGGGACGAGGAGGACGAGGCGTGAGCATCGTCGATCGCGGCGACCTGGCCGGTGCCCGCCGTGTCGTGGTGAAGGTCGGATCCTCGTCGATCAGCGGTGAGAACCGCGACAAGATCGCGCCGATCGTCCACGCGCTGGCACAGGCCCACGCCCGGGGCACGGAAGTCGTGCTGGTCTCGTCGGGGGCGATCGCCACCGGCATGCCGTACCTCGCGCTGGACGAGCGTCCCTCCGACCTCGCCACCCAACAAGCCGCGGCGGCGGTCGGGCAGAACGTGCTCATCTACCGATACCAGGACGCGCTGCGTCCCTTCGGCGTCGTGGCCGGCCAGGTGCTTCTGACGGCGGGCGACCTGGAGCATGCGACACCGCGCTCCAACGCACGGCGCGCCATGGAACGACTCCTGGGGCTGCGCATCCTCCCGATCGTGAACGAGAACGACACCGTCGCCACACACGAGATCCGTTTCGGCGACAACGACCGGCTCGCCGCACTCGTGGCACGGCTGCTCGGCGCCGATGCGCTCGTGCTGCTCAGCGACATCGAGTGTCTCTACACCCGACCCCCGAGTGAACCGGGCGCGCAGCCGATCGATCGGGTCGCATGGGGTGACGACCTCGACGAGTTCGAGTTCGGCGCCACGGTGGTCAACAGTGTCGGAACGGGCGGCGCGGCGACCAAGGCCTCCGCGGCGAAGCTCGCCTCGTCGGCGGGCATCGGCGTGCTCGTCACCAGTGCGGATCTCGTCTCCGAGGCCCTCGAAGGGCGAACGGTCGGAACCTGGTTCGAGCCCGACCCGTCCGCGGAGGCGACGATCGCCACCGGGACGGTGCGTGCGGCGTCGAGTCAGTAGGCTGGGATGATGACGATCGTGACGGAGACCTCCGCGCGGGGGCGCATGCGGCTGGCGAAGGAAGCAGGCCGTGGCGTCGGCCTTCTCGACGATGCGACCAAGGCCCGCGCCCTGTACGCCATCGCCGACGCGATCGACGGCGCCGCGGATGAGATCGTCGCCGCCAATGCCGAAGACCTCGACCGTGGCGTCCGCCACGGACTGGCCGAGGGACTGCGCGACCGTCTCCGCCTGGACGCACCGCGGGTCGCCGCGCTCGCCTCGGCGGTGCGTGACGTCGCCGCCCTCCCGGACCCGGTCGGTCGCGTGCTTGAGACCCGCACGATCGGTGGCGGGATCGAACTGACCAAGGTCTCGGTACCGTTCGGCGTCATCGGGGCCATCTACGAGGCCCGCCCGAATGTGACGGTCGACATCGCCGCCCTCGCGTTGCGCTCCGGCAACGCGGTGGTCTTGCGTGGCGGGACGGCGGCCGAGGCTACCAACGCCGCGCTGGTCGCGGCCATGCGGGGCGCCCTCGACGAGGTGGGTATCGACCCGGAAGCGATCCAGACCATCGACGCGTTCGGACGGGAGGGCGCCCGAGAGCTGATGACCGCGCGGGGCCTGATCGACCTCTTGGTCCCACGGGGGAGCGCGCAGCTGATCGAGACGGTCGTGACCGAATCGACCGTGCCGGTCATCGAGACCGGGGCCGGGGTCGTCCACATCGTCATCGACGCCTCCGCGCGCCCCGATTGGGCGCGGGAGATCGTCGTCAACGCGAAGGCACAGCGTCCGAGTGTGTGCAACGCCGTCGAGACGGTGCTGGTCCATCGGGACGCGCTGGGACTGGTTCCCGACCTGCTCGACGCGCTCGAGGACGCCGGCGTGACCGTGCACGGCGACGAGGCGATCCGCGCGCTTTCCCCGCGCGTGGTAGCCGCGACCGACGAGGACTGGGCGACAGAACACCTCAGCCTCGACCTGTCGATGCGTGTCGTCGACGATCTCGACGCGGCCCTGGCGCACATCCGCACCTACTCCACGCACCACACAGAGTCGATCATCACCGAAGACGTCGCGAACGCGGAGCGCTTCCTCGCGGAGGTGGACTCGGCGGCGGTCCTGCACAACGCCTCGACGCGTTTCACCGACGGCGGTGAGTTCGGCTTCGGTGCCGAGGTCGGCATCTCGACGCAGAAACTCCACGCGCGCGGCCCGATGGGGCTGCCGGAACTGACGAGCATCAAGTGGATCGGGCGAGGCGCGGGCCACGTCCGCAGCTGATCCCAAATAGACTGGACGGCGACCGGGCTGTCCGGTCCGACCCGGAACGGAGCACGAATGACACTGGCTGAGATCCTCCTCCTCGCGGCGGAAGAGACCGAGCATCACGGGAACGTGGCGCTCGAGACCTTCTGGTACGGCGCGGTGGCCCTGGCCGTCTTCGGTCTGCTGGCCCTCGTGACGGCGTCGTACCGCAACGTGGCCAACCGCCACTCCCACAAGGCGGAGGCCTACGCGAAGGCCCACGCGAACGACGTGCAGAAGGCGGGACACGGGCACTAGGCCCGCTGCATGTCCACGGCGCGAGCCCCCCGGATCGGGGTGATGGGTGGGACCTTCGATCCCATCCACCACGGTCACCTCGTGGCGGCGAGTGAAGTGGCGCAGTCCTTCGACCTGGATGAGGTCGTCTTCGTCCCCACCGGGCGCCCCTGGCAGAAACAGAGCGTCACCCCCAGCGAGCACCGCTACCTGATGACGGTCATCGCCACGGCATCCAATCCCCGTTTCACCGTCAGCCGCGTCGACATCGACCGTGCCGGCCCGACGTACACGATCGACACGCTGAAGGATCTCCGGCGGGACCGCCCGGATGCGGAGCTGTTCTTCATCAGCGGTGCCGATGCGGTGGCGCAGATTCTCAGTTGGCGCGATCATGATGAACTGTGGCAACTCGCCCACTTCGTCGCGGTGTCGCGTCCCGGCCACGTGCTGAGCACGGAGGGATTGCCGACCGAGAACGTCAGCCAACTGGAGATCCCCGCCCTGTCGATCTCCTCGACGGACTGTCGAGACCGCGTTCATCGGGGTCACCCGGTGTGGTACCTCGTGCCTGACGGGGTTGTCCAATACATTGCGAAGCATCACCTCTACCGGAGCATGGAATGAGCACACCCGAGCACCCCGCGGACAAGCCGCTGACACGCCGTCAGCTGCGTGAGATCCGCAACACCGGCTCGACGCCCGTCGTGACACCCCCGGACGCCGACACCGATGCCGCCCCTGAGTCCGAGGAGGTCGCCTCCGAGCACACAGCGCCCGCCACGCCGCCCGCTCCGCGCACGCCGAGACCGGCGCCGCCCGCGCAGGTCGCACCCGCCCCCGCGCCCGACGCCAGCGTCAACCTCGGCGAGGCGCCCCTGACGCGACGGCAGGCCCGCCAGCAGGAGAAGATCCGCACCGCGTCGGTGCCGGTGATCACCCCGGAGGTGGCCGCGAAGCACGCCGCCGAGGCCTCGGCCGCGGCCGGACCCGCGTCGACCGGTGAAGACGACGCCCCCGTGGCGGCACCGCCCGAGGAACACCCCGAGACGGGTCCCGCGCCGACCTCGGACGGCGCCGGCGAGCAGACCATCGACGGCGCCGAAGCCCTCGCGGCGGCGGCCGACGAGGCGGAGCGCGAAGCGGAGACCGAAGAGCGCCCCGTGGTCAACCCCGCACTCGGCGCAGGACTGCTGGCCGGTGGGACCGCGGAGGCGGCAGGGGAGCCGGCTTCGTTCGACCAGCTCCTCACCCGCTCCTCGAGCGGATCGATCAGCACTCCGAACGCGCTGATCATGTCCCAGACCCCGTCGACGCTCGCGTCGCCGGTCGCCTCCACGGGCGAGGTCATCCTGACCGGCTCGTACGACCTGCCCGAGGGGTACGGATCGACCGGGCATGCGAAGGGCGCCGCCGACGGCAAAGAGGTCGACGCCGTCCTCGTCGACGGTGAGCTCCCCGCCCACTCGTCGCCGACCCCGATCGCGGCGAGTGCGGCGATCAGCACCCACAAGACCCCGGGCGACGTGATCAAGCCCCCGGCTCCGGAGAAGGGCGGTCGGCTGATGCTGACCCTGGCCATCACGGCGGGGGTCCTGGCGCTCGCGCTGGTCGGCGTGCTGATCATCGCCTTCGCGACGGGGACCATCTGATGCCGGCCACCGAGCAGTCGCGCGAGATGCTCCAGGTCGCGGCGGCGGCGGCGGATGCGACCGGCGGCGAAGACCTCGTCGCACTCGACGTCTCGGAGCCGCTTCCGCTGGTCGACGTCTTCCTCGTCGTCACGGGGCGCAGTGAGCGCAACGTGGCGGCGATCGCCGACGAGATCGAAGAGAAGCTGCTCGAGGTCGGGCACAAGCGGCTGCGGCGCGAGGGGCGCCAGGAGTCGCGGTGGATTCTGCTCGACTTCGGTGATCTCGTCGCCCATATCTTCCACGAGGAGGAGCGGTCCTACTACGGGCTCGAACGTCTGTGGAAGGACTGCCCGGTCGTTCCGATCGAGCTCGCCGGTGCGCGCTCGGCGGACTGATCCGACGCCGTCGGACGCCACGCCCGGGTGTGCGTCCGAATTCGGACTCGGGCAGATCGTGTTGTAAGCTTGTCGAGTTGCCCGCGAGAGCGGAAGACGATCTGGGCCTGTGGCGCAGCTGGTAGCGCACCTGCATGGCATGCAGGGGGTCAGGGGTTCGAGTCCCCTCAGGTCCACACAGAAAGCCCCCGGGAGACCGGGGGCTTTTCCCGTTCCCCGATGGGGCCCTCGCGTACGGTGGTCACGTGTCCCATCTCCTCCGCACCGCCGTCGCGACCGTGCTGAGTGCCGCGCTGGTCGTCGGCGTCACGTCGGCTGCGACGGCATCGGCGCGGGGGAACCTGTCCTCGGGCCCGGATGGAGCTCCAGTGACCGTGGTGGCCGCGGGGGAGCGCGACCTGCAGGACGCGGCAGCCGCGCTCGTCGAGACGATGACGCTCCGCGAGCGTGCGGCGAGCGTGGTGATGGGCCATCTTCCGACCACGGACACCGAGGCGTTGCGGGAGTACATGCAGACAGACGCGATCGGCGGGTTCATCCTCATGGGCGCCAACGTGCCCGCCGACGAGGCGGCGCTCCGTGAGGTGGCCGCCGCTCTGACGGTCGACGAGGAACTCCCGCCCCTGCTGGCGATCGATCAGGAGGGCGGTGACGTGTCACGGCTCCCCTGGGACGACTTCCCCGCAGCTCCCGTGCTGAAGGAGGCCTCTGCTCCCGACGTGGCGGACGCCTTCGCGGGGCGTGCGTCGCTGGTGGACCGCGGCGGCCTCAACGTGAACTTCGGCATCGTCGCCGATGTGACCGCGGACCGCGGGATGTTCATCTACCGCCGCGCGCTCGGCGCCGACCCGGCGACGGCGGCCGATCACGTCGCGGCCGCCGTCCGCGCAGAGCACGGCCTTTCCGCGTCGACGTTGAAGCACTTCCCGGGGCACGGCGCCGCCGCGGGAGATTCGCACGCCGGCATCCCGACGACCGAAATGCCGTACGACGAGTGGGCGACAACCCACGCGCCCCCGTTCGTGGCGGGCATCGACGCCGGAGCGCCGCTGTTGATGTTCGGACACCTCACCTACACGGCAGTCGACGACGCGCCGGCGTCCCTCTCGCCGGAGTGGCACCGCATCGCGCGGGAGGAGCTCGGCTTCGACGGGGTCGCGGTCACCGACGACCTCGGGATGCTGCAGGCCTCCGGTATCCCGACGTACGCGGACCCCGTCGCGAACGGCGTGGCCGCGCTGGTGGCGGGCAATGATCTCGTGCTCACCGTGCTGTACAGCGACGCGGGCAGCGCCGAGCGGATGGTCGACGGGATCGTCGCCGCCGTCGACGAGGGCACGCTTCCCGTCGACCGCCTGACTGAGGCGGCCGAGCGCGTGACCGCCCTGCGGTTGGCGTCGGCGGACACGGCACTCGTCCCCTGTCAGGAGTGCGCGGGGGTGCGATGAGACGCCCGCTCAGGACGTGAGCGCGGCGATCAGGCGCTCCCGGAGAGCCGCGCCGGTCTCGGCGAACGCCCGCTGGCGTCTGATGTACTCCGCTTTGCCCTCGGCGGTCTCGACCGCGACGGGCGGGTATCCCCAGTCCCGGAGATCGTAGGGCGAGGCCTGCATGTCGAGCGTGCGGATGGCCCGGGCATGGTGGAACGTGTCCAGCAACAGGTCGCCGGGAACGAGGGGGCCGCCTTTGACAGCCCACTTGTAGAGATCCATGCCGGCGTGCAGACAGCCCGGCTGCTCGCGCTCGGCCTGATCGTCGCGTGAGAGCACCTCGCGATTGCGTGGTGCCGCATCCGGAGTGAAGAAGCGGAACGCGTCGAAGTGCGTACAGCGCAGGTCGTGGCCTTCCACGACCGCGTCGGTACCGGACGCGCCGAGGCGCAGGGGGAGGTCGTGTCGGGGTCGCGGTGTCCGGTAGACCATCGCCCACTCGTGCATCCCGAAGCAACCGAACGCGGGGGCGCGGGAGGCGGTGGACTCCAGGATCCGGACGACGTTCGCGAGCATCGTGCCCCGTGTGGCACGGTAGGCCTCGGCATCGACGACCAATGCGCCCGCCGGTTCGGTCGGTACGTATCCGCGCCACTGGGCGCGTCGGGTCGACGCCGCGCCCTCGAGCACGACGCCTGCGCCGGGGTGCCATCGGCGCAGGACGGACGGCTTGTACGAGTAGTACGTGAACAGGAAGTCTTCGACCGGATGGGTGCGGCGGCGGGCCGCCCGCGCCCGGTGCGTCGCGGTCAGCTCGTCGGCGAGCGCGACGTGCCGGGCCTCGTGCTCGCGCCACTGTTCGGCCCGGAGGACGGTGTGGGTGGTCACGACGGGACCGGATCGAGCAGATCGGGCCGATTGTTGCGGACGTTGCCCACCGCGGTCGACACGGGGCGTAGCTCCAACGTCCCGGCGACCGCGGGAGCGGCGTCGACGGCGGCGTCGAGCACGTCGCGGACGTTCTCGGTCGTCGGGTCGAGCCACGCGTCCGCGTGGTCCGGGTCGACGAACACGGGCATCCGGTCGTGGATCGAGCCGAGGGGTCCGAATGCGTCGCGGGTGAGGATGGTGAAGCTAAGCATCCACCGGCCCGGATCGTCGTCGGCTTTGCGGGGATCGCGCCACCACTCGTACAGGCCGGCGAAGAACAGCGGGGCGTCGTCGACAGGATGGATGTAGTGGGGGATCTTCCCGTCGGCCGTCTTCTGCCACTCGTAGTACCCCGAAACGGGCACGACCGCGCGACGCTTGTGGAGGGCGTTGCGGAACATCGGCTTGTCCTCGAGCTCTTCCGACCGCGCGTTGAACGCGCGGGCACCGATCGAGGGGTCCTTGGCCCAACCGGGGACCAGGCCCCACCGTGCACGGGCGAGACGGCGCGTCGGCGGCTCGGTCTTCACGGAATCGAGCACGACGGCGGCCGGATCGGTGGGGGCGATGTTGTAGGACGGGGCGGGCAGGTCCTCGCCTTCCACATCGACGCGCAACACACCGACCAGCTCGGAGCCCACGTTGGCGACGACGAACCTTCCACACATGTTCACCAGCCTACGTGCGGAAGTCGGCACGGTTCAGGCGTCGACCACACCTTCTTCCCGCAGCCGCCGCAGCAGGCCTTCGCCGTGCGAGGCGGTGACCCAGGGCACGGACGCGGCGGTGTGGTCGTTCACGGCGGTGCGCCCCCCGGCCAGGACCGCCTCAGCGGGGGACAACCGTCGGATGGCCACGGCGGCGACGTTGTCGGGATGCTCGCTGGCGAAGGTGGTGTAGATCTCGTCGTCGTGCTGGCCGTCGTCACCGACCAGGAGCCAGGTGATGTCCGGGAACTCGGCCGCGAGTCTGCGGAGGTTGGCCTCTTTGTGCAGCTGCCCGCTGCGGAACCAGCGGTCGTGCGTGGGCCCCCAGTCGGTCAGCAGCGTCGCGCCCGCCGGATAGAGGTGACGTCGGAGGAACCGTGTCAGGGTCGGCGCGATGTTCCAGGCCCCGGTCGACAGGTAGATCACGGGGGTACCGGGACGATCGCGCACCAGGGTCTCCAAAAGCACGGCCATGCCGGCCACGGGTTGGCGAGCGTGCTCGTCGACCACGAAGGAATTCCACGCCGCCAGAAGGGGACGGGGCAACGCGGTGACCATCACGGTGTCGTCGACGTCCGAGACGATGCCGAAGCGGACGTCGGGGGCGACGATGAACGCGCGCGTCTCGACGGGCGCGCCGCCTTCGACGGACATGGTGAACGTCTGCCAGCCCGGTTCCAACCCGGCCGGCAACACGGTGTCGATGACCCCGCCGCGGTCGGCGACGACATCGTGGGCGACACCGGCGATGGTCACGGTCACCTGCGCGAACCCGATCGGGACGGCGACGAAGCTTCGCCAACCGCGCACGCCGCCGTACTCCCCGCCGTTGCGCGACGACGGCGGCGGCACGATCAGCACCCGTCCGAGGACGCGCACCCATTCGGTGCTGCCGTATCCCGGGAACGGTGTGACGGTCGGGGTCAGTCCGCGCTTGCGTGCCCGACGCTCGCGCCAGGCGTGGAAACGGCGTTCCCACCGGGCCAGCCACAGCACTTTCGGGCGTGCGGGTTCCTCGGTGGGGGCGACCATGCCTCTCAGTCTTCCACGGCGGAGCGGCGGTGGAGGGCCGTCGTGGATGTGCCGTCGTCGACGAGGTGCTTCCGCTCCGCGCGTTCGATGATCTTCTTGGTCACCACGACGAGGACGAGGAAGACCACGATGACGCCCACGAAGATGTACCCGGCGTAGTGGAGCTGGTCGGCGAGCTCCCGATACGTGCCGGCCGCCGCGGAGGACACCGACACGTACAGCGCCGACCACACGATGCACGCGGGAGTGGTCCAGGCCAGGAAACGGGTGTAGCGATAGCCGCTCATCCCGACCGTCAGTGGCACGAGGGAGTGCAGGACGGGCAGGAACCGGGACAGGAAGATCGCCGGTCCGCCACGCCGTTCCAGATAGCGCTCCGATCGCACCCAGTTGGCCTCGCCGATCCGACGGCCCACACGTGAGTGGCGGATGCGGGGGCCGAGGAAGCGTCCCAGAGCAAAGCCGATGCTCTCGCCGATGAGGGCTCCGATCACGACGACGACCCCCAGGATCACGCCCTCCCACACGGTGGAGACCGCGGTGCCGGCGACGATCACGATGGTGTCGCCGGGGACGATCAAGCCGATGAGGACACTCGTCTCCAACATGATCGCCAGCCCCGCGAGGGCGGTGCGCAACACCGGATCGACCGACTGCACAGCGTCGAGGATCCAGGTGAGCAGGTCGTTCACCCCATCGAGATTACGTGCGCGGCCTAGCCTGGAGGTGTGAAATCCCCGTCGGTCCGCGTCGAATACCCCGAGTGGGTCGACCCGGAGGACGTCTACGTCGCGTTGTGCGGCGACGCGGAGAATTCGTTCTGGCTCGACGCCGGGGACGACGCCGTCCAGGGGTGGTCATGGGTCGGGGCCGGCCTGCCGGGGCGCGACCACGACGCTCCGCCGCGGGTGCACATCCACCCGGGGGCAGGCTCCGCATCCGGTCCGACCGTCGGCGGATGGGTCGGATGGATGGACTACGACTCCGCCGCCCGGGGCGCCGGAGTCCCCGCCCACATCGAGGCACCGGGCGCACGGGGGATGCGCGTGGACTGGTGCATCGGCTTCGACCACGCCCGAGAGGCCGTCGTGCTCATCGCCGCGCCGACACGGATCGACGCCCTCATGGCGGCGGTCGCGCGGGTGGCCGTCGCGCCCCCGGTCGCGCCGGCGCCGCGACTCGAGGCGGTCGCCCGGCACCGGCCCGACGCCTACGTGCGGGCGATCGCCGCGTGTCGGCGGGCGATCCGGGAAGGCGAGGCCTACCAGCTGTGCCTGACCACGCGCTTCGAGGTCGCCACGCGGGCGGACGCCGTCGCGGTCTTCCGGCGGCTACGGGCGGCGACCGGTTCGCACCACGCGGGCCTCATCCGTTCCGGCGAGGTCGCGTTGGCCAGCGCGAGCCCCGAGCGCTTCCTCGAGATCGACCGGGGACGGGTCGCCACCCACCCGATCAAGGGAACCCGCCCGCGCCACGGCGATCCCGTGGCGGACCGGGCCGCCGCCGACGAACTGCGAGCCAGCGCGAAAGAGCGCGCGGAGAACGTGATGATCGTCGATCTGATGCGCAACGACCTCTCGCGCGTATGCCGACCGGGCTCGGTACGCGTTCCGCGCCTGCTCGCCGTCGAGTCCTACCCGGCGGTGCACCAGCTTGTGAGCACGGTCACCGGACGGCTCCGCGTCGGGGTGTCCACCACCGACGTCCTGGCCGCGACATTCCCCGCGGGGAGCATGACCGGGGCGCCGAAGGTGTCGGCGATGACCATCCTCCACGGGCTCGAACGAGGTCCCCGCGGGGTCTTCGCGGGCTGCTTCGGATGGGTCGGTGAGAACGGGGCGGCCGACCTCGCGATGGTGATCCGCTCGGTGCTCGTGGAGCCGCACCGAGCGGTGGTCGGGGCGGGCGGCGGGATCACCTGGAGGTCCGTCCCCGAGGCCGAGGTGGCCGAGGTCGCGGTCAAGGCGCGTGCGCCGTTGGCCGCCGTGGGTGCCGAACTCCCGGAGGCATGGCGGCGGGCGGGGCCCGCGTGAGACTCAGGTAACCTGAAAGACGCCTTCCGCGCGCCCCGGTACTCCTCGATTGGTTCCCCACGTGTCACAGAACTCCACCCCCGACAGCGCCGCTTCCCACGACGGAGGCGGCTTCGACGCGCACGCCGTCGAGCGCAAGTGGCAGCAGCGTTGGGAACAGGCCGATCCGTTCAAGGCGGGCGGCCCCGAGGACACCCGTCCTCGCAAGTACGTGCTGGCGATGTTCCCGTACCCGTCGGGCGATCTGCACATGGGTCACGCCGAGAACTACCTGTACTCCGACATCGTGGCCCGCTTCTGGCGTCATCGTGGGTACAACGTGCTCAACCCGATCGGATGGGACTCCTTCGGCCTTCCCGCCGAGAACGCGGCGATCAAGCGGGGGGCGGACCCGCGCGAGTGGACCTACGACAACATCGCCCAGCAGAAGACGGGCTTCCGTTCCTACGGGGTGTCCTTCGACTGGAACCGGGTCCTGCACACGAGCGACCCCGACTACTACCAGTGGAACCAGTGGCTGTTCCAGCGTCTGCACGAGCGGGGGCTCGCCTACCGCAAGGACGCTTCGGTGAACTGGGATCCGGTCGACCAGACCGTGCTCGCCAACGAGCAGGTGCTGCCCGACGGCACCTCCGAGCGCAGCGGCGCCGTCGTGGTGAAGAAGAAGCTCGAGCAGTGGTACTTCAAGATCACCGACTACGCCGACCGCCTGCTGGACGACCTCAACCAGCTTGAGGGACGCTGGCCGCAGAAGGTCATCCGGATGCAGCGCAACTGGATCGGCCGCTCGGTCGGCGCCGACATCGACTTCGAGATCGAGGGACGCGACGAGAAGGTGACGGTGTTCTCCACGCGCCCCGACACGCTCCACGGCGCCACCTTCTTCGTGGTCGCGCCCGAGAGTGACCTGGCCGCCGAGCTGGCCGCCGGGGCCTCCAAGCAGGTGCAGGAGAGGTTCGCGGAATACCTGGAGTCGGTGGGACGCCAGACCGAGATCGAGCGGCAGTCGACCGACCGTCCCAAGACCGGTGTGTTCTTGGAGCGCTACGCGATCAACCCCGCAAACGGTGAGCGGTTGCCGGTGTGGGCGGCGGACTACGTCCTGGCCGACTACGGACACGGCGCCGTCATGGCCGTTCCCGCCCACGACCAGCGCGACCTCGACTTCGCCCGCGCATTCGACCTGCCGGTCAAGGTCGTCGTCGACACCACCGCGCCCATCACCGGCGCCATCCCGGTGATCGACCTCGACGAGGAGGGCAACCCCGTCGACCCGCTCGCCGACGATCCGTCGTTGGACGATCTCGACCCGGCGCGCACCGGCGTGGCGCTGGCCGGTGAGGGGCGGATGATCAATTCCGGCTCGCTGGACGGCCTGTCCAAGCGCAACGCGATCGCACGCATGATCGAGGAACTCGAGGCCAAGGGCGCGGGGCGTGCATCGAAGTCCTACCGTCTGCGCGACTGGCTCATCTCGCGCCAGCGGTTCTGGGGCACGCCCATCCCGATGATCCACACCGATGACGGCCGAATCGTGCCGGTCCCCGAGGACCAGCTGCCGTTGACCCTGCCGGATGCGGCCGGGCTGGACCTCGCTCCGAAGGGCACCTCTCCGCTGGGGGCGGCCACCGACTGGGTGGAGACGGTCGACCCGGAGACCGGTCGACCCGCGCGGCGAGACCCCGACACGATGGACACCTTCGTCGACAGCTCGTGGTACTTCCTGCGGTTCCTCTCGCCCGGTGACCCGAACGAGGCGTTCTCGCCCGCAGAGGCGATGAAGTGGGCACCGGTGGACTTCTACATCGGTGGCGTCGAGCACGCCATCCTCCACCTGCTGTACGCGCGTTTCATCACCAAGGTGCTGTACGACATGGGCCTGGTCGATTTCACCGAGCCGTTCTCGAGCCTCATCAACCAGGGCATGATCATCCTGGGCGGAACGAAGATGTCCAAGAGCAAGGGCAACCTCGTCGTCTTCCAGGACGAACTGGACGCGCACGGTGCCGATGCGCTGCGGGTCGCGCTCGCCTTCGCCGGGCCGGTGGAGGACGACAAGGACTGGAACGACGTGTCGACCACCGGCGCCCAGAAGTTCCTGTCGCGGGCGTGGCGGGTCGCGCACGATGTCACCAGCGCCCCCGACGTCGTGTGGAAGGACGGCGACGTGGGACTGCGGCGCATCACCCACCGTCTGCTCGCGGACGCCCCGACCCTGGTCGAGCAGACCAAGTTCAACGTCGTGGTCGCCCGGCTGATGGAACTGGTCAACGCGACCCGGAAGGTGATCGACACCGGCGCCGGCGCTGCAGACCCGGCCGTGCGCGAAGCGGCGGAGGCGACGGCGATGATCCTCGACCTGTTCGCCCCGCACACCGCCGAGGAGATGTGGGAGACGCTCGGGTATGAGCCGTTCGTCGGCCTCGTCCCGTGGCGGCACGCGGATCCGACCCTCCTCGTGGAGGAGTCGGTGACGGCGGTGGTGCAGATCAACGGCAAGGTGCGCGCGACCCTCGAGGTGCCGGCTCGCATCGAGCCCGACGCCCTCGAGAAGCTCGCCCGCGAGGACGCCCGTGTCGTCCGCGCGCTCGGCGACAAGACCATCGCACGAGCCATCGTCCGCGCGCCGAAGGTCGTCAGCTTCAGCGCGAACTGATCCTCCCCAGGCGGCGTCTGCGGCGAGTCCTCCACCGGTGTGCCGCCGGGTACGGGGCCGGTCTCGTGCCGCCCGTAGCGTGAGCTCGTGACGCGCACGCCCGAGACCCCGACCGCCCGGCGGTGGGGCGTGGGCGGACTTGTCGCGCTGGTGCTCGGCGCCCTCGCGGTGACCGTCGCCGTCGGGTTGATCCGTGGGGCGGCGACCCCCGTCGAACCGGTCCCTGTCGAACCCGCCGCCACGGCTGCACCCGCTGCTTCCGGACTGTACATCCATGTTTCGGGAGCCGTCGCGAAACCCGGGCTGTACGTGCTCGAGCCTGATGCGCGGGTGATGGACGCGATCGCGGCGGCCGGCGGGCTGACAGGAGACGGGGACTCCGCGGCGGTGAACCTGGCGCGGCCTCTCGGCGACGGCGAGCAACTCCACGTCCCGGAAATCGGCGAGTCCCCTTCGCCGCCCACGTCCGCGGGCGAGGGCGGCGGGCCGGTGGACCTCAACACCGCGGACGTGACGACCCTCGAGACGCTGCCGGGCATCGGACCGGCATTGGGCGCGCGGATCGTCGCGTGGCGAGAGCAGAACGGCCGATTCGGCAGCGTCGAAGACCTTCTCGCGGTCGCGGGCATCGGCGAGAAGGTGCTCGCGGGGCTGCGTGATCTGGTCGTGGTCTGATGCGGCGGGCGTGGACGCTCCTTCCGGCGGCCGTGCTCACATGGATCGTCGCCGGCCTGGTGACGACACGGCCGGAGTCGGCACCCGCGGTGGTCGCCGCGAGCGCCGTCGCTGTCGCGGTCGTCGCCGTGGCGTACCCGGCGCTGCGGCGACGGGCGGATGCGCGGCGCTTCGGTGCGGTGGCGGTGATCGCCGCGTTGGCGGCGCTGGTGGCGGCATCGGGGGTGTGGGCGGCATCCGAGTCCCGCGAACGTTTCCTCGACCTCCGCGAGGGACGCGGCGTGGGAGAGCTGACCGCCGTCGTCGCGGGGAAGATCGAACGGTGGGGGTCCGATCGTGTCGCGTTCGACGCCGTCACGGTCAGCGTCGCCGGCGCCTCCGAGCCGCTCGCCGTCCCCGTCCAGATCATCGTCGCACCCGCCGACGTCGCATCCTTCGTCGATCTCGATGCGGGAGCCACCGTCCGCACGGTCGGGATGCCCGAGCCGACGGCGCCGGGGGAGCGTGCGGTGGCGCGCCTGCACGCCTCGGGCGGCGTCGACGTGCTTGCCCCGCCCGAGGGAATCCTGCGGGTCTCCAGCGACCTGCGCCGTGGCCTGTTGGAGGCGGTCGCGGGCCTGCCGACGGACGGAGCGTCGCTGGTGCCCGGATTGGCCGTCGGTGACACCCTCCTCGTGCCCGAACCGCTGGACGAGGCGATGAAGCAGGCATCACTGTCGCACTTGACGGCCGTGTCCGGCGCCAACTGCGCGTTGGTGGTCGGCATCGCCTTCGGGCTCGTGGCGGCCGCCGGAGCCGGTCGAGGCGTGCGGATCGCCGTGGCCATGGTCTCGCTCGCCGGATTCGTCCTGCTGGTCACGCCCGAGCCGAGCGTGGTGCGCGCGGCCGGAATGGCCGCGGTCGCGATGTTCGCGCTGCTTCTGGGCCGCACCGCCCAGGGGATCGCCGTGCTGTCGGCGGCGGTGGCCGGGGCTCTCGCGCTGGACCCCTGGCTCGCCGGCTCCCTCGGGTTCGCCCTGTCGGCGGCGGCCACCGCGTCGCTGCTGCTGTTCGCACGACCGTTGGCGGCCGGGCTCGCCCGGATCCTCCCGGCGCCCCTCGCCCTCGTCGTGGCCGTCCCGCTCGCGGCGCAACTGGCGTGCGGGCCGCTGCTGATCCTGATCACCCCCGTCGTCCCGATCTACGGCGTCGCCGCCAACGTTCTGGCCGCGCCGGCGGCACCTGCGGTCACCGTCCTCGGGCTGGCCGCGTGCCTGGCCGGGCCCCTGCCCGTCCTGGCCTCGGGGTTGGCTGCCCTCGCGTGGTTGCCGGCGGCGTGGATCGCCGCGACGGCCGCGACGGTGGGTGCGCTTCCCGGCGATCAGCTGCCCTGGATCGGTGGCCCCGGCGGGGCGGTGCTCCTGGCGGCGGCTTCGATCGCCGTCGGCCTGTCGATCGGGCTACGCGGCGACGCTCCGCTCCCGCGGCGCGTGCGCGGCGTGTCCCGCGCCCTCGTCGCCGTCCTCCTCGGTGTCGTGACCGGGACCGCGGCACTCGGGGGCGTCCTCGGGCCGATGACGATCCCGGCGGGCTGGCAGATCGTCGCGTGCGACGTGGGTCAAGGGGACGCGGTCCTCGTGCGGGCGGGAGACCAGGTCGCGCTCATCGACACGGGACCCGACTCCGTCGCACTGGGAAGGTGTCTGGAGCGCACCGGTGTCGACCGCGTCGACCTCCTCGTGCTCACCCACTTCGATCACGATCACGCCGGCGCGGCGGACGCGGTCGCAGGGCGGACGGCGACGGTCATCCACGGTCCCGTGGGCTCGGCGGAGGACGCGGCGATCCTCGCGACGCTCGAGCACGGTGGCGCGGAGGTCCACGAGGTCGCCGCCGGGGCGGCGGGTGCGCTCGGACCCGCCGCGTGGGAGGTGCTCTGGCCGCCCGCGGATCGGACCGTGGCACCCGGAAACGACGCGAGCGTCGTGACGGCCTTCTCCGGTGGGGCGATCCCCTCCGTGCTGTTGTTGGGGGATCTCTCCGAGGCGCCCCAACGACAACTCCTTCCCCGCGTGACCGGCCGCTTCGAGGTGGTGAAGGTCGCCCACCATGGCAGCGCCGACCAGAGTGCGGTGCTCTACGAACGGATCGCCGCGCGCGTGGGCCTGGTCACGGTCGGCGCCGACAACGGCTACGGGCATCCGCGCGCAGAGGCCCTGGCTCTGGTGGGCGGGAACGGCGGGGTCGTGGCGCGGACCGACCGGCACGGGCTGGTGGCGGTCTGGCGGGAGGGTGATGAACTGTCGGTGTGGCGCGAGCACGCCGCCGCTGTCGCACCCGCCGCTGTCCCACCCGCCGGATAGGCTGGAGCCATGTCGCCGTCCGCCCGCCGTCGTTCCCCGGCGGCGTCCAAATCGGCCATTCCGCAACATTCCTGGCGGTCGCCGCAACCGGCACCGCTCGTGCTCGTGTCCGGGCCGGAGGAGGTGTGCGCGGAACGCGCGATCGCCGGCATCCGCGACTACTTGCGGGCCGAGGACGCGAGCTTGGAGGTCTCCGATATCCGGGCCGACTCCTACGAGGCGGGAGCCCTCCTGGCGATGACCTCGCCTTCGCTGTTCGGCGAGCCGCGGCTGGTCCGCGTGAGCGGAGTCGAGCGGTGCTCTGACGCGTTCCTCCGTGAGGCCTTGGCCTACGTGCAGGCCCCCCAGGAGGGCGCCACCGTCATCCTGCGCCACACCGGCGCGAGTGTGCGGGGCAAGAAGCTCCTCGAAGCCGTCCGGTCGGGACAGGGCGGGGGAGTCGAAGTGGCCTGTCCCGCGATCAAGCGCGATGCGGACCGATACGACTTCGCGGCGGGGGAGTTCTCCGCAGCCGGCCGCCGCATCCAGCCCGCCGCGCTCCGCGCGCTGACCTCGGCGTTCGCCGACGATGTGACCGAGCTGGCCGCCGCGTGTCAGCAGTTGATCTCCGATGTGGCCGGCGATATCACGGAACAGACCGTGCAGCGCTACTACGGCGGTCGTGTGGAGACGTCCGCGTTCACCGTCGCCGACACGGCGATCGCCGGGCGCTACGGCGAGGCGCTGGTGTCCCTGCGGCACGCGATCGCCTCCGGCGCCGATCCGGTGCCGCTCGTGGCGGCGATCGCGTCGAAGCTGCGCACGATGGCGCGCGTGTACGGCGTCCGGGAGTCCTCCGGCGCGTTGGCGGCTCGCCTGGGACTGAAGGACTGGCAGGTCGATCGTGCCCGACGCGACCTTGCCGGGTGGGATGAAGCCGCCCTCCAACGCGCGATCCAGGCGGCCGCGCGCGCCGATGCGGAGGTCAAGGGGGCGTCCCGGGACGCCGTGTTCGCCGTCGAGCGGCTCGTGACGGTCATCGCCACCCGCGCACCGTTCGGAGACTGACGCGCCGCCCGCACCCACGCGGTTCCGGCTCGCGTGGGTGCCTCGTGCCTCGTACCCGGCCGAGGGCGTGCCCCCTCCGTGAACGAGGAAGGCCCGCCCCGGAATCGGGACGGGCCTTCCTCGGGTGAGGTGCGTCGCTCAGAGCGATGCGACCTGCTTGGCGATCGCCGACTTGCGGTTCGCCGCCTGGTTCTTGTGGATGACGCCCTTGCTCACGGCCTTGTCGAGCTTCTTGGTCGCCGACCCGAGGGCCTTCTCCGCAGCGGTCTTGTCGCCCGAGGCGATGGCCTCGTGGGTGCGACGCACTGCGGTCTTCAGCTCGCTCTTGACGGCCTTGTTGCGCTCGCGCGCCTTCTCGTTGGTCTTGTTGCGCTTGATCTGCGACTTGATGTTCGCCACGTCGACGTATCTTTCGTTCGGAGTGATCGGTGGAATGCCGAGAGGCAAGAGAGGGATGCCGCACGGCGGTCGTGAGGGTGGGAACCCACACGCAAGCCAAACACCGATCTTACCAGGTTCGCGGGGCTTGCTCCGACGCGGGGTTCTCCAGGGTCGCGATCGCCAGATCCAGGAGGGCGTTGAACACGCGCGGACGCATCGCGGTGACCAGGTGAGTGGTCTTCGGGACGACGATCAGCTCGGCGTGGGGGGCGATCTTCGTGAACAGCCGCTCGTTCACGCGGAGCTGGTCGTACTGCCCGTTGACGAACCACATCGGCACGTCGATGCGCTCCAGGGCGCCGAGCAGATCCAGCACGGACAGGGTGCGCAACGCGACGTCCTGCGCGGCGTAGGCGTAGCCGCCGGCGGCGAAGTCGTATCGCGTCTCATCGGGCAGCGTCGCATCCAGCACGCGGTCGGTCAGCCACATCCCGCGGTCGGGAAGGGCGTCGAAACCGCGGGCCAACATACGGTACGTGGCCAACCCCACGCCGCGTGGGATCGCCGTGCACGCGGCTGCGATGAATCCGGCGACCGGCGGCGGGTCTTCCGCGCCGGCGTACTCGATCGACAGCAGCCCGCCCATCGAGTGGCCCACCAGCAGGACCGGGCCCCGCTCGGCCGCCGCTCGGACGGCGCGGTCGATCGTGACGAACGCCTCGTCGAGCGTGAACACGTCGTGCATGCGCGAGCCGTGGCCGGGAAGATCGACCGCGGTCACCGCGTACCCGCGCCGGTCGAGATGCTCCATCTGCGCGCGCCACATCGTCGCGGACGTGCGGATCCCGTGCACCAGCACGACCTGAACCGCCATGTCTCCAGACTAAACGCGGGTTCACCCCCGCGTGGTGTCCGATCGTGTCCCCTTCTCTGCGCTCAGCGGCCGGCGTGCGCGCCGATTTCGGGACATGGGTGAGGAGTGGGGTGTGCGGTGGCGACGGGGGAGACGGCTCCCCCGTAGAATCGTCGGGACATGTCACCGCGCGCACTCACGCCCCTGCAGCCTTCCGCGACCCCGCCGGAGTCGATCCGGAACTTCTGCATCATCGCCCACATCGACCACGGCAAGTCGACCCTGGCCGATCGGATGCTCCAGATCACCGGCGTCGTGGCCGACCGTGACATGCGTGCCCAATACCTCGATCGCATGGACATCGAGCGCGAACGCGGCATCACGATCAAGTCGCAGGCGGTGCGGATGCCGTGGGCGGTCACCGACGAGGCCGGTGTCGAGCACACGTTCGCCCTCAACATGATCGACACGCCCGGCCACGTCGACTTCACCTACGAGGTCTCGCGCTCTCTCGCCGCGTGCGAGGGGGCGATCCTGCTCGTCGACGCCGCGCAGGGGATCGAGGCGCAGACCCTCGCGAACCTGTATCTGGCGCTCGAGAACGACCTCCAGATCATCCCTGTCCTGAACAAGATCGATCTGCCGGCCGCCGACCCGGACAAGTTCGCAGCCGAGCTGGCCGGTCTCATCGGCGGTGAGCCGGAGGACGTGCTGCGGGTCAGCGGCAAGACGGGCATGGGGGTCGAGGCGCTCCTGGACCGCTTGGTCGAGACGATCCCGGCGCCGGTCGGCGACGCCGACGCGCCGGCGCGCGCGATGATCTTCGACTCGGTCTACGACGCGTACCGCGGTGTGGTCACGTACGTCCGCATGGTCGACGGCAAGCTCGAGCCGCGCCAGCGCATCCAGATGATGTCCACGCGCGCCACCCATGAGCTCCTCGAGATCGGCGTGTCCAGTCCCGAACCGATCCCGACGAAGGGGCTCGGCGTGGGCGAGGTCGGCTACCTCATCACGGGTGTGAAGGATGTACGTCAGTCGAAGGTCGGTGACACGATCACCGACCAGCGTAAGCCGGCCGCTGATCCGCTCCCCGGCTACACCGACCCGAAGCCCATGGTCTTCTCGGGTATCTATCCCATCGACGGCAGCGACTACGCCGACCTGCGCGAGGCGCTCGACAAGCTCAAACTCTCGGATGCCTCTTTGCAGTACGAGCCCGAGACCTCCGTCGCCCTCGGATTCGGGTTCCGATGCGGGTTCCTCGGTCTGCTGCACCTGGAGATCATCACCGAGCGGCTGACCCGCGAGTTCGGGCTCGACCTGATCACCACCGCCCCGTCGGTGACCTACGACGTGGTGACCGACACCGGCGAGACGGTCAGCGTCACCAACCCGAGCGAGTATCCCGACGGCCGGGTCGCCGAGGTCTCCGAACCGGTCGTGAAGGTCGGCATCCTGTTGCCGAAGGACTATGTCGGCACCGTGATGGAGCTCTGCCAGGCGCGCCGGGGATCTCTGCTCGGCATGGACTACCTCAGCGAGGATCGTGTCGAGCTGCGCTACAACATGCCCCTCGGTGAGATCGTGTTCGACTTCTTCGACCACCTGAAGTCGAAGACGCAGGGGTACGCGAGCCTGGACTACGAGCCGGCCGGTTCGCAGACGGCGGACCTCGTGAAGGTCGACATCCTCCTCCAAGGGGAGAAGGTGGATGCGTTCAGTTCGATCGTCCATCGCGAGAAGGCGTACAGCTACGGCACGATGATGACCGAGCGACTGCGCAAGCTCATCCCGCGCCAGCAGTTCGAGGTGCCCATCCAGGCCGCCATCGGCGCCCGGATCATCGCCCGCGAGAACATCCGCGCCATCCGCAAGGACGTCCTGGCCAAGTGCTACGGCGGCGACATCTCCCGAAAGCGCAAGCTTCTGGAGAAGCAGAAGGAGGGCAAGAAGCGCATGAAGATGGTCGGTCGCGTCGAGGTCCCGCAGGAGGCGTTCATCGCCGCGCTGTCGGGTGACGTGGAAGCGAAGAAGTAGAACGCATCCGGCTCTCGCCAGATGCCCGGGAGCGGATCGGTAGGCTCGGTATATGCGCCGCGGAACCTTCAAGGACGACACGGTCGATTACGCCGCCGTCGGAGCCACACAGGCGCCCGACCTCATGCACTTCCCGCCGGAGCGCAGCATCCCCGCGGAGCAGTCGTGGCGGATCGGGTCGGGTGAGGCGCGCTTCCTCCGCGCGGGTGAGGCGCTGTTGTCGTGGGCGGCCCAGCGGGGCACCGGTCTCACGCTCAGCGACGTGCGTCCGGCGCCCGGGCCGATGTACTCCGGTGTCAGCTTCGATGCGGAGGGGGCGCCGATCGCGCCGAGCCGGACCCAGGCCGACCAGCGGTTCGACGCCGACGGAACACCGTTCGTCGCCGCGGGCACGACCATCCATCTGTCCGGCCGGGTCGGTGGGATGAGCGCCGACGCGGAGCTGCGCGTGATCTTCGCGATCGAGGAGCCGCGTCGCACCGGCTTCGCGTTGGGGACGCTCGGTGGCTCGGTCGTCAGCGGCGAGGAGTCGTTCATGGTCGAGTGGTACGACAACGACGAGGTGTGGTTCACCGTGCGCGCATTCGATGCGCCTCGCGCGTTGCCGTACCGTCTGTGCCCCGCGTTGACACGCCGTCGCCGCCGCGAGCTGTTCACCCGCTACCTGCGGGCGATCTCACCGCTGTACACGACGCCCGCGTGAGCGTCGATCAGAGGCGCTGATGGGCGCCGCGCTTCCTCTCGGTGATCCCGCCCCGGCGGACGGCGCCCTCCCCGAGGACCTCGTCGTCGACCCCGGCACCGCATTCGGCGCGTACCTGCACGTGCCGTTCTGTCGGGTCCGCTGCGGATACTGCGACTTCAACACCTATACCGCGACCGAGCTGCGCGGCGCACGCCAGGACACCTATGCCGACACGCTGCTCGAGGAGGTCGCTCTCGCCGGGCGGGTCCTCGCAGCGCGCGGGGGGCTTCGTCCGGCCTCGACGGTCTTCTTCGGCGGAGGCACCCCCACGCTGCTCCCGGCGGGCGACCTCGCTCGCATGCTCGACGGGGTGCGCGAGACGTTCGGGATCGACGCCGACGCCGAGGTGACGGTGGAGGCCAATCCCGACACGGTGAGCCCGGACGTGGTCGAAGAGCTCGCGGCGGCCGGTGTCACGCGCATGTCGATCGGCATGCAGTCGGCCGTTCCCCACGTGCTCGCCGCACTCGATCGCACCCATCGTCCGGAGAACGTCGAGACGGCGGTCATGGCGGCGCGTGCGGCGGGGCTGAAGGTGAGCGTGGATCTCATCTACGGCGCACCGGGGGAGAGTCTGGAGGACTGGGCGCGTTCGCTCGACGCGGCTGTGGCGCTTGCTCCCGACCATGTCTCGGCCTACGCGCTGATCATCGAGGACGGCACGAAGCTCTCCCGGCAGATCCGACGGGGGGAGGTTCCCGCCCCGGACGATGACCTCCAGGCCGACATGTACGAACGTGCCGAGGCGACCCTGACCGGTGGCGGCCTCCAGTGGTACGAGGTGTCCAACTGGGCTCGTGGTGACACCGACCGGTCCCGGCACAACCTTGCCTACTGGCGGGGTACGGACTGGTGGGGGTTCGGCCCGGGGGCACACAGTCACGTCTCGGGTCTGCGCTGGTGGAACGTGAAGCATCCAGCCGCATACTCGGCGCGGTTGGCGCGCGGGGAGTCACCCGCCGCCGGCAGGGAGCGTCCCGACGAGACCTCCCGCACTCTCGAGACCGTTCTGTTGCGCTCCCGCATCCGCGAGGGGTTGCCCGTGACGGAGGTACCCGCCGACGGTCGCGCCGCCGTGCCGGGGCTCATCGCCGACGGCCTCATCGACGGGGCGCAGGCAATCGCCGGCACCGTCGTGCTGACGATGCGCGGGCGGCTGCTCGCGGACGCGGTCGTCCGCGCACTCACCGGCTGAGCGGCGGGCCGGAACGCGACCGCCGTCGGGCACGGTAGAATTGGCACTCACTCGAGACGAGTGCCAGTGCACGCCGGACACGTACGCGGGAGGATCAATGGTCAGCGCACGCGGACTGGAAGTCCTCCGCGCGATCGTGCAGGACTTCGTCGAGACGCGCGAGCCGGTCGGGAGCAAGTCGATCGTCGATCGTCACGCTTTCGGCGTGTCGGCTGCCACGATCCGCAACGACATGGCCCTGCTCGAGGACGAGGACCTGATCGAGGCGCCGCACACATCGTCCGGGCGAGTGCCCACCGACAAGGGGTACCGCGTCTTCGTCGACCACCTTGCCGAGGTGCGTCCCCTCTCGCCCGCGCAACGCACGGCGATCGCATCGTTCCTGGAGGCGCCGGGAGACCTCGACGACCTGATGGTGCGCACCGTCCGCGCCCTCACGCAGCTGACCGGCCAGGTGGCGATCGTCCAATACCCGTCCTTCGCCCAGGCCCACGTCTCCCATGTGGAACTGGTCGGACTCGACACGGGGCGCATGTTGGTGGTGCTCGTCACCGACACCGGCCGCGTCTCGCAGCGACTCGTGTTCCTGCCCCACGACCCGGCCGAGGAAGACATCTTCCGCATGCGCACGGCGATCGCAGATCTCACCGTCGGCCGGCCGATCCGCGACGGTGCACAGGCCATCGCCGACCGGCTCGCGGCGGCCTCAGACGCGCGGGCGCCGCACGAAGCGCTCGTCGACGTCATCGCCATGGTCGTCGCCGAAGAGCTCGAGGAGTTCCGGCAGGATCGCCTGGTGATGGCGGGGACAGCCAACCTGGCCCGGCGTGAATCGGACTTCCGCGGCAGCATCTACCCGCTGTTGGAGGCCATCGAGGAGCAGGTGACCCTGATGCGCCTCATGGGTGAGATGGTCGCCGACGAGCACGGACTCGCGGCGAGTATCGGACGCGAGAACGAACCCTTCGGCCTGGCGGAGGCGTCGGTCGTCGCCGGCGAGTACGACGCGTCGGGTGCCCGCGCGCGCGTCGGCGTGCTGGGGCCGACCCGAATGGACTACCCGAGCAACCTCGCATCGGTGCGCGCCGTGGCGCGCTACCTGTCGCGACTGCTCGAAGAGGACGAGAACGCCCGCTGAGGCGTTCGACGACAGACGATCCCGTGGCGACACGGGTGGGAGAGGCGAACGTGGCTGACCACTATGAAGTTCTGGGTGTCTCGCGAGATGCGAGCCCCGAGGAGATCAAGAAGGCGTATCGGCGGCTCGCGCGCGAGCTCCACCCCGATGTGAACCCGGGGGCGGATGCCGCCGAGCGTTTCAAATCCGTGACGCACGCCTACGACGTGCTGAGCGACCCCGATCAGCGTGCGCGGTACGACATGGGCGGGGATTCGCCCTTCGGCGGCGGCGGCGCGGCCGGATTCGGCTCGTTCGGCGACATCTTCGAGACGTTCTTCGGCGCCGGTGGTGGCGGTGGCGGGGCCCGCGGCCCCCGTCCGCGGTCGCGTCGTGAGCGCGGCCAGGACGCGCTGGTGCGTGTGACCCTCGAGCTGGGCGACGTCGTGTTCGGCGTGCACCGCGACATCGACGTCGACACGGCCGTGCTGTGCGAGACGTGCGAAGGGTCCTGCTGCCAGCCGGACACGCAGCCGGTCACGTGCGACATCTGCCACGGCTCCGGTCACGTGCAGCAGCAGGTGCGCAGCCTGCTCGGCAACGTCCTCACCAATGCGCCGTGCCGCGTGTGCCAGGGGTACGGGACGACCATCCCGTACCCGTGCGCGACCTGCCAGGGACAAGGCCGGGTCCGCGCGCGCCGCACGGTCTCGCTCGACATCCCGGCGGGCGTCGAGACCGGTCTGCGGTTGCAGCTGCCCGGTTCGGGCGAGGTCGGTCAGGCCGGGGGGCCGAACGGGGACCTGTACGTGGAGGTCACCGTCAAAGACCACGAGACCTTCAGCCGGGAGGGCGACGACCTGCTGGCCACGCTCGAGGTGTCGATGCCGGATGCGATCCTCGGCACGACCACGACGATCGAATCACTCGACGGGCCGGTCGATCTGGAGATCCGCCCGGGCGTGCAGGCCGGCGACGTGCTGACCATCAAGGGTCGTGGCATCACCCCGCTGCGAGGAAACCAGCGCGGCGACCTCCGGGTGGGGGTGCATGTGGTGACCCCGACGCGTCTGGACCACAAGGAGCGCGCCCTCATCGAGGATTTCGCCAAGCGCACGAAGGCCCCCTCGCCGCAGCTCGCGCAGTTCCACCAGGGACTGTTCGCCAAGTTGCGGGATCGCCTCCGGAACGGCTGATCAGTGCCTCTGCACTTCGTCGTCGACGACCCCGCGGCTTTGGCGGGCGACGAGGTCGTCCTGCTCGGCAGGGAGGCCCACCACGCCGCCGCGGTGCGTCGCGTGCGGGCGGGGGAGGCGGTCACCGTCGGTGACGGCCTCGGTGTCTGGCTGACCGGCCGCGTGGCCGACGTGGCGCCGCAGCGCGTGGCGGTCACCGTCGAGTCACGCCGCACCGTTCCCGCACCCACGCCGCGCCTCGTGCTCGTCCAGGCGCTCGCCAAGGGCGACCGGGATGAGTTGGCCGTGCAGGCGGGCACCGAGATCGGTGCGGACGAGATCGTCCCGTGGCAGGCTGCGCGCAGCGTCTCACGGTGGGAGGGCGCCAAGCGTGAGAAGGGGCGGGCGCGTTGGGCGAGCATCGTCCGGGAGGCCGCCAAGCAGGCACACCGGGCCTGGATCCCGCCGGTGGGTGCGCCGGTGGGCACCGGCGAACTGGCCGCGCGTGCGTCGAAATCCCGCATGCTCGTGCTCGTCCCGGATGCGGGGGAGGCCCTCACGGCGGTGGAACTCGATCCGACGGCCGACGCCGACGTCGTGGTGGTCGTCGGCCCCGAAGGGGGCATGCCCGCCGAGGAGGTCGAGCGGCTGCAGGCGGCGGGTGCGCGCCCGGTGCGCCTCGGTGACACGGTGCTGCGGACCTCCACGGCGGGGCCGGCCGCCCTGGCCGTGGTCAATGCGGCGTTGCGGCGCTGGTGAGCCGGAGCGGGCGGGCCGCTCCGACCTGCCGCGCCGATAGACTCGACCCATGACGGAACCGTCTGTTTTCACCCGCATCCTCCGCGGCGAGATCCCCGCCGAGATCATCGCCGAGACCGAGAACGCCTTCGCGATCCGTGACATCGCGCCGCAGGCGCCGGTCCACCTCCTCGTGATCCCCAAGTCCGAGCGCTATCGCGACGTGGTCGAGCTCGCCGAAGGCGACCCGGAACTGTTGGCGGAGGTCGTCGGGCTCGCACGTGCGGTGGCCGCCGAACACGCCGACGGGGAGTTCAGACTCGTGTTCAACACCGGTGCCGCCGCCGGACAGACCGTCTTCCATGTGCACGCCCACGTGCTCGCCGGACAATTGCAGGAGAAGACCCTCGGTGCCTGACCAGGAACCCACCGTCGACCGCGTGTCCGCGGACGGCGTCGCGATGGTGCAGCTGCTCGGACCGCAGGATCGTCTCCTGCGCGTGGTCGAGCGCGAGCATCCCGACGTCGATGTCCACGTACGCGGGAACGAGATCACCCTCACCGGAGGCGCCGGTGCGGTCGCCTCGGCGCGCACGCTCGTCGACGAGTTGTTGGCGATGACCAAGGCCGGGCACGAGATGGCCCCGACCGACGTCGCCTCGTCGAACCGCATCCTGCGCTCCGACGCCGGCATGCGTCCCTCGGAGGTGCTGGGCGAGCAGATCCTCTCGTCGCGGGGCAAGGTCATCCGGCCCAAGACGGTGGGTCAGAAGGCGTACGTGGACGCCATCGACGAGCACACGATCGTCTTCGGGATCGGACCGGCCGGAACCGGCAAGACGTATCTCGCGATGGCCAAGGCCGTACAAGCGCTCCACCGCAAGGAGGTCAGCCGCATCATCCTCACCCGTCCCGCCGTCGAGGCAGGCGAGCGGCTCGGGTTCCTGCCCGGCACGCTGACGGACAAGATCGATCCGTATCTGCGCCCGCTCTACGACGCATTGAACGAGATGATGGATCCCGAGATCGTGCCGAAGCTGATGGCGACGGGCACGATCGAGGTCGCCCCACTGGCCTACATGCGCGGTCGCACCCTGAACGACTCCTTCGTCGTGCTCGACGAGGCGCAGAACACCACGCCGGAGCAGATGAAGATGTTCCTGACCCGCCTCGGGTTCGGCACCCGGATGGTCGTCACCGGGGACATCACGCAGATCGACCTGCCCCAGGGTGCCTCCGGTCTGCGGTTGGTGACGCGCGTGCTCGGAGACGTCGACGACATCCACTTCTCCCACCTCACCAGCGAGGACGTCGTGCGCCACACCCTGGTGGGCCGGATCGTGGACGCCTACAGCGAGTACGACGAGAAACGGCTGGCGGCCCGACGCGAACGTGATGAGGCCGGCGAGCTGGCCAACCGAGCCGAGCGGCGAGCCGCGGATCGACCCGGTCGTCCGCGGGATCATCTTCCGAAACGAGGACGTTCATGACCATCGAGATCACCAATGAGTCCGGCGTCGAGGTCGACGAGACGGTGCTGCTTCGGCTCATGGAGCACGACTTGGCGGAGCTGCGCGTGAGCCCCGACGCCGACCTGGCGATCCTGCTCGTCGACGAGGGCGCCATGGAGGCGCTCCACGTGCAGTGGATGGATGAGCCGGGCCCGACCGATGTGCTCAGCTTCCCGATGGACGAGTTGCGCCCCGGCACCGAGGACGCCCCCACACCCGCGGGTCTGCTCGGCGACATCGTGCTGTGCCCCCAGGTCGCCGAGACCCAGGCCGCCGCCGCGCGGCACTCGACGATGGACGAGATCGTCATGCTCACCACGCACGGCCTGTTGCATCTGTTGGGCTTCGACCACGCCGAGCCCGACGAAGAGCGCGAGATGTTCGGCCTGCAACGCGACCTCATCGCCTCGTTCCAGGCGGCCGAACGCCGCCGCCGCGCATGACCGAGGCGCTCCTGCTGGTCGCCGCCGTCCTGCTCCTGGCGTTCGGGGGTCTGATGGCGGCCGTCGACGCCGCCTTGAGCGTGACCTCGCGCGCCGACCTCGAGGAGCTCGGCGAGGACGGACGCAGCACGACGGCGCTGCGCCGTATCGCCTCCGACCCCGACGCGCACACGACGGCGGTCGTCTTCATCCGGGTGGTGGTCGACACCACCGCGGCGGTGCTGGTGACCGTCGCCTTCACGTTGTTGTTCGAGAACCTCTTCTGGGCCACGCTCGCGGCTGCGGTGCTCATGTCGGGTATCTCGTTCGTGGTCGTGGGCGCCAGCCCGAGGAATTTCGGCCGCCAGCACGCACGGGGCCTGCTGCGCGGCGCCGCGCCGGTCGTGCGCGGGGTGCGCATCATGCTCGGCCCGCTCGCGCACGGTCTCGTGCTCCTCGGCAACCGCGTCACGCCCGGGGTGGGCCGCGGCACCTCCTTCGCCTCGGAGGAGCAACTGCTGAGCATGGTGGACGAGGCGGCCTCGCGTGACCTCATCGAGGAAGACGACCGTGAGCTGATCCACTCGGTGTTCGACTTCACCGACCGCTTCGTCCGCGAACTCATGGTGCCGCGCACCGACATGGTCACCGTCGACGCGGATGCCACGACGCGCGAGGCCATGACGATCTTCCTCGACCGCGGTGTCTCCCGCATCCCCCTGATGGACGACGACGCCGACGACGTCGTGGGGGTGCTGTACCTGAAGGACCTGGTGCAGTTTGGATTCCGTGACGAGTCCGGCTGGCGCGACACGCCGGTGGCCCGCATCGCCCGTCGCGCGGTGTTCGTGCCCGAGTCGATGAAGGCCGAAACACTGTTGCAGCAGATGAAACGCGACAGCGTCCACGTCTGCATGGTCGTGGACGAGTACGGCGGCGTGTCGGGTCTGGTGACCCTCGAGGACATCATCGAAGAACTCGTCGGCGACATCTCCGACGAGTACGACCCCCGCGCGGATGAGATCACGCCACTCGAGCAGGGACGGTTCCGCGTGAGCGCCCGTCTCGGCCTCGACGAGGTCGGTGAGCTGTTCGATCTCGATCTCGAGGACGACGACGTCGATTCGATCGGTGGACTGCTCGGGAAGGCCATCGGCCGCGTGCCCCAGCCGGGCTCCACCGCCGAAGTCTCCGGGCTGGTCATCACCGGCGGGGCCTCGCGCGGTCGAGGCCGGGGCATCTCCTCCGTGTTCGTGGCACGAGCCGAGCCGACACGGGACGACGGCGGGACGTCGAGAACAGGGGAGGTCCCCCTCCCCGAGAACCCCACCGGCGAGATCCGGGTCATCCGAAAAGGCGGCGAGTCATGACAGAGACGACACGATCCGGATTCGTCACGTTCGTGGGACGGCCGAACGTGGGCAAGTCCACCCTCACCAACGCACTGGTCGGCGAGAAGGTCGCCATCACCAGCGACAAGCCGCAGACGACTCGTCGCGCGATCCGGGGCATCCTCAATCGACCCGACGGTCAACTGGTGATCGTCGACACGCCGGGCATCCACCGCCCGCGGACATTGCTGGGCGAGCGTCTCAACGACCTCGTCGAGCAGGTCCTGGGGGATGTCGACGTCATCGGGTTCTGCGTGCCGGCCACCGAGAAGGTCGGCCCCGGCGACCGTCGCATCGCCCAGTCTCTGGACGGCTACCCCCGCGCGCGCAAGGTCGCCCTCGTCACGAAGACGGATGTGGCGGACCGCTCACAGATCACCGACCGCCTCCTCGAGGTCGATGCGCTGCGGGAGGACTGGGATGCGGTGATCCCGCTGTCGGCGACGACGGGACAGCAGCTGGAGATCCTCTCGGACGAACTGCTCCGACTCATGCCGGAGGGACCGGCGTTGTACCCCGAGGGGGTGGTCACCGACGAGTCGATCGAGGATCGGATCGCGGAGATCATCCGGGAGTGCGCACTGGAGGGGGTGCGGGACGAGTTGCCCCACTCGATCGCCGTCGTCGTCCAGGACATCGCCGAGCGGGAGGACTCCGACCTGACCGACGTATATGCGGACATCGTCGTCGAACGCGACTCGCAGAAGGCGATCATCATCGGCCGCAAGGGTGCGCGCCTGCGCGACGTGGGCGCGGCGGCGCGCGGTCAGATCGAACGCCTCCTCGGCAGCCGTGTCTACCTGTCTCTGCACGTGAAGGTGGCCAAGGAGTGGCAGCGCGACCCCAAGCAGCTCGGGCGCCTGGGCTTCTGAGATGCCCCGCCCCGGCGGGCGGGTGTACTCTGGGGGCATGCGCTTCGGCAGGCTTCTCCTTCTTAGCCGCCGCGACGAGGCCTCGATCTAAGGGCCGTCCTCGTCGCGGAGCCTCGTCATGGCCCTGGGCAGCAGCCCCTCCCCGACGTAGAGAAGACGCGACCATGAAGAACACCCAGAAGCCCTCCGGGATGCCGGTGCACAAGTACCGCCCCTTCCACGAGCAGATCGTCGTCGATCTGCCCGACCGCACCTGGCCCTCCCGGCGCATCACCCAGGCGCCGCGCTGGTGCGCGGTGGACCTGCGCGACGGCAATCAGGCACTCATCGACCCGATGAGCCCCGAACGCAAGCGCCTCATGTTCGAGCTGCTGGTGAAGATGGGGTACAAGGAGATCGAGGTCGGGTTCCCGTCGGCGAGCCAGACCGACTTCGATTTCGTGCGACAACTGATCGAAGAGGAACTCATCCCGGATGATGTGACCATCCAGGTGCTGACCCAGGCGCGAGAGCATCTCATCGCGCGCACCTACGAGTCGATCCGCGGCGCGAAGCAGGCGATCGTGCATCTGTACAACTCCACGAGCGTGCTGCAGCGCGAAGTGGTGTTCCGCACGGACAGGCAGGGCGTGATCGACATCGCGCTCGAGGGTGCGCGGTTGTGTCGACGTCTGGAGAGCACGATCCCGGAGACGGAGGTCTTCTACGAGTACTCGCCCGAGAGCTACACCGGCACGGAGCTGGAGTTCGCGGTGGACGTGTGCAACCAGGTCATCGAAGTGCTCGAGCCGACCCCCGAGCGCAAGGTGATCATCAACCTGCCCGCCACCGTGGAGATGACGACACCGAACGTGTATGCCGACTCGATCGAGTGGATGAGTAGGAATCTGTCCCAGCGCGAGAACGTGATCCTGTCGCTGCACCCGCACAACGACCGGGGAACCGCGATCGCCGCCGCGGAACTGGGCTACATGGCCGGCGCCGACCGCATCGAAGGATGCCTGTTCGGCAACGGCGAGCGCACCGGCAACGTCGACCTGGTGGCGCTCGGTGTCAACCTGCTCACGCAGGGCATCGATCCGCAGATCGACTTCAGCGACATCGACCAGATCAAGCGCACCGCCGAGTACTGCAACCAACTGCCCGTTCACGAGCGCAGTCCGTGGGCCGGCGATCTGGTCTTCACCGCGTTCAGCGGCTCGCACCAGGACGCCATCAAGAAGGGGTTCGATGCCATGGCGGCGCGTGCCGCCGACGAGGGCGTCGACGTCGAGGAGATCGACTGGGCGGTGCCGTACCTGCCCATCGATCCGAAGGATCTGGGTCGTTCCTACGAGGCGGTCATCCGCGTGAACTCGCAGTCCGGCAAGGGCGGGGTGGCGTACCTGCTGAAGACCGACCACGCCCTCGACCTGCCGCGCAAGCTGCAGATCGAGTTCTCCGGGGTCGTCCAGGCCAAGACCGACGCGGAAGGCGGCGAGGTAACCAGCGATCAGATCTGGAACGTCTTCACCGACGAGTACCTGCCCGCCGACGACGCCGAGGCGCGGTGGGGCCGCTTCGAGCTGCTGTCCACACGCACGGAGAGCGACATGACCGGCGACGTCATCCTCGACGTTCGGCTGCGCGACGGCGACGATGAGGTGGAGGCGCGCGGCACCGGAAACGGCCCGGTCGCGGCGTTCCTCGAGGTTCTGCGCGCCGAGGGGATCCACGTGACGCTGTACGACTACGTCGAGCACGCCTTGAGCTCCGGCGGCGACGCGCAGGCCGCGGCCTACGTCGAACTGCAGGTCGACGACGAGAGGCTGTGGGGCGTGGGCATCGACGGCGACATCTCGACCGCCTCGCTGAAGGCGATCGTCTCGGCCGTGAACCGCGCGATCCGAACCCGTGCCCGCACCCCGGAACTCGCCGCGGTCTGACCGATGACCGACGCGATCCCCCTCGCCGTCATCGGCGGGACCGGACTGGAGCAGGCGTTCGACGCGCTCGAGGAACGCCTCGAGATCGACACCCCGTACGGCCCGACGAGCGAACCGGTGGCGGTGGGGGAGATCGCGGGTCGCCGTGTCGCGTTCCTTCCCCGGCACGGTCGGGGACACGCGTTGCCGCCGGGCTCGATCCCGGCGCGCGCCAACGCGTGGGCGCTGGCGTCGCTCGGAGTCCGCGGGATCGTCTCCTCCGCCGCGGTGGGGTCGCTGGACCCGGACCTCCCGCCGCCGGCCCTGGTGATCCCGGATCAGCTGCTCGATCGGACCCGGCACCGCGCCGACAGCTTCTTCGACGGGACGGTCCCCGGGGAGCCGGTGCGCCACCTTCCCCTGGCGGATCCGTTCTGCCCGGTATTGCGTCTGGCCGCGGCCGAGGCCGCGCCGACGGCGCATCGGGGCGCGACCGTCGCCGTGATCGAAGGTCCCCGTTTCTCGACCCGCGCGGAGTCGCGCAGCCTGCGGCGCGACGGCGCCCACCTGGTGAACATGACGCTGCTGCCCGAGGTGGCACTGGCCGCGGAGCTCGGGATCGGCACGGTGACCGTGTGCGTGGTCACCGACATGGACGCTGGCGTGGCCGAGGGGGATGAGACCGTCAGCGCCGAGGTGGTCTACGCGCGGTTCGCCGGCGCGCTCCCGGAGGTCGTGGCGTCCATCGAGCGCACGATCGCCGCGGTGCCCCACGACTATGCCGGGCGTGTGCTGCTCGACGAGCGGGCCCGCGGGGATGTCCTAGCCAGACCGCTCCTCGGACGCGACTGATGCGGCTGCTGGTCACCGGCGGAGCGGGCTTCATCGGCTCGCGTGTGGTCGAGGCCGCCCTCCGCGACGGGGCAGAGGTGCGTGTCCTGGACTCGTTCCGCGATGATGTGCACGGCGCCGCGCCCACCCTTCCGGACGGCGCCGAGGTCATCCGTGGTGACGTGCGCGATCCGCAGACCCTCGACCGTGCGCTGGAACGGGTCGACGCCGTCTCCCATCAAGCGGCGAAGGTCGGACTCGGAGTGGACTTCGCCGATGCGCCGGACTATGTCGGATCGAACGTGCTGGCCACCGCCGAGTTGCTCGCGGCGATGCGACGCGCCGATGTGCGACGCCTCGTGCTGGCGTCGTCGATGGTCGTCTACGGCGAAGGTGTCTACACGGTCGGAGGCGACGGTCCGACGATTCGACCGGCGGCGCGGCGCGTGGCCGATCTCGAAGCCGGGGTCTTCGACCCGCGGGACCCCGTCAGCGGATGCCTCCTGACGCCGGGGCCGGTCGGGGAGGACACCGCCGCGGACCCCCGGAACGTCTACGCCACCACCAAGCTCGCTCAGGAGCACCTCGCCGCGAACTGGGCCCGGGAGACCGGCGGCGCCGTCGCAGCGCTGCGGTATCACAACGTGTACGGGCCGGGGATGCCGCGGAACACCCCGTACGCGGGGGTCGCTTCGCTGTTCCGGTCGGCCCTGGAACGCGGCGAGGCGCCGAGGGTTTTCGAGGACGGCGCCCAGCGTCGGGACTTCGTGCACGTCGACGACGTGGCCGCGGCGAACATCGCCGCCCTGGGCTGGACCGGCACGGTCGGAGAGGCGACCGCGCGACCGTTCAACGTCGCGAGCGGGCACGTGGTGTCCATCGGCGAGGTCGCCGGAATCCTCAGCGAGGCGGCGGGCGGAGACGCACCCGTGGTCACCGGCGAGTACCGTCGTGGGGATGTGCGGCACATCACCGCGTCGGCCACGCGTGCCCGGGAGGAACTGGGGTGGCGCGCGGCGGTACCGCCGCAGACGGGACTGCGCCAGTTCGCCACGGCGCCCTTGCGCGCCTGAGGTCAGGTCAGCGCTCGCGCCGACGTCGCGGGCAGGCGGATGTCGAAACGGCATCCACCGGTGACATTGGTGGCGACGACGTCTCCGTCGTGCGCGGAGACGATGCCCCGCACGATCGCCAGCCCCAGGCCGGCCCCGGGGGGCGACCCGCTGCCGGCATGCGGTGTCCGCGCAGCAGATCCGCGCCAGCCGGGCTCGAACAGTCTCGGCAGGTCGTCCGCGTCGATGCCGGGGCCCTGATCGATCACCGACACGGTGGGTCGATCCTCGACACGTTCCACGCGCACCGTGATCGGGGCGGTCGGGGGAGTGTGCTGGACGGCGTTCATGAGGAGGTTGCCGATGGCACGGGACAGCTCGCCCGGATCCACGCGCACCGCCAGGTCGCGGGGCAGCGCGCTGTCCACGGTGATCTCCCGCTCCCCGGCGGCGGGACGCACGTCGGCGACGGCGTCGCTGACGACGTCCAAGAGCGAGACGTCCTCGAAACGCAGGCGCAGGGCGCCGGCGTCGATCCGTGACAGGTCGAACAGGTCGTCCACCATCGATGCCAGCAGCTCCACCTGTGCGCGCATCTGCCGGTGGTACCGACCCGGATCGTCGACCATGTCGTCTTCGAGTGCCTCGGCCATCGCACGGATACCGGCGAGGGGAGTGCGCAGGTCGTGCGAGATCCAGGCGACGAGCTCCCGGCGGGACGCCTCTACGCGGGCTTCCCGCTCGCGCGAAAGCCGGAGCTGTTCGCTGGTGTGTGCGAGCGCCTCCTCGACGCGGGCGAACTCCGCGCTCCCGGCGCGGGTGGAGGGGACCACCACCTCGCCCTTGCCGATCCGCGTCGCAGCCTGCGAGAGGACCCTCATGTTCGACGCGACCCACACGCACAGCGTGGCGGCCACCAGAAGGGAGCTCATCCCCGCCGCGATCGCCACGGCGATCGCGACGACGAGGTCGTGCGGGGAGAGGTACATGAGGTTGGCCACGGCGATCATGCTGATCACGACCGAGATCACGCCGACCGACAGCGCCGTGGCCAGCTGGACGTACAGCGGCGTGCGGCGCAGCAGAAGGAGGACGCCGACGCCGACCACACCGGTGACCACGCTGATGGCGAGGGTGATTGCGACGACGAGTGCGAGACCGCCGGGGCTCACGGCGCGCTCCTTTCCGCCGGCGGTGTGCCGGTCGGATCGAATCGGTAGCCGACCCCCCATACGGTGACCAGATGGCTGGGGTGGGTGGAGTCGGGCTCGATTTTCTCGCGCAGTCGCCGGACGTGCACGGTGACCGTCGAGAGGTCGCCGATGGACCACCCCCAGACCGCCTGCAACAGTCGTGTGCGGTCGAAGGCCTGTCCCGGACGACGGGCGAGGAATTCGAGCAGATCGAATTCGCGCGCGGTGAGGTTCAGCTCCACGCCGTCATAGGTCGCGATGCGCGCCGCCGGGTCGATCCGGTAGCCCCCGCACACGATGGGGGCATCCGACGGAGCGGCGGACGTCGTGCGCCGAAGCACCGATCTGACGCGCAACACCAATTCGCGAGGGGAGAAGGGCTTGGTGAGGTAGTCGTCGGCGCCGGCTTCGAGGCCGTCGATCCGGTCATCCTGCGACGTGCGGGCCGTCAGCATCAGCACTGCGGTGTCGCCCGCTTCACGGATGCGGCGACAGGTCTCGATGCCGTCGATGTCCGGAAGCATGACGTCGAGCACGACGAGGTCGGGCGCGAGGGCGTCGAGCTGTCGGAGGGCCTCGGCGCCGTCGGCGGCGCGGTCGACGACGAACCCGGCTGCGGTCAGATAAGTCCCCGCGACCTCGGCGACAGTCGGGTCGTCGTCGACGACGAGGATACGTCGACCGTCGAGGTCGCCGTTGCGGTGGGGCGACGTGCTCACGAGATCACCCTACGGCGCACGGACTCGCACCGCTCGGCAGGCGCGGGAAGTCGCGGCGGGCGTCCGCAGTTCGTAATGCCTCGTCACGGCCCGCGACGCCGCCGCACGGGCTAGCGTCGGAGCATGTTCCGGGTCGATGTCGTGCTGCCGTGCCTCAACGAGGCGGCGGCGTTGCCGCAGGTGCTTGCATCCCTTCCGCCCGGCTACCGCGCGATCGTCGTCGACAACGGCTCGACGGACGGCTCGGCGCACATCGCCGACGCAGCCGGCGCCCGGGTCGTCCGCGAGACACGGCGCGGGTACGGCGCGGCGGTGCACGCCGGTCTGACCGCCGCAGAGGCTCCGATCGTCGCCTTCGCAGATGCGGACGCGTCGTTCGACCTGTCCGAGCTGCCCGCGATCGTCGACCCGGTCGCATCCGGGGAGGTGGATATGATGCTCGGCTTCCGCGTCGCCCAGACGCGCGGGGCATGGCCATGGCACGCCCGGTTGGCCAATCGGTATCTCGCGCGTCGCATCTCCGCCGCCGCCCGGGTGCCCCTCCGAGACCTGGGCCCGATGCGTGCGGCACGCCGGGAGCCCCTCCTGGATCTGGGCATCCGCGATCGCCGCAGCGGGTACCCCCTCGAGACCGTGCTGCGTGCAGCCGCAGCCGGGTGGCGCATCGCAGAGGCGCCGGTGCGGTATCGACCTCGCGTGGGGGTGTCGAAGGTGACCGGGACGGTGCGGGGCACCGCCATCGCGATCGCGGACATGTCGCGGGTGCTGCGGGAGGTGTCATGATGCGCGTGACCGTCGCGGTGGTCGCCAAGGAATGTGTCCCGGGTCGGGTCAAGACACGTCTGACACCGCAGCTTTCCCCGGTGCAGGCCGCCCGACTCGCGCAGGCGAGCCTGGACGACACCCTGGATCTCGTGCGCGCCCTGCCTGCGGGGCGGCGCATCCTGTTCTTCTCGGGACAGGCACCCCCGAGCGCCGTCGGCGTCGAGGTGATTGAGCAGCCCGAAGGAGCGCTCGATGTCCGGCTCGGACACCTCTTCGATGCGGTGACGGGCCCGCTGCTGCTGATCGGTATGGACACACCTCAGCTGACTGCCGAAGCGGTCGCCGGCCCGGTGTGGTCCTGGCCGGATTCGGTCGACGCGTGGTTCGGTCCCGCGGCGGACGGGGGCTACTGGGCGCTGGCGATGCGGGAGCCCGACGGCGGACTCATCCGCGGTGTGACCATGTCCGCACCGGAGACCGGACGTGAGCAACGCCGTCGTCTGGTCGATGCGGGGCTGAGGGTGCGCGATCTGGAGACACTGCGCGATGTCGACCACGTCGAAGACGCGGGCGTGGTCGCCGTGGACGCGCCCCACGGGCGGTTCGCGTCGGTCTGGCACCGCATCCGGCAGGAGGTGCCTCGTGTGGGGTGACTCCGACACGGCCCGCTTCGCCGCGGGGGGAGCCGATCCGTACACGCGGATGCTCGAGGAGGGCAGCGACGGCGTGCTGCGCCTGCGCCGGCTCAGTAGCGGCACGATCGTCGAGGAGTGGGACTTCGTCGCCTTGGGAGGGTCTGCCGACGGTGACGACGTGGCTGCCCTCGGCCGATGCGAGGGCCCGTTGCTGGATGTCGGATGCGGTCCCGGCCGCATGGTTCGTGCCGCCGCGGAGCGGGCCTCCGCAGCCATGGGGATCGACGTGTCGCCGGCCGCGGTGCGCCGCGCACGCGCCCACGGCACCCCCGCGCTGGAACGCTCGATCTTCGATCGACTCCCGCTCGAGGGGCGGTGGCGGACAGTCCTCCTCATGGACGGAAACGTCGGTATCGGCGGCGACCCGCCCGCGCTGCTGGAGAGGTGCCGGGACCTCCTCGCTCCCGGCGGGGCGCTGGTCATCGAGGCAGACCCGGATGAGGACCTGGACGAGAGGTCGCTGTTCACGGTCGTCGACGCAGCGGGTCTGGAGAGCGAGGCCTTCCCGTGGGCGCGGGTCGGTTGGCGCACCGTGATGCGGGCGGCGCGGGCTGCCGGGTTGTCCGGCCCGGCCCATATGCGAAGCGGCGAGCGTCACTTCGTCCGGGCGGTCGCTCCTCGCCGGCCGATCAGCACCGCGGCGGCCGCGACACAGACGGCCGCCACCCACAGGCCGACGAGCACCAGCGGGTAGTCCACTGCGTGGATGGTCGGGTTGCGTGCGCCGGTGGCACGCACGACGAGGCCGGGCACCAGCACGAGCGAGCAGCATGCCGCCGCGACCAGAGCGGCGCGGGCCACGGCGGCCGCGCGGGGTCCGATCCGCTCGGAGGTCCCTCGGCCGAGCACGCCGAACGCGACCACCAACGGTGCCAGCACCCCGTCGTGCACCACGATCGCCCCGATCAGCCACCACAGGACCGCGGGATACTGTGCGGGCGCCACGGTGGTCAGAGCCAGGAATGCGGCGTAGCCCAGCACGGCGACCCCGCTCGCGCCGATCACGATGCGTGCGTTGGCCACGCCCGGTGCGGTCGCGGCCCTCACCGCAACACCTCGATGCTGCTGAGCCATTTGGTCTGCATGACCCCGGGGCGCCCGGGGGCGATGATGCGCGCCGGGTAGCCGTGGTCGATGTCCAGTTCCTCGCCACCCAGCTTCAGAGCGATCAGGGTGAGGGGATCGTCGACGTACACCTGGGGCATGACCGTCCGCGAGAACGCCCCACGTACCTGCAGGCTCGTGACCCGCACGCCCGCGCCGGCGGTGCCGCCGGCCAGCTCGAGGACCTCGCGCAGCGGGACCCCCGTCCAGGTCGCGGTCTGGCTCCACCCCTCGACACACGCGATGGGCAGGTCGGCGGTGGTCTGCGGCAGTGCCGCCAGCTCGCTTCGGGACAGCGCGAGGGCCGACGTGGCGCCGGCGATGCGTATCGTCCAGTCATCGTCGACATCGCGCTGCCGCACCCCCGCCTCGGCCGCGGTGCGGTTCACCGGCAGGCCCTGCGGCCCGATGCCCGGACGGCGGGGGGAGAGCACGGCCAACGACGCCAGGGGGGCCACCGTCTGCCCTGCGGTGCCCAGGAGGATCGCCCCGGCCGATGCGGCGACGGCGATCAGGGCGCCTCGTCGTGAGATGGCCTCGGCCTCGGTCGGCCGGCGATCCGGATCGGGGTCTGGATGTTCGGGCCAGGTCCGGGCCGGTGGTTGCTCGGTGGCTGCGGGATCGGCGGGGACGGGCCGCCAGAACGCGATGATCAGCGGGAGTTTGACGGCGATGTGGAGGATGACGCTGCCGACCAACACCCAGGCCAGCACGAAGTGGACGCGCCGGAAGGAGAAGTCGAACGCGTACCACTGGGCGATGTTCATGACGCCGATCGCGACCTCCACGAGGGCGGATCCGACCAACAGCGCGATGGAACCGCGCTCGAGGACCGCGACCGGGCCGGTCACAGGCGGCCAGGTGAACAGGCGTGGGTAGACGGCCCAGAGCTTTCCCAGCAGGACCGGCACCATCACCAGGCCGGCGAGCACATGCGTGCCCTGGGTGACCTGGTAGAGCCAGACGGGGCGCGGGAAGAGGGGGAGCCAGCCGACCGGGTTCTGGAGGAGGTGACTGTACAGCCCCGTCAGGAAGCACACCGCCACGAGTACCCCGAGGGCCCGCCCGAGCACGACCGTCGTGCGGGTGCGCCGTGGGGGAGTGGAGGTGCGCTCGCGCGCGGCATCGACGAAGCGTTCCACACGCGCCGATGCCGCCGCGGTCAATCCGGCCATGTCCCCAGCCAAGCACGCCGCACGGGTGATGCACCTTACGAAGCGGGGACGCCGGCGATCCGGCGACGATCCGGGCCGCGGATTGCCTACTCTCGGACTATGCCCTCCGACGACTCCGGCGCGCGCACCGGTGGCCGGGCGACCGTGATCGGCATCGGTGCGGCCCTCGTCCTCATCGTCGTCGCCGTCACCGTCCCGCTGGCAGCCGGGTGGGATGTCGCCACACGGGCGGCCCGATCGGCCGACGACCGCGCCGTGGCGCCACTGCATGGCCTGTGGGTGCCCCACGTGGGGCTCGCCACGGCGGTCGCGGTCCTTCTGGCGATCCTGGCGTGGCGATACGCCGATCGTTTGGCGGGCTCGTTGTCGTGGGCGGCGTTGCTCCCGGCGACGTTCGGTGCGGCCACGGCGTGGATGCTCGCCCTCGCGCTCGTCGACGGGCCCACCGGGATCTCGCGGGTCTTGGGTAACCCGTACGAGTACCTGCGCACCGCACGTGAGGTCGATGACATCGGCATGTTGTTGACGACCTACATCTCCCGCATCCCCTTGGCCGCCGACGACAACTGGGTCACCCATGTGGCCGGCCATCCCCCGGGAATGCTGCTCTTCTTCGTCGCGCTCGTGCGCATGGGCCTGGGCGCCGACGCGACCGCCGGGGTCGTGGTCACCCTCATCGCGGCGACGCTGCCCGCCGCCGTGCTGACGACCCTGCGACTGCTCGGAGTCGAATCCGTCGCCCGTCGCGCCGCACCCTTCCTCGTTTTCACCCCCGCCGCCGTTTTCCTGTCCGTCTCCGCGGATGCGGTCATCGCGACGGTGGGCGCGTGGGGTGTGGCGGCACTTGCCGCCGCTGCGACGCGACCTCGCGTGCTCGGGTCGGTCGGCTGGGCGGCGGTGGCGGGCGTGATCCTCGGCGCCACGGTGATGATGTCGTACGGGATGCTGCTCCTGGGCGTGGTGGCCCTCGCCGTCCTGGCACGGACCGGCCGGTGGCTTGCGCTGCCGGTCGCGGTCGCCGCCGCCGCCGGGGTTGTCCTCGTCTTCGCATCGGGTGGATTCGCGGTGTGGGAGGCGTACCCGGTCCTGGCTGAACGGTACGCGGACGGGATCGCCTCGCGCCGTCCGTACGCGTATTGGGTGTGGGGCAATCTCGCGGCGTTCGCGATCTGTGCCGGTCCCGTGCTCGGTGGAGCACTGGGGGCGGCTGCGGTCTCGGAACGCGCACGGCGGGACCGGGTGGCGTTGTGGTTGATCGCCGCCGGGGCGGTGATGGTCCTGCTCGCAGACCTGTCGGGGATGAGCAAGGCCGAGGTGGAGCGCATCTGGCTTCCGTTCGTCCCCTGGGTCACCCTCGCCTTCGCGTACGTGCCGGTGGCGTGGCGGAGTCGGCTGCTCGCGGCGCAGCTGATCTGGGCACTTCTGGTCCAGCATCTGCTCTATACGGTGTGGTGAGCCGGTCCTGCCGCCTTCCCGGTCCGGGCGCGGGATAATCGAGAGGTGCCCACCTATCGCGACGAAGTCGTGGTCCTGCGCACCCAGAAACTGGGCGAGGCGGACCGCATCGTCACGCTGCTCAGTCGCCGCCACGGCAAGGTGCGCGCGGTGGCCAAGGGGGTGCGTCGCACCTCGTCGCGTTTCGGGTCGCGGCTGGAGCCGTTCATGGTGGCCGACGTGCAGCTCTACGAGGGGCGTTCCCTCGACATCGTCCAGCAGGCGGAGTCGCTGGGTTCCTACGGTGCGGACATCGTCGTCGACTACGACAGTTACACCTCCGCGAGCGCGATGGTGGAGGCGGCCGACCGTCTGAACGAGGCCGAGGCCACGCCGCAGCAGTACCTGCTGCTGGTCGGCGGTCTGCGCGCGCTGGCGCGCGGCGAGCACGCCGCGCGCCACATCCTCGACTCGTACCTGTTGCGGGCGATGGCCCTGTCGGGATGGGCACCCGGTCTCGAGGACTGCGCGCGATGCGGCGCGCCGGGGCCGCATTCGTCGTTTGTCGCGCAGGCGGGCGGAATGGTCTGCGCCGCGTGCGCGCCCACCGGTGCGGCACGTGTGCACCCCGACGCGGTGTCGCACCTGACGGCGCTCATCCGCGGCGACTGGACCGCCGTCGACGCCGCCCCGCCCGCCGCCACCGCGGCGGCCTCCGGCCTCATCGCCGCCTACGCCCAGTGGCACCTGGAGCGCGGCATCCGTTCCCTGTCCCATGTCGAGAGGCGCCCGTGAGCCCCAAGCCGTACACCCACCGTGACGCCGTGCCGTACCGCCCGGTCGACTGGACCGGCCAGTACCCGCCGGCGTACCCGGCCGGCGCGGTGCCCGGGCACGTGGCCATCGTGATGGACGGCAACGGTCGATGGGCCAACCGGCGCGGTCTCACCCGCGTCGAGGGCCACAAGGCCGGTGAGGCGGCGCTGCTGGATGTGGTGGCGGGGGCGATCCAGGCCGGGGTCAGGCACCTGTCGGTGTACGCGTTCTCCACCGAGAACTGGTCGCGATCGCCCGATGAGGTGCGGTTCCTCATGGGGTTCAACCGAGACGTATTGCACCGCCGTCGCGATCAGCTCAACGAGTGGGGCGTGCGGGTGCGGTGGGCCGGCAGGAAGCCCCGGCTGTGGTCGTCGGTGATCAAGGAACTCCAATATGCGGAGCGGCTGACGGCCGACAACGACGTGTTGACGCTGACGATGTGCGTGAACTACGGCGGTCGTGTCGAGCTCGTCGACGCGATGCGTTCGATCGCTGACGACGTCGCCGCCGGTCGCCTTCGTCCCGGTGCCGTGTCCGAGAAGCTCATCGCGCGGCGGCTCTATCAGCCCGAGATGCCCGACGTCGATTTGTTCGTGCGCTCCAGCGGCGAACAGCGCACCTCCAACTTCCTGCTGTGGGAGAGCGCGTACGCGGAGTTCGTGTTCCTCGACACCTTGTGGCCCGACTTCGGTCGCACGGACCTCTGGCGCGCCATCGACGCGTACCTCGGTCGTGAGCGCCGGTTCGGGGCAGCGGTCGACACGCCCGACACCTCGGAATGATCACCCCGCGGGAATACGACCGCCGCGTGCGGATGTTGCACACGGCATGACGGATGCCATCACGATCGACGTCTGGTCGGACATCGCCTGCCCCTGGTGCTACATCGGAAAGCGCAACCTCGAGAAGGCCATCGCGGCGCGCGGCGAGGACGCCCCCGAGGTGCACGTGATGTTCCGCTCGTTCGAACTCGCGCCGGAGACCCCGGTCGACTTCGAGGGGGGCGAAGCGGAATACCTCGCCGCGCACAAAGGTGTCGACGCCGCCGCGGCTCAGCAGATGCTCGACCGGGTCACCGGTGTCGCCGCGGACGCCGGGTTGGAGTACCGATTCGATCTGCTGCACCACACGAACACGGTGAAGGCGCACCAGCTGCTGCACTTCGCCAAGGAGCGCGGTCGGCAACACGAGATGTCGGAACGGCTGATGTCGGCCTACTTCACCGAGGGCCGCCACCTGGGCCGGGACGACGAGCTGGCCGCGCTCGCAGCCGAGGTCGGGTTCGACGCCGACGAGGTGCGGGGCGCGCTGGGGCGGGAGACCTACCTCGAGGCCGTGCGGGCGGATCAGGCCCAGGCGGCCGCGTATGGCGTCACGGGTGTGCCGTTCTTCGTGATCGACGGGGCGTACGGGGTCAGCGGAGCGCAACCTCCCGAGGCCTTCTCGCAGATCCTCGCGCAGGTCACGCAGGAACGCGCGGCCGGCGGGGCGGAGCCGGTGGGCCCGCCCGCCTGAGCGATCAGCGCGGCAGGTTCCGCTCGATGACCTCCACGATCGCCGGGTCGTCGGGGGTGGTCGTCGGTCGGAAGCGGTGGACCTCGCCGGTGGGGGTGATGACGAACTTCTCGAAGTTCCACTTCACCGCCCCGGCCTTGCCGTGGGCGTCGCGGGTTTTCTTCAAGGCCGCGTACAAGGGGGCCGTGCCGCGCCCGTTGACGCGGATCTTCGCGTGGACCGGGAAACTCACCCCCCACGTGGTCGCACAGTAGTCCAGGATCTCCTCCATCGATCCGGGTTCCTGGCCGAAGAACTGGTTGCACGGGAACCCGACCACCGTCAGCCCTCGGTCGCCGTAGGACCGCTGTAGCTGCTCGAGTTGCCCGTACTGCGGAGTCAGGCCGCATTTGGAGGCCACATTGACCACGAGGACGACTCCGTCGCCGTACGAGGCGAGGGTCGCCTCTCGGCCGTCGGCGGTGGCGAAAGGGATGTCCCGCACGGGGGAGAGGTCGTCCATATCCCCAGGGTATTGCCGTCGCCGCAGGAGGGGCCCGAGTCTGGGAGAATGGTTTCGATGAACACCGCCGTCGCCGCGCCCGCGGCCGCACTGCGCATCGGGCCGATCGCCCTGGATGCGCCCGTCGTGCTCGCCCCGATGGCCGGCATCACCAACACCGCCTTCCGTCGGCTGTGCCGCGAGTACGGTGCGGGCCTCTATGTGAGCGAGATGATCACCTCGCGTGCGCTGGTCGAGCGCAACGCGACCACGATGCGTCTGATCACCCACCACGAGTCCGAGACGCCGCGCTCGATCCAGCTCTACGGCGTCGATCCGGCCACGGTCGAGAGCGCGGTCCGCCTGCTCGTCGACGAGGACCGGGCCGACCACATCGACCTGAACTTCGGGTGCCCCGTACCCAAGGTCACGCGCAAGGGTGGAGGGGCCGCGCTGCCGTGGAAGACCGGCTTGTTCCGCGACATCGTCACGCGCGCCGCGCGTGCCGCCGAGCATGTGCCCTTGACGGTGAAGATGCGCAAGGGCATCGACGCCGACCACCTCACCTTCCTCGATGCGGGGCGCATCGCCGAGGATGCCGGTGTCGCCGCGGTCGCCCTGCACGCGCGCACCGCCTCGCAGTTCTACTCCGGGACCGCCGACTGGTCGGCGATCGCCGCGTTGAAGGAGGCCGTCACCGACGTGCCGGTCCTGGGCAACGGGGACATCTGGTCGGCCGACGACGCGGCGCGGATGATGACCGAGACCGGCTGTGACGGTGTCGTGGTCGGACGCGGCTGCCTCGGGCGCCCGTGGTTGTTCGGCGACCTCGCCCGGACACTCGGGGGTCCAGGCACCGCGGCCGCGCCCGTGGACGCGACCCTCGCCTTCGTCGCGCGGGCGTTCCGTCGGCACGCCGAACTACTCGTGGAGTTCTTCGACGACGAGGGTCGCGGGTGCCGCGACATCCGCAAGCACGTCGCGTGGTACTTCAAGGGGTACCCCGTCGGCGGTGACCTGCGTGCCCGGTTCGCGACCGTGTCGACGCTGGCGGAGATCGACGATCTCGTCGGGGAACTCGATCTGGACGCCCCCTACCCCGGGGCCGCGGCAGAGGGTCAGCGCGGTCGTGCCGGAAGCCCCAAGCGCCCGGCACTACCCGAGGGATGGCTGGAGACCAGGGACCTGGCTGCGGACGCGACCGATGCGCTGGCCGAAGCGGAATCGGACCACAGTGGCGGCTGACGACGACGCGATGCGTTCAGAGCGCCCCGCGGGGTATGACGGCGATGACTCCGCCCGGTTCGTCGGCGAGCGGCACCGGTCCCAGCGGGACGGGTTCGCCCGCGACCGGGCGCGTGTGCTGCATTCGGCGGCGCTGCGGCGGCTCGCGGCGAAGACGCAGGTGCTCAGTCCCGCCTCTCCGGCGGATTTCGCGCGCAACCGCCTGACCCACTCCCTCGAAGTGGCGCAGGTGGGGCGCGAGCTGGCGACCGCCCTGAACCTTTCTCCCGATGTCGTCGACACCGCGTGTTTGAGCCATGATCTCGGGCACCCGCCGTTCGGACACAACGGCGAGCGTGCCCTCAACGACTGGGCCGAACCGTTCGGAGGGTTCGAAGGCAATGCACAGACGTTGCGGATCCTCACCCGTCTGGAGCCCAAGGTGCTCGGCCCCGACGGGGACAGTCACGGCCTGAACCTCACGCGGGCCAGTCTCGACGCGACGTGCAAGTACCCGTGGACGGCGGAACATCCGCTCCCCGACCCCGGAGGGCGGCTGAAATTCGGGGTCTACCCGGACGACGAGCCGGTGTTCCACTGGATGCGCGCGGGTGCGCCCGGGCGGGTGCGTTGCATCGAGGCCGAGGTGATGGACCTCTCCGATGACATCGCCTATTCGGTACACGACTTCGAGGACGCCGTGGTCAACGGATATCTGGACCCGCGACGGCTGTCGGACCCCGCCGAGCACGAGACCCTCCTGACGGCGATTCAGTCCTGGGTGGGCTACGACTTCACACGCGACGAACTGGCCGACGCCCTCTACCGCCTCCTGCGTCTGCCCGAGTGGATCGACGGGTTCACCGCATCGCGAGCCGACTTGGCTCGGCTGAAGAACCTCACCTCGGATCTGATCGGACGGTTCGCCCGCGCCGCGACCGGCGCCACCCGAGAGACCTACGAGGGTCCGCTCCTGACCCGCTACCGTGCACACGTGGTTGTTCCGCGCATCGTGGAGGCGGAGATGGCCGTGCTCAAGGGCATCATCGGGGCGACGGTGGTCTCCATCGAGGGGCGTAAGGAGCTCTACAAGGAGCAGCGTCGTGTGTTGAAGCGTCTTGCGACCGCGCTGTGGGAGTCGCCGGGGGCGCTGGACCCGCAGTTCGCCGACGACTTCGCCGGGGCGGAGGACGACGACGCCCGACGCCGGGTCGTCGTCGACCAGGTCGCCAGCCTCACCGATCAGGTCGCGATCGACTGGCACGGCCGCCTCGTCGGAGAGGTCGACGCGGCATCGCTGGGCGTGTGGGCCCCGCGCTACAGCGAGCCTCGCCCATCGGGTGTCCCGTCCACCCGCGAAGAGGTCGAGGTCTGATGGCGGGACGCATCCGGCAGGCGGACGTCGACGAGGTCAAAGCGCGGACCGACATCGCCGACATCATCGGGGAGCGGGTGGCTCTGAAGCCCGCCGGGGTCGGATCGATGAAGGGTCTGTGCCCCTTCCACGACGAACGCAGTCCGAGTTTCAACGTGCGACCGCAGGTGGGGTTCTACCACTGCTTCGGTTGTGGTGAGTCCGGAGACGTGTACACCTTCCTGCGACGCATGGACCACCTCAGCTTCACCGAAGCGGTCGAGCGTCTCGCGGGCCGCATCGGCTACGCGTTGCACTACGAGGACGGCGGTGCGGCGCCGCAGAACGGTGGGCGTGCGCGATTGTACGAGGCCAACGCGGCGGCTGCGGAGTACTTCCGCGCGCAACTGGCCACCGGCGAGGCCGACGCGGGACGCCGCTTCCTCGGTGAGCGGGGGTTCGACGCCGGAGCCGCCGCCCATTTCGGCGTGGGATTTGCGCCGAGAGGCTGGTCGGGGATGCTGGACGCGCTCTCCAAGCGCGGGTTCAGCCGCGAGGAGCTCCTGGCGGCGGGGCTGGTTTCGCAGGGGCGGCGCGGGGTCTACGACCGGTTCCGTGGTCGTCTCGTCTGGCCCATCCGCGACGTGACCGGCCAGACGATCGGCTTCGGGGCACGGCGGTTGTTCGACGACGACAATGGTCCCAAGTACCTCAACACGCCGGAGACGCCCATCTACCGGAAGGCTCAGGTCCTCTACGGGCTGGACCTCGCGAAGCGGGATGTCTCGCGTCAGCACCGTGTGGTGGTCGTCGAGGGCTACACCGACGTGATGGCATGTCATCTCGCCGGAGTCACCACCGCGATCGCGACGTGCGGAACGGCGTTCGGCGCCGATCACATCTCGGTGCTGCGACGGGTGATGGGCGACGATTCTCAGGCGGGGGAGGTGGTCTTCACTTTCGATCCCGACGCCGCGGGGCAGAAAGCCGCGCTCCGGGCTTTCGCGGACGCCAAGCGCTTCCATGCGCAGACCTATGTGGCCACCGGGCCGGACGGGCTCGACCCGTGTGACCTGCGCCTACAGCGCGGCGACGGGGCGGTGCGCGGACTCATCGAGTCGAAGGCTCCGATGGTGGAGTTCGTCCTGGACCAGCGCATCGCCACCTACGATCTGGCATCCGTCGAAGGGCGCATCGGTGCGTTGCGTTCGGCCGCCCCGGTCGTCGCCGATCTTCGTGATCCGCTCATCCAGCCCGAGTATGTGCGGGTGCTGGCGCGCCGCCTGGGCATGGACACCGAGGATGTGCGCCGGGAGGTGGAGCGCGCGGGTCGCCGGGAGCCTGATGAGCGGCGTCGGATGACCGCGGCCCCCGCCGCGGAGGAGCCCGCTCCGGTGCAGCGGGTGACGATCGCGCATCTGCCCCGCACGCCCGACGCGGCGCTCGAACGCGACGCGTTGATGGGGTTCTTGCAATTCGGTCATCGGCTCGACTCGGCCCTGCTGCGCCGTGCGGTGGACCAGCCCTTCCGCACGCCGGGCCTTGAGGCGGTACGCCAGGTGGTCGCCGAAGCCGCCGACGTGTCACGGCCGGGCTGGGCGGTGGAGGCCATCGACGCGGTGCGTGAGCCGTATCGGTCGCTGGCATCGGAGCTTCTGACCATGCCGTTCCCGGCATCGACCGTGGAGATCGCGGAGGCGTCGACCACCGATCTGGCGCGCCGCCTCGTGCGGCGGGGGCTCCAGACCGAGAAGACGGAGCTGTTGGGGGCGATCCAGCGTGTACCCGCAGACAGCGAGCAAGGCCGGCGCATCCGGTTGCGGCTGCGCGAGTTGGACGTGGAGCGGCAGCGCATCGACGCGGAGGACTGACCCTCCCGGCTGGTCATCGCGCCCCGGACACGGCAGGATGTTGCCATGGCGGCGCGCATCGAAGAGGCAGACGTGGCGATCCGTGCCGACGATCTGTCCATCTCGCGTGCCGGGCGTGGTGCGCCGAGCGAACGTGTGGTGGACGGGATGTCCTTCACTGTTCCGTACGCCCATGCGCTCACGGTGATGGGCCCCACCGGGGCGGGCAAGTCGAGCCTCCTGGCCGTTCTCGCCGGTGCCTCCGAGTCCGGCCTGGCCGTCGTCGGCGGTGACGCGCGCGTGCACGGCATCCGCGTGCGGCGTCCGCGGCGGGCGTTGCGGCGCTTGACCTATCTCACCGGATACCTGCCGCAGTCCGCCGGTGCGAAACTCGCATCGAGGTTCACCGTGTCGGAGCTGATCGGACACCCGATCACCAGTCGGGACAAGAACGTCAACTCGCGTGGTCTGGCGGTACGCGTGGCGGCGCTACTGGACGAGATGCAGCTGCCGTTGGGGGCGGCGGCGAAGTACCCGTACGAACTCAGCGCGGGCATGCGCCAGCGCGTCGCGTTCGCGCAGGCATTGATCCTCGAGCCGAAGTTGTTGGTGGCCGATGAGCCGTTCGCGAACCTCGACGTGGAGGTGCGCGCCGCCGCCCTCGATGCGGTGTTGCGCCGTCGCGACGATTACGGCATGGCGATTCTCGTCGGCACGAACGACCGCGACGTGGTGCGCGGGCTGGACGCCGACGTCATCGTGATGCGGGCGGGCCACGCCATCGCGGCCGGACACGGCACCGACGACCTCCTGTGGACGCCCAGCGGTGACGCCGACCACCGGCTGGTGGCAGACGGCCGGGCGTGATTTCTACCCGCGGCGGGAATCCTGTTAGGATCATCTGGTTGCCCGCTCAGCGGACATATTCCTCCATAGCTCAATTGGCAGAGCAATCGGCTGTTAACCGGTAGGTTCTTGGTTCGAGTCCAAGTGGGGGAGCAGGAGAAGTCCCGGAACGCGTCTCGCGGTCCGGGACTTCGTGTTCTGGTCACTGTTTTGGGGCAAAACCGAGGTAAACGATAAGATTTGTCCACATTGTTTCCCCGGAGGCCGCTCGAATGACCCCCCAGACCGACCGCGTTCCGTGGCGAACCGTGGGCTGGACGGTGGTGTACGCCCTGATCGCCCTCGCGCCGCTCATCCTGAGCCTCATCCAGCTCGACCCCGGCCGCGGTTTCTGGGTGAACCTCTCGGTGGCGGCCGGTTTCGTGGGCCTGGCGTTGATGGGGCTGCAGTTCGCCCTGGCGGCGCACACGGTGCGCACCGCGCGCGTGTTCGGCCTGGATCTGCTGCTGCGGTTCCACCGACAGGTGACCTGGCTCATCGCGGTCCTGATCTTCGCCCACCCGATCATCCTGTTCGTCTGGGACGCGCGGTTCCTGTCCCTGCTGGATGTCGCCCAGGCGCCGCTGCGTGCACGCTTCGCCGTGATCAGCGTCACGCTTCTGGGCCTCTTGATCGCCACGTCGATCTGGCGGCGGCGGCTGCGCATCCGCTACGCGGTATGGCAGGTGATGCACAGCGTGCTGGCCGCGCTCATCGTGATCACCGCTCTGGTGCATGTGTTGCTGATCGGCTACTACGTGCGCGAGCCATGGGAGCAGGCGCTGTGGATCGCGTACTCGCTGGCATTCGTGGCGATAGGGATGTGGGTCCGCGTGATCCGTCCGATCATCCGATGGCGGCGTCGGTGGCGGGTCGTCTCCGTCGACGGGGACGGGGCGGGCTCCTCGACGATCGAGCTCGAGCAGGTCGATCCTGCCGCGTTCGGCGCGCGAGGGTTCGCGTTCCAGGCCGGCCAGTACGCCTGGATCCACACCGGCGGTTCCCCGTTCGCGATGACGTACCATCCGTTCTCCTTCTCGTCGAGCGCCCAGCATCCCGAACGCGTGCGCTTCACGATCAAGCCGGAGCGCGGGTTCACCGCGACCGTCTCCGAGTTGGACCCGGGCGCCGTGGTGTACCTCGACGGGCCCTGGGGGCACATGACGATGGAACGCCATGAGTCCCACGGCTTCGTGTTCCTGGCCGCGGGTGTCGGAGTCACCCCGATGCTCAGCATGCTGGAGACCCTCGCCGATCGCGGCGACGACCGCCCGTGCCTGCTGGTCCTCGGCAACCGCAGCGAAGACCACATCATCGGACACGGTCAGATCCGGCGGCTTCAGGAACGCCTGCCCCACCTGCGGGTCGTGCATGTGATCAGCAGGCCCGGTGAGGACTGGGAGGGGGAGACCGGGCACATCCGGACGGAGCTGCTGGACCGGGTGCTCCCCGAGGACCGTACGAGCAGGCAGTACTTCCTCTGCGCGTCGGAGCCGGTCATGGACGCAGCCACTGCGGCCCTCGCCGAGCTCGGTGTGCCGGAGGCGCGCGTGAGCGCCGAACGATTCGCGATGGTGTGAGGGGACGACGATGACACCGAAGAAGACGAAGCTCGGCTTCCGAGAGCGTCGTGTCACCCGCGTCGTCTGGATCATCTCCGGCGTGCTCGTGGGTGCGTGCATCGGATGGAGCGTCCTCGTACAGGTGATCGTGCCCGACGCGTGCAGCTACGATCCGCCGCCGAGCAACGCGCAGTACCTGCACTGCGACTGAGCCACCTGCACGACGACTGAGCCGCCCGCGCGGGGGAGACCCCGTCAGCCTTCGAGGTGGTCCACGCCCGGTGTCCATGCGACGCCGGGCCGGCCCCATCCGCGCTTGCGTGCGATCTTCTGCACGGTCTTCCAGTCACCGTCGTCCAAGCGGTCGATGTAGAGGACGCCGTCGAGATGATCGAACTCGTGTTGCAGGATGCGCGCGCGCCAGCCGTCGACCTGGATCTGCACCGGCTTTCCCTCGAGGTCGGTGCCGTGCACGCGGACCTCGTCCGAGCGGCGGAGCGGGAATCGCTCGCCCGGGAAGGACAGGCATCCTTCGGACTCCTCGTCGGGATCCGGCGCCCCCGGTTCGGGGGGTCGCATCCACAGTTGCGGATTCAGGATCACACCTCGCCAGGGATTCCCGTCGTCATCCTCGTAGGTGTAGGTGAAGATGCGCAGCGGAACCCCGACCTGGGGCGCGGCGAGACCGACGCCCGGCGCGGCGTCCATGGTCTCGAACATGTCGTCGACGAGGGTGCGTATCTCCTCTGTCACGGACTCGACCGGGGAGGCGGGGCTGTGCAGGACGGGATCGCCCATGATGCGGATGGGAAGAACGGCCACGTCCGACAGCGTATCTTCCGGGCGGCCGGGTATCGTCGAAGCGTGATCGCGATGGATGTCGGCAGTGTCGAAGATGTCGGCGATCAGCTGGTCGGTGCGTTCCAGGACCCGGGTATCCTCATCGGGATCCCGCTCGCCCTCATCGGGGCCGTGTTCATGTCCTTCGGCGCCCAGTACCAGCACCGCGGCGTGATGAAAGTCGAGCGCCTCAGCGGTGCCGGGGGGAAAGGGCTGACCGCCGCCCAGTTCGGTCGCCTGCTCGCGCGTCCGTCCTGGGTCCTCGGCACGGTGATGCTGGGGCTGGCCATCGTCTGCCAGCTGTCGGCACTGTCTTTCGCGCCCCTCATCGTCGTCCAGCCGCTCGGCGCGATCGCGTTGGTGATCACGACGCTCCTGAACGCCAAGATCAGCGGGCACCGGCCGACCCGGCGGTCGGTGATCGCCATCGTGGCGTGCGTCGGAGGAATCTTCCTGTTCGTGACGATCGCCGCGCTCTTCGCGACCGAGTCGCCTCTCAGCGACGCGCAGCTGATCACCGTGCTGCTGATCCTGGCGGTGGTCGCCGTGCTGTTCACCGCGGTCTGGTTGTGGCGGCGACACCACGTCGGCGCCCTGTTCTACATCATGGCCGCCGGCATCCTGTACGGGTTCGTGGCGACGCTGGCGAAGGTCGTCCTGAGCCGGATCGAATCCGGGGACTTCGAGTGGCTCACCCTCACCTGCGTGGCCGCATTGCTGATCGTCACCGCGGTCGGCGCCTACTTCGTGCAGTCGGCGTACTCGTCCGGCCCGCCGGACCTGGTGATCGCCGGGCTGACCGTGATCGATCCGATCGTGGCGGTCGTGATCGGACTGACGGTCCTCGGTGAGGCCCAGAACGCCCCCCTGTGGGCCTATGTCGGCTTCGCCGTCGCCGGCGCGATCGCGGTGTGGGGCGTGCTGCAGTTGGCCCGTCACCATCCGCAGATCGTCTCGGACAGTCAGGGGTTGCCGATCGAGCGTGGCAGCGCGGGGGGTGGGCTGGACGGCCCCAATCCGCCGACGGGTTCGACCCGCCTCGGTGAGGCGGTCGCGAAGGTGTGGCCCGAGCCGCCGGTCCACGACCCGGACGACAAGGCCCGGTAGGCTCGGAGACGGTCGTCCTGAAGGACGATGCGGGGCGGTGGCCAAGCTGGTCAAGGCAGCGGGCTCATAACCCGACGATCGTGGGTTCAAGTCCCACCCGCCCTACCGGATGCGTGATCAGGCGAGTCCACCCGGCCCACCGCGGTGCATCGGGCGGACTGGCCGCACGCTCTCGTGCACGGCCCGCGGCGGCGGACTGGCCGCCGAGCTCATGCGACGCGCCATCGCCGAATCGACGCGTCGCCGGCCGGATCTGGAGATTCGCCTCGACGCTCAGGCGCGCCTCGCGTCCTGGTACGGCAGATTCGGTTTCGAGGTCGCCGGTGCGCCGTTCGAGGAGGACGGGATCCCGCACGTGCCGATGGCCCGGGCGCCGCACGCGCCGGCCCCTGACGCGGGGTGAACGGATCTGACCCGTCGGCTCTGCGCGCGTCTTCCCTCCCGGCCTCGAGCATCGATAGGGTCGCTGTGACCGGAAGGGGACGCAGATGCGGATGGCAATGGTCGGACTGGGGCGCATGGGCGCGAACATCGTGAGGCGCCTTCTGCGCGACGGGCACGAATGCGTCGTCTACGACGTCAATCCCGACGCCGTCGCGGCACTCGCGGCCGAGGGGGCGGTTCCGTCCACGGACATCGCGGACATGGCTTCACAGCTCGAAGGACCCCGCGTGGTGTGGCTGATGATCCCGGCCGGGTTGACCGGTACGGTCGTCTCCGAGGTCGCCGAGGTCCTCACGGCGGGGGACATCGTCATCGACGGTGGCAACTCGAACTACCGCGACGATGTCCGCCGCGCCGCGAGCCTACGCGAGCGGGGCATCCACTACGTCGATGCGGGAACCAGCGGCGGCGTGTTCGGGCTGGAACGCGGCTACTGCCTGATGGTCGGCGGTGCGGACGAGGCCGTCTCGACGATCGAGCCGATCCTGCGCACGATCGCGCCCGGCCCCGGGGACATCGAGCGGACGCCGGGGCGTGAGGGTGATTTCGCGCCCGAGGAGCTCGGCTATCTGCACTGCGGCCCCGCCGGTGCCGGGCACTTCGTCAAGATGGTGCACAACGGAATCGAATACGGCATCATGGCTTCGCTGGCGGAGGGGTTCAACATCCTCCACAACGCGGATGCGGGTCTGCGGGAGGCCGACCACTCGGCCGAGGTCGCGCCGCTGGAAGAGCCCGAGTTCTACCAGTTCGACATCGACGTCCCCAAGGTCGCCGAACTCTGGCGTCGCGGGTCGGTCATCTCGTCGTGGCTGCTGGATCTGACCGCCGCCGCGCTCGAGCAGAGCCCGACGCTGGAGGGGCTCGCCGGGCGCGTGTCGGACTCCGGGGAAGGGCGCTGGACGGTCAAGGCCGCCGTCGACGTCGGAGTGCCGGCGCCGGTCCTCGCCGCGTCGCTGTTCGAGAGGTTCGCGTCGCGGGACGAAGACCAGTACGCCAACCAACTGTTGTCCGCGATGCGTCTGCAGTTCGGCGGGCACCAGGAGCTGCCCACCGGTGACCGGCTCGAAGCCGGCTCGCGCAAAGCCGAGTGAGACCTCAGTCCGACCAGAGGTAGGAGTACTTCACGAACACCTCGGGGGCCAGCCCGGCTTCGAGCAGGACACCCTGGATCGCGGTGAGCATGTAGCTCGAGTCCCATCCCATGTAGAGGAAGTGGGAGTCGTCCAGGCTGTCCCACTGCCCGGTCCACGACATCGCGGGGTACACCGGCCCCCCGCGTCGTTCGCTGTAGCTCACGACCGATCCCCGTGAGTCGGCCCACAGCCGCTTGAAGACGCGATTGAAGAGGTACTTCACGTCGGGTACCTCCCAATGCTCGCCGACGTACTCGACGTACGCGAACTCCCGCTCCCACCCGCGGGGCCATCCGCGGCGGGGGACCGCGTCGAGGATGGGCGTGAGCCCGTCGTCGTCGATCACGAGGGGCCCCCGGCGCGGCCATGTCTCCATGAACGCCGCCGCCAGCCGGGCGGACCGTGCCGAGATGGTCGCGGTGTTCCAGACCCGCTCGTCGGCCAGCGGACGGGCCAGGGTGATCTCGCTGCGCCGGTACGCCTCGCGCTTGGCCGGGAACGAGGCCCCGAACGACGACATCGCGAGGTCCTCCTCCAGCAGGGTGAGGTTGCCGATCGTGCCCGCCAGCGCGCGGTGTGCGTTCTGCTGATCGTCGGTGAGATCCGCCCATGCCGTGATCCCGTCGCCGGTCCAGTCATCGGAGGGCGCCGCCGGGAGGATGTGGTCGACATCGAGCGTCTGGATGCCTGTCAGGCCGCTCAGACGGGCCAGGACGTACTCGGGGTGGGGTAGGTCGGTGAACTTCAGCGCCACGCGCACGCGATCATCCGACGGCGTCAGACGCGAGATGCTGAGGGCCAGCGCCTCCGGGCCGTCGTCGAGGGCGCGCAGCAGTCGGGCCACGAGCCGCTCGTTGCGGAGGGCGACGATCGTCCTGCGCAACTGCAGCGACTGCAACTGCTCGAGGACGGACACGATCGAGGACGTGTCCATCGCACCGGTGAGCCACTCGCGGTAAACCCGCATCACCAGGGGATACATGCCCCGTCCGAAGACGTTGAGCCAGCGCAGATGGCGGGCGATGTCGGGGTCGGTCGCCCGCGAGGGATCCAGGAGGGTGCCGTACACCTCCGCGTAGGCACGCCACCCCTCGGCGTGCGTGCGAAGCGTGGCCGGTTCGAGGCGCGGGAAGTTCTCCCGGAAGGCCTGGTACACGCCCCGACCGCGGGAGACCGCGACCTCGCGGCCGCTGATCATGACCAGGTAGTGGTTCCAGAAGTCGGCGATCCGTTCGCCGGTGTGGCGCTCGATCGGCAGCCAGTACTCGTCCTCGATCGCCGTCTGCTCGGCGTGCGAGAGCCCCATGAGCACGTAGTTGTGGATCAGCTCGTGGTCGCGTAGCGGCTCGCCCGTCGAATTGAGTGACTCGAAGATCTGCTGCGCGTTCGCACCGGGGCCCAGCGTGATCGCGACGTGCTCGAGCTTTTGAAGACCACGCCAGACGCGGGCGACGTCGTCGGGGCGCACCTGGCTGCGGAAGAAGGCGTAGTTGTCGTCGAACCGGGACCCCCGCGCCGCATCGCCCCGGGCGTCGCGCACGACGGCGTCGAACACGTCGGCCCACGCGCGATGCGGCCGCAGCTTCGTCTCGCCGCTCCCCGCGTGAATCAGGACGCGATCCAGCTCCTCGGCGAGTTCGGGGTCGTGCCCCTGGATGGTGTGGTGCAGTGCCGCGACCAAGAGCATGAGTGTGGTCACGCGCTGCTGGCCGTCGATGAGGACGAGTTCGGAACGGCCGGCGCGGCGATCTTCCGCACTCAGGATCGAGCCGATGAAGTGCATGTGGCGATCGTCGGAATCGGCGACGGCGCGCACATCGGACAGCAACTGCTCGCATCCGCCGATGTCCCACCGGTACTGCCGCTGGTAGACGGGGACGACGATGGTCGCGTCCGCGGCGGAGAGCCAGGCGATGGTGTTGACGGCATGGGCTTCGATGTTCGTGGCGGTGAGCATTGGTGCGATTCGCTCCGTTCGTGGCAGACCGCCGTCGAGTCTAGTGAACCGCTCCGAATCCCCGTGGCGTGTAATCCCCCCGGGGTAGGCTGGCCTAACTCGGGCCTGTAAAAACGCGCTGGCCCCGAACCGAAAGGTCATGATTCGCATCATGGGTTACATCAAGAGCGCTGCTCTCGAATCGACCGGCTTCGTCGTGCTCGACTCGTACGACAAGGAGATCGACCCCAAGGAGTGGCTCGAGATCGAGTACGTCGACTGGAAGTCCTCGGGTGACACCCGCTTCGCACCGCTGGCGTCGGCCAAGGGCGAGATCGAGTGCAACGGCTTCTGGAACCACGAGCCGCCGCGCACCGACAAGGACGGTGTGTGGATCGACGAGCAGACCGAGAAGGCGCCGACCCTCACCGCGCGTGCGAAGGAGCCCGGCGCGAACGTCGGGCGGTGCCGGATCATCGAGTTGCAGCCCAACTCCTACGCGGACTGCCTCTACAACCTCCACCAGGACGACAACAACCGGCTCAACCCCGACGGCACCGGTTGGGTCGTGCGCGGATTCTTCAACCTGACCGACGACAAGGACAGCTACTTCGTGCTGCGCGAGAACCGTAGCGATCCGAGCATCGAGTACCGTATCGCGCTGCCCGCCGGGGCACAGCTGATCGTCGACACGCAGCGCCTGTGGCACGCCGTGCACCACCAGGGTGACCAGCCGCGCTACTGCCTGATCACGTCGTGGGAGTCCGGTCCGGAGCTCGACGCCTACATCGAGAAGTACAACGGCAAGCCCACGACCGAGTACTACCCGGTCTCGGAGGAGATCCGCGAGGCCGGCCAGGCCGAGCAGGCCCGCCGCGACGCCGCGCGCGCGGCGTACTACGCCGCGAAGGGTCAGAAGGAGAGAATCGCGATGAGCGAGGCCTGACCCGCCACGATCCGCAGGCCCCCGACGCGTCTCGGGGGCCTGCGGCGTGTCGGGGTGGCACCCTTGTGATTCCCGTTCCGCCGGGTGATAATGGCGGCAGAAAACCGAACATGTCCGCCACGTTCTCCGTGGTGCCAGGTCGTAGGGGAAGACGCACCTGACAAGAAACGGAGACATCATGGCGACATCGCGTTCGCGCGGAGTGGTGTACGTCCACTCCGCGCCACGTGCGCTCTGCCCCCACCTCGAGTGGGCGGTCGGTCGCGCGCTCGGGCGAGCCGTCAATTTCGACTGGTCCGATCAGCCCGTGCAGCCCGGTACTCGGCGTGCGGAGTACTACTGGGAGGGCCCCGCCGGCACCGGAGCGGCCCTCGCGAGCGCCATCCGGGGGTGGGAGCACCTCCGCTTCGAGGTGACTGAGGATCCCTCCGCCGGTAACGACGGCGGACGGTGGCTGCATACGCCCGGACTGGGCATCCACTTCGCCCAGACCGACGCCGCGGGCAACATCGTCATCGGCGAAGACCGCCTGCGGTACGCCATGGATCTCGCGGGGGGCGACGCCCGCGAGATCCGACGAGAACTCGACCTCGCTCTGGGGGCCGCCTGGGACGAGGAACTTGAGCCGTTCCGTCACGCCGGTGATGACGCACACGTCGTCTGGCTCCACAAGGTGGGGTGAGGCGAGCGACAGGATCGACGAGGCGCCACTACCGAGACTCGGAGGAAGACTCCCGGGCAGCGGGAAAGCGAATCGTCGCCTTGCGCCCAGGGTGGGCCGCCGCGCATCCCACCCACGACGAAGCCCCCCGCATCCACGCGGGGGGCTTCATCTCGTACGGGTCAGGCCGATGCGAATGCGACGACGGCGTTGTGGCCGCCGAAGCCGAACGAATTGCTGATCGCGAGCTGGTCGCCCCCGCCGAGCTCGGTCTGCGATCCGGAGATGTTGAACGGCACCGCCTCGTCCTGCGTCGTGATGTTGATGGTCGGGGGAGCGAGCCGGTCCTGCAGGGCTTTGACGGTGAACATGGCTTCAAGAGCGCCTGTCCCGCCCAGGAGGTGACCGGTGCTCGCCTTGGTCGCCGACACGGGGATCTCGTCGATGCGCGTGCCGAAGACCGACTTCAGTGCGGTGTACTCGTTCGGGTCTCCGACCGGGGTCGAGGTCGCGTGGGCGTTGATGTGGGTCACGTCGTCCGGTGACGCGTCGGCCGCCGCGAGTGCCATCTCCACCGCCCGTTGGGCGCCGTGCCCCTCGGGGTCGTTGGCGGTGATGTGGTACGAGTCGGCGGTCACCCCACCCCCGACGACGTAGGCGTAGATCTTGGCGCCGCGCGCGCGGGCGTGCTCCTCGGACTCGAGGATGAGCACCGCAGCGCCTTCACCCATCACGAACCCGTCGCGGTCGACGCTGCAGGGCCGCGACGCGGTCGCGGGATCGTCGTTCCGTCGTGACAGGGCCTGCATCGAGGCGAAGGAGGCGATGGTGATCGGGTGGATGGCCGATTCGGTACCGCCTGCGATCACGACATCGGCGAGACCGGCTCGGATGTGCTCGGCCGCGTTGACGATCGACTCCGTGCTGGAGGCGCATGCGCTGGCGACGGTGCGCGCGAAGGCCCGTGCACCGAAGTGGAGGGAGAGGTTGCCGGCGGCGGCGTTGGGCATGAGCATCGGAACGGTCATCGGCATGACGCGCCGCGGGCCCTTCTCCCGCAACGTGTCCCACGCATCGAGGAGCGTCCAGACCCCGCCGATTCCCGTGGCGAAGTCGACGCCGAGGCGTTCCGCTTCGACGTCCGGGGTGCCGGCGTCTGCCCACGCCTCCATCGCCGCCACCATCGCGAACTGCGACGCGGGGTCGAGACGCTTGGCGATGGGACGCTCCAGAACCGTGTCGGGGCGCACCGCCGCCTGAGCGGCGAAGGTCACCGGGAGCTGGGTCTGCTCGACCCAGTCGTACTCGAGCGTGCGTGCGCCCGAGGCGCCGGCCAGCAGCGCGGACCAGCTCTCGGGGGCGGTGCCGCCGATCGGCGACGACGCGCCGATGCCGGTGACGACGATGCGTGACGTTGTCATGGGGAACGAGCTCCTCGTGAAAGAACGCTGGTGGGGGCGAATGCCCCCACCAGAAGGGGTTACGCCTGGTTGGACGTGATGTACGTGACGGCGTCGCCGACGGTCTTGAGGTTCTTGACCTCGTCGTCCGGGATCGTCACGCCGAACTTCTCCTCGGCGTTGACGACGATCGTCATCATCGAGATCGAGTCGATGTCGAGGTCGTCGGTGAACGACTTCTCCATCGCGACCTCGTCCGCCGAGATGCCGGTCTCGTCGGTGATCAGTTCGGCAAGTCCTGCGAGGACCTCGTCATTGGTCAGTGCCATGGTGTTCTCCTTGTTCATCGGGGATGCCGGCGCCGCGGGCGGGCCGTTGATCAGTCTAGGACGGAGGGGCCGGGCCTTACGGCAGCACGACCACCTGCGCGCCGAAGACCAGTCCTGCTCCGAACCCGATCTGCAGGGCGAGGCCGCCGCTGAGGTCGGGGTGCTCTTCGAGCAGACGGTGGGTGGCCAGCGGGATGGACGCGGCCGACGTGTTTCCGGTCGTGGCGATATCGCGACCGATCGCGACGGTCTCGGGCAGGCCGAGCTGCTTGGCGAACTCGTCGATGATCCTCATGTTCGCCTGATGAGGGACGAACGCGGCGAGGTCGGACGCCTGGACACCGGCCTCCTCCAGCGCCTGCCGCGCGACCTTCACCATTTCCCACACCGCCCAGCGGAAGACGGTGGGGCCCTCCTGCCGCAGCGTCGGCCAGGGGGCGACGCCGTCGCGGAACTCGGTGAGGGTGTGGTTCATCCCGACGGCGTCGGACTTCGAGCCGTCCGACCCCCACACCGTGGGACCGATGCCGGCCGTCTCGCTCGGCCCGACCACGACGGCGCCGGCGCCGTCGCCCAGCAGGAACGAGATGCTCCGGTCGGTGGGGTCGACGATATCGCTGAGTTTCTCGGTTCCGATCACCAGCGCATACTCGGCCGCGCCCGAGCGGATGAGGGCGTCGGCCTGCGCGACGCCGTAGGCGAAGCCCGCGCACGCGGCGTTCACGTCGTAGGCGGCGGCGGGGTTCGACCCCACGCGATCGGCGACGATCGCCGACACCGACGGTGTCTGCTTCGGGTTGCTGACGGTCGCCACGATGACCGCGCCGATACGGTCGGCGGCCACGCCCGAGCGCGCGATCGCTTCGTTCGCCGCGATGGTCGCCAGATCGATCGCCGAGGTCTCTGCGACCGCGCGCGTGCGGGTGACGATTCCGGTGCGCTGGCGGATCCACTCATCGCTCGAGTCGATCGGCCCGACGAGGTCGTCGTTGGGGACGACGTTCTCACCGCGCGCGGCGCCGTAGGAGTAGATGCGCGTGTATGCGGCGCCCTGGGACTGCCGAATGGTGGGGGTCATGGTTGGGGCTCCGCTCAGGAGGTCGATGGGCTCAGGAGGTCGCTCGCGGCGGCGAGGTCGTCGGGTGTCTTCACGGCCACCGCCGGGGTGCCGCGGAGGCCGCGCTTGGCCAAGCCCGTGAGCGTACCGGCGGGGGAGAGCTCGACCAGACCGGTCACGCCCGCGTCCGCGAACGAGGTCATGCACAGGTCCCAACGCACCGGCGAGGCGACCTGTGACACCAGCAGATCGACGAAGGCGCGCCCGGAGGTCACTTCGGAGCCGTCGCGGTTCGTCCAGAGGCGGGCGTAGGGGTCGGCTGTCGTCACCTCCGCGGCGGCCAGGCGGAGTTCGTCGACCGCGGGTGCCATCGCGTCGGTATGGAACGCCCCGGCGACCTGGAGCGGGATCACGCGCGTGCCGCGCACCGGGTCGGCGGCCAGAGCCTCGAGGGAGGGGAGCGCGCCTGCCGCGACGAGCTGACCGCCGCCGTTGTGGTTGGCCGCGGTCAGTCCGAGCTCGGACAGACGGGCCAGCACGGTGTCGGTGTCGCCTCCGAGCACGGCGCACATGCCGGTGGGCGACGCGGCCGCCGCGGCGGCCATCGCGCGCCCTCGGAGTCCGACCAGCCGGAGCGCGTCCTCTTCGGAGAGGACTCCGGCGGCGGCCGCCGCGGCGAACTCGCCGACCGAATGCCCGGCGACGCCGTCGACCGCGCCGTCGAGGGCGTTCCACGACAACAGACTCGCCGCGACGATCAGCGGCTGTGCGACCGCCGTGTCGCGGATGCGGTCCGCGTCCCACTCGGTCCCGGCCGCGACCAGGTCCACGCCCGCCCATTCCGAGTAGGCGGCGAGGCGGTCTGCGGCGCCGTCGAGTTCGAGCCACGGAGAGAGGAAACCGGGGGATTGTGAGCCTTGCCCGGGGAAGATCGCGATCAGCACCATCCCATCCTGCCAAGGATCAGCGCACACGATGTGTGGCATGCCGCACAACAGTGCCGCGATCGTTTGTCGCCTGGGCACATCCGGCCCGCTCGAGGTCGGCGATCACGTGGGGTCAGGACGCGCGACGCGGGGTGCCCCGGCGACGCGTCGCATCGGTTCCGATCGAGCCGAGGACCAGGGAGGTCTGCAGGATCAGCGCTTCGCGCGGGCCGGTCGCATCCCACCCGATCACTTCCGAGACGCGTTTCAAGCGATAGCGGACCGTGTTGGGATGCACGAACAGCTCACGGGCGGTCGCCTCGAGGGATCGGCCGTTGTCGAGGTAGCTCCACAGCGTCGTCACCAGATCGGTGCTGTGCGCCTGCAAGGGACGGTAGATACGTTCGACCAGCGTCTGCTTGGCCAGGGGGTCGCCTGCGAGTGCGCGCTCGGGCAGCAGATCGTCCGCCTCCACCGGGCGTGGCGCATGTCGCCAGGCCCGCGCGACGGCGAAGCCCGCCAGCGCCGCGCGAGCGCTCTGTCCGGCATCGACGAGGGCGGGGACGACCGGACCGAGGACGAGGTGTCCGGCACCGAAACCGGGCTCCAGGCGCTTGGCGATCTCGACGAACGCAAGCTCGCCTCCTCCTTCCTCGGTGCGCACGGGCTCTTCGGCACGCCCGATCACCAGCACGAGCCGGGAGCCCTGCACGCCGATGAGCACATCCACACCGAGCTTGCGCGCGGTCCGTCGCAGCTGGTCGACGTCGAACTGCGCCGGGGTGGTCCCGACCAACACCGCGACTTCGCCGTGACCGTGCCAGCCGAGGGCGGCGATGCGGCTGGGTAGCTCTTCGTCGGTCTCGCCGGTGAGGATGGAGTCGACCACGAGCGCCTCCAGGCGCGCGTCCCACAAACCACGCGCCTCGGCGGCACGCGCGTAGACGTCGGCGGCGGCGAAGGCGACCTCGCGCGAATACAGCAGGATCCCCTCGCGCAGGTCCTCGCCCTTGCCGGCCACCCGCTCTTCGGTGACCTCCACCGTCGCGCGGATCAGTTGCAGCGTCTGCTGCAGGCTGACGCTGCGCAACAGCTCGCGGGGGGCCGCGGCGAAGATGTCCGACGCGATCCACGGCGTCGAGCCGGGGTCGTCGTACCACTGGATGAACGAGGTGATGCCGGCCTGGGCGACCAGACCGACCGCCGACCGACGTGCCGGGGGCATCTCGGCGTACCAGGGCAGCGACTCTTCGAGACGCTGGATGGTGGCGGTGGCCAGGTCACCCGAGATGCGGCGTAGCCACGCCAGCGTCTCGTCCTTGTCCATCTGCGCGGGGCGGGGCGGCATCGCTCGGGTCAGCTCTCGCCGCCCGCGTTGCCGCTCGTGCCGGCGGTGACGTCGTGCAGACGGTACTTCTCGATGGCCTGGGCCGACAGCGACGCGTCGACCGCGCCGTCCGCCGCGAGCGCCTGGAGGGCGCGCACGACGATCGACGGGCCGTCGATCTTGAAGTACCGACGTGCCGCGGGTCGGGTGTCGGAGAATCCGAATCCATCGGCGCCCAGCGTGGCGAAGCGCTGCGGCACCCAGGGACGGATCTGGTCCTGGACCGCGTGCATGAAGTCGCTCACGGCCACGACCGGGCCCTCGGCATCGCGCAGCTTCTCGGTCACGTAGGCGGTGCGGGCCTCCTGGTCGGGGTGGAGGAAGTTGTGCTCGTCGGCGGCCAGCCCGTCGCGACGCAACTCGGTCCAGGAGGTGACCGACCACACGTCGGCCTGCACGCCCCAGTCCTCGCGCAGCAGTTGCTGGGCCTCGAGCGCCCACGGCACCCCGACGCCCGAGGCGAGCAGCTGCGTGCGGGGACCCTCGCCCTCTGCCGCGGCGATGCGGTGCATACCACGCACGATGCCGTCGACGTCGACATCCTCGGGCTCGGCCGGCTGTACCAGCGGCTCGTTGTACACGGTGAGGTAGTACATGACGTTGGGGTCGGGGTGGTTGCCGCCGTACATGCGCTCGATGCCCGCACGCACGATGTGGGCGATCTCATAGCCGTACGCGGGGTCGTAGGAGACCGTCGCCGGGTTCGTCGAGGCGAGCAGGTGCGAGTGGCCGTCGGCGTGCTGGAGTCCCTCGCCGGTCAGCGTCGTGCGGCCGGCGGTGGCGCCGATGATGAACCCGCGCGCCATCTGGTCCCCGGCAGCCCACTGTGCGTCGCCGGTGCGCTGGAACCCGAACATCGAGTAGAAGATGTAGACCGGGATCAGCGGCTCGCCGTGCGTGGAGTACGCCGTGCCGACCCCGGTGAACGCAGCCATCGCGCCGGCTTCATTGATGCCGACGTGCATGATCTGGCCCTGCGGGCTCTCCTTGTAGGCCAGGAGGAGCTCGCGGTCCACCGACGTGTAGTGCTGTCCGTTGGGGTTGTAGATCTTCGCCGTCGGGAAGAACGCGTCCATCCCGAAGGTGCGCGCCTCGTCGGGGATGATCGGCACGATGCGGTGTCCGAAGTCCTTCGCCCGCAGCAGATCCTTCAGCAACCGCACGAAGGCCATCGTCGTGGCGACCTCCTGCGTGCCCGACCCCTTCTTCGGGAGCGCGTAGGCCTTGTCGTCCGGAAGCTGGAGGCCGACGTGGTGGGTGCGTCGCTCGGGCAGGAAACCCCCCAGTGCACGACGACGCTCGAGCATGTACTCGATGGTCTCGTCCTGCTCCCCCGGGTGGAAGTACGGCGGGACGTAGGGGTTCTCCTCGAGCTGTGCGTCCGAGATCGGGATGTGCATCGCGTCGCGGAAGAGCTTGAGGTCGTCGAGGGTCATCTTCTTCATCTGGTGCGTCGCGTTGCGCCCTTCGAAGTGAGGACCGAGGCCGTAGCCCTTGATCGTCTTGGCGAGGATGACCGTCGGCTGGCCCTTGTGCTCGCGTGCCGCCTTGAAGGCCGCGTAGACCTTGCGGTAGTCGTGTCCGCCGCGCTTGAGGTTCCAGATCTGCTCGTCGGAGTAGTCCTTCACCAAGGCGGCGGTGCGCTCGTCGCGGCCGAAGAAGTGCTCGCGCACGAAGGCGCCGTTCTCGGTCTTGTAGGTCTGGTAGTCCCCGTCCGGGGTGACGTTCATGAGGTTGCGCAGCGCCCCGTCGGTGTCGCGGCCCAGCAACTCGTCCCACTCGCGGCCCCAGATGACCTTGATGACGTTCCAGCCGGCGCCCCGGAAGAAGCTCTCCAACTCCTGGATGATCTTGCCGTTTCCGCGGACGGGGCCGTCGAGACGCTGCAGGTTGCAGTTGACGATGAAGGTCAGGTTGTCCAGGCCCTCGTTGGCGGCGACCTGCAGCTGCCCGCGGCTTTCGACCTCGTCCATCTCGCCGTCACCGAGGAAAGCCCACACGTGGGAATCGGCGACGTCTTTGATGCCGCGGTTCGACAGATACTTGTTGGTCATCGCCTGGTAGACGGCGTTGATGGGCCCGAGGCCCATGGACACCGTCGGGAACTGCCAGAACTCCGGCATGAGGCGCGGGTGCGGGTACGACGGCAGCCCGTGCGGGGCGGCGGACTTCTCTTGACGGAATCCGTCCAGCTGGTCCTCGCTGAGGCGCCCTTCGAGATAGGCGCGGGCGTAGGTGCCGGGGGAGGCGTGGCCCTGGATGAAGATCTGGTCTCCGCCGGACGGGTCGTCCAGCCCCCGGAAGAAGTGGTTGAAGCCCACTTCGTACAGCGCGGCCGACGACGCGTAGGTCGAGATGTGGCCACCCACGCCGATCCCGGGACGCTGGGCGCGGTGGACGGTGATCGCCGCGTTCCAGCGGATCCAGGCGCGGTAGCGGCGCTCGAGCTCCTCGTCACCGGGGAACTCCGGCTCGGCGTCGGGCGCGATCGTGTTGATGTAGTCCGTGGTCGGCACCATCGGGACACCGAGGTGGAGCTCTTTGGACTCCTTGAGGAGGCTGAGCATGATCTCGCGTCCGCGTTCGTGGCCGCGGGCGTCGACGAGCTGCTGGAGGGACTGGCGCCACTCCGCGGTCTCGTCGGGATCGCTGTCGAGAGGGCCCTGGGAGTACGGATCCTGGTCGTGGACAGTCACGTGAGACCTTTCGTCGAATGGCAGATCATGCCAGGCAATCGGAGGGGCGCGATGCGGCGTTTGTCCGCAATGCACAAACACGCCGCCGCTCAGCCTACCGCCACCACGGCGGGGAGACATCGACGCACCGCGAGAACGCGACACCGACGCACGGCCGGGGCGCGGTCGTCTTAGACTTGCCGTCAGGGGCCTTTAGCTCAGCTGGTAGAGCGCCACGTTTACACCGTGGATGTCGTCGGTTCGATCCCGGCAGGGCCCACACCGTCGCATCCGCGTGAATTATGTTGGTCGGGTGAAGGCTTCTCCCCGCGACCAGCGCGCGCTCCTCGACCTGGCCGAGCTCGACTCCCGCATCCGACGCGCCGAGGCGGCACGTGCGAACCCGCCGCAGGCTGCGCGTGTGAAGGAGCTCCTCGCGGAGCGCCAGTCACTCACCCACGAGCTCACGGCGCTGCTGGGCACCCGTGATGATCTGCGGGCCGAGGTGGCGCGGATCGAGTCGGACGTCGCCGTCGTGGACGCGCGACGCGCCCGGGACACCGAGCGACTGGCCGCGACCGCCAACGTCAAGGAGGCGCAGGGGCTCGAGAGCGAGCTGGCCTCGCTCGCCCGGCGCAAGAGTGACCTCGAAGACGCCGAACTCGAACTGATGGAGCGGCTCGAGGCGGCGGATGCGGCGGTCGCGGCACAGGAGGACCTCGTCGCCCGGATCAATGCGGAGGGGGCCGAGCTCAGCGCGGCCGCCAAGGCGGCGGTGGCGGAGGCCGAGAGCGTGCTCGATGCGGCCTCACGCGATCGGGAGGCGGTCTCGGCCGGCATCGCGGAGGACCTCGTCGCGCTGTACGAAAAGCTCGCCCCCCGCAACGCGGGTGCGGGGCTGCTCACGCGGAACACCTGCGGGGGATGTCACATGGTCCTCTCCGGCACCGACCTGGGCGACCTGCGGCGCGCCGAGGAGGACGACGTCGTGATGTGCCCCGAGTGCGGTTGCGTCCTCGTGCGCACCGAGGAGTCCGGCCTGTGAGCACGATCATCGTCGAGGCCGACGGAGGTTCCCGAGGAAACCCCGGGACCGCCGGGGGCGGAGCAGTCGTCATCGACGCCGCGTCCGGGGCGATCGTCTGCGAGCTCGGCGTCTACGTCGGGGTCGCGACCAACAACGTCGCCGAGTACAACGGGATGATCGTCGGTGTGCAGGCGGCCCTCGAACGCGATCCTGATGCGCCGGTACACGTCAAGATGGATTCCAAGCTCGTGGTCGAGCAGATGACGGGTCGGTGGAAGATCAAGCACCCCGACATGCAGGTGCTCGCCCGACAGGCGCGCGAGCTGATCGGTTCGCGACGTGTCACGTTCGAGTGGGTGCCTCGGGCGGAGAACGCACGGGCGGACGCGGTGGCCAATGAGGCCATGGACCGCCGTGAGAGTTTCCGACGCGACCTCGGCTGAGCCGACGACGACGACGGTCTGGTCGGTCGTCGGAGACGACGATCGAGGTGTCGTCGTGGTCGATCTCGACGCCGACGGGCGGGAGCTGTCCCGGAGCGTCGTCGCGCCCGAGGAGTTCCCCTCCCATGTGAGGGAGCGCGAGCGGAGCGCCCCGACACGGTGGGTGTGGCACGATTCGTCACGCCGGTATCCGGCCCTGCTGGCCGCAGGCGTCCGCGTCGCCCGTTGTCATGACCTCCGACTGGTCCACCGGATCCTGCTCGGTCTCGAGGGCACCGATCCGACCGCTCGGCAGCGTGATGACGTGTGGGCGGGTGAGGGCGTTCCGGCCCCGGATGCAGGGCAGGCCCTGTTCGATCTGGTCGCCCCCACCGGGTCGACGGCGGCTATCGAGGAGACCCTGGCGGAGTTCGCCCGGCAGCGTGACGCCCTCGGCCGTGCGCGTGCCGGGCTGCACCTCCTGGTCGCCGCGGAGTCGGCCGGTGCCCTCCTCGCCGTCGAGATGCACACGGCGGGGCTGCCGTGGGACGCGCGGGCCCATGAAGAGGTCCTCGACGCGGAACTCGGCGCGCGGCCGACCGAGGGGCGCGTCCGGCGCGGCTGGAGGCGTTGGCGCGTCGCCTGCGGGAGGAACTGGATGATCCCGGCCTGAATCCGGACTCTCCGACCAAGCTCCTCCGAGCGCTGCACCGGCAAGGATTGCCGGTCGAGTCGACCGGGCGTGGCGAATTGGCCGCGGTGGACCACCCGGCGGTGACGACGCTGTTGGAGTACAAACGTCTCGCGCGACTGTGGACCGCGAACGGATGGGCATGGTTGGACGAGTGGGTCGCGGGTGGCCGGTTCCGTCCCGTGTACATCCCCGCCGGCGTGGTCACCGGACGCTGGGCTTCCGCCGGCGGTGGTGCCCTGCAGATCCCCCGAGGCCTGCGCGTGGCCGTGCGCGCCGATCCCGGGTGGCGGTTGGTGGTCGCAGACGTGGCCCAGCTGGAACCGCGGGTGCTGTGTGCGATGGCGCAGGACACGGCCTTGGCAGAGGCGGCGCGCGGGCGCGACCTCTACGAGGGGATCGTCGCCGACGGGGCGGTCACCTCCCGTGAGGATGCCAAGCTCGCCCTTCTCGGTGCGATGTATGGGGCGACCACGGGGGAGAGCGGACGGCTCATGCCGCGCCTGCGACGTACGTATCCCCGCGCAATGGGGCTGGTGGACGCCGCGGCGCGCCGGGGCGAGGACGGTGAGGCGGTCTCGACGCTGCTCGGACGGACCAGTTCCGTCCCCGACGGGACGTGGCTGCGGACGCAGGCCCGGGCCACTGAGGCCGACGCGGCGGCGTCGGAGATCGCGCGTGCCCGACGTGAGGCGCGTGACCGCGGACGCTTCACGCGGAACTTCGTCGTCCAGGGCACGGCAGCGGAGTGGGCGCTGACGTGGCTGGCCGACCTGCGTGGGCGTTTGGCCCGGATGCCCGCCGCGCGCGTGGACGCGACCCGGTCCGGGCCCGTCTTCTCCCGACACTCGCACATCGCGTTCTTCCTGCACGACGAGGTGATCGTCCACTGCCCCGAGGAACAGGTCGGGGAGGTGTCTGCGGCGGTGCGCGCCGCCGCAGATGCGGCGGGGCGTCTGCTGTTCGGGGACTTCCCGGTCGATTTCCCCCTCGATGCGCGCGTCGCGGACTCCGCGGCGAAGGCGTGAGCGCGCGGGATAGGATCGTGGATGCGAATGGGTCGGCTGGACGGTCGCGTTGCGCATGTCGCACCGAGGAACGTCCGGGCTCCACAGGGCAGGGCGGTGGGTAACACCCACCCGGAGTGATCCGCGAGAAAGTGCCACAGAGAGCAGACCGCCGGGCGATGCCCGGTAAGGGTGAAAGGGCGGTGTAAGAGACCACCGGGGTCGTGGTGACACGACCCGCACGGCAAACCTCGCCCGGAGCAAGGCCAGACAGGGGATGATGACGCGGCCCGCCGAGTCCCCGGGTAGGCCGCTGGAGCGTCACGGTGACGTGACGCCGAGAGAGATGACCGTCGAAGGGGCGTCAGCCCCGGAACAGAACCCGGCGTACAGGCCGGCCCATTCGCCTCTCAGTCCACCGCGAGCGAGGCGGCGCCGATGATGCCCGCATTGTTGCGGTGGACGGCCGGCACGATCGGTGTCCGGATGTCCAGCAGGGGCAGGAAGTGGTCGGCGTGCTTGGACACGCCGCCGCCGACGACGAACAGGTCGGGGCTGAAGAGGAACTCGATGTGGCTGTAGTACCACTGCAGGCGCGAGGCCCACTTCTTCCACGACAGCTCGTCGCGCTCCATCGCGGAATACGCCGCGTAGGCTTCCGCATCCTTGCCGTGGTTGGCCCGGTGCACGTGCCCGAGCTCGCTGTTCGGGATGAGCGTGCCGTCGTAGATCATGGCCGATCCGATCCCGGTGCCCAGCGTCGTGAGGATCGTCAGTCCGCCGACTCCCTTGGCCGCGCCGTACCGGACCTCGGCCACACCGGCGACGTCTGCGTCATTTGCGAAGTGGATGTCTCGCCCGAGGCCGTTCTCGAAGAAGGTCTCCGCCTCGAACCCGATCCACTCGTCGGAGACGTTCGCGGCCGACAGCGTCCGCCCGGCTTTCACGATGGCCGGAAAGGCCACGCCGAGCGGCAGTGCTTCGTCGGTCACACCCAGCTTGTCGAGCACGACGGTGACGGCCTCGAGCACGTCTTGGGGCTTGGCGCCCTTCGGGGTGGACACCTTCATGCGGTCGCTGATGAGCTCACCGCGCTCCAGATCGACGATGCCGCCCTTGATTCCCGTACCGCCGATGTCGACGCCGACCGCCCGCGTGCTCTTCGCTGCCATGCTTTCACCCTATCCAGCGCGGCGGGGTGGATCAGTAGGATCGAGCGCAGGGCGTCATATCGACGCACGCGAACCGGAGGAGGCGGCGATGTCGGGCAGCGAAGAGAAGTTCTGGTACAACCTTTCGACCGGGCAGGTCGAGAAAGGGCATGTGTCGCCGGCGATCGACCGCGCCGGACCCTTCGACACCGCGGAAGAGGCCGCGCGGGCACCCGAGTTGCTCAAGGAACGCTCCCGTGCGTGGGCCGACGACGACGCGCGGGACGACGGGTGGGGTGTGGGCGGATCCGCTTCCGACGACAAGTAGTCTGGCAGTCAGCCGACCGACCTTCATTGGAGGGAATGTGATGGACAAGCAGCGCGACTTCGTTCTGCGCACGATCGAGGAGCGCGGCGTCAAGTTCGTCCGACTCTGGTTCACCGATGTGATCGGCACCCTCAAGTCGGTGGCGATCGCGCCGGCGGAGGTGGAGGGCGCCTTCAACGAGGGGCTCGGCTTCGACGGTTCGGCCATCGAGGGGCTGACCCGCACGTACGAGTCGGACCTGCTCGCACACCCCGACCCGACCACGTTCCAGACGCTGCCGTGGCGTGGCGAAATCGACCCGACGGGGCGGATGTTCTGTGACATCACCACCCCTGACGGGCAGCCCGCGGTGGCCGATCCGCGCTACGTGCTCAAGCGGTCCCTCGCGAAGGCCGCCGATGCGGGGTTCACCTTCTACACGCACCCGGAGATCGAGTTCTACCTGCTGAAGTCCTCGCGCTTCGGCGCGGAGGGCCCCGAGCCGGTCGATTCGGCCGGCTACTTCGACAACGTCCCCGGGGGAACGGCCCACGACTTCCGTCGGCGGTCGGTGCGGATGCTCGAAGACCTCGGGATCTCCGTGGAGTTCAGCCACCACGAGGGCGGTCCCGGGCAGAACGAGATCGACCTGCGATACGCGGATGCCTTGACGACAGCCGACAACATCATGACCTTCCGGACGGTCATCAAGGAGGTGGCGATCGAACAGGGCGTCTACGCGACGTTCATGCCCAAGCCCCTCGGTGGCCGACCCGGGAGCGGCATGCACACACACATGTCGCTGTTCGAGGGGGACACCAACGCCTTCTACGAGGAGGGCGGGCAGTACCAGCTCTCGAAGGTCGGACGGCAGTTCATCGCGGGGCTCCTGCGTCACGCGAACGAGATCTCCGCCGTGACCAACCAGTTCGTCAACTCCTACAAGCGGCTGTGGGGTGGCGACGAGGCGCCCAGCTTCATCTGCTGGGGCCACAACAACCGTTCCGCGCTCGTGCGTGTGCCGATGTACAAGCCGAACAAGGGCCAGTCGTCGCGCGTGGAGTACCGCGGGATCGACTCGGCGGCGAATCCGTACCTCGCCTACGCACTGATGCTGGCGGCGGGACTCAAGGGGATCGAGGAGGGTTACGAGTTGCCCGCCGAGGCCGAGGACAACGTGTGGTCGCTCAGCGACTCCGAACGTCGCGCCCTCGGATATGCGCCGCTTCCCACCAGTCTCGACCACGCGCTGGAGTACATGGAGGAATCCGAACTGGTCGCCGAGACGCTGGGCGAGCAGGTCTTCAACTACGTGCTGCTGAACAAGCGCCGCGAATGGCAGGAGTACCGCTCGCAGGTGACGCCGTACGAGCTGAAGAGCAACCTCGAGATGCTCTGACACCGGCTCCATGGCCAGCGACCGCTCCTCGACGCTGACGGGGCTCGCCCGCGTCGGCTTCCGTCGGCTCACCGAAGCCGACGCGGACCTCAACGAACTCGCCGACCTCATCGGTGTCGCCTGGGGGGACCTGCGCGACGCCGCGTCCGACGCGGCCGATCCCGACGCGGCCGTCTCGGGAATCCTGTTCATCGCCCGCCGCGACGCCGATGCGGTGCGTTCCCTCGCGTCCTCGGAGACGGGCTGGCGCGCCCTGTGGGCGCTGTTGGGCGCCTCGACCGGGTTCGCGGAGTTCTTCCTCCGGCACCCCGAGGAGTTGCGGGAGCTTGTGGACGCCGGAACCCGGCTCCCCACCGATGTCGAGATGCTCGACGAACTCCTGGACGCCGTGGGCGCGCGCGACGGGTTCGCCGAAGACGGCAGTGAGCGCGCGTGGGTGGCCCTGCGGGTGCGCTATCGACGTATGCTCGCCCGGATCGCCGCTTTCGACCTGCTCAGCGCGTCGCCGGTGGACCAGGTGCCCTTCGTCGCCGGACGCCTCGCCGACGCCGCGGCGGCGGCGTTGGAGGCATCCCTGTGCGTCGCGCGCACCCGGGTCTCCTCGACGGGTGCGGCCTTCCCCCGCGAGCAGGTGGCGGCCACCCGCCTGGCGGTGATCGGCATGGGCAAGACCGGCGCGCGCGAGCTCAACTACGTCAGCGACGTCGATGTCATCTTCGTCGGAGACGGCGAGCCGTGGCTGCGCGACGAGGTGGGTGAGAGCCGGGTCATCGACATCGCGACGCGGCTGGCGGTGCAGATGATGCGCGGGCTGTCGGAAATGGAGATCGAGCCCCCGCTGTGGGAGGTCGACGCGAACCTCCGCCCGGAGGGCAAGCAGGGCGCTCTGGTGCGCACCCTCGAGTCCCATCTGTCCTACTACGACCGCTGGGCCAAGAGTTGGGAGTTCCAAGCGCTTCTGAAGGCGCGGGCGATCGCCGGGGACGTCGAGCTCGGAGAGTCCTACGTCAACGCCGTGGGCCCGAAGATCTGGACCAGTGCCGCCCGCGAGAACTTCGTGGACAGCGTGCAGCGCATGCGTGAACGCGTCACCGATCACATCCCGCCCGAAGAGGTCGCACGCCAGATCAAGCTCGGCCCCGGCGGCATCCGCGACATCGAGTTCACCGTACAGCTGCTGCAGCTGGTCCACGGCCTGTCCGACCACGGCATCCGGCAGCGGAGCACGCTGGCGGCCCTGGACGCTCTCGTGGCCGAGGGGTACATCGGCCGGGCCGAGGCGGCCGCGTTCTCCCGCGACTATCGCATGCTCCGCCTCCTCGAGCACCGCGTACAACTGCGTCACCTGCGGCGGACCCACCTCATGCCCGACGAGCCCGATGCGCTGAGCGCCCTGGCCCGTGCCACCGACCTCGGTGACACCGCCGACGCCGTGGTCACGATGTGGGAGTCGGTCAAACGCGAAGTGCGCGACATCCATGTCCGGCTGTTCTATCGTCCGCTGCTGTCAGCGGTCGCCGCTCTTCCCGAGGGGGAGCGCTCCTTGTCCGCCGAGCAGGCCAAAGACCGCCTGGCGGCGATCGGCTTCCGCGATCCCGGAGGCGCACTCCGACACATCGGCGCGCTCACGTCGGGGCTCAGTCGCAAGTCCCAGATCCAGCGTCACCTCATGCCGGTGATGCTGCGGTGGTTCGCCGACGGGGTCGATCCCGACTACGGTCTGATCGCGTTCCGCCGACTCAGTGAACGGCTGGGCGATTCGCCGTGGTTCCTGCGGATGCTCCGCGACTCCTCCGGCGCCGCAGAGGACCTCACGCGGGTGCTCTCGGGGTCGCGGTACGTCGGAGAGCTCATGGAGTGGATCCCTGAGTCCGCCGCGTGGCTCGACGACCAGCAGCGGTTGCGTCCCCGATCCGGTGTCGCGTTGCAGGAGGAAGCCCGGGCCATCCAGACCCGGCACGACAACGTCGAAGACGCCATGCACTCGGTGCGCGCGCTGCGCCGCCGGGAGATGCTCCGCACGGCGATGGGGGGCATTCTCGGTGTCCTCACGATCGAGGAGATCGCCGACACGCTCACGACCATCAGCGAGGTCACCATCCAGGCCACCCTGCGCGCGGTCCGCCGCGAAGTGGTGCCTGAACAGGACCAAGCCCTCGACTTCTCCGTCATCGCGATGGGGCGGTTCGGCGGCCGGGAACTCGGGTTCGGATCCGACGCCGACGTGATGTACGTCTACCGACCGAACGGCGTCGAGCCGCAACGCGCGCATGAACTGGCACAGGCGTTGGTCAAGGGGCTGCGGCGCCATTCGGAAGACCATCGGCTTCCGTTGGATCTGGACGCGGACCTGCGGCCCGAGGGACGCAACGGGCCGATGGTGCGGTCCTTGGATTCCTACGCGGCGTACTACCGGCGGTGGTCGTTGTCCTGGGAGGCCCAAGCGCTCCTCCGGGCGCGGGGCATCGCCGGCAGCGTCAAGCTCATCCGCGCCTTCACGGAACTGGCCGACGAGGTGCGCTACCCCGTTGACGCGGATCCGCAGGGGCTACGCGAGATCAAGCGCATCAAGGCCCGCGTCGAAAATGAGCGGCTGCCGCAGGGGACGGACCCCGCACGGCACCTGAAGCTGGGACCCGGAGGGTTGAGCGACGTCGAATGGCTCGTGCAGCTGCTCCAGCTGCAGCACGCGCACGCGGTCCCCGGAATGCGGACGACCTCGACCCTGGGTGCGCTCGAGGCGGCTCGGGACGCGGGCCTGGTGGGCGCGTCGTCGACGGACCGTCTCGCGGCCGCTTGGCGGTTGGCCAGCCGTCTGCGATCGGCCAATACGCTCCTGTCCGGGCAGACCAGCGACGTGCTTCCCACCGACCGTGTGAAGCTCGACGGGATCGGGCGGCTCCTGGAGATGCCTCCCCACAGTGCGAGCGTCGTCGAGGAGGAGTGGGTGCGCACCGCTCGACGTGCCCGCCGTACCTTCGACAAGCTCTTCTACGGCTGATCGAGGGCGCACGCCATCAGACTCCGGCCGCGATCGTGACGGAAGAAGGCCCCCGGTTTCCCGGGGGCCTTCTTCCGTCACACGATGTGCGTCACACGCCGAAGTAGAGCTCGAACTCGAACGGGTGCGGGCGCTGGGCGATCGGCTGGATCTCGTTCTCGATCTTGTACTCGATCCACGTCTCGATCAGCTCGGGGGTGAACACGCCGCCGGCGAGCAGGAACTCGTGGTCCTCGCGCAGCGCCTCGAGCGAGTCCAGGAGCGAGTTCGGAACCTGCGGGATGTTCTTGGCCTCCTCGGGGGGAAGCTCGTAGAGGTCCTTGTCGACGGGCTCGTGCGGCTCGATGCGGTTCTTGATGCCGTCGATACCGGCCATCAGCTGCGCGGCGAATGCGAGGTACGGGTTGCCCGACGCGTCCGGTGCGCGGAACTCGATGCGCTTGGCCTTCGGGTTCGACCCGGTGATCGGGATGCGGATGGCCGCCGAGCGGTTACCGGCCGAGTAGACAAGGTTCACGGGCGCCTCGAAGCCCTTCACCAGACGGTGGTAGCTGTTCAGCGTGGGGTTGGTGAACGCGAGGACCGAGGGGGCGTGGGCCAGGATGCCGCCGATGTACCAGCGTGCGACGTCCGAGAGTCCGCCGTACCCCTTCTCGTCGTAGAACAGCGGCTGTCCGCCGTTCCACAGCGACTGGTGGGTGTGCATGCCCGATCCGTTGTCGCCGAAGAGGGGCTTCGGCATGAACGTCGCCGTCTTGCCCCACTGGTCGGCGGTGTTCTTCACGATGTACTTGAACTTCAGAATGTCGTCCGCAGCGTGGACCATCGTGTCGAACTTGTAGTTGATCTCCTGCTGGCCGGCGGTGCCCACCTCGTGGTGTGCGCGCTCGAGCTCGAGGCCGCTTGCGATCAGGCGGAGGCTGATGTCGTCGCGAAGGTCGGCGGTCTTGTCGACCGGCGAGACGGGGAAGTAGCCGCCCTTGTAGGGGGTCTTGTTGGAGAGGTTGCCGCCCTCTTCGGCACGCGCCGTGTTCCACGCGCCCTCGACCGAGTCGACCGAGTAGAAGCTGGTGTTCTGCTTCACTTCGTAGCGGACGTCGTCGAAGATGTAGAACTCGGCCTCGGGGGCGAAGTAGGCGGTGTCGGCGATTCCGGTCGAGGCGAGATACTTCTCGGCCTTCTTCGCGACCTGGCGCGGGTCCTTGCCGTAGATCTCGCCGTTGCGCGGGTTGTAGATGTCGAAGACCATGATCAGGGTCTTCTCGTCGCGGAACGGGTCGAGGTAGGCGGTCGACACGTCCGGGATCAGCTGCATGTCCGACTCGTGGATGTTCGCGAAACCGCGGATCGACGAGCCATCGAAGAGCTGTCCGACGGTGAAGAACTCCTCGTCGACGGTCGAGGCGGGGATGTTGAAGTGCTGCTGCACACCAGGGAGATCCGTGAAGCGGATGTCGAGGAACTTGACGTCCTCGTCCTTGATGAACTTCAGCACCTCGGATGAATCACTGAACATGGAGTCTCCAGAGGTAGGGCGTTCGGGAACTGCCAACCCGCGAGCGGGCATGGCTTGCACGGTACCGACAAGGCATTGCCCCGTCGTGACACCAATGTTTCCGCAAGGTTACAGGGGTCTGGGTAGGCTTGTTCGGTGACAGAGCCGCGATATCCCGGAGAACGCCTGGGCCTGCCCGAATCCGGCAGGGGTTCGATCGGTCGGATCGGTCGGCGTGTCGGAGCCCTGTTCGTCGACTACGGCGCGGCGTACATCCTGGCCGGCCTGTTCGTGACCGACCCAGACGGGTTGCCCGCGGTGTTCTCCGGCGACCCCGTCGTGATCGCGGCGTTGTTCGTGGCGATCCAGGTGGTTTTCGCACCCATGCTGCAGGGAAGTCCCGGGCATCGCATCTTCGGATTGCGCCTCGCGCGCGCCGACGGCGCATGGGTGGGGCTGTGGCGGCCGATCGTGCGCGCGCTCCTTCTCGTGCTGGTGATTCCCGCGGTCATCTGGGACAGCGATCAGCGCGGCCTGCACGACAAAGCCGCGGGAACGATTCTGCTGCGCGGCTGAGGTCCGGACCGAGGTCCGGCGCCGAATGGCGTGGGCGCGATGGGCGCCTCGTCAGCGCGGGCGCGGCGCGCGGACGCGGTTGGGGTCCATCCCCTTCGGGATGGGCAGCGACGCGAGCGACTGCGACACCGAATCGACCCGCTTGATGACCGCGGCCATCGTCGCGCGGTCGATCGCCTTCGGAAGCTTCTTGATGGTCGACGCGAGTTTGGCGATCGGCACCTCGTCGTCGCCATGCCCGACGTAGAGGACCGTGATCGGTACGCCGGAGGCGACGCGCTTGATCTTCGACCGCTCATCGTTCACCAGGCGCGTGAGACGGCCACGGGTCCCTTCGCCGACGATCACGACGCCACCTCGGCCGATCGCGCGGTAGACCGCCTCCTGGGTCTTGGGGTTGATGCCCACCGGCATCTCGCTGGCCTGCCACTTGCGCCCCAGCGACGTGGACAGCACGTGACCGGTCGCACCCGGCATCCCGTCGATCTGGCGGTACATCGCCTTGGTCGACAGGCGGGTCATCGTCATCATGGCGGCGAGGATGCCCGCCATGAGACCGGTGATCGCCCACAGCAGGACGCTCCACCACGCGACCGGCTGGATCACGAAGCCGATGCCGATGCCGGCACCCACACCGAGGACGAGGATGCCGATCAGGAGATACGGCAACCACGGGAACGCGTTGCGCGTGAAGGTGAACAGGGTGCGGAGCTGGGAGAAGAAGCCGGGACGCTTCTCCGGGGTCGTGCTGCGGGCCATGAGACAAGACTACCTTTCGGCGGCGCCGGGTACCGGCCACCACCTTTCCTCCCCAGGTGTGCAACCTGAGTGATCCTCCCCAGCTGCGGGCGCGCGGGCAGACCGCACACCGTGGACGCGGCAATGTCGGCCAGGTGTCCGAAGTCACCGATCCCACCCCGTCCTCCCTGTTCACCCCGGCACTGCGCGCGGGCGCGAGCGTCATCCGGCGCATCGACGGGGACGACACCCCCTGGCCCGGGGTGGTCGCCCGGCTCGGCGACGGTGTGCCGGTGCTGGTCGTGGCGGTGCGGGCCCTCGGGGAGGACTGGCCCGGCTGGACCCTCCCCGGGGGAGGTCACGTACTCGTGCCCGTCGACGTCCGCAGATCCGATGACGGACACGACGCGGTCTTCCCGCTGTGCGTCGAGAGGGTCGCGGCATTCCTCGCGCGCCGCCGCGAGGCGCTGGAAGACGGGGAACGGGTCACGCTGGCCGTGAGTATCCTGCGCGGCACGCGTTCGGTGGCCGAGGCGGGCGTGGACGCGTCGATGCCCGGCACCTGGTGGCTCACCGACGACGGCCGCCCGGTGCTCGCGGTGCGAAGCGCCCGTGGCATCGAGCTCGACCGCGCGGCGTCGGACCTGTTGCGCGACCCCGCGTTCGGAGACGGTGAGCTCGGGCGGGTGTGCGCCGCAGCGGCACAGGCAGTCGAAGACGGACTCTTGGACACCCGGACGGCTCGTCGGCTCGAGGACGACCTGTTCCGCGCCGCGGAACCGGCACCCCTGGCGATGGTCGGCTTCGGCCCGCGCCCCTCGGCGGCGGCCGGACCCCGCCTTCAGCAGGGCGACGCCTCCGGAAGGGATCTGCGCGGTACCGGCGCGATCGCCCAGCTGGGCCGGTTCGCCGACCGGTGGTGGGCGCAGGCGGTCCCCGCGGCGATCACGAGGGTGCGTTCCCGCGCCCGGGCGTCACGGCGTTCGACGGTACTGTTCGCCGGGGCCGCGGCCAGTGGCGCGCTGGCGCTGGGATTGCTGTGGCCGGCCGCCGCGGAGGAGTCTCCTCGACCGGTGGCGGCGACCTCCGGGGCCGCCACGCCCTCGCCCGGGGTGTCTGTTCCGGCCGAGGACGGGCAGGTCGACCTCGCCGCCGTCACGGGGGCGCTTCTGGACGCGATCGGTCGGTGCGGGCAGGACGCGGCATGTCGCGACGGCGTGACGTGGACGGGGGAGTCGACCTTCCCGCCGGGCGTGGTCGATCTTCCGGCGGGTCTCCGCGAGATCCAGGTGCTGGACGATTTCGGGGGAGTGGCGGTCGTCCGTGTCTCGGACAGTCGGGGTGAGGACGCCGACCAGCTCGTCGTGATCGCCCGCAGAGACGACTCATGGCTGCTGCGTGACGTCCACGACGTCACGCAGCAGCCATGAAGGCGGTTCGGGTCAGACTCCGAGGTTCGCCGCGAACGAGGCGTCTTCGAGGCGCTTCTTGACCGCACCGAGGAAACGGGCCGCGTCGGCTCCGTCGATCGTGCGGTGGTCGTACGACAGCGCGAGGTACACGTACGAGCGGACCGAGATGGCCTCGACGCCGTCGACGTCGACCACTCCCGGGCGCTTCACGACCGTTCCGGTCCCCAGGATCGCCGACTGAGGCAGGAACACCACGGGTGTGTCGAACAACGCGCCACGCGACCCGGTGTTGGTCAGCGTGAAGGTGCCGCCGGCGAGCTCATCGGGCTTCAACTTGTTGTCGCGCGTGCGCGCGGCGAGGTCGGCGATTTCGTGCGCGATCTCGGCGAGGTTCTTCGTCGCCGCATCCCGCAACACCGGCGTGAGCAGGCCGCGCTCGGTGTCGACGGCGATCGACAGGTTCTCGGACGCCGGGTAGACGATCTTGTCGCCGTCGACGGTCGAGTTGATGATCGGGTAGGTCTGCAGCGCCTCGGCCGCAGCCAGCGCGAAGAACGGCAGGAACGACAACTTGTCGCCGGTCTTGGCCTGGAAGTCCTTCTTCACGCTGTCGCGGTACTTCGACAACTTGGTGACATCCACCTCCACGACCGTCGTCAGCTGCGCCGTGGACTGCATCGACGCGACCGCCCGCTCGGCGAGGACCTTGCGCAGACGCGACATCGGCTGGGTGGTCCCGCGCAGCGGCGAGACCTCGATCTCGACCGGACCGTCGGCGGCGGGAGCGACCGCGGCCGGGGCCTCGGCCGCCTTCAGCACATCCTCCTTGCGGATACGCCCCCCGACACCGGTTCCGGTGACGGTCGTGAGATCGACTCCCTGCTGGTGAGCGAGGCGCCGCACCAGAGGCGTGACGTAGATCTCGTCCGAGCCGACCGATGCGGGCTTCGACCCGGCAGCCGCCGGCTGGGGTGCCGCAGCGGGAGCGGCAGGTGCCGGAGCGGCCGCTGCCGGTGCGGCGGGTGCTTCCTGGGCCGGGGCGGCGGCGGGGGCCGCTGCGGCCTCTTCAGCAGGGGCCGGTTCCGCGGCGGGCGCGGGGGCCGCTTCGGCGGCGGGCGCCTGCTCCGCGGGAGCGCCGGAGCCGATCGTGGCCAGCGGGGAGCCGACGGCGACCGTCTCGTCCTCGTCCACCAGGATGGCCTGCAGGGTGCCCGCGAAGGGGGAGGGGATCTCGGTGTCGACCTTGTCGGTCGAGATCTCGAGCAGGGGCTCGTCCACCTCGACGTCGTCGCCGACGCTCTTCAGCCAGCGTGTGACGGTGCCCTCGGTGACGCTCTCGCCGAGCTCGGGAAGGACGACGTCCTTGCCGTCGCCGTCCGACGAGGTGGTCTTGGCCGGGGTCGGCTCAGGCGCAGGCTCCGCGGCGGCCGTCTGCTCTGAGGCGGACTCCTCGGCGGCGGGTTCCTCGGGTGCGGTCGGCGCTTCGGCCTCGGCGGCCTGGTCGGAACCCCCCTCGGCGGGGGAACCGCTGCCGTCACCGATCTTGGCGAGCACGGCGCCCACCTCGACGGTCTCGTCCTCGGGAACGAGGATCTCTTCGATGACGCCGCTGACCGGAGAGGGAATCTCGGTGTCGACCTTGTCCGTGGAGATCTCGAGAAGACCCTCGTCCTCCTGGATCGTGTCGCCGACCTGCTTGAGCCAGCGGGTCACCGTCCCCTCGGTGACGCTCTCGCCGAGCGCGGGGAGGACGACGGATGTGCTCATGTGCTTGTCTCCTTCGGAATGCCGATTGGTTCTAGCTTAGTGATGACGCCCGGTATCGGGCGTCGGTTGGCGGTGTGGCGTCGGAGCCGGCGGCTCAGAGTGTGTGCAACGGCGAGCCGGCGAGGGCGAGGAACGCCTCGCCGAGTGCCTCGCTCTGGGTGGGGTGGGCGTGCAGGAACGGGGCGACGTCTTCGGGATGCGCTTCCCACCCGACCACCAACTGGCCCTCGGTGATGAGCTCGCCGACGCGATCGCCGACCATGTGGACCCCGAGCACCGGCCCGTCGGTCCGGCGGACCACCTTCACGATGCCGGAGGTTCCGAGGATTTCGCTCTTGGCATTGCCCGCGAGGTTGTACTCGAAGCTCGCCACCGCGTCGCCGTGGAGTTCGCGGGCCGCCGCCTCGGTGAGTCCCACCGACGCGGCCTCCGGAGAGGAATAGGTCACTCGCGGGATCTGGTGGTCGGGCACCCGTGGGGGACGCCGACCGGCGATGCGCTCGGCCACCTGGATGCCCTGCTGGAAGCCCCGGTGCGCCAACTGAGGACCGGGGACGATGTCGCCGACCGCCCAGACGTGGTCGGCCGCGGTGCGCAGGTCTTCGTCCACGACCACGAAGCCCCTGTCCAGCACGACTCCGGCCTCCTCGAGGCCGAGGCCCGCCGTCACCGGCGCGCGGCCGATCGCGACCAGCAGCACGTCGGATTCGATCTCGGTCTCGTCCTCGAGCCGCACGACGACCCGATCCGCGTGCGGGGTCACCGAGGACACGGGTGTGCCGAGCGTGGTTCGGATGCCGCGACGTCGGAACGCGCGTTCCATCTGTTTGCCGATCACGACGTCGTCCGCCGGCAGCAGGCTCGGGAGTGCTTCCACGATCGCCACGTCCGCCCCGAGCGAGCGCCACATGCTGGCGAATTCGACACCGATGACGCCGCCGCCCAGGACGGTCACCCGGGTGGGGATCTCGTCGAGCGCGAGGGCCTGTTCGCTGCCGAGGACCCGCCCGCCGAGTTCGACCCCCGGGAGTGTCCGCGTGGACGAACCGGTCGCGATCACCACGTCCTTGCCGCGGTAGACCTCGTCGCCGACGCGGACGGCGGGGCCCGCTTCGAGCGTGCCCTCGCCGTGGACGACCGTGATGCCGCGTGCGGCGACCAGACCCTGCAGCCCCTTGTACTTCTTGGCGACGATGCCCTCGCGGTACGCCGTCAGCGCCGGCATGTCCACGCCGTCCCACGTGGCCCGGATCCCCACGGAGGCGGCATCGCGGGTGTGGTCGGCCACTTCGCCGGCGTGCAGCAGTGCCTTGGTGGGCACACAACCGCGATGCAGGCAGGTGCCACCCAATCGATCCTTCTCGACGAGGACCACCGAAGAGCCCAGCTCCGCGGCACGCAACGCGGTGGCGTAGCCTCCGGAACCGCCGCCGAGGACGACCAGATCGGTCTCGTGCATGCCCATCAGCGCGTCTGTCCCGCGAGGAATCGGATGAGGGTGCGAACGGTCGCACCCGTCGGTCCCTTGTCGGTGAATCCGTACCCACCGCCCTTGTGCCATCCGCTCCCGGCGATGTCCAGATGCACCCAGGGGATGCGGGGGGCGTCCTCGGCGTCGGAGGTGTGGCCGACGAAGCGTCGGAGGAACAGTCCTGCGAACAGGGATCCTCCCGACGGATCGCCGATCTTGGCGTTCTGCATATCGGCGACGGGCGAGTCCAGCTCCTCCTCCATGTGGTCGGGAAGCGGGAGCGCCCAGGCGTCCTCCCCGGCCTGCGCGGCTGCGGTGAGGAACCGGGCCACCGCCGCATCCTCGCCCATCACGCCGGTGTGCCGCGTGCCGAGGGCGACCGAGATCGCGCCGGTCAGCGTGGCGACGTCGACGATGAGGTCGGGGTTCTCGCGGCTGGCGGCCGCGAGTCCGTCGCCGAGGACGAGACGGCCTTCGGCGTCCGTGTTGAGGACCTCGACGGTCGTCCCGTCGAGCATGGTCAGGACATCGCCCGGGCGTGTCGCCGACCCGGAGGGCATGTTCTCGGCGAGACACAGCCATGCGGTGGCGTGCACCGGGGCACCCAGACGCGCGAGAGCGCGCACGACCGCGAGGGCCGTTGCGGCGCCGCACATGTCGTACTTCATCCCCACCATCGACGCCGGCGGCTTCAAGGAGAGTCCGCCGGTGTCGAACGTGATGCCCTTGCCGACCACGGCGACGTGGCCGGCCGCGCCGTCGGGGGCGTAATCGAGACGTACGAGGCGTGGGGGCCGCGCCGATCCGCGTCCGACGCCGAGAATGCCGCCGAAGCCGCCCTCCTCGAGTGCGGCCTCGTCGAGAACCTCGACGGTGACGGGCAGATCCGCCACACTCGCGCGGGCGCGATCGGCGAACTCGACCGGTCCGAGCCGATCGGCGGGGATCGTTGACAGGTCCTTCACGAGGGCGACGGCCTCGGCCTCGGCGCGCACCGCCGACCGTTCCGTGTCGTCGATGTCGCCATGCACGATGACCGTGGCGGCTCGAGCGGGCGGAGGGGAGGACTTGTACGTGGCGAACCGGTAGCCGCCGAGGGTCGCGCCTTCGGCGACGGCCCGTGTGTGCGTGCTGCCCGGGGCGGCGACGGCGACGGTGGAGAAGCCGGTGAGGGTGCGCACGCCGGTGCCGACCGCCGCGCGCACGGCGTGGGCGTCCGGATCCGCGCCGGTGCCCACGACCGCGAGCGGGAGCGTGCTCGATGCGGGGGCGGACACGCGTAGGTAGGAGGATCTCGCACCGGTGAATCCGACGGACTCCAGTGCCTCGCGGAGACCGGGCCACTCGGTGAGGTGGTCTCCGGCTTCGTCGAGCGGGGGGAGCGCCAGAAGGATCGCTTCGGCGTCGGACTCTCGGATCGGACTGTCTCGGAACTCGAGGTCGGGGAACGACATGCCCCCATCCTAGGGATGGTCGTGTTCGCTGTGAGCGGGAGTGCGTGCGCCGTCGCACGGGTGACGGCTCGTAGCATGGGTGGATGCCCCTGTCCTCGCCGCTGTTCGAGCGCGCGGCCTCCGCGCCACCGATCCCGAAGGGCCTTCCTTTGGTGATCACCCTCACCGGCTTCACCGATGCCGGAAGCGCGCTCTCGCGCACCATCGAGTATCTCCGCGACGACCTGGACCCGACCCCGATCGCCGTCTACGCCAACGACCGGTTGCTGGATTACCGGGCGCGTCGCCCGGTGATCGCCTTCGACCAAGACCACCTGACCGAATACCGGCCGCCCCGGCTCGAGCTCTCGCTCGCACACGACACGCTGGGCTCCCCGTTCCTGCTGCTCGCCGGATACGAGCCGGATTTCGCGTGGGAGGCCTTCGCTTCGTCGGTCCTCGCCTTCGCCGAGGAGTTCTCGGTCGCGACGATCACCTGGGTGCACTCGATTCCGATGCCGGTGCCACACACGCGGCCGATCGGCACGACCGTCAGTGGCACCCGCGGCGACCTCGCCGAGGCGCACTCGGTGTGGAAGCCCACCACCCAGGTGCCGGCCACCGTCGGGCACCTGCTGGAGTACCGCTTCGCCGAGCACGGTGCGGCCGTGGCGGGCTTCGTCCTGCTCGTCCCGCACTACCTCGGCGACACCGAGTACCCGGCATCCGCGATGGCCGCGCTCGATGCGGTCACCGTCGCGACCGGACTGGTGTTCTCCGGCGATGCGCTGCGTGAGGAGAACCGCGAGTATCTCGAGAAGGTCCAGGAGCAGGTCTCCGGCAGCGAGGAGCTCTCCCGCATGGTGGAGAACCTCGAGGAGCGGTACGACGCCTACATGGCCGGCTCCACGCAGGCGACGCCGATCATCCACACCGGCGATCTGCCGAGCGCGGACGAACTGGCCGCCGAGTTGGAGCGTTTCCTCGCCAACCGCCCCTCGGGTGACGACGACCGCTTCGGGGCCTGAACCGGAATACCCGTCCGCGTGGCGCTGTTTCCATACATGTGTCGACCGTGGCCGGTCAAGTGCCGCCACGGAATGTGAGACAATGGACGAGTCGACCCATTGTCGAGGCCTGAGCGCACCCCACGCGCCATGAGGACTTGACAAGGGTCTTACTAGTGTCCGAAATCGACCGGGGGGCGTCGACACGCGTCCGCCGGTGAAAGGCGAAACGTGACCACAGGCACGAAGACCAGCACCCGTGCAACGCGAGCGGCGGACACCGAGGCCGACGAGATCGTCGAGGAGACGCCCGCGAAGAAGCCGGCTGCCAAGAAGACGACCGCCAAGAAGTCCGGCACGCGCGCCGCGAAGGGCTCGACGAAGGCGAAGACCTCGAAGGCCAAGGCCGACGAGGACGAGATCGACGAAGACGAGGTCGACGCCGAAGACGTCGACGAGAACGACGACGACGACACCGACGCGAAGTCGGGTGGCAAGAAGGCCGGTTCGTCCGACGCCAAGAAGGCCACCGCGGAGCCGCTGCCCACGGGGGCGATCGTCATCTCGTCCAACGACGACGAAGATGTGCCGATCTACTCGACGCAGATCACCGGCGCGACCGCCGACCCCGTCAAGGACTACCTCAAGCAGATCGGTAAGGTCCCGCTGCTGAACGCGGCCGAAGAGGTCGAGCTCGCGATGCGCATCGAGGCGGGTCTGTTCGCCGAGGAGAAGCTGTCGAACATGTCGGCCGCCGAAAAGTCCTCTCAGCTCGGGCTCGATCTGCAGTGGGTCGCGCGAGACGGTCAGCGCGCCAAGAGTCACCTTCTGGGCGCCAACCTGCGCCTGGTGGTCTCGCTCGCCAAGCGCTACACCGGTCGCGGTATGCAGTTCCTGGACCTGATCCAGGAGGGCAACCTCGGGCTGATCCGCGCCGTGGAGAAGTTCGACTACACCAAGGGCTTCAAGTTCTCGACGTACGCGACGTGGTGGATCCGACAGGCGATCACCCGTGCGATGGCCGATCAGGCCCGCACGATCCGCATCCCCGTGCACATGGTCGAGGTCATCAACAAGCTCGCCCGCGTCCAGCGGCAGATGCTGCAGGACTTGGGGCGCGAGCCCACACCGGAGGAGCTCTCCAAGGAGCTCGACATGACCCCCGAAAAGGTCGTCGAGGTGCAGAAGTACGGTCGCGAGCCGATTTCGCTGCACACCCCGCTCGGTGAAGACGGCGACAGCGAGTTCGGTGATCTCATCGAGGACACCGAGGCGGTCGTCCCGGCCGACGCGGTGGGCTTCACCATGCTCCAGCGCCAGCTCGAGTCGCTGCTGGATTCGCTCTCCGAGCGCGAGGCGGGTGTGATCCGCATGCGCTTCGGGCTCGGCGACGGTCAGCCCAAGACCCTCGATCAGATCGGTGACACGTTCGGTGTGACACGTGAGCGCATCCGCCAGATCGAATCCAAGACGATGGCCAAGCTCCGCCACCCGTCGCGGTCGCAGTCGCTCCGGGACTACCTCGAGTGAGCGACGCACCCAACGACGGCAAGGCTCTCACGACCACGGTCGACGGGGAGTCCTATGCCCGCATCCCGATCCGCACCCGTGTGGTGATGCCCGGCGATGACCTCGAGGGCATCATCCGGGAGTACGCCGCGGGCGTGGTCCGGGAGGGGGACACCCTCTTCGTCACGGAGAAGATCGTCGCGATCACGCAGGGGCGGTCGTTCCCGCTGGATGAGATCGAACCGCGCCGACTGGCGCGGTTCCTGTCGCGCTTCGTCGTGCGCACGCCGTACGGGATCGGACTCGGGATGCCGGAGACGATGGAGATGGCGTTGCGCGAGTGCGGCACGTTGCGCATCCTGTTCGCGGCCGGGGTGTCCGCGGTGACGAAGCTCTTCGGTCGCCGAGGGGACTTCTACCGGATCGCCGGCGACAAGGCCCGCGCGATCGACGGACCGACATCGGGCACGATCCCGCCGTACAACAACGCCGTCGTACTGGGCCCGGAGCGTCCTCGCGAGGTCGCGGCCCAGATCAAGGGTCTGCTCGATGTCGACGCCGAGGTCGCGGTCGTCGACATCAACGACATCGGGGGGAACGTCCTCGGGTCGACCCTCACCCGTGACGGTGAGCGCCGCCTGGTAACGATCCTCGGCGACAACCCTCTCGGCCAGGGGCACCAGTCGACGCCGCTCGGGATCGTCCGCCCCGCCTGAGGCGTGATCCCGGCGGCGCCGGAGGGTTCGTCGCGCGTGTCAGTCGGCGTCGACCAGACGAGCGGTCTCGTCGTGCCACGACGTGGCGACCTCGCGCAACTTCTCCTCGTACTTGCGTCCGTGGTGTGCGCAGAACAACAGTTCGCTGCCATTGACCTCCGCGGCGATGTACGCCTGCGCTCCGCAAGAGTCGCAGCGGTCCGTCGCCGTCAGGCGGTAGTCGAGGACGGCGCCCGGGTCGGTGGGTGTCGAAATCGAGCTCATGTCGGTCCCTCCTCGAACGTTCGGTCGATCGTGTCGTACAAGACAACCACGGGTTTGTTTCGAGAATGCCGCGAAGAGGTCACAGTTCGCTCACCGCGTACGGGTCGCACGCTCCTCGTGTGTCCATCGGGCCTGGAGCCGGCAGCGCGATATCCTTGACCGTTGTGACTGCCGAGTATTCCGCCCATCATCTGCAGGTGCTCGAGGGCCTGGAAGCCGTCCGGAAGCGCCCGGGCATGTACATCGGCTCGACCGATTCCCGCGGCCTGATGCACTGCCTGTGGGAGATCATCGACAACTCCGTCGACGAGGCCCTGGGCGGTCACGGTGATCGCATCGACGTCGTTCTCCATCGAGACGGCAGCGTGGAGGTCCGCGATCGGGCCCGCGGTATCCCGGTCGACGCGGAACCGCGCACCGGCCTGTCGGGTGTGGAGGTCGTGTTCACCAAGCTCCATGCCGGAGGGAAGTTCGGCGGCGGATCCTACGCCTCCTCGGGCGGCCTCCACGGTGTGGGCGCGTCGGTGGTCAACGCCCTGTCCGAGCGGCTCGACGTCGAGGTCGATCGCGGCGGCAAGACCTGGGCGCTGTCGTTCCATCGCGGCGAGCCAGGGGAGTTCGCGGGGCAGGCCCCTGACAGCGCCTTCACCCCGTACGAGCAGAGCAGCCGCCTCCGGCAGATCGGCAAGGTCCCGAAGGGCGTGACCGGAACGCGCATCCGGTACTGGGCCGACACGCAGATCTTCACGAAGGACGCGAGTTTCGCCGTGTCGGAACTGGAGCAGCGTGCGCGCCAGACGGCGTTCCTCGTCCCCGGACTCGAGATCGTCATCAGCGACGAACGGGGGGACGAGCCGCGCGAGACCAGCTTCCGGTACGACGGAGGGATCTCGGAGTTCGCCGAGTTCCTCGCCCCCGACGCGCCCGTGACCGATACGTGGCGTTTGCAGGGCGAAGGGACCTTCACCGAGACCGTCCCGGTGCTGCAGCCCACCGGGGCGATGGTCCCCACAGAGGTCGAGCGCACCTGTGAGGTCGATGTCGCGGTGCGATGGGGGACGGGCTATGAGACCGTCACGCGCAGCTTCGTGAACATCATCGCCACGCCCAAGGGCGGTACGCATCAGCAGGGTTTCGAGCAGGGGCTGCTCAAGGTCGTCCGAGCTCAGATCGAGGCCAACGCGCGACGGCTGAAGGTCGGCAACGACAAGCTCGATAAGGACGACATCCTCGCCGGGCTCACCGTCGTGCTCACCGTGCGCCTGCCCGAGCCGCAGTTCGAAGGCCAGACCAAGGAGGTGCTCGGGACGCCGGCGGTCCGCCAGATCGTCTCGAGCGTCGTGAGCAAGGGGTTGCAGGCGCGGTTCGCCTCCACCAAACGGGATGACAAGTCGCAGACATCCCAGCTCATGGAGAAGATCGTCTCCGAGATGAAGGCCCGCATCTCGGCCCGCACGCACAAGGAGACCCAACGCCGCAAGAACGCCCTCGAGTCCTCGTCGCTGCCGGCCAAGCTCGTCGACTGCCGCAGCAACGACGTCACGGATTCCGAGTTGTTCATCGTGGAGGGGGACTCGGCGTTGGGGACGGCGAAGCTCGCCCGCAACAGCGAATATCAAGCGTTGCTGCCGATCCGCGGCAAGATCCTCAACGTCCAGAAGGCCTCGATCAGCGACATGCTCTCCAACGCCGAGTGCGCATCGATCATCCAGGTCATCGGCGCCGGCTCGGGCCGGTCGTTCGATCTGTCGACGGCGCGGTACGGCAAGATCATCCTGATGAGCGACGCCGACGTCGACGGTGCGCACATCCGCACCCTGCTGTTGACGCTGTTCTTCCGCTACATGCGCCCACTCATCGAGGACGGTCGGGTCTTCGCCGCGGTGCCGCCGCTGCATCGCGTCGTCGTGCAGCACCCCGGGTCGAAGCCGAATGAGACGATCTACACCTACTCGGAGAAGGAGCTGCACACCCTCCTGGCGAAGCTGCGCAAGTCCGGGAAGAAGTGGCAGGAGCCGATCCAGCGGTACAAGGGTCTCGGAGAGATGGACGCCGAGCAGCTCGCCTCCACGACCATGGATCGTTCGGGGCGCATGCTGCGTCGTGTCCGGATGACCGACGCGGAGTCCGCCGCGACGGTCTTCGAGCTGCTCATGGGCAACGAGGTCGCCCCGCGGCGCGAGTTCATCGTCGACTCCAGCGATCGGTTGGGCCGAGAGCGCATCGACGCCTGAGCGTACCGAGCTCGCCCGGTACGCTCAGCGGACGGCGGTACCCACGGAGCCGATCACAGCGTCCAGGGCTGTGCCGGAACCGTCGCGCTTGGCCCCCGACGTCGGCAGCGAACGCGTGGACCCTTCCGTGCCCACCGCGCGCGGCTCATCGCCGACCCATGCGAGGGAGAGCCCGTCTTCCCCACGCACGAAGCGCTGTGCGCGAACGCCACCGGTCGCGCGGCCTTTCGTCGGGAACTCCTCATAGGCGGTGACCTTCGCCGACCCCGAATCGGTGCCCACGAGCGCATCGGCGCTGCCGGCGACGGTGACCACGACCGTGTCCTCGGTGGGGGAGACCGCGCCGAAGAAGATGACGCGCTGCCCCTGCGTCACACGGATGCCGGCCATCCCGCCCGCGGAGCGGCCCTGGGGGCGCACCGCCGCGGCGTCGAAGCGCAGCAACTGCGCGTCGGAGGTGACGAAGACCAGGTCCGTGCCCTCGGAGGCGGGGGCCGCGCCGACGACGCGGTCGCCGTCCTTGAGGGAGATGATCTCGATCTCGGACTTCGCGGCGATCTCCGCCGCCGAGACGCGCTTGACGACCCCCGCCGCGGTGCCCAGGGCGATCGGCGGGTCCGCGTCGAGGGGGACGAGGCCGACCACCTGCTCGCCCTTGCCGAGGGCGAGGTACTGGTCCACGCGCGCGCCGGCCGCCAGCGCCACGGAATTGCCGGGGACCGAAGGGAGGTCGACGGGGGAGAAGCGCACGAGGCGCCCGAGCGAGGTCACTGCGCCGAGATCGCCCCGGGTCGTGGTCGCGACGCGGGAGCGGACCGCGTCGTGCTTCGAGCGACGCGTGGGTGCGACCAGACCGCCGCCCTCGGCGTCGGGGTCGAGCTCCGCGCGCACCATGCGGCCGGTCGTGGAGAGGAAGACCACACACGGTGTGTCCGCGATCTGGAGGTCCGCCTGCGCGGCTTTGCGTGAGCGGGGCTGGACGGGACCGCCGTTCAGCAGCAGTGTCCGTCGTGGCGTGCCGAACGTGTCGGCTGCGGCCTGCAGCTCACGGGCCACCTGGGCGCGCAACAGCGCGTCGCTGGAGAGCAGCTCCTCCAGCGCGGCGATGTCGGCCTGGAGCTGGTCGCGTTCGGCCTCCAGCTCGATGCGGCTGAACTTCGTCAGGCGCCGCAGCCGGAGCTCGAGGATGTACTCGGCCTGAGGCTGGGACAGATCGAAGACCTCGATCAGCCGTGCCCTGGCCTGCTCGCCGTCGTCGGAGGTGCGGATGACCTGGATGACCTCGTCGATGTCGAGGATGGCGATCAGCAGGCCTTCGACCAGGTGCAGACGTTCCTTCTTCCGCGCGAGGCGGTACCGGCTGCGCCGGGTGACGACCGAGAGTCGGTGGTCGAGGTAGACGCGGAGCAGGTCCCGCAATCCAAGGGTCTGCGGCTGCCCTTCGACGAGGGCGACGTTGTTGAAGCTGAAGTTGTCCTCGAGCGGCGTCAATCGGTAAAGCTGCTCCAGAACGGCCTTCGGGTCGAAACCGGTCTTGATGCCGATGACCAGACGCAGCCCGTGGCGACGGTCGGTGAGGTCGTTGACGTCTGCGATGCCCTGGAGCTTCTTGGAGGTGACGGCGTCCTTGATCTTCTCGATGACCCGCTCGGGACCGACGAGATAGGGCAGCTCGGTCACCACGATCCCGGTCCGTCGCGGGCCGACCGGCTCGATAGAGGTCTTGGCGCGGGTGCGGAAGGAGCCGCGCCCGTTCGTGTACGCGTCCTTGATGCCGTCGAGCCCGACGATGATTCCGCCGGAGGGCAGGTCGGGGCCGGGGACGAACTCCATGAGCTCGTCGACACCGGCCTCGGGGTTCTCCAGCAGATGCGTCGCCGCGGCGACGACCTCTACCAGATTGTGCGGGGCCATGTTCGTGGCCATCCCGACGGCGATGCCCGACGCTCCGTTCACGAGCAGATTCGGGAATGCCGCAGGCAGCACCTCGGGCTGCTGGAATTGACCGTCGTAGTTCGGGATGAAATCCACGACGTCTTCGTCGAGGTTCTCTGTGAGGGCGAGCGCCGCCGGTGCGAGCCGTGCCTCGGTGTAGCGCGCCGCGGCGGGACCGTCGTCGAGCGACCCGAAGTTGCCGTGTCCGTCGACCAGCGGGACGCGCAGGGAGAACGGTTGGGCCAGACGCACGAGGGCGTCGTAGATCGCGGCGTCTCCGTGGGGGTGGAGCTTTCCCATCACCTCTCCGACCACACGGGCGCTCTTGACGTGACCGCGGTCGGGACGCAAACCGAGCTCCGCCATCTGGAAGAGGATGCGCCGTTGCACCGGCTTCAGCCCGTCTCGTGCGTCCGGGAGGGCTCGGGAGTAGATCACCGAGTACGCGTACTCGAGGAAGGACCCCTGCATCTCCGCGGATACGTCGACGTCTTCGATGCGTTCGGACTGGGGTTCGGAATCGGTGCGGGGCATAGACGGTGAGGGCCTCGTGGAGGGACGGTCGGGTGGCCGTGCGCGCCCGTGTGGGAGACTGGCCGGGATGTCCCTCAGCCTACCCGCCGAGTCCCCGCGTGCCCGGAGCCTCACCGGTGTGCTGCCGGAGTCGATCGCCGCCCTTTCGGGTCGCTCGGCGTGGTTCCCGGCGGCACGCAGCGCGATCGTGTTCGTGCTGGATGGCCTGGGTGCGGCGAACCTGCGGGCGCGGTCGGGGCACGCCCGGTTCCTGGCCGCCGCGATGGCCCGACGGGACGTCGTGCAGACGGTGTTCCCGTCGACGACCGCCGCCGCGCTGGCGGCGTTGTTGACCGGCCAGCAGCCGGGGCGGACCGGCATGGTGGGGTATCGGGCACTCGACCCCGCGACCGACCGGGTCGCCAATCAGTTGCGCGGGTGGGAACACGACGGTCTTCCCGAGGATTGGCAACGTGGCGCACCGCTCCTCGAGAGCGAGACCGCGGATGGGCGATCATGTTTCGTGGTGACCAAGAAGGAGTACGCCGACACTGGCTTCACGCGCTCGACGATGCGCGGAGCGCAGTTCGTCGGCGTCGACGAACTCGACGGGCGGGTGGAAGCTGCGGCGGAGCTCGCCGCGGCGCATCCCGGTGCGCTGGTCTATCTCTATGCTCCGGACCTCGACGCGATCGGACATCGCCACGGCTGGGAGTCGGACGAATGGTCGGCGACCCTGGAAAAGGTCGACGCCGCCGCCTCGCGGCTGTCGACGGCGATCCATCCGCAGACCGGAGTCGTCGTCACCGCCGACCACGGGATGATCGACGTCCCGCGTCATCGACACGTCCTGTTCGAAGAGGGGACGCTCACGGCGGGACTGCGCCACGTGGGAGGCGAGCCGCGCATGCTCCACCTGTACGCGCAGGACGGGGCGGCGTCGTCGCTGCTGCACGTGTGGCGGGCGGCCGAGGCGCAGCGCTCCTGGGTGATGGCGCGCGATGAGGCGATCGAAGCGGGCCTGTTCGGGCCGGTCGACGACGCCGTGCGGTCACGGATCGGCGACGTTCTCGTCGCCGCGCGGCAGGGAATCGCCTATTACGACGACCGCGTGGCCGATACCTCGCCGCAGAAGATGGTCGGCCAGCACGGCTCGCTCACCACGGAGGAGAGAACAGTCCCCTTGATCGGGCTCGGGGCCTTCGCGCGCTGAGTTCGTGGCCGATCAGTCTTCGGTGCGTGCGCCGAAGACGATCTCATCCCAGGAGGGCATCGAGGTGCGTCCCTTGCGCCGCCCCGCGCCCTCGGCGATGACGACGGTCCGGTCGTCGATCTCGTCGTCGGAGGCGACCGTCTCGTCGTCCGAGGCCTCGTATCCCGGCTCGAGCGCGTCGAAGAGCGCGACCGGGGCGCCCGCGGAGGAGGGGGTGGTCGGTTCGTCCTCCGGCGCGGGCAACGGTTCCCGCTGCCCGCGCCGACGACGCAGCGCTTCGAGCAGATCGGCCGTCTCGGCGGAGGTGGCAACCTCAGGGGTGTCGGCGCGCTTGGTCGCGGCGTGGCGGACGGCTTGCGAGGTGACCGGCGCCTCTGCCGTGACGGCGGGGGCATCGTCCTCGGCCTCCGGCTCGGGCACCCGTCGCGGGCCGAAGGCGCCGCTGTCGAAGCGTGACTCGTCCTTGCCGGCGTTGTCGAGGGCGCGAAGGCGGGGGATGAGGCCCTCGGGGAGGGATCCCTGGCGGGAGAGTTGGACGGCGTCGCCGTTCTGGGGGGACAGGGTCGAGCGGCGCGGGTCGAAGCCCCAGCGGGCGTCGTGGTCGATTCCGCCCGAGACGAACTCGAGCTTGACGATCCAGCCGCTCTGCTCCTTCCAGCTGGTCCATCGCTCTCCCGACGCCCCGGCGTCGGCGAGTTTCGCGCGCACGGCGGTGCCGAAGCTGACGTGGGCGTCGTGGTCGAGCTCGGATCCCATCAGCACCGGTACGGCCAGCGCCTGCCCGACGATGTGTTCCCGCTCGGCCAGGACGGGGCGCTCGAAGCGCTGGACGTCCTCGACGCGCACGTCCAGGAGGTCCGCGACCTCCTGGGCGGACAGGCCCGCCCTGATGTGGGATTGGATCTCCCGCGGGCTCGCGCGCTTGACGGGGGCGTCCGACTCCTGCTCCCGTTTGGCCCGGCGCATCTCGGCCCGCAGCACGTCATCGAGGGCGAGCGCGAAGCGGTCGCCGGCCTCGGTGGCGAGGACGAGTCGGTCGTCTTCGGTCCCGATCACTCTGAGCTGTTCCATGCCATTCGCCTCTCCGGTTCGGCGTACGTCGCCCATGGTGACACAGCGGGCCCTCGTGACCGGGAATATCGCGGGCGCGCCGTCCGTTCCCGCCGGAGCGCCCGGCGCGTGGACCGCATTTGCGAAAACGCATCCGGTCGTGCAAACTATCGCCGCCCCGATGGGGCCCACAGCAAACTTCTGGGAAGTAGAGACCCGCACGAATGGCTACTGATTACGACGCTCCGCGCAAGTCCGAGGACGAGAGCGAGTCGATCGAAGCGCTCAAGGAACGCGTTCCCGACAAGGCATCCGGCTCTGTCGACGTGGAGGACGCGGACAACCCCTCGGGCTTCGAGCTGCCCGGTGCGGACCTGTCCGACCTCGAGCTCGACGTCGTCGTGCTCCCGCCGCAGCAGGACGAGTTCACCTGCATGGACTGCTTCCTGGTCAAGCACCGTTCGCAGGCGGTTCTCGGCGCCGACGGTCACCTCAGCTGTCGGGAGTGCGACGCCTCCTGAGTAGCCCTGCGCACGGCCGCCGCGAGCCGGTCCGGCGTGCGCGAGGAGACATACCAGGCAGGAACCGGGTCGTCGGGGTCCTCCACCGGGATCACGACGACCCCGTCTATGCCGCCGCGAAGGAGATGCCACGCGCGGGGATGCAGTCCGGGTCCGCGCGCGTGGCGCGCGTCTTCACCCGACAGCACGACCGGATCGCCGAGGTGGACCGCGTCGATGTGTGCTCTGCCGACACGCAGTTCTGACCCGATCACGCCGATCCGCGGAGACGCCGCGATCCATGCGGCGATGAGCCCGATGCCGACCACGGCACCCAGCCCCAGGGCAACGGTGGTGTCGATCGGCGTGATCACCAGCGCGACCATGGGTCCCGCGAGTGCCGCGGCGACCAGACCCCACAGCGAGGGGCTCAATCGTTCGCGATACCGCACGGTGCCCCGACCGCCGTCGTCGACCTCTGTGTTCTGCATTACCCTCGTTGCGTGACCGAATCGGTGGATGTCCTCATTATGGCCCGTGAGGCCCCGTTGTTCGCACATCCCGGCGATGCCGGTGCGGACCTCGTCGCCGCCGAGGACGTGCGTCTCGAACCGGGGGCCCGCGCGTTGGTGGGGACGGGGGTCCGCATCGCGCTGCCGGACGCGCACGTCGCGTTCGTCGTCCCGCGCAGCGGTCTGGCCGCCAAGCACGGCATCACCGTCCTCAACGCACCCGGCACCATCGATGCCGGCTACCGCGGCGAGGTGAAGGTCGCGCTCCTGAACACCGATCCCCGCGACGCGTACGACATCCGTGCGGGGGACCGCATCGCCCAGATGATCGTGATGCCGGTCCCGCCGGTACGATTCCTCCCGGTCGACGAGCTCCCCGACAGCGCACGCGGTGCCGGCGGATTCGGCTCGACCGGCTACCACAAGGACGGAGCATCCTCATGACCGACGCCACCCCCGCAGATCGGGCGACCACGGGCCCGTTCGACGACAGCGAGGCGAACCCCGTCCGCCCCTACATCGACCTCGGCGGGATCAAGATCCTTCCGCGGGAAGGGCTCAACCTCCGACTGGAGGTGGAGGAACAGACCAAGCGGATCGTCGCCGTCGGGCTGGACTACGCCGAGTCGACCCTCCAGGTGCAACCGTTCGCCGCACCGCGCTCGAGCGGTCTCTGGGAGGAGACGCGCGAGCAGATCCGGGAACAGGTGCGCACGCAAGGGGGCCGCGTCGAGGAGCGCGAGGGACCGATCGGCCCCGAGCTGCTCGCGGAGGTCCCCGTCGCGGCGGCGGACGGCTCGACGGGCAAGCGCCTCGCACGTTTCATCGGCGTCGACGGGCCGCGCTGGTTCCTGCGCGGTGTCATCGGTGGAGCGGGTGCCTCCGACGCCGACGCCGCCGCGAAGGTGGAGGATCTGTTCCGCTCGATCGTCGTGGTCCGCGGCGGGTCGCCGATGCCGCCGCGCGATTTGATCCCGCTGAAGATGCCGGCCACGCCGGGTTCCGCGTGACCGACGAACGCGACCGCCCGCTCGAGCCCGACGACGAGCGGGTGCAGGAGCCGTCGGCGTCCGAGGCGATCGGCGCCGCTCTGGGCCAGGCGGCACGGCGCGCGGGTATCGACCCTTCCGAACAGGCGAGCACCGGCCACGTCGTGTGGCGCTCGATGGGCGGTTTCCGAGGCGTGCTGGAGTCGGTCCTGCCGGGCTTGGTGTTCATCGTGGTGTTCACCGTCACGATCGACCCGGGTACCGGTGATGGGGACCTGTGGCTCTCGCTGACCCTCTCCGTGGCCGTGGCGGGCGCGTTCACCCTCGTGCGCCTGATCACCCGGCAACCGGTGACCGCCGCGGTCGGCGGCCTCGTGGCGGCGGTCGTCGCCGCCGGGTTCGCCCTGCTCACCGGAGACGCGAGCAATAATTTCGTGCCGGGGTTCATCACGAACGCGGTGTACGGGACGGCGCTGCTGGTCTCCGCACTGACGGGATGGTCCCTCATCGGGCTGGCCGCCGGGTTCCTCATGGGCGAGGGGACGGCGTGGCGGTCCGATCGCCGGAAACGTCGCGTGTACTTCTGGCTCGCGCTGGCGTGGGCGGCGCTGTTCGCGGCCCGCCTGATCGTGCAGCTGCCGCTCTACTTCGCCGGCGATGTCACGGCCCTGGGCACGCTCAAGCTGGTGATGGGCCTGCCGCTGTTCGCTCCGATGCTGGCGGTGACGTGGCTCGCCGTACGCGCACTCTATCCGCGCCCGGTGGAGTGATAGGATTTATCTTGACATCGAGATAAATCCATCGCCCGCAGTTAGGTCTGCCTTGCTGGTCACCGGCCACGGGGAAGGGTGAAGATGGGGAAGCCGGTCCCATGCTGGGGGCCCGCCGGCGACGAAGGAGACGGACGTGTCCACAGTTGACAGCTTCGGTGCCAAGAGCACCCTGACGGTCGGCAGCACCGACTACGAGATCTTCCGCATCGACACCGTTCCGGGGTACGAGAAGCTTCCGTTCAGCCTGAAGGTGCTGCTCGAGAATCTGCTCCGCACCGAGGACGGCGCCAACGTCACCAAGGCGCAGATCGAGGCCCTCGGCGGGTGGGACGCGGCGGCCGAGCCCGACACCGAGATCCAGTTCACCCCCGCGCGCGTGGTCATGCAGGACTTCACCGGCGTGCCCTGCATCGTCGATCTCGCGACGATGCGCGAGGCGGTCACCGCGCTCGGCGGAGACCCGAACAAGATCAACCCGCTCTCCCCGGCCGAGTTGGTCATCGACCACTCCGTCATCGCCGACCTCTTCGGCTCAGAGAACGCCCTCGAGCGCAACGTCGAAATCGAGTACCAGCGCAACGGCGAGCGATACCAGTTCCTCCGCTGGGGGCAGACGGCCTTCGACGACTTCAAGGTCGTCCCGCCCGGGACCGGCATCGTCCACCAGGTCAACATCGAGCACCTCGCCAAGGTGATCTACGACCGCTCGGTCGACGGCGTCCTCCGCGCCTACCCCGACACCTGCGTCGGCACCGATTCGCACACCACCATGGTCAACGGGCTGGGTGTGCTCGGGTGGGGCGTCGGCGGCATCGAGGCCGAGGCCGCGATGCTCGGCCAGCCGGTGTCGATGCTCATCCCGCGCGTGGTCGGCTTCAAGCTCACCGGGGAGATCCCCGCCGGGGTCACCGCGACCGACGTGGTCCTCACGATCACCGACATGCTCCGCCAGCACGGCGTGGTCGGCAAGTTCGTCGAGTTCTACGGCGAGGGCGTCGGGTCCGTGCCGTTGGCCAACCGCGCCACCATCGGGAACATGAGCCCTGAGTTCGGATCGACCGCGGCCATGTTCCCGGTCGACGACGTCACTCTCGACTACCTCCGCCTGACCGGGCGCGACGAGCAGACGGTCGCCCTCGTCGAGCAGTACGCGAAGGAGCAGAAGCTCTGGCACGACCCCGCCAACGAGCCGACCTTCAGTGAGTACATGGAGCTCGATCTGTCCACGGTCGTCCCCTCGATCGCCGGGCCGAAGCGTCCGCAGGATCGGATCCTGTTGGCGGAGGCCAAGGAGCAGTTCGAGAAGGACGTGGTGGACTATGCCGACATCGATCACGACCTCGTCGACCTGACCGTCTCGGAGTCCTTCCCGGCATCGGACCCGCCCGGGCTCAGCCCCGAGGACGCGGACAGCCACCACGAGCACCACCACCACTCGCACGCTCCGAAGGCCGTGTCCAAGCCGTCGCCGGTCACCACCGCCGACGGGGCGTCGTTCACGCTGGACCACGGCTCCGTCGCCCTCGCGGCGATCACCTCGTGCACCAACACCTCGAACCCGTCCGTCATGATGGCCGCGGGCCTGTTGGCGAAGAAGGCGCTCGAGAAGGGGCTGAAGACCAAGCCGTGGGTCAAGACGACGCTCGGACCCGGGTCGAAGGTCGTGACCGACTACTACGAGAAGTCGGGCTTGGACAAGGCGCTGGAGGGACTGGGCTTCTACACCGTCGGCTACGGCTGCACCGTCTGCATCGGCAACTCCGGACCGCTCATCGAAGAGGTCTCGGCGGCGATCAACGACAACGACCTGGCCGTCACCGCGGTTCTGTCGGGCAACCGCAACTTCGAAGGCCGCATCAGCCCCGACGTGAAGATGAACTATCTCGCGTCGCCGCCTCTGGTGGTGGCCTACGCCCTCGCCGGATCGATGAACTTCGACTTCGAGACCGACCCGCTGGGTAAGGACGACCAGGGCCGCGACGTCTTCCTCGCCGACATCTGGCCGGCACCGGAGGAGGTCCAGGAGGTCATCGACTCCTCGATCTCCCGTGAGCAGTTCATCAAGCAGTACGCCACCGTGTTCGAGGGTGACGAGCGCTGGAAGAGCCTGCCGACGCCCAGCGGCCCGACCTTCGAGTGGGCCGACGATTCGACCTACGTGCGCAAGGCGCCGTACTTCGACGGCATGTCGATCGACCCGGCCCCCGTGACCGACATCACCGGCGCGCGTGTGATGGCCACGCTGGGGGATTCGGTGACCACCGACCACATCAGCCCCGCCGGCAACATCAAGCCCGGCACCCCGGCCGCGCAGTACCTCACCGAGCACGGAATCGAGCGCAAGGACTTCAACTCCTACGGCTCGCGTCGGGGCAACCACGAGGTGATGATCCGCGGCACGTTCGCGAACATCCGCCTGAAGAACTCGCTGGTGGCCTCCGTCAACGACGGCAAGATCGTGGAGGGTGGCTACACCCGCGACTTCACGCAGCCCGGTGGCCCGCAGTCGTACATCTACGACGCGTGCGTGAACTACCAGGAGCAGGGCACGCCGCTGGTCGTCCTGGGCGGCAAGGAGTATGGCTCGGGTTCGTCCCGTGACTGGGCCGCGAAGGGGACCAGCCTGCTCGGCGTGAAGGCGGTCATCACCGAGAGCTTCGAGCGGATCCACCGCTCGAACCTCATCGGGATGGGTGTCGTCCCGCTGCAGTTCCCTGAAGGGGAGAGCTGGGAGTCGCTCGGACTCGACGGAACGGAGATCATCTCGATCACCGGACTGGACAAGCTCAACGAGGGCGTCACCCCGAAGACGGTGCGGGTCACCGCAGAGCCGAGCGAGTTCTCGGCGGAGGGCGCGAAGACGATCGAGTTCGACGCCACCGTGCGCATCGACACCCCGGGAGAGGCCGATTACTACCGCAACGGCGGCATCCTCCAGTACGTCCTGCGTTCGCTGGTCTGACCCGCGTCCGCACCCCTCGGAAGGCCTCGTCTCTGCGGAGACGGGGCCTTCCGCCCTTCCGAACGGCTTCGCCGATAGACTGACCGCCAGGCGTCTCGAACCGACGTGGCGGGGCCAAGGACGATGACGAAGGGAGCCCCGATGGCGATCCTCCCCTCCATCACGGGCCCGCGCGATCTGGACGCGTTGACCCCGGACGAACTGCGCCGGCTCGCCGACGAAGTGAGGACGTTCCTCATCGAGAACGTCTCGCGCACCGGCGGCCACCTGGGCCCGAACCTCGGCGTCGTCGAGTTGACGATCGCGTTGCACCGCGTCTTCGACTCACCCACCGACCCGTTCGTGTTCGACACCGGCCACCAGTCCTATGTCCACAAGCTCCTCACGGGACGCCAGGACTTCGACGACCTACGCTCGCGCGGCGGGCTTGCCGGCTACCCGCAACGGACCGAGAGCGATCACGACGTGGTCGAGTCCTCGCACGCGTCCAGCTCGCTGAGCTGGGCGGACGGGATCTCCCGCGCACTGACGCGCACCGGTCGCGGAGACCGACACGTCGTGGCCGTCGTCGGGGACGGGTCGCTCACGGGTGGGATGACCTGGGAGGCGCTGAACAACATCTCCGACGACAACGATCGGCGCCTGATCATCGTGGTCAACGACAACGGTCGCTCCTACGCCCCCACGATCGGCGGTATGGCGCGCTACCTGAACAAGGTGCGGACCGCCGACGCGTACCGGTCGCTGCGCCACGGTTCGGCGAGCCTGTTCGGACGGCTCGGTCCCGCCGCACGCGCGATGTATCGGGGGGTCCGGGGTGGTACGCGCGGTTTCCTGTCGCGCTTCGTCAACAACGAGGCGTTGTACTCGAACCTCGACATCAAATACCTCGGCCCGGTCGACGGGCACGACATCGACGCTCTGCTGGAGACGCTTCGACTGGCCAAGGGCGTCGGCGCGCCCGTGATCGTCCATGCGATCACGGAGAAGGGGCGAGGATTCCGCCCGGCGGTCGAAGACGAAGCCGACCAGTTCCATGCGGTCGGCAAGATCGATCCCGTCACGGGCGCCACGCTCGGCGGCGGCACCGGCGGGTCGTGGACGGATGTCTTCTCGCGCGAGCTGGTGGCGGTGGGGGAGCAGCGTGACGACGTCATCGCGATCACCGCGGCGATGTTGCGGCCGACGGGACTGCTGCCGTTCGCGCAGCGCTTCCCCGACCGCGTCCAGGATGTGGGAATCGCCGAGCAACACGCCGTCGCCTCCGCCGCCGGTCTGGCATTCGGAGGATTGCATCCCGTCGTGGCGATCTACGCCACGTTCATGAACCGCGCCTTCGACCAGGTTCTCCTCGATGTCGGCCTGCACCGGGCCGGGGTCACGTTCGTCCTGGACCGTGCCGGGGTCACTGGGCCCGACGGGCCGAGCCATCACGGCATCTGGGACCTCGCGATGCTCCAGATCGTGCCGCATATCCGCATCGCCGCGCCGCGCGACGCGCAGCGGCTACGTGAAGAGTTCCGGGAGGCTGTCGCGGTGGGCGATGCGCCCACCGTGGTCCGGTTCCCGAAGGGGACCGTCGCCGAGGAACTCCCCGCCCTCGAGCGGTTGCACGACGGCGTCGACGTGCTCGCGAGGATGGACGATCCCGATGTGCTTCTCGTGGGGATCGGGCCGATGGCGCATGTGGCCGTCGACGTCGCCGAACGCCTGCGCGCGCAGGGCATCGGTTCGACGGTGATCGATCCACGTTGGGTCGTGCCGGTGCAACCCTCCGTCATCGAACTCGCCGCCGAGCATCGCCTGGTGATCACCATCGAGGACGGTATCCGTGTCGGCGGGGTGGGGACCCGCGTCCGCCAGGTGCTCCGCGAGGCGGGGGTCGACACGGCGGTGGACGAACTCGGCGTGCCGGACGAGTTCATCGAGCATGCCTCCCGCGACGAGATCCTGGCCGATGCCGGTCTGACGGCGGCGAAGATCGCCCAGGACGTCGTCGCCCAGGTGCTGGGGATCCGGTTGCCGATTGCGCGCGGTGCGGCGATGCCGGTCGACGAGGACCTCGACGATCTCGCTCACCGCCGCGACGAGGACTGACGCACGAAGCCGTCGGCCCGGAGGCCGACGGCTTCGTCACGACGTGCGCGGGCTCACTCCCCGATGCCGACGATCACCGGGTGGTGGAAGGTGTCACCGAAGACGCGCTCGGACGCCCCCTCGCGGTCGAGGTAGGGCGATGCGCCGCCGTCGATGAAAGGCCAACCGGCGCCGAGGATCAGGCACAGGTCGATGTCTTCGACCGCGGGGACCACGTCCTCTTCGAGCATGACGTGGATCTCCTGTGCCAGACCGTCCTGCACCCGGCGCAGGATGTCGGATTCGGAGGCCGGTGTGTCGCCCACGGCGCCCTTGAGCACCTTCTCGGCACCCTTGGTCCACCCGGTCACCCGCCCCGACTTGTCCTTTTCGACCACGCGGTCCAGCTCGGCGAGCCGGTGGAAGTTCTCCGATGCGAAGAATCGCTCGGGGAAGGCAGCGGCCATGGTGTCCTGCACGTGCGCCGCGACCTTCCACCCGACCAGGTCGATCAGCTGGAACGGCGTCATCGGCAGCCCGAGCGGCTGGAACGCCTTTTCCACCGTGAGCAGCGGGGTTCCCTCGTACACGGCACGGGCGGCTTCGCCCATGACCTTCGCCAGCAGCCGGTTCACGACGAATCCCGGCGCGTCGGCGGTTAGCACGGCGTTCTTTCCCAGCCCCTTCGCAACGACGAAGGCGGTCGAGAGTGCGTCGTCGGACGTCTTCGGCGTCTTGACGATCTCGATGAGGGGCATGACCGCGACGGGGTTGAAGAAGTGGAAACCCACGAGACGTTCGGGGTGATCCAGCGTCGAACCGATCTCTTCGACCGAGAGCGAGGAGGTGTTGGTCGCGAGGATCGCATCAGGAGCGACGATCTTCTCGATCTCGCCGAAGACCTGTTGCTTGACACCCACTTCCTCGAAGACGGCTTCGATGACGAAGTCGCAGTCCGCATATTCGGACTTGTCGACCGTGCCGTGGACGAGCGCGCGGAGCCGGTTGGCGGCGTCCGCATCGAGACGCCCCTTGGCTTCGAGCTTGCCGATCTCTTCGTGGATGTAGGCGATGCCCTTGTCGACGCGGGCCTGGTCGAGGTCGGTGATCAGCACCGGGACCTGGAGCTTCCGCACGAACAGCAGGGCGAACTGACTGGCCATCAGGCCCGCGCCGATGACCCCGACCTTCGTGACCTTCTTGGCCAACGCCTTGTCGGGTGCACCGACGGGTCGCTTCGCGCGCTTCTGCACGAGATCGAAGGCGTACATCGACGCGGCGAACTGGTCGCCGGTCACGAGCTCGGCGAGCGCCTCGTCCTCGCGGGCGAAACCTTCCTCACGCGTACCGCTGCGGGCGCGGTCCAGGAGCTCGAGTGCCGCGTACGGCGCGGCCGGGACCGTGCCGATCTTCGACTCGAGCATCCCGCGCGCCATCTTGACGGCGATCGGCCACTTCGTCATGCGCTCGATGCGTCCGGGCTCGTTCCGGCGTTCCACCTTCACGGCGCCGCTGAGGACCCCGTCCGCCCAGCGCAGGGAGTCCTCGAGATAGTTCGAGGCCGGGAAGATCGCGTCGACGATGCCGAGGTCGTACGCCTGGGCGGGCTTGAGCATGCGGTTCTGCTTCAGCGGGTTCGAGATCACCACCTCGAGGGCGTTCTCGATGCCGATGAGGTTCGGCAGGAGGTAGGCGCCGCCCCAACCCGGGATGATGCCCAGGAACACCTCCGGGAGGGCGATGGCCGCCGCCGACGCGTCGACCGTGCGGTACGTGGAGTTCAGGGCGATCTCGAGCCCGCCGCCGAGCGCGAGCCCGTTGACGAACGCGAAAGTGGGCACCCCCAGATCGGAGAGTCTGCCCAGCACGTGGTGGCCGAGCTGGGCGACCTTGCGCGCGTTCTCCTTCGAGCCGACCAGGGTGATGTCGGACAGATCGGCGCCGGCGGCGAGGATGTACTGTTTGCCGGTCACCGCGACGGCATCGATCTCGCCGGCCGCGGCCCGGGTCTTCAGCTCGTCGAGCCGCTCACCCAGCTCGATCAGCGTGCGCGGGCCGAGCGTGTTCGGACGGGTGTGGTCGCGTCCGTTGTCGAGGGTGATCAGGGCGAGGATCGCCCCGGAGGGCAACGTCACGTCCCGCACTCGCGAGTGGGTGACCACCTCGTCGTCGGAGAGCGAGAGGAGCGGGGTGAAGTCGATCTGTTCGTAGTCGGTCATCTCGGTGCTCACTTCTTCCGCTTCTTGCCGTCGTAGTGCGGGTTCTCCCAGATCACGGAGCCGCCCTGACCCAATCCCACGCACATGGCCGTCAGGCCGTACCGAACGTCGGGCCGCTCGGCGAACTGTGCCGCGAGTTGGATCATCAGACGCACCCCGGAGGCCGCGAGCGGGTGGCCCAGGGCGATCGCGCCGCCCCACTGGTTGACGCGCGGATCGTCATCGGCGATTCCGAAGTGGTCGAGGAGCGAGATGACCTGGACGGCGAAGGCCTCGTTGAGTTCGAACAGGCCGATATCGTCGATGCTCAGGCCCGCCTTGGCGAGGGCCTTCTCCGTGGAGGGGATCGGTCCGATCCCCATGATCTCGGGCTGGACGCCCGCGAAGGCGAAGGAGACCATGCGCATCTTGGGGCTCAGGCCCAGCTCCTTGACGGCGCCGCCGCCGGCCAGGAGCGACATGGTCGCGCCGTCCGTCAGCGGCGAGGAGGTCCCGGCCGTCACGCGGCCGTGCGGACGGAACGGCGTCTTCAGCCCGGCGAGGTCTTCCATCGTCGTCTGTGGACGACGCCCCTCGTCCTCGGTCGCCAGGCCCCACGCGCCTTCGGCGTCCTTGATGGCCACGGGAACCAGATCCGCCTGCAGTTTGCCCGCGTCATAGGCGGCTTGGGCCTTGTGCTGGCTGAGCATGCCGAACCGGTCGGAGCGTTCTTTGGTGAGGTGCGGGAACCTGTCGAAGATGCGCTCGGCCGTGACGCCCATGTTCAGCGCGCCCGGGTCGACCATCTTCTCCGCGACGAAGCGCGGATTCGGGTCGGCGTTGGTGCCGATCGGGTGATGGCCCATGTGCTCGACCCCGCCCGCGAGGGCGAGATCGTACATACCGACGCCGATCGATGCCGCCATCGTCGTCACGCTCGTCATCGCCCCCGCGCACATGCGGTCGATCGCGAATCCGGGAACGCTCTGCGGCAGGCCCGCGAGGATCGCGACGCTGCGCCCCAGGGTGAGCCCCTGGTCGCCCGTCTGCGACGTCGCGGCGATGGCCACATCGTCGATGCGGTCCTTGGGAACGTCCGCGTTGCGCTCCATGAGCCCGATCGTCGCCTTCACGGCGAGATCATCCGATCGGGTGTTCCAGTACATGCCTTTTTCGCCGGCGCGCCCGAAGGGGGTGCGCATTCCATCGACGAAGTAGACGTCCGAGAGCTCGGCCACTCTGCCTCCAAAGTTCGGGGTTGATCCCAGCCTAGGAGGGGCCCCCATCGGCCCGGAATCGGTTGGTCCGAATCTACGAATCGGCCTCGGAGGCGCTCTCGGCAGATTGCACGGAAGACACAAAAGCATCAGCGATTGCCTGTGCAGTTCGCCCAATCTGCCACTCGCGGGCTCCCCAGGAGCGCAATGCCTCGGCGATCGATCCGGCGTCGAGGTCATCCGGCGGGCTCCACGCGACGCGTCGCAGGGTGTCGGGGGTCAGGAGGTTCTCCGTGGGCATGCGCAACTGTTCGGCGAGCTCCTCGACCACGGGGCGCGCGGCCTTCAGACGCAGGTCCGCCTCGGGGTTGCGTTGGGCCCAGGCACGCGGGGGAGGGAGGGTGTCGCCGCCGGTCGCCCGTTCGCGCGGCGGATCGGTGTCGGCTCGTCCGCGTTCGATGGCCTCCCACCAGCGATCGAGCTCGCTGCGGCTGGCGCGACCGGTGAACTCCTTCACCTGTGCGAGATCGTGTTTCGAGCGAGGGTCCGCGAGGACGGCGGCCACGAGTGCGCGGTCGGGGACCAGACGCCCGGGAGCGGTGTCCTCGGCTTCGGCGTACTCCTCGCGCGCCGTCCACAGTGCCCGCGCGACCGCCAAGGCCTTCCGACCCCGCACGGCGTGCAATCCGCTCAATCGGCGCCATGGTTCCGCGCGGGGAGGCTTCGGCGGCCGCTCGCGGACGTCGGCGAACTCCTCCGCGGCGAGGTCGGTCTTCTCCTGCTCCTCGAGCTGACCGCCGAGGACATCGCGCACGTCGATGAGGTGCACCACATCGAGCGCGGCGTACTCCAACCAGGACTGGGGGAGAGGACGCTGCGACCAGTCCGACGCGGAGTGGGCCTTGGCCAAGGTGATGCCGAGGGTGTTCTCCACGACGGCCCCGAGCCCGACGCGGTCGTGACCCAGGAGTCGGGCCGCCAGCTCGGTGTCGAACAGTCGAGGCGGGACCAAGTCGAGCTCACGCAGGGACGGCAGATCCTGACTGGCGGCGTGCAACACCCACTCCGTGTCGCCGATGGCCTGCTGCAACGGTGCGAAGTCTCCGATCGCGGGCGGGTCGAACAGGAAGACGCCGGCACCTCTGCGGAAGATCTGGATGAGGTAGGCGCGTTGGGAGTAACGGAAGCCGGACGCGCGCTCGACGTCTACGGCGACGGGTCCGGACGCGCCGGCCAGGGTCTCGCACGCGGCGAGAAAGGTATCGCGGTCGGCGATGACGGGGTATTCAGTCACGGGGATTCCTTCGAGAGCCGAGGACGGCTATTCCCTCGGAGCCGGGCGGCAGCCCGGCCAGCATGCAGGTCAGCTCACCCCATGCCTCCACATGGGGTGTCACGGGTCCCTCCGGCGACCAGGAGGCGCGCAGTTCGATCTGCGCGCCGTCGCCTTCGGCCGCGAGCGTGCCGAAACCTTTGGACAGGGTCTTCGTCGCCGTCCCGGACGCCGAGTGGTGCGCCGCGCCGCGGGCGGCCAGGGCTTCCATCAGCCACGACCACGCCACATCGGCCAGGAGCGGATCCGTACCGATCTCGGTCTCCAGCGGAGCTTGCGCGAAGCACACGATGCGCCACGGGGCGTTCCACACGGCCGGTTCCGCCGGATCGTGCAGGAGGATGAGGCGGCCGGTGCCGAAAGCCGACACCGCGTCGTCGGTCTCGGGACGCACCTCCCCGGCCAGCGCGAGAGCGTCCGGGGCGAGACCGCTCGGGGCGGGGATCTCGTGCACGGTGAGGTCTTCGCGGAAGGTCATCGCCCGCACCTGCTCGGCGGCGGAGGCGAAGGCCATCGGCGCGCGGGGAGGGGTGACAGCCACGTCGACAGACTAGAGTGATGCCTCGATGCACGCCCACAGGCGCGCCGCGCAGAACGGCGCCACTCCCGCACCCGTCACGGCCATCCGCTTCGCCGTCACCGCTCTCGGTGCCGCGCTCGCCCTGGTCGTGTCCGCGATGTCACTCATCTCCCTCCGGGTGGCCAGACAGGTCATCACGCCGGCGCGCCGGTTGCCCGACACCCGGTTGCTCGATCTGGACACCCAGGCGCAGACGGTCACGCTCACTCGGACCCCGGACACGGTCCTCCCCGGCCGTTACGGCCTTTTCACCACGGGGACCGAGAGTTACGTGAAGATCGGGACGGTGCTCTCCTCCGACGAGGAGACCGTCACCCGCAAGCTGCTCACCCATGTCGGATCAGACGCGGAGCTGGCTCCCGACGCGGCTTTCAGCGGCTGGTACTTCAGCCGTCCCGATGAGGTGCACCTGCCCTGGACACCGGAACTGATCGGTTCCGCCGTCGGGCCGTGCCCGGCGTGGCAGTTCCCCGCCGGTGACGGGACGACGTGGGTGGTGCAGGTGCATGGGCGTGGGGCGACGCGATCCGAGGCATTGCGTGCGGTCCCCGCATTCCACGCCCTCGGGATCACCTCTCTGCTCGTGTCGTATCGGAACGACGGGGAGGCGCCGCGGAGCCGGACGGGGACGTATGCACTGGGTGCGACGGAGTGGCGTGACATCGACGCGGCCATCGGGTTCGCGCGTCGGCGCGGAGCGAAGCGGGTGATCGTCATGGGGTGGTCGATGGGCGGCGCGATCGCGCTGCAGCTCGCGCTGAACTCCGCCCACCGTGACGTCATCGTCGGGCTCATCCTCGAGTCTCCCGTGGTCGACTGGCGCATCGTGCTCGACTATCAGGCCGGCCTCATGCGCCTTCCCGCCCCGGTGACGCGACTGGCGATCGACGCCCTCGGGTCCGACTGGGGCACCGCCTTCACACGGGCCGGCGCCCCCATCCCGTTCGATCGTCTCGATGTCGTCTCCCGCGCGGGGGAGTTGCGCCACCCGATGCTGATCCTGCACAGCGACGACGACGGATTCGTGCCCTCCGACGCCTCGCACGATCTGCTGGTCGCGCGTCCCGACCTGGTCGAGCTGGAGGTCTTCGACGTGGCCCGTCACACCAAGCTGTGGAACTACGACGAGGAACGATGGACCGGCGCGATCACCTCGTGGGTGCGCCGCCACGGTCTCGCACCCGCAGGCGCAGATAGCTGAACCCCCGATCGTCGACCAGCATCCCGGCGACGTCGGTGGCGCGTGTGCGCGACGGTGACACGAAGGGGGTGCCCGGTGGCGTCAGGGCCGGGGCGATCGTCACACACACCTCATCGAGCGCGTCGGTCTCCAGGAATCGGGTGGCCAGGGTCGGACCGCCCTCGCAGACGATGCGATCGAGCCCCGCGCGCACGAGCGCTTCGATGATCGCCGCGGGTTCGAGGTCGCCGGAGCCGGGGACGGTGAGGTGCTCGACGGGTGCGGCCCCGAGACGTTCGCGCACGCGGGGCGCGTGGGCGGAAGAGGACAGCACGATCGCCGGCGGCCGGCCCTCGCGCAGCAGGTGAACCCCGTCGAGATCGCCCGAGGATGTCACGACAGCCAACCGCGCGTGGGAAGGAAGGACATAGCGCTCCGCCCTCGCGGTGCCGGCACCGACGACGACCACATCGGCGGCGGCGCGGACCGCGCGCAGCACGAGGCGGTCGGTGGGGGAGCTGATCGTGTCGCTTGTCCCGTCCTCACCCGCGATGGACCCGGTGACGGTGGTGACCATGTTCAACCGGACGAACCCGCCGTCGACGCCGTAGCGCTCGGCCAACCAGGACGACGCCTCCGGGGAGTCCGACTCGACCACGTCGAAGGTGCGCGGGAGAACCTCCGTGATCGTGCTCGCGCGCGGATCACGACGCACGGGTGGCGAGCCTCTCGCGGATCTGCCGCTTCGCGCGTGCGAGCATCCCCGTCATCCCGGCGATGCGTAGCGGCGAGACCGCGCGGGTCAGGCCGATCGACTGCGGGAAATCGTCCGGGACGCTCAGCGCCTGCTCCGCCGTGAGCCCGCGCAGGCCCTCGACGAGGATGCCGGCGAAGCCCCGTGTGGTCGGTGCCGTCGCGGGAGCGGTCGCATGCATCGCGACCGCATCGTCGTCGTCGAGCTCGACGACGATGTAGACCGGTGACTGGCACTCGGCGACCCGTTCCTGCAATTCGGGGTGGTCGGCCAGCCGCGTCGGCATCTCCGGAAGCTCGTGGGAGAACTCCAGAAGGAGCTCGAGACGTTCCGGCTCCGGGAGGTCGAGGAAGTCCTGCCGGATGCGTTCGAGCGACGGGGGCAGTTCCGCGCCGTTCATCGGACGACCGGGACCCCACCCGGCTCGGATCCCACCACGATCGGGACCCGCACCGCGCTGCCCCACTCCGTCCAGGAACCGTCGTAGTTCCGCACGTCGGGGAACCCGAGCAGGTGGGCGAGCACGAACCACGTGTGGCTGGAGCGCTCTCCGATCCGGCAGTAGGCGATGATCGGGTCCTCGTCGTGGAGTCCGAGTTCCTCACGGTAGATCGCCTCGAGCTCGGCACGGGGCCGGAACGTGCCGTCCGCAGCGGCGGCCCGCGCCCAGGGCACGTTGTGGGCCGTGGGGATGTGCCCCGCGCGTAGCGCGCCCTCCTCCGGGTAGGACGGCGCGGAGGTCCTCGTGCCGTCGTACTCCTCGGGGGAGCGCACATCGATCAGCGGGTTGCCGAGGTGTGCGAGCACGTCGTCGCGGTAGGCGCGTAGCAGCGAATCGTCGCGCTCGACCACCGGGTACGCGGTCGCGCCCCGTGCCGGACGGTCGGTGCTCAGGGGGCGGCCTTCTGCGATCCACAGATCCCGTCCGCCGTCGAGCAGACGTACGTCGGCGTGCCCGAACAAGGAGAAGACCCACAGGGCGTACGCCGCCCACCAGTTGCTCTTGTCGCCGTAGAGGATCACGGTGTCGTCGCGGGAGATCCCCTTGCGGCGCATGAGCCGGGCGAATCCGTCACCATCGAGGTAGTCGCGCACCACCGGGTCGTTCAGTTCGGTGTGCCAGTCGACTTTCACCGCCCCGGGGATGTGCCCGGTCTCGTACAGGAGCACGTCCTCGTCGGACTCGACGACGACAAGCCCCGGGTCTCCGAGATGCTCGGCGAGCCATCCGGTGCTCACGAGCCGTTCGGGCGCGGCATAATCGGCGAACTTCTCGGCGGGGTCGAAGGCGACAGGCACGGAGGTCTCCTCGGGGCAGGGGGTGGTGCGGACCGCGTAGGGTGGATCCGCGTCCCCGAGCCTATTTCGCGTGGCCGGGGAGCGCATCCGCGACAGCCGCGACCGAAGGACGACATGACCGCGACCCGCACCGGCATCGTGCACCTCGTCGATCGTCAGCCCCAGCTGAGCGGACAGGACATGGTCTCGGCACTCGTCCCCCCTCCGCAATTCGCCGGCGCGACCTTCGAGTCGTATCGGGCCGACGCCGACCACCCGTCGCAGCAGGAAGCCAAGGAGAAGCTCGCCGCCTTCGCCGGTGGGGGTTCCGCCCCCGCCCGGGGCGGCCTGTTCCGTCGTGCGAAGAAGGGTCCCGAAAAGAAGCCGGGGGTGTATCTCGACGGCGGATTCGGCGTCGGTAAGACGCATCTGCTCGCGGCGATCTACCACGCCATGCCCGCGCGTCGGAAGTACTTCGGGTCGTTCATCGAGTACACCGCGCTGGTCGGCGCGCTCGGCTACAAGAACACCGTCGACCTCTTCCGCGGGGCCGATCTGTTGTGCATCGACGAGTTCGAACTCGACGATCCCGGTGACACGATGGTCATGACGCGGTTGCTCGGCGAACTCGTCGCGTCCGGGACGCGACTGGCCGCGACCTCGAACACCCCGCCGAACGCGCTGGGGGAGGGGCGATTCGCCGCCCAAGACTTCCTCCGCGAGATCCACGCGATGGCCTCGAGCTTCGAGACCCTTCGGATCGACGGCACCGACTACCGTCAGCGCGCCGTGGACGGGCACGCCGATGTGCTCACCGACGACGAATACGACAAGCGGATCTCCGCCGTCGCCGCCCACGGCCTCGTCTCCGACGACACCTTCACAGCCCTCGTCGCCCACTTGGCGCAGGTGCACCCCTCCCGCTACATCCGTTTGATCGACGGACTGGATGCGGTCGGTGTGCGTGAGGTCACCGCGTTCGACGACCAGTCCGCCGCGCTCCGGTTCGTCGCCTTCATCGACCGGGTCTACGACGCGCAGATCCCGATCCGGGCCACCGGCCTCTCCCTCGACGGGGTCTTCCCCGAGGAGATGCTCGCCGGCGGCTACCGCAAGAAGTACCTCCGCGCGATCTCCCGACTCGTCGCGTCCACGCTCTCCTGAGGTCAATCCCCTTCTCCAGACGTCGATCCGTGACGGGGTTCTCTGACGCGCGCCAGAGATTCGGGCCATCTCTCGGCACAATCCCGCCACCGGGAAACCTGATGTTTACCTGTGCGCGCCGTACGTAACACACACGAAACACGCGGTGCACGGCGCCGGAAACCCCCGGTCGCGACACTGGGTACGTCCCACCGGGGCCGCTACCCGAACTGCGGCGACCGTGGGCACTCGAGTAACACGACACATGGATGAGGAACTTCATGGACAGCGGAAATCTTGCCTGGCTGATCACAGCTTCGGCACTCGTGCTCTTTATGACGCCCGGCGTTGCGTTCTTCTACGGAGGCCTCGTCAAGGCGAAGAGCGTCGTCAGCATGATGATGATGAGCTTCGGCGCGATGGCATTGGTCGGCGTGCTGTGGATCCTTTACGGATTCAACATGAGCGGCGTCGAGAGCACCTGGGCCTTCGCGGGCAACCCCTTCTCGGACTTCGGACTGGCCTCGGCCTCCAGTGACGATCTCGTCGGCGCGCTGTTCGGCGCGACCTTCGGCATCATCACCGTCGCGCTGATCTCCGGCGCGATCGCCGACCGCGCCAAGTTCGGCGCATGGATGCTCTTCGCCGGCATCTTCGCCACGGTGGTCTACTTCCCGGTCTCCGCGTGGGTCTGGGGTGGTGGCTGGGTCTACAACCTCGGCACCAGCTTCGGCTTCTCCACGGAGGTCATCGACTACGCCGGTGGTACGGCCGTGCACATCAACGCCGGTGCCGCGGCGCTGGCCCTGGCGCTCGTCCTCGGAAAGCGCATCGGCTTCCAGAAGGGCATCAACAAGCCCCACAGCGTGCCGCTGGTCGTCCTCGGCGCTTCGATCCTGTGGTTCGGCTGGTTCGGCTTCAACGCCGGTGCCGAGGGCTTCGGCGCCCTGGGTACCGAGGACACCGTCGTCGGCCTGATCGTCATCAACACGCTCGGCGCGACCGCCGCGGCCATCATCGGCTGGCTGATCGTCGAGAAGCTCAAGGACGGCAAGGCCACCTCGGTCGGTGCCGCGTCGGGTGCCGTCTCGGGTCTGGTCGCGATCACCCCGGCATGTGCCAACCTGACCCCCGGCTGGGCGCTGGTGCTCGGTGTCGTCACCGGTGCGGTCTGCGCCCTGGCGATCGAGCTCAAGTGGAAGCTCGGCTACGACGACTCGCTCGACGTTGTCGGCGTGCACCTGGTCGGTGGACTCGTCGGAACGATCTACCTCGGCTTCTTCGCGACCGAGACCGGTCTGTTCCTCGGTGGTGGCTTCGAGCAGCTGATCCTCCAGGTCGTTGCGGCCCTCGGTGTGCTGATCTACTCCTTCGTGATCGCCTTCATCCTCGGCTTCGCGATCGACAAGACGATCGGCTTCCGCATCAAGAACGAGGACGAGCTCGCCGGCGTCGACACCACGGTGCACGGCGAAGAGGGTTACGCGATGGCGTGATCCACCCGCAGCTCGCTCTGCTTCGAAGGGGCGTCGTGGTTTCGGCCACGGCGCCCCTTCGGCGTGCCCGCCCGGAGGGGCGCCGATAGGATGACGCCGTGAAGCGTCGCGGAATCCTCTCTGCCGTCGCCGGCGTCGTCGGCCGTCTGGTCCGCCCACGGACGGTGGCAGGCACAGGGGAGGGCCGATCCGGCGCCACCGCGACGGTCGAGATCGCGCCGCCGCGCGCGTCGGAGCTGCGCATCACGTACGCGCCACACAAGGACGGCGACCCCGACGCCGGTGAAGTGGTCTGGACGTGGGTGCCCTTCCAGGAGAACGACGGCCGTGGGAAGGACCGCCCGGTACTGGTGATCGGCCGTCACGACGACGAGCGCGTGTACGCCGTCAAGCTGACCAGCACCTCCCACCAGGGCGACCGCGACTACGTGGCGTTGGGCAGCGGCCCGTGGGACAGCCGCGGCCGCCCGTCGTGGGTGGATGTGGACCAGGTATACCTCGTCCACCGCCAGGGCATGCGGCGTGAGGCGGCGGTGCTGGACCTGGATCGGTTCGTCCGCGTCGCCGACGTCCTCCATCGACGGTTCGGGTGGTCGGTCGGCGAGGCCTGAGCCGTCTCGTCATGGCGCGACGACGTCGAACCGCCGGTCTGACCGGCGGTTCGGAGGACCCGTCACCGTCCGCGCGGATAGAATGGTGGTTCGACGAACACCGGTGAGGTTTCTGGGGGAGTGGGGTTCCACCGGGGTTCGCCGACCGGGCGACGTCGCCCGGTCGTGATCTCCGTGCCGCGCGTACGGAGGCGAGAAGGAGGCATGATGAACACCGACTACGCACCGATCATCCGTGACGCGTTACGACCGTTGCGCGTGGCGGGCCCGAAGGCACGCATGGCCGCGGTGACGCAGGTCCTCGTACCGGCGGTCGTGGCACACTCCGGTGTGTGCGAAGAGACGGCGCGACGCGTCGTGACGTACGCATTGGAGGAGGCGCAGCTCGCGGGGCCGTTCTCGACGGTCACCGACTATGCACAACACGTCGCGGAGGACCTGCGCGAAGTGCTCGGCGCCGGGCTGGTCCCGGCCTGACGCGCACGACTGATAATGCAAGAGGGCCTCCCCGCATCGCGGTGAGGCCCTCTTGCATCCGGTGGGCGATGCGGGACTTGAACCCACGACCTCTTCCGTGTGAAGGAAGCGCGCTACCAGCTGCGCCAATCGCCCTCGACCCTGGGGCCGATGACCCTCGCGGGCCGAGTACCGATCGTACCTGATTCCGCGGCACGCTTCGAACCGAGACGTGAGACACGCGCGGGGGGAGAGTGGTTTTGCGCGCGGCTCGGAATCGGCTAGAGTCTTTCAAGTGCCCGGGAAACACCGGGAACGAAATGCGGATGTAGCGCAGTTGGTAGCGCATCACCTTGCCAAGGTGAGGGTCGCGAGTTCGAGTCTCGTCATCCGCTCGAGTGCGGGGATCGTTCTTCGAAGCGATCACGACACGTGGGTCGAACCACACGCGGTGGCGTGGCCGAGCGGCTAGGCACCGGCCTGCAAAGCCGTTTACACGGGTTCGAATCCCGTCGCCACCTCGCATGACAAGTGAACAGCCTTCACAGGCGCGATTGGCGCAGCGGTAGCGCGCTTCCCTGACACGGAAGAGGTCACTGGTTCGATCCCAGTATCGCGCACCAAGAAACCCCCGGAAATCCGGGGGTTTTCTCGGTTCAGCGCGGTGTCGTGCAATATGCGTGCAACATCTACGAGGCTTCGATTCGCTTGATGTGGCGCACAACATCCGCCTTGATGATGAACTGGGTGATCTTCATTCCATCCCGGAAGTAGAAGAAGCCGTCCTGCTGAGAGACCGCGACGGCTCCCTTGACGACGACGCGATCTCCGTACCCCTCATTGATGACGTATTCGGTGCTGGCCATTGTGTCCGTTCCTCTTGCTCGATATTCCAACTGGTGGGCGACGCCCACGCTAGCTGTGGCCACCGACATCAGCCGCCGTGGATGCTGGGCAGATCCGGGCCAGGTGCTACATCGGTACGTCCGGTGGAGTCATACGGCCCTGTACGGCCACACCACGGGCATGAGAAACCCCGCGGGGTGTCACGCATCACAACACCACACGCGGGGCACACAGGCTGCCCGAGAAGGTCATCCTGACTGATCGGCAATGTGCTTCTCTGCCTCCTCAGCGATCTTGTCGCCAGCTTCCGCGGTCGCGGACTCGTAACCATCAATCCGCTTCAGCATCTCCGCCACCTTGTCATGTCCAACGATCGCGCCGAACGCGTGGAGTTCGGCCGGCGACATGTTCCTGAACGCCGCAACCATTGCCTCGGTGTCTCTGAAATCCATTCTGTCCCCCGTGTGTTGTGGGTGTCCAAGAGTAGGGGGTGAGGCCGACAACCCCACCCCCCTCGTCCGGTTAGCGTGCTTTGCCGCCTCGTGCTCGACGTTGCGCCGCCGAGTCGTGTGACGCGATCTGCTGATCCGCGACCACCCGTGCACGAGTCAGGATCGACCCGTCCGCATCGACCAACGTCACCGTGTCCGGGAACGGCGCCGACGCCGGCTGAGGTGCCGCACCACTACCCGCCCCATACGTCGGAACCCACGTCGTGTTGTCCCGCGTGTCCTGCGGCGGTTTCCACCCCGACTGCAACGCACGCCGGAACTCATACACAGCACCCTGCCCGCCCATGTCCTGCACGTCATCCGCAGTCAACACATGCTCACCGTTCGACAACCTGTAGAGGCCGGCCTCGTCCGACGTGCCCGTGCCGGGTCCGTAGATCGCGCCACCGAACGCGCGCCCCTCAGGGCCGTTGCCGATCTGGAACGACAGGTCACCCGCGGCATCCTTCCGGTACGTCGTCACCCCGATAGTGATGTCCTTCGCGGAGGAGTCAGCAATGAACTGGGCGATCTGAGATGTCGCGTTCTGTGTCTCCGCGATCACCTCCCACTCCGTGGAATCCGGGATGCGGTAAATCTGATCCGCCAACGCCTCCGCCTCGTCCGCGTTCGCCCCCAGGTCGATCGCCCGGTCGATCAACGCTTGCCGACCGTTCTCCAACGTCTGCCGGTACGCGTCCGTGTTCCCATCCAGATCAAACTGAGCCTTCGCCGCATCCTGCGACTGCGCGGCAAGATCAACCAGCATCTGCTGATTCACCCGACCCGCCTCCGTGTTCACATCCCAACCAGTCGTGCCCTCAGCGATCGCCGCATCAACCTCAGCCAACGCATCCTTGTAGGCGATGTTCTGCGAGATCGCGTCCTGACCGACACCATTCGCCTCATTAATCGTCTCGATAAGCTCCTCGAGCTGCCCGCGAAGATCCTGAACACCCTCGGTCGCTTCCAGGTACGCCTCCGCGGCCGACTCAGCCGACTCCGCGTTCTCGTCCGTCGCACGCGCTGCCTGATCACGGATCACGTTCGCACGCTCCTGCGCCTCACGCTCATCGTTCACCTGCTCCGTCAACGTGCCCGCCGTCTGAGTCAAGTCCAGGTAGGAGATTCCGAGCTTGTCGGCCATCTCCTGCGCCGCCTCACCACCACCGGTCGCAACGTCCAGAATCTCCGTCAGCTCATCGAGGGCCGCACCACCCTCAGTGACCGCATCCTCAACAAGCCCGAGCGAGATTCCCAACTTGTCGGCGTTGTCATACGCGGAACCGAAGTCGAGGAACGCGAGCGTCTTATCCAACTGCAAGTTCGCTTCCACCAGCTCACGCACCGCATCCTCACCGGACCCGAGCGCATCCGCATATGACTGCGCTTTCGCACGCGCCTCAGCCTGCTTGCGTGCCACCTCACCGATGATCGCGAACAGCCCACCCAACGCGAGCCCCGCAGCACCAGCGGTCAACGTGACACCCTTCATCGACACCTGCGATGCCGCGAGGGCCGACCGCATCTCGATGAACTTCGTCGTGGCCAACAGTGCGGCACCACCCGCAAGCCCGACCGACGCAGCCACACCACCGGTCGCGAGGACAACATCCTTCACCGGCCCCGGCAGGTCGTTATACATGTCCACCAGACCCGTGAGGGCTTGCACCATCTCCCGCAGCGTGTCGTTCGCCGCGGAACCCGTCTCGATCAGAGCCGTATCCAACGCACCACCCAGAGCCTCAATATCGCCCTTCAAATTGTCCAGGCGGGCCGCTGCCGTCTCCGACGCATACCCCTGGTCATCAACCGCCGCGGTCCACTCATCGATGCCCTCAGCGCCCTCCCGGTACAACACGGTCGCCGCACGCACCGCATCCGACCCGAAGATCGTCGCCAACGCCGCGTTCCGTTGCTCCGGCGTCAAATCCTGCAACGCCCCCTGAAGATTCCCCGCGAACTCCGACAACCCCACGAACTCACCCGACGCGTCATACGCCGCAATCCCCAGTTCCTTCATGGTCCGCTCAGCCTCAGCCGACTGCGGCGTCAAACGTTGCAACATCGACTTGAACGCCGTACCCGCATCCGAACCCAGCAAGCCCTGCGCAGCAAACGCCGACAACGCCGCCGTGGTCTCCTCAATACTCAACCCGGTAGCCTCCGCCACCTGACCGCCCTGAGCCAACGCAGACGCCAAATCCGAAACGTCACCCATCGCCTTGCCGGCACCAGCCGCGAGCAGATCAGCGACATGCGCCATGTCCTCGCCCTGCAACCCGAACGTCTTCAACGCCGTCGCCGCGATCCCAGCCGCCTCAGCAACCTCGAGCTCACCCGCCGCCGCAAGATTCAGCGACGCCATCAACCCGCCACTGAGAATGTCTGCCGTGGACACACCAGCCTTCGACAACTCCTCAATGGCACCAGCAGCCTCAGTCGCGGAGTACACGGTCGACGCGCCAGCATCCAACGCCGCCTGCCGCAGCAAATCCATGTTCCCCGCAGTCTCATGAGTCGCCGCCTGCACATTCGACATCGCCTCATCGAAGTCCGCGAACTTCTTCACCGCGACCGTCACACCTGCACCGATCAGCGCACCCATACCGACCCCGGCACGCCCCACAGCGTTAAACGCTTCCTTGTACCGCGCCAACCGCTCCGACTCAGTACCCATCGTCGCCGTCGCCTTCGCAGCCGACAACATGTTCCGCTCGTACTCCTGCACCTGCGCAACGAGCTTTACCGCAATAGTCCTATTCGCCATTTTCGTCCCCTCGCTATAGCGACGACGGATCGAACGGCTCATCCTGAACGTGAGCGATCCAATCCGTGTCTTCCTCATCAATGACCCGGATCTGCCCATCCAGCCGATCCAGCTCCGTCACCAACCGCGCCAACGCATGAGCCGGCGCGCCATCATCAATCACCTGAGCGATCCGCAACCGAGCCGCCACCAGCAACTCCCGGCGCCCCTTCTCGATCGCCCCAACAACGCCCTCAGACGCCTCATCCATCACCAAACCCCCTCACACCGACATTCGTTTTTTTCGAAGAGAGAGCGCGTCCCAGAGCCCAGTGACGACAGAGCCACGGTCAAGGGGTGCAGTCCCCCTGGGGTCGCGGTCGTCGAGATCCCTGACCGACCCGTGTCGTTGGTCGTCGCGTGTCCGCGTTCGTGTGTCTCTGCCCATGTCAATCGAGCGCTCCTGATCGTCTGACGATCGGCGCGTATGCCCGTGCCCGCTTTGTGCTGTTGCATGTGTTGTGCGCTGCCGCTTTGTTCGCGAGGGTGTCGGCTCCACCGTTCGCGAGCGCTTTCACGTGGTCGACGACGAAGCTCATCGGATCTGGGTACTTGAGGGTGTAGTCGATGGGTTGCCCGCATATGTGGCAGTTCGGCTTGGTCCTCGCGATGATCACGCGGTGTCGCTTCCGTAGAGCGTCCGATCTCTTCACCATCTGTGCTCCTGTTCAGTTATGTGGTGGGGACGCTCACACCCGAGCGCCCCCACCAGCGGGGTTCAGACCGCGGGGATGAGGCTGATCCCGGCGCTCGGGTTCATGAGCTTCCTGCGTGCTGCGTCTCCTGCTGCGATGCGGTCTGCGTGCTCTTCGGCGCGTCGACTGTTGCGGGCCTGGATCGTGTCGGTGTCGATGGCGAGGTCGATGCTGTGACCGGCGACGATGAGATCCCACGGGTTGCAGCGGCGACGGTGCTTCTCGAACGTGTCGAGGTCGACATCGGCGAGGCGGACGATCCACTCGGATGCGGGGGCGAACCGGGTGAGGGTTTGCAGCCAACTCCAGGCGCGGTCGACATTCTTGAGCGTGGAGTTCGCGGCGGTTGCTTGCTCCCATGCGGCGAGGTGCTTGGATCCGTGCGCGGCGATTGTTTCGCGGTCTTCGAGGGGGAGTCCTCGGAGGACAGTGTTGGCGTCCTCGAGGGTTTTGCCCGCGGTGGTTGCGAGGTTGCGGAGTGCTTCGAGGATCGGGCGTGTGTTGGCCCGGAGTGCGTCGATGATGTGGTCTTCGGCGGTGTCGGCCATCTTTTGTGCGATGGAGTCGCCGAGCGCGTTGATCGTGATGAGTCGTTGCACGGCCGGGTCGGTGTGGGGGTCGCGGTCTTCGAGGATCGCTGTGCCCCATGCGTGGGCGATCTGCTTCGACGTGACGGGTTCGATGTCGCGTGCGGCGGTGTTGAGTCGGTCGGTGTCCGCGTAGGCGTCTCGGATGGGCTTGGGCAGTGTGATGTCGAGCTTGCGGAGGATGGTTCGCAGGCTGGTCAGGGTGGTCGTGTTCGTGCTCATGAGTTCTCCTTGTTGGGTCGTTCGATTCGGATTCGGATTCGTGGGTAGACGGGGTGGATGTGGATGGTCCAGCCGTCGACTATGAGGTGGGCGAGGTCGCGTAGTGCGGTGTCGGCGATGAAGGTGAGTTCGTATTCCCATCGGCGTCGTTCGCGGTAGACGGTGACCTTCTCTTGTTTCGGCCATCTCGGTTCGATGCCGAGCTTTCGGAGCTCTGCGATCGGTCCTGCGGGGTCGAAAGTGGCGCTCATGTCAGCCCTCCTTCGGTGCGGGGTAGTAGGTGCCGGCGTAGTAGCTGCCGGGTGGTCGTGTGACGGCTCCGTAGGCCTTGCAGGCTGTGCGGAGTTGGATGGGGCACCGGTCGCAGATGCGGCTGAGTGCGTTTTGTTCCGTCTCGGTCAGGTCGTCCTGGATGAACCGGTCGTCGCCGTCGCATGCCGGTGCCGTGTGCTTGAGCTCGTCGCGTAGCGACGCCCACTCGTTGTCACCGCGTGCCACAGGTCACCTCCGTTGAGTCGGATCGTTGGATGCGTGGCCAGACCGTGCATCCGTCTTCGTGCATCGCTTGGACGATGGGCATTCGTGTGGACGGGTGGGGGATGACTCGGGTCCAGGGTTCACAGCCGTGGCATTCTTCGAGCCAGACACGGTGACTCATGCGGCCTCCGTTTCGGTGTTCCCGGTGAGCGTTCCCCGTTCCCCCCCTTTAGGGGTGGGGAACACGGGAACACGCACATCACCCGACGTTCCCGGAACGTTCCCGGGCGTTCCCGGAACATGCTGGAAGTCTCGAAACGCCTTGCTTGCTCGGGTAGATCCCCAGGTCATCCGGTCTTTCACGTCACGAACACTGGTCGGGGGAGGAGTGAGCTTCTGCAACATCTCCACGTCCGACACCGAAGGCGCCTTCACCGCGGGCATCCCGAACCGTGCGAGGGACGCACCGTCTCGTGTCTCGATGGAGAAGACGGTGACGGCGGGTTCCCGGTCGGGGTCGACGAGTTGGCGGAGTGCACCGTGTCGGTCTTTCACGATCGAGAGGACTGCTTCACCGCCGTGTCCCGGTCGGAACGGTCGGGTGTTCGTCACTCGAAGCAACGCCCCATCGATGGCACGTTTCTTCGCCGCTGTACCCGTGGCGCCGTAGTTGCTGCTGGACTGGGACTTCGCTTCGTGGTCGATCGCGAGGACACCTGCCCCGGTTGATGCGAGCGCGGTGAGCACTTGCCTGTTGACTCGCGTGTAGTCGTCGGCGTCGTTGGAGTTCGCACCGAACATGGGCAGCAGTTCTCCGATGGAGTCGACGATCACGAGCGACGGCCGCCAGTTGATCGTGTCGGCGACGAGCTGCATGACCTCCTGCGGGTCTTCGGGTACTGCGAGCCGGAAGCTGGAGTTGTCGATGAGCATGTCGCGGGACACACCGAACTCGCGGAAACGGGTGACGATCGCCGCCGGCCCGTTGTGGTCGAGGTCGATCCACAGGACACGCCCACTGCTGAACATCTCGTCGGCGGCCATTGCGCCCGCGACCAGGGTTTTCCCGGCCTCAGGTGCCCCTAGGAGCACGTTTACGGCTGAGGCGTAGCAGAGGGGCACGCCGTCGCTCCTGCGGCCTCCTACGGCCGTCTGCGGGGCGGTGATGTTGCCGTCGAGGATCGCGGCGACATCGATGTACTGGGCAGTCACGCGACTACCTCCGATCTTTCCGCGGCGACACGATCGAGTGCCGCCCACTGTTCACTTGTGGATTTGCGGTGCTGTGCTGCGTTGAATTCCGCGAGAGCACGTGCATGTTGAGCGCGTACCTCGGCGGGGTTGTTCGCGATGTAGTACCAGCTGTCTGCTTCACGCTCGGCCCGGTCAACACGGGTTTGCATCTCGGTGCATCCGGCGCGGTATCCGTCCGCCCATAGATGCCAGAGAGCGCCCGGGAGCTGGTGGGATTCGATTTCGCCAGCGAGGAATCGACGCACAATGTCATTCGTCACTTGCGTCACCGCCTCGAGCACGGTCACGTTGCTCCGCGATTTCGCGTTGTGCCTTGTGAAATCGTGCGAGGATTCGGCTAAACTTTGGGTTAGAACCCGGCCGCCCAGCAGAGTTCTCGGGACCCCCAGAGATGGGGGTTTCTTCGTGTTCGGTGGTCAAACAGAACCACCTCGCAATGCGCGCGCGTAGGACTCCCATTGCAGGAGTTCCGCGTTGTCGAAGTAGTTGTCGACGATCAGGGCCGCGACGGCGAACCCGTACTTGCGAGCCGCTTCACGGACGAGCTTCGACATCTTCGACGGCGATACGTGAATGCCGGCAGCGTCGAACTTGCCCATTCCGTAGACGATTAGGTCGTCTACCTTCCGCGCATTCAACTTCACGCGGGATGTGGCGGTGTGCGCCAGCGTCAAGCGATGTCCTGGAAGCTCAGCGGCCGTCCGTGGATGCTGTTGAGATCAACACGGATCAGTCGCGGTCCGAGACGTTCGGCGTAGATGTCGCCGCTTGAGATGTAACGTCGTACCGTCTTTGTGCAGAGTTGCCATTCGTCGGCGGCCTCTGCGACCGTTCCCCAGCGTCTTTCTTCTTCCACTTGTTCACCTCTCTCAGTTGGGTTTGTGTTGCTAAACCCCTCCGAGTGGAGGTGGTGTCAATACGCCGGGGCGCTTGACCAGTGGTTTCAGATTAACACCTTTGGCAGACATTTCCACTCCGGTCCACAAGGTGCACGCATGCTTTACGCAGGAAAGCCCTACTGGTTTCCCTTTACGCGGCGAAAAGAGTATGGGGGCGCCGACACAGGATGTGCCAACGCCCCCTTGAGGTCGAATGGGATTACTGGTCGTATTTCTCGGCCCAGTACTGCGCGAGCGCGATCAGGATTGTCGCGGCCTGGAATTGCTCGAACGTGATCTGGTCTCGGAAGTCGATTCCGAGCTGCCAGACGCCCGTGTCGTCGAGGTCGAGGAACGCCTTCCCTGCGAGTCCGAGGGGGAGTTCGTAGCCGGGGCGTCCGTCCTCGAGGGGTGACTCCTGCCCGAACATGAGCCCCAGCCCGTCTGCGTCGAGTTCGAGCGTGGCGGCGGCGTTCAGCATCTCCGTAACCCCGATCGTCGATGCGCTCGGGAACGCGGGGCGGGTTTCGATACTCTTGGTGTTCATCATCGTGCTCCTATGTGTGGTGGTGGTTGCCCCCGCTCGAGGTTCCAGCTCGGCGGGGGCTCTTTCGTCAGGTGGAAAAGTGTTGTCCACCTCAAGCGAGGTCTGACATGCGCCTCGCAAGCTCTTCATCACGGCCAGCCGTGTGCTGATACCGCATCGCCGCAGCAACAGTCGAGTGCCCCAACCGCTCCTGCAACTCCTTTAACGTCGCACCGGCCAACGCCGCACGGGTCGCCCCGTAGTGCCGCATCGCGTGCCACGGCATGTCTTCACGTCCAGCCGCACGACGAGCCTTATCCCAGTGCCTATAGAAGGAGGTCTGGGGGAGGTGCGACGAACCATCCGCAGCGGGGAACAGCAGCGCCTCAGGGAACCGGCTCGCATGGTCGCGTAGATGCTCATCGATGATCGGTGTGACGTGCGGGGGAAGCGCGACGGTCCGCACGCCGGCCTCAGATTTCGTGCGGCCGACGATGTACCCCTGCCCGGTGACGTGCGTCACAGCTCGGGTCACGTTGATCACGTACACGTCGGACACCTTTGCAATGTCCTTCACCCGCAACTCTGTTAGTTCTCCATACCGAACCCCTGCCCATGCGGCGAGGATCACGGCGGCACGGTACCGGTCGGGCATGGAGTCCAACATGACCTGCAACTCAGCCGAGGAGGGTGGGCGCACCTCTTTACCCGTCGACACCGACGAGCCCCCTCGCACCATGCAGGGGTTTCTCTTGATGCGGCCATGATCCACCGCGGTTGCCATCACGGACTTCAGCAGTTCATATGCGCGTGCGGTCTGAGTCTTCGTCCCGGTGGCGAGCTGTTCGGAGTACCAGACCTGGACATCCTCAGGGCTGATGCTGTTGAGCCGCGCGTCTTTGAACGGTGACAGCGGCCCGTTGAGCAGACGCCGGTACTCGGTGAGGGTGCGAGGGCGTAGGTGTTCACCTCGACGGTTCGTCCGGGTGGTGATGCACTGTTCGGCGTATGTCGCGAACGTGTCGGTCTGCGTCGCCTTCGCGGTGTCCACGGCTTTGGCTTCGTGGGCGGTCCAGTGGCCGTCCGCGATCTCGACACGTCGTCGTGCGAGCCACGCGCGTGCATCTTCTATTGCCGTGAATGTGAGGGGTGCGGTGTACCGGTTCCCGTCTGGCCCGGTGTAGCTGGCCTGGTAGCGCTTGGACGGGAGCTTACGGATGGCGCCGAACGCCTCCCTGCGCTTGCGCTTCGTGGCCATGCGTTTCCTTCCGTGCAATACCGTGCAATATCGCGTGTCCGGTAGTGTCCTCTTGTGTCTTCCAGTGACCTTAACACGATCCGCCACGATCCGCACCAAATCAACGAACAAACCCGGAAACACGCCAAAGTTACCAGTATCGTGAACACTGGTTCGATCCCAGTATCGCGCACCACCTGAAACCCCCGGGCCGCCGGGGGTTTTCGCTTTTCCGGCGTGCGTCGCGCGCCGAACGCTGCGCGTACACTGGCGGTCATGGACCTCCGTCGGCTCGGCACCGTTCGCCCGGTGCGCAGTGCCCGAACGCCGAGCGCCTGAGCGGGCGAGGCGCCACGGGCGCCCGAAGCTGAGCACCGCCGCCCGACGGACCGGTACGGCCCGGGCGGTAGCCTTGATCCGAGCCACTTTCTGGAGAGTTTCCCTGTGACTGACGTTGCCCCTCCGTCGGACGTGTCCTATCCCGCCGACGGCTTCGCGCTGTTCCCTGATCGTTCCATCGTCGCCATGCGCGTCAACGGCGAACTGAAAGACCTCGCCGCGACCGTCGAGCGCACCGATGACGTCGAGCCGGTGGCGGTGTCCAGCCCCGACGGACTCGACATCCTGCGCCACTCGACGGCGCACGTGCTCGCCCAGGCCGTGCAGCGGATCCGCCCGCAGGCGAATCTCGGCATCGGTCCGCCGATCACCGACGGCTTCTACTACGACTTCGGTGTCGACGAGGCGTTCACCCCCGACGACCTCAAGGCCATCACCAAGGAGATGCAACGCATCATCCGTGAAGGTCAGCGCTTCACCCGTCGCGAGGTCTCCGACGCCGACGCGCGCGTCGAGCTGGTCGACGAGCCCTTCAAACTCGAGCTGATCGATCTCAAGGGCGGCACCGCGGCCGGTGGAGAAGCCGCCGAGGGCGCCGCCGTCGAGGTGGGCGCCGGTGGGCTGACCATCTACGACAACGTCGACCGCGAGGGGCAGACGGTCTGGAAGGACCTGTGCCGCGGCCCGCACGTGCCCAACACCCGCATGATCGGCAACGGCTGGGCGCTGCAACGGGTCGCCGGCGCGTATTGGCGAGGGAGCGAGAAGAACCCCCAGCTGCAGCGCATCTACGGCACGGCGTGGCCGACGAAGGATGAGCTGCGCGCGTACCAGGCCCGTCTGGAGGAGGCCGCGAAGCGGGACCACCGCAAGCTCGGGAAGGAGCTGGACCTCTTCTCCTTCCCGGAGGAGATCGGTCCTGGCCTGTCCGTTTTCCACCCCAAGGGCGGCATCATCCGCTACGAGATCGAGCGGTACATGCGTGAGCGTTTGCTCGCGAACGGGTACGAGGTCGTCAACACCCCGCACATCACCAAGGGCGACCTGTTCATGACCAGCGGCCACCTGCAGTGGTACGCCGAGGGGATGTACCCCCCGATGCAGCTCGACGAGGTCGTGGACGACGCGGGGAACGTCACCCGTCAGGGGCAGGACTACTACCTCAAGCCCATGAACTGCCCGTTCCACAACCTGATCTTCCGTTCCCGCGGGCGCAGCTACCGAGAGTTGCCGTTGCGGCTGAGTGAGTTCGGGAGCGTCTACCGCTACGAGAAGAGCGGCACGCTGGCGGGCCTGACCCGCGTGCGCGGCATGACGCAGGACGACACCCACATCTACGTCACCGAGGACCAGGTGGAAGGTGAGCTCGTCCACAGCCTCAAGTTCGTGCTGGAGACGCTGCGCGACTACGGCCTGAACGACTTCTATCTGGAACTGTCCACGAAGGAGCCCGGCAACGCCAAGTTCCTCGGCGACGACGCACTGTGGGAATCGGCGACCGAGACCCTGCGCCGTGTCGCGGAGGGCTCGGGCCTCGAGCTGGTCCCCGATCCCGGTGGCGCGGCCTTCTACGGCCCCAAGATCTCCGTCCAGGCCCGGGATGCGATCGGTCGTACCTGGCAGATGTCGACGATCCAGCTCGACTTCAACCAGCCCGAGCGGTTCGAGTTGGAGTACACCGGATCGGACGGTGAGAAGCACCGCCCGATCATGATCCATCGTGCGTTGTTCGGTTCGATCGAGCGCTTCTTCGCGATCCTCCTCGAGCACTACGCCGGCGCGTTCCCGGTGTGGCTGGCCCCCGTACAGGTGGTGGGCATCCCCGTGGCCGAGGAATACGCCGACCACCTCCAGGGGGTCATCGACCGCCTCAAGGCCGCCGGCGTGCGTGCCGAGGTCGACCGCTCCGACGACCGCATGCAGAAGAAGATCCGCACCCACACTGCGCAGAAGATCCCGTTCCAGCTCATCGCCGGCGAGCAGGACCGTGACGCCGGTGCGGTGTCGTTCCGATTCCGCGACGGCAGCCAGCAGAACGCCGTGCCGATGGAGGAAGCCGTCGACCGGATCCTCGCGGCGATCCGGGGCAAGGCGTTGATCGACACCGCCGAGGACTTCGCGTGAACGACGCCGACGAGCAGGCGGACGTCGTCGACGCGGCCTCGTTCGCCGGCGCTCCGGATGCGTTCCAGCGGCTGTGGACCCCGCACCGGATGGCCTACATCCAGGCGGGCCCGCAGGTGCTCCGCGACGAGTGCCCGTTCTGTGCGGCGCCCGACAAGAGCGACGAGGACGGGCTGATCGTGGCGCGGGGCGAGACGGCGTACGTGCTCCTGAACCTCTTCCCCTACAATTCCGGACACCTGCTGGTATGCCCGTTCCGGCATGTGGCCACCTACGACCAGGCCACGCCCGAAGAAGTCGCCGAGATCGGCGACCTCACGCAGATCGGCATGCGCGTTCTGCGTGAGGTGGGCCGCTGCGACGGGTTCAACCTCGGGATGAACCAGGGCGCGGTCGCGGGCGCCGGCGTCGACGAGCACCTGCACCAGCACATCGTGCCGCGCTGGCGTGCCGACGCGAACTTCTTCCCGATCATCGGCCGCACCAAGGCGTTGCCGCAACTGCTCGGCGAGGTGCGCGAGGCGGTCAGCGCCGCCTGGCCGTGATCCCGATCAACGGACCCGCTGCACGTCGAACTGCATCTGCGGGTCGGCGTAGTGCTCCTGCGCCTGGATGAGTTGGAGCTCCCGCTGACCTGACTCGTGTGTCATCGACAACAGGGCGAACACGCTCGAGGTGGTGCGCGCGAGCGCATCGGCCGCGTCGCCGGTGCGCCGCAGGTGGGCGGTGAACAGCGCGGCGGTGACGTCGCCGGAACCATTGGCCTTCATGGGGATACGCGGAGTCTGCACGATCCACGCGCCGTCGTCGGTGACCGCCATCATCTCGATCGTCCCCTCGGGCCGGTCGGGACGCTCCACACTGGTGACCAGCACGGTACGCGGCCCCATCGCGCGCGCGGCGTCGGCCGCGGCCAGGGTGGATTCCAGATCGCTCGGCTCGGTGCCGGTGAGGAAGCCGAGTTCGAACTGATTCGGCGTGATGATGTCGGCCGCAGGCACCACCCGCTCGCGCAACAGCACCGGGATGGCCGGGGCGACGAAGCACCCGCTCTTGGCGTTTCCCATGACGGGGTCGCAGGCGTAGACGGCCGACGGGTTGGCCGCTTTGACCTGCTCCACGGTCTCGAGGATGACGTCTGCGATGCCTTCGCCGCCCTGATATCCGGAGAGCACGACATCGATGTCGCCGAAGGCTCCCCGCTCCTGAACGCCGCGGACCACTTCTCGCACATCGTCCGGACTGATCATCGGACCACGCCACTGTCCGTAGCCGGTGTGATTGGAGAAGGTGACGGTGTACACCGGCAACACCTCCACACCGATGCGCTGGAGCGGGAAGACGGCGGCGGAGTTGCCGACGTGGCCGTACGCGACCGCGGACTGGATGGAGAGGATCTTCACGGCTCCGATCATGCCACCCCCGTCTCGCGAACCCGCACCGTACGCACCGCGTCGCCGACGTCGGAGGCCAGCAGAGCGAGGTCCGCGTCGTCGAGATCGTGCACGGTCAGGCGCAGCCGCCGCGAGGGGGTCGCGCCCGCCTCGACGGCGAAGTCGTCGCCGGCGCGGGCGAGCCAACCGCGTCGCATCAACTGTGTGACGACCGCTTCGGCCGAGCACTCCACATCCACCCACAGGTTCAGCCCGTCGGGCACGGTGGCGGTGATGTCGTGCGCGGTCAGCAGGTGCACGAAGGCGGTGTTGCGTGCCGCGTAGTGTGCCGCCGCCTCCCCGATCCGCGTGCGCACCTGTGGGTCGGTCATGAGGGCGTGCACAAGGCGCTGAAGCAGGTGGCTGACCCACGTCGTCCCCGGCGTCAGCCGCATCGCCAATCCCGCCGCGGTCTCGGTGTCGGAGGAGGTGACCGCGAGGCACATGTCCGGTCCGAGGAACTTCGACACCGACCGCACCAACGCCCAGCGTCGATGGCCGACGGGGACGACCGAGTGGAACGGGCGGGTCGAGAGCATCGAGAAGTGGTCGTCCTCGATGACCAGCACGTACGGGTGCTCGGCGAGCACATCACGTAACTCGCGGGCGCGCGGTGCGCTCAGACTCGCGCCGGAGGGGTTCTGGGCCCGCGGGGTGCAGACGACGGCGCGTACGCCGTGGGCCAATGCGTCACGCAGCCCCGCCACGGTCATACCCTCGTCGTCGCACGGGATCGCGACGGGGCGGTATCCCCCCACCTGCACGGTGTGCTTGCTCGTGAGGAAACACGGATCCTCGAGGCCGACGGCGTCCTCGCGTGTGAGCGCCTGGGCCAGGAGACGCTCGACCGCGTCGGCGGCTCCGCTGGTCACGGTCAGCCGGCCCGCGGAGGCGTTGGTCGCGTCGGACATCCACGCCGTCGCCCACGATCGCAACCCCGGATCGATGACCGGTTCGCCGTAGAGCACCGGGTGCCCGCCCGCACGTGCGAGCGCATCGGACGCGTCCGGGATCAGCGCGGGGTCGGGATTGCCCGTCCCGACGTCTCGGAGCGCGCTGTCGGTGGCGTACCCCTCCTGCGCGACGACAGTGCGAGCCGCGACACGGGTGCCACCGCGTCCGCGGGAGACCACCAGTCCCGACCCGGCGAGATGCCGGTATGCGGCCACAACGGTGTTGCGGTTCACGCCGAGCGACTCCGCGAGCGCTCGCACGGGAGGGAGCGCGTCCCCGGGTTGCAAGATACCGCGGTCGATCCCGGAGCGGACGCTCTCGGCGATCTCGGAGGCCGTCGTGCCTTCGATGTGTCGGTGCATGACATCGATCCTCTCGCGTCGACGGAGACGACGGGGTCGATGCTATCGTTTGGCCTAGATCATTGCTCGCCATTGTCTGAGCCGCACATGCGGCCCGCCGAAGGGACACCCGTGACCACGAACGCCACCGGATCCGATCGCGTCAAGCGCGGACTCGCGGAGATGTTGAAGGGTGGCGTCATCATGGACGTCGTCACCGCGGACCAGGCCAAGATCGCCGAGGACGCCGGCGCGGTCGCCGTGATGGCGCTCGAGCGTGTGCCGGCCGACATCCGCGCCCAGGGGGGCGTCGCGCGGATGAGCGACCCCGACCTGATCGACGACATCATCGCCTCGGTGTCGATCCCCGTCATGGCCAAGGCCCGCATCGGCCACTTCGTCGAAGCGCAGGTGCTCCAGCAGCTGGGCGTGGACTACATCGACGAATCCGAGGTGCTTTCACCCGCCGACTACGTCAACCACATCGACAAGTGGGGGTACACCGTCCCCTTCGTGTGCGGCGCGACCAATCTGGGTGAGGCGCTGCGGCGCATCAACGAAGGCGCCGCGATGATCCGGTCCAAGGGCGAGGCCGGCACCGGGGACGTGTCGGAGGCGACCAAGCACATCCGGAAGATCACCGGCGAGATCAACGCCCTCCGCTCGATGAGCCGCGACGAACTGTACGTGGCCGCCAAGGAGCTGCAGGCGCCCTACGAGCTGGTGGCCGAGGTCGCCGAAACCGGCACGCTTCCGGTGGTCCTGTTCGTCGCCGGGGGAGTGGCGACCCCGGCCGACGCGGCGATGATGATGCAGATGGGTGCCGACGGTGTGTTCGTCGGTTCCGGCATCTTCAAGTCGGGAAACCCGGCCGAGCGCGCCGCCGCGATCGTCAAGGCGACCACCTTCTACGACGACCCCAAGGTGATCGCCGATGTCTCGCGTGGCCTCGGGGATGCGATGGTCGGCATCAACGTCGCCGACCTGCCCGCCCCCCACCGCCTCGCCGAGCGTGGCTGGTAGCCCGCGGATCGGCGTCCTCGCCCTCCAGGGGGACGTCCGTGAGCACGTGCGGACGCTGCGCAGCCTCGGCGCCGATACGGCGTCGGTCCGTCGGGCGGAGGACCTGGCCGGCGTGGACGGCGTGGTGCTGCCGGGGGGAGAATCCAGCGTCATCGACAAGTTGGCGCGCTCGTTCGGACTCGCGGAGCCTCTCACCGAGTCGATCCGCGCCGGTCTGCCGGTCTACGGGACATGCGCGGGACTGATCCTGCTCGCGGACCGGCTCGAGGACGGCATCGTCGGTCAGCGCACCTTCGGCGGGATCGATGCCACGGTGCGTCGCAACGCCTTCGGTGGCCAGGTGGAGTCTTTCGAGACGGCACTGTCGGTGCCGTCTCTGGGTGGCCCGCCGGTCGAGGCGACCTTCATCCGTGCCCCGCTCGTGGTCGAGACCGGCCCCGACGTGGAGGTCCTCGCCACCCTCGACGACGGCGGCGTCGTCGCCGTCCGCCACGGCAACGCCATCGGCACCGCCTTCCATCCGGAGGTCACCGGGGAGAGGCGTTTCCACGAGCTCTTCCTCGCGATCGTCGATGCCGCGTCACCGAGCGAGAAGGCGTGAGCGCCGACCCTCGATAGACTGTCCGGCATGTCCGGTCACTCCAAATGGGCGACGACGAAGCACAAGAAGGCCGTCATCGACGCCCGTCGCGCCAAGTCGTTCGCCAAGCTCATCAAGAACATCGAGGTCGCCGCCAAGATCGGCGGCGCCGACCTCGCAGGCAACCCGACGCTGTATGACGCCGTGCAGAAGGCGAAGAAGACGTCGGTCCCCAACGACAACATCGACCGCGCCATCAAGCGCGGCGCGGGCATCGGCGGCGAGGCCGTCGAGTACCAGACGATCGTGTACGAGGCGTACGGCCCCAACGGGGTCGCCCTCATGGTCGAGTGTCTGACCGACAACAAGAACCGTGCCGCCGCAGAGGTGCGAACGGCCCTCAACCGCAACAACGGGACCCTCGCCGACCCCGGCAGCGTGGCCTACAACTTCACGCGCAAAGGCGTCATCGTGGTCTCGGGTGAGGGCACGACCGAGGACGACGTCATGCTCGCCGTCCTGGACGCGGGAGCCGAAGAGGTCGAACCCCACGCGAAGGGCTTCGAGGTGCTCACCGACGCCTCCGAAGTCGTGAAGGTCCGCACGGCACTCCAGGACGCCGGCATCGACTACGAGTCCGCCGACGTGGAGTTCGTGCCCAACCTCAAGGTGGAGGTCGACGCCGACACGGCGCGCAAGATCTTCCGCCTCATCGATGCTCTCGAGGACAGCGACGACGTGCAGAACGTGTTCAGCAACGTCGACCTCACCCCAGAGGTGCAGGCCGAGCTGGAGGAAGACGAGGACGAGTGACGGTGACCGGGCGCGCCTGGACCCGGCTCCGGTCCGGCTCGCCTAGCGTGAGTGCGTGACCCTCCGCGTCCTCGGCATCGACCCCGGCCTGACCCGTTGCGGTGTGGGCGTCGTCGATGTGGCGCCCGACCGCTCCGCATCGCTCGTGCACGTCGGAGTGATCCGTTCGGGAGCCGACGAGGCCATCGAGGTGCGCCTGGCGGCCGTCGCGCGCGGCATCCGCGAGGTGATCGGTGCGCATTCGCCGTCCGTGGTCGCCGTGGAGCGGGTGTTCGCCCAGCAGAACCGCAGCACGGTGATGGGCACCGCCCAAGCCAGTGGGGTGGCGCTGCTCCTGGCCGCCGAAAGCGGCCTCCCCGCCGCCACCCACACCCCGAGTGAGGTCAAGGCCGCCATCACCGGGTACGGCGCGGCGGACAAGCGGCAGGTGCAGACGATGGTGGCGCGCATCCTGCGGCTGGAGGAGCTTCCCCGTCCCGCGGACGCCGCCGACGCCCTGGCCTTGGCGTTGTGTCATGCGTGGCGAGGCGCACCGTCGACCTCCGCCACGATCACCGGGCGTGCGCTCACGCCCGCGCAACGCGCGTGGGCGCAGGCCGAACGCGCCAGCCGCCGGTAGCGTGTCGCTCGAACATACCTCCGAAGCGCCCGCTTAGGCTGTCGGCATGATCTCCTCTCTGCGCGGTCGCGTGCTGCACACCGAACCGGACGGCGTCGTGGTCGAGGTCGGCGGCGTCGGCTTCACCGTCGCCGTCACGCCGCAGGTCGTGCGCACCGCCCACCTGGGCGAAGAGCTCCGGCTCCACACCTCGCTGATCGTCCGTGAGGACGCGCTGTCGTTGTTCGGGTTCACCGAACGCGAGGAGCTCGCCGTCTTCAGCCAACTCCTCGGCGTCACCGGGGTCGGGCCGAAGTCGGCGCTCGGCGTGCTGGCCACCCTCACCGTTCCGCAGATCGCCGACGCCGTCACCGCCGATGACGACGCCCCGTTCCGTCGCGTGTCGGGCATCGGACCGAAGACGGCGAAACTGATCGTGGTCCAACTCGCCGGCAAGCTCGCGCCCTCCAAGCCTGCACCGGGCGCCTCGACACAGGTCACGCAGGCCGATGTCCCCGCGCAGGTGGTCGAGGCGCTCGTCGGACTCGGCTGGCCGGAACGCCTCGCCGCCGAAACGACCGCCGCGGTGGCCGCAGACGCCTCGACCGACGTGGCCGCGACCGTGGGTGGTCTGCTGCGCGCCGCACTGGCCCAGCTGGGGCCGGCGCGCAAGGAGCGCCTGAATGGATGACGTGACCGTGCCGAACGTCGTGGACGCGCAGGTGGCGGACGACTCGGAGCTGGCGATCGAAGGGGCCCTGCGCCCCTCGTCGCTGGGTGAGTTCATCGGGCAGCACAAAGTGCGCGGTCAGCTCCAGCTCCTCCTCGACGCCGCCCGGATGCAGCAGCGCCCGGCCGACCACATCCTGCTCGCCGGGCCTCCCGGGTTGGGCAAGACGACGCTTGCGATGATCGTCGCGCACGAGAGCGGCCGGACCCTCCGTCTCTCGAGCGGGCCGGCCATCCAGCACGCCGGCGACCTTGCCGCCCTGCTGTCCAGTCTGGTCCCCGGCGAAGTGCTCTTCATCGATGAGATCCATCGCATGGCGCGCTCGGCGGAAGAGATGCTCTACCTCGCGATGGAGGACTTCCGCATCGACATCATGGTCGGCAAGGGCGCCGGGGCGACGAGTATCCCGCTGGATCTCGCGCCGTTCACCCTCGTGGGCGCGACGACCCGTTCGGGGCTGCTTCCCAACCCCCTGCGCGACCGATTCGGATTCACCGCCCATCTCGAGTTCTACGACGCCGAAGAGCTGGAGGCGGTCGTGGCACGCTCGGCCGACCGACTCGAGGTCTTCCTCCCCCCGGCGGCACGTGCCGAGATCGCTCGCCGGTCACGGGGTACACCCCGCATCGCAAACCGGCTTCTGCGTCGCGTACGCGACTACCTCGTCGTGCACGGCCGCGGCGAAGAGGCCGCCGTGGCCGACGTGAGCGCCGCCCTCGACCTCTACGACGTCGACGCGATCGGTCTGGACCGCCTCGACCGTGCCGTGTTGGAGGCGGTCGTCCGGCGCTTTCGCGGGGGGCCGGTCGGGCTGAACACCCTCGCGGTGACGGTCGGCGAGGAGGCCGAGACCATCGAGTCGGTCGTCGAGCCCTACCTGGTGCGCATCGGGTTCATGGGCCGCACCCCCCGGGGCCGTATCGCGACGCCGGAGGCGTACACCCACCTCGGGGTCCCCCATGCGGAGGCGGCCCTGAGATTCGATGACCTATAATCTCTGGAGGCTTCGGCCCACCCCACCCTGAATGAACCGCGCGTCCGCGCGCGCGATCGAAAGGCATCGCCTCGCCCATGGACTTCGCGCTCTTCTTCTCCAACTACGGCCTGATCATCCTTCTGATCCTGCTGCTCGTCTTCATGTTCTGGAGCTCGCGTCGCCGGATGCAGAAGCAGAAGCTCGAGCAGGAGGAGAAGGCCCGTCAGACCGTTCCGGGCGCGGAAGTGCTGTTGCAGGGAGGCCTGTACGGGACGATCATCGAGTTCGACGGCGAGAACCTCGACCAGCCCGCGATCGTCGCCATCGCCCCGGGGGTCGAGATCAAGGTCCACAGCCAGGCCATCCTGCGCGTGGTGAACCCGACCGAAGGCGTGGTCACCGAAGACGAGTTCCTCGAGGCGGAGGTCAGCCAGGAGGAGTACGCCGCCGGCGTCGCCGACGGCGAGATCTCGTCGCTCAGCGACGACGCCCGCGAGGCCCACGAGAACGAGGCCCGCGAGAACGACGACAAGAGCAAGCCCGACGCCTGAGCCGGCGTCGGCCCGCTCCGAAGAAAGCTGATCCTCCGTGGCGACACCCACCCCCGTCCGGCACGCCTGGCGTGCACTGATCGGACTGCTGGTCATCACCGGCGTCCTGTTCGGCATCAACGCGCTCGGCGTCTACGTGTTCAAGGAGAGCTCCTGGGCGCCGGAGCTGGCACTGGACCTGCAGGGCGGAACGCAGATCATCCTCGAAGCGCAGACGGAGGATGGGGTGACCCCGTCCGACGAGCAGATGCAGCAGGCGGTGACCATCATCCGTCAGCGTGTCGACGCCTCCGGTGTGGGCGAGGCCGATGTCACCACCGAGGGCGGCACGAACGTCGTCGTGCAGATCCCCGGTGAGGCCGACGAACAGACCCGTGAGCGTATCGAGGCCTCCGCGCAGCTTCAGCTGCGCGCCGTCCTGTACGCGGGCTCCGCGCCGAACACCTACATCGGTGAGGACGGCAACGCCACGCCGTACCCCACCCCCGATCCCACGCTCGAGGCGACGCCGACGATCGAGCCCACTGACGGCAGCGACACCAACTGGATCACCCCGGCCCTGCAGGCCGAGTTCCTCGCCTACGACTGCACGGATCCCGCGAACGACCCGGCTGCCGCGCCGGCGGACGAGCCGCTGATCACGTGCGACGCGGACAACACCGTCAAGTACATCCTCGGGCCCGTCGAACTCGACGGCTCCTCGATCGACGACGCCAGCTCGGGTCTCGAGCAGACGACCAACCGGTGGGCGGTCAACCTCGAGTTCGACGACGAGGGCACCCGCATCTTCGGGGAGATCAGCCAGCGGCTGTACGGGGCCACCTCGCCCCTGGACCAGTTCGCGTTCGTCCTGGACGGGTATGTGCTCACCGCGCCGCAGATGAACTCGATCATCCTCGGCGGCAACCCCAGTATCACGGGCGATTTCACGCAGGAGAGCGCGCAGGTCCTCGCAGACCAGCTCAAGTACGGCGCCCTGCCGCTGAGCTTCGAGGTGGTCAGTTCCGACACGATCTCGGCGACCCTCGGCACCCAGCAGTTGCAGGCGGGCCTGATCGCCGGACTCATCGGACTGGCCCTGGTCGCGCTGTACTCGCTGCTGGTCTACCGCACCCTCGGGTTCGTGATCATCGCGTCGCTGGCGGTCATGGCGGTGCTCACCTACATCATGCTGGCGATCCTCGCGTGGCGGATGGGCTTCCGACTCTCGCTGGCGGGCGTCGCAGGCCTCATCGTCGCGATCGGGTTCACGGCCGACTCGTTCATCGTGTACTTCGAACGCATCCGTGACGAACTCCGCGACGGGAAGTCGATCACCACGGCCGTGGAGGACGGATGGTCCCGGGCCAAGCGGACGATCTACATCTCGAAGTCGATCAACATCCTCGCCGCGGTCGTGCTGTACGTGCTGGCCGACGCGACGGTCAAGGGCTTCGCGTTCACCCTCGGGCTGACCACGGCCATCGACATCTTGATCTTCATCCTCTTCACCCACCCGGTCATGCAGCTGCTGGCGCGGACGCGGTTCTTCGGGTCGGGGCACCCCCTGTCGGGGATGGACCCGGCCGCGCTCGGGGCCGTCTACCGCGGTCGTGCCGAGTTCCGCGCGCCCGTGGCCGCCGGCGGACGCGGGGCCGCGGCCAAGCGTGCGGAGCGGTCGCGGCACGAGGCGGAGAAACGCCAGACCATCGCCGAACGCAAGCGAGCCGAGCTGGCCGCGGCCGACTCTTCGCCGCCGGCCACGATCTCGAAGGAGGGAGACGACTGATGCGCTCCATGAGCCAGCTCGGCAACGAACTGTACACCGGCAAGACCTCTTTCCCCTTCGTGGGACGGCGGCGGCTGTGGTTCATCATCGCCGCAATCCTCGTGATCGGCTCCGCGTTGGTGCCGCTGCTGCGGCCCATCCAGTTCTCCATCGAATTCACCGGCGGCTCGCAGTTCACGGTCTCGAGCCTGTCGTCACCGGACCAGTCGTTGGCCGGCGAAGCCGTCCAGGAGGTCGTTCCCGATGCGACGGTGAAGGTCACGACCGTCGGCGACAGCGCGGTGCGGGTCCAGACCGACCAGATGACCGACGACGAGACCCGGGAGGTCGCCACGTCGCTCGCGGCGGCGTACGAGGTCCCCGAGGCCGAGGTCACCACGTCGTTCATCGGACCCAGCTGGGGGCAGGATGTGACCCGGCAGTCCCTGTGGGGCCTCGCGATCTTCCTGGCCCTCACCTTCCTCATCCTCGCGCTGTACTTCCGGACGTGGAAGATGTCGGCGGCTGCCATCCTCGGATTGGTCGACGTGCTCGTGATCACCGTCGGGATCTACGCCCTGGCCGGTTTCGAGATCTCTCCGGCCGCCGTGATCGGCTTCCTCACGATCCTGGCGTACTCGCTCTACGACACCACCGTCGTGTTCGACAAGATCCGCGAGAATACGACCGAGGATGGTGAGATATCCGGCCGTACCTTCGGCGAATCGGTCAACCTGGCCGTCAACCAGACTCTCGTGCGCTCGATCAACACGACGGTCGTGGCGATCCTTCCGGTCGGTGCGATCCTCTTCATCGGACCGTGGCTCGGCGCGGAGACGCTCAGCGACATCTCGCTGTCGATCTTCGTCGGCATCATCGTCGCCGCCTATTCGACACTGTTCGTGGCCGCGCCGTTGTACTCGCTGTTCCGTGAGAGCGAGCCCGGGATCAAGGCCCGCGATGAGCGGGTGCGGGAGGCACGGGCTCTCGCGAGCGCTCCGGCCGACGCGTGAGCGGCGCCCGCGGGCGTAGGATGAGGGCAATCGTCGCGGGGGAGGAGGACCGATGACCGAAGCCGCCCCTCCGGCGCAGTCATCGCTTCGGCGGCTCGTGCCGCGCATCTTCTCGCGCGCGGCCCGACGTGATGACGTCGAGACCCTCATCAGGACGGTTCGCACACACCACCCGAAGAGCGACCTCACCGTCATCGAGAAGGCCTACGGGGTCGCCGATGCGGCGCACGCGGGACAGAAACGACAAAGCGGCGAGCCGTACATCACCCACCCGCTCGCGGTGGCACAGATCCTCGCCGAACTCGGACTCGGTCCCAAAGCGATCGCAGCGGCGCTGCTGCACGACACGGTCGAAGACACCGGATACCCGCTCGACACGTTGAACGCCGAATTCGGCGATGAGGTCTCGATGCTGGTCGACGGCGTCACGAAGCTCGACAAGGTCAAGTACGGCGAGAGCGCCCAGGCCGAGACGGTCCGCAAGATGATCGTGGCGATGTCCAAAGACATCCGTGTGCTGGTCATCAAGCTCGCCGACCGCCTGCACAATGCGCGCACGTGGGGTTTCGTCCCGCCGCACAAGGCGGCCAAGAAGGCGACCGAGACGCTCGAGATCTACGCCCCGCTGGCTCATCGTCTGGGAATCCAGACCATCAAATCCGAGCTCGAGGATCTGTCGTTCGCCGTGCTGCACCCCAAGCTCTACGCCGAGATCGACAGTCTCGTCAAGCAACGCACTCCGCAGCGCGAGCAGTACGTGCAGAACGTCATCGGGGCCGTGGAGTCGGACCTGCGCGATCTGCGCATTCGCGGGCGGGTGATGGGACGGCCCAAGCAGCTCTATTCCGTGTACCAGAAGATGGTCGTGCGCGGTCGTGAGTTCGACGACATCTACGACCTCATCGGCATCCGCGTCCTCGTCGGAAGCGTGCGCGACTGCTATGCCGTCCTCGGCGCCATCCACGCGCGGTGGACCCCTCTGCCCGGCCGGTTCAAGGATTACATCGCGACCCCCAAGTTCAACCTCTACCAGTCGCTGCACACCACCGTCATCGGACCGGGCGGTCGCACGGTCGAGATTCAGATCCGCACGCACGAGATGCATCAACAGGCCGAATACGGCGTGGCGGCGCACTGGAAGTACAAGGAGCAGATGGCCGGCGGCAAGTCCGACGGCAAAGCCGTCGACGCCGACATGGCCTGGCTCGCGCACATCTCCGACTGGCAGGCCGAGACCGCCGACCCCGGCGAATTCCTCGACTCGCTGCGGTTCGAGATCGGCGCGAAAGAGGTCTACGTGTTCACGCCCAAGGGGCGCGTGATCGGGCTCGCGTCCGGCGCGACGACCGTCGACTTCGCCTATGCGGTCCACACCGAGATCGGCCATCGCACCATGGGGGCCAAGGTCAACGGCCGTCTCGTGCCGCTGGACACCGAGCTGACCAGTGGTGACGTCGTCGAGGTGTTCACCTCGAAGAACCCCGACGCCGGTCCCAGTCAGGACTGGCTCGGTTTCGTCAAGAGCACGCGGGCGCGCAACAAGATCCGGGGCTGGTTCACCAAGGAGCGGCGCGAAGAGGCGATCGAACAGGGCAAGGAGTCCATCGCCCGCGCGATGCGGCGTCAGAATCTGCCGCTGCAGCGGCTCATGAACCAGGACTCCTTCACCGAGGTCGCTCAGCAGCTGCGCTATGAGGACGTCTCCGCGCTGTACGCCGCGGTCGGTGAAGGCCATGTGTCCACGCAGTCCGTCATCGAGAAGGTGACGGCCTTGGTGGCGGCGGAGGAGACCGCCACCGGCCCGATCGACATCCCGCTCGTGGGCAGGTCGCGGCCGCCGCGCGCAGGAGATTCCGGAGTGCTCGTACGGGGCGCGCCGGACATCCTCGTCAAGCTCGCGAAATGCTGCACGCCGGTACCGGGCGATGAGATCGTCGGGTTCATCACGCGGGGCAGCGGGGTCTCGGTCCACCGTGCGGACTGCACCAACGTGAAGTCCCTGATGCAGGACCCCGAGCGTCTCATCGAGGTCGAGTGGGGCGCGACCGGCAAGAGCGTGTTCCTGGTGCAGATCCAGGTGGAAGCGCTGGATCGTTCGGGGTTGCTCAGCGACGTGACGCGGGTGCTGAGCGAGCACCACGTGAACATCCTCTCGGCGTCCGTGTCGACTTCCAACGACCGGCTGGCGATCAGCAAGTTCGTGTTCGAGATGGGTGACATCGTCCACCTCGACCGCGTATTGAACGCGGTGCGGCGCATCGATGCCGTGTACGACGTCTACCGCGTCACGTCGTCGTGACGGCGGCGAGTCCGGTGAGCAGCGCGAGCGCCGCGCGTCGGTGAGGAAGTCGCTCGCGCGCTTTCACCCATTTCAGCGCGCGCTCGGCCGAGCCGGGGACAACCCGTGCGAGCGCGCGGGCCGCGAAACGATGATGCTCATCGCCGCTGCGCGCGAGATCGACGAGGGTGCGATGCGGGCGGGTGACCCACACGCCGCCGATGCGTTCTCTGTCCGCGTCCGGGACGGCGCGGTCGTGCAGCACGATACGGCGGTCGATGACGTGATGCATCCGCGCCTGTTCGGTGCGACACACGGCGTGCCTGCCCGGAGGGCGGTCACCGGCGCCGTGCACCCAGGCCGCCGAGAGGTGGCTGACGGTGAACACCGGCGGTGCGAGGTCACGCAATGATCGCGCGCGGAGTTCGGCCGTCTCCACGGCATCCGACGGCATCCATGCCTCGCCGACCTCGATCACATCGCCGTCCAGCCGCGCGGCGCACAACTCGGCCTCCGACAGTTCATGACCGGCGAAGTAGAGGAATCGTGGGCCCACCCCGCCAGTGTGTCGCGCACGGCCCGCTCAGCGCACGGCCGGAGCTCGATCTGTGGAGGAGAAGATCAGCCTCCGAGTGCCCGCAGCCATGCGCGGCGCGCGTCGAGCGCGTCCTTGGCCGCCGCGATCTTGCGGGCGTCGCCCCCGGCCTCAGCGGCGGCCAGGTCCTCTTCGAGCTTGGCGATGGCGTCATGGAGCTGACGGGTCATGTCATTGGCGCGCGCCTTGGTTTCGGGGTTGTTCCGCTTCCAGTCGGCGTCTTCGCGCGCCCGCACACCCTGCTCGATCTTGCGGAGGTCGTCATCGAGAGCGCGCTCGGCCTCGCGTGGATGGATGCGCCCGATCTCGTCCCACTGACGCTGGATGCTCGTCAGCAACGCGCGCGCCTTCGACAGATCAGGCTCGTCGGCGATGGGGGCGGCCTGCTGGAGGAGTTCCTTCTTCGCGTCGATCTTCTCCTTCGACGCCTCGGCATCGGCGGCGGCCCGCTCGGTCCGCGCCTGGAACAGGGCGTCGCCGGCGGCCTTGAAGCGAGCCCACAGGGCGTCATCGGCCTTCTTGCCGGCGCGCCCTGCCGCCTTCCACTCGTCCAGGAGCGCCCGGTACGCCGGGATGCCGTCCTCTCCTTGCGGGGCGAGGGCCTCGGCACGTTCGACGAGACGGTTCTTCCGCTGACGGACGACTTTGTGCGCCTCGTCGAGCTGCGAGTAGAACTCGCGCCGGTGCTTGTCGACGGTCGAACGCGCGTCGCGGAACCGCTTCCACAGTTGCTGTCCCGCGGCCTTGGGCAGGCGAGGCCCGTTCTGCTGGTGCTGCTGCCACTGATCGAAGAGGGAAGACATCTCGGCGGACGCCTGCTTCCACTGCACGGTCTGCGGGTCCCGCGCCGCGAGGGCCTCGGCCTGCTCGACGATGGCCGTGCGTTCGGCGACGGCATCCTCGACGGCCTGCTTGGCCGCGGCGGCCTCACTCTCGCTGGCGGCGCTGAGCGCGGAGACGAGGTTCTGCAAGCGCGCGGTGAGCGCCGCCAGGTCACCGACGGCTGCGGCGCCGTCGACCTTGATCATGACGGCGGCGGCCGCGGCACGCAGGTCTGAGGCCGACGCACCGCCGCGACGGTGGCGGACCTCGAGAAGCGTGACCTCGCTGGCCAGATCGGCGTACTTCCGCTCGAAGTAGGCCAGGGCCTCCGCGGGGGTCCCGTCCGGGAACTGCCCGACGACACGCCACGTGTCGCCCTCGCGCACCGAGACGGTACCGTCCTCCTCGACGCGGCCCCAGTCCTCGGCGGCGGCCGTCTGTGCGGCAGCTCCGGCGCGGGTTGCGCCGGCCGGCGGGGTCGGGACGGCGGGCGTGGCCTCCGCGTCGCCGGGGTCGGCGTCGGTGGTCTGGGGGTCGACGGGGGAGTCTGCTGCGGCAGTCACGGATAGCACCTCATCACGGCACAGGGCCGCCTTCGGGGGATGGACGGTGCCAGCCTAGTACGGACGGTGCCCGGTCGAATATGCGCGTCAGGGTGTGGTCGACGGGGTCGGGTCGACGGTCTCGATGTCGGTCGCGGTGGGCGTCGGCTCGCTCACCACCGTCTCGGCGGGATCAGGTGTGGGAGCGCCGGGACCGGTGGTGAAGTACACCGTCTGCAGAGCGATCACCCCGGCGAGCACAACCGCGCCGCCGACGCCGGCGACGAGGTTGTCGCGGGAACGTCGCCGGACGTGATCGTCGTGGAAGCGTCGGCGGGCCTCGTAGAGTCGCGCGCGCTCACGCTCATCGCGGTTCCTGCGGTCGTTCCTGGCCACCGTTCCTCCTCCCGGCCCGTAGGCCGGGTCGATCCTATCCGGGCACCCCGTCGGCGGCGAACCGATCCGTCCCTCCGCCGGGTGCGCACGTGTCGTCGGCGGCGACTACCCTTTCCGGGATGGCTTCTTCTGCGTTGTTCCAGGGGCAGACGCCGCTGGCCGTGCGTATGCGCCCCACCTCGCTCGACGAGGTCGCCGGCCAGGGCCACCTGCTGCGCAGAGGGTCCCCGCTGGTCGCGTTGGCCGACCCCGACGCCACCACCGCCGGCTCCAGTTCGGTGATCCTGTGGGGACCGCCGGGCACCGGCAAGACGACCCTCGCCCAGGCGATCGCGCGGTCTTCCGGACGCCGGTTCATCGAGCTGTCCGCCGTCACCGCCGGGGTCAAGGACGTGCGTGAGGTGATGCAGGACGCCCTGACCCAGCGCGATCTGTACGGCCAGTCCACCATCTTGTTCCTCGACGAGATCCATCGCTTCACGAAGGCCCAGCAGGACGCGTTGCTGCCGGGGGTCGAGAACGGATGGGTCGTTCTGATCGCGGCGACGACCGAGAACCCGTCGTTCTCGGTGATCTCGCCCTTGCTGTCGCGTTCCCTCCTGCAGACGCTGAGGCCCCTCACCGACGAGGACCTCGGGCTTCTGGTCGATCGGGCCGTCTCCGACCCGCGCGGTCTCGACGGGGCTGTGGGGCTCGCCGATGATGCGCGTGAGTCGCTCATCCGCCTGTCCTCCGGTGATGCCCGTCGCGCGCTGACCGCACTCGAAGCGGCCGCCGTCCTGGCGCGCCCGGCCGCAGACGGCCCCGCCGAAGTCGACGACGCCGGTGCCTCTGCTCCGACGATCTCCGCCGAGCACGTCGCCGCAGCGGTCGACCGGGCGCTGCTGCGCTACGACCGGCAGGGCGACGAGCACTACGACGTCATCAGCGCCTTCATCAAGTCGATCCGCGGGTCGGACGCCGACGCGGCCATCCACTACCTCGCGCGCATGATCGAGGCGGGGGAGGACCCGCGGTTCATCGCCCGGCGCCTGATCATCTCGGCGGCCGAAGACATCGGTCTCGCCGACCCGCAGGCGCTGCCCATCGCGGTCGCCGCCGCCGAAGCCGTGCAGTTCATCGGCATGCCCGAAGGGCGTATCCCCCTCGCGGAGGCGACGGCCTATCTGGCCACCGCCGCCAAGTCCAACGCCGCGTACGTCGCGATCGACAAGGCCATCGCCGACGTGCGGGCCGGTGGATTCGGGCGCGTGCCGGTGCACCTGCGGGACGCGCACTACCCCGGTGCGAAGCGCCTCGGGCACGGCAAGGGATACATCTACCCGCACGACACAGACGTCGGGGTGGCGCGGCAACAGTACCTTCCGGACGAGCTCAGGGGCCGGCGATATTTCGAGCCGACGGCGCGCGGGAACGAGCGCGATCTGCGCGCACGGGTGGACAAGATCCGGCGCATCCTCGACGGCGGCGACGGCACCTGAGCGGCCGGCCGTCCTTCTGATACAATGGATCGGCTCGAAACGTGAGTTTTCGGGCATCCCCTCTCTTCTTCGACAACCATCCGGCGTGCCCCGGCGTGCAGTCCGGACAGGGCGAGGAGGGGGCGATACGTCCGTGAGCCGCGAGAGACGCGGCCACGTCATCGGAAGGAAGTCTTCGTGGCTACGAAGTCCCAGGACCGCCGCAAGGTCCGCCTGTCGCGCGCGCTCGGCGTCGCGCTCACCCCCAAGGCCGCACGCTACCTCGAGAAGCGTCCCTACGGCCCCGGCCCCCACGGTCGCAACAAGCGCAAGGCCGACAGCGACTACGCCGTCCGCCTGCGTGAGAAGCAGCGTCTGCGCGAGCAGTACGGCATCCGCGAGAAGCAGATGCGCAACACGTTCAACGAAGCCCGTCGCAAGGACGGCCTGACCGGTGAGAACCTGGTCGAGCTGCTCGAGATGCGTCTGGATGCCCTCGTCGTGCGCGCCGGGTTCGCCCGCACCACCGCCCAGGCCCGCCAGCTGGTCGTGCACCGCCACATCATGGTGGAGGGTCAGACCGTCGACCGCCCGTCGTTCCGCGTGAAGCCGGGTCAGCTGATCCACGTCAAGCCGAAGAGCGAGAACATGGAGCCGTTCCAGGTCGCCGCCGCCGGTGGACACGCCGAGGTTCTGCCCCCCGTCCCGGGTTACCTCGAGGTCGAGCTCGACAAGCTCCAGGCCCGTCTCGTGCGTCGCCCCAAGCGCGCCGAGGTTCCGGTCGTGTGTGACGTGCAGCTCGTCGTCGAGTACTACGCCGCGCGCTGAGCGCAGGGGAGTGCAACGGCCACACCGTCAGCGATACCGATACGCCGCGCGCCGAGCGCGGGGCCGTACCGCGGTGAAGCCGTCCGAAGGGCGTCGGGGAGACCCGGCGCCCTTCGTCGTCCCCGCTGGAGGGCTCCACCGCCTACGATGGAGCGGCAGGACACCGAAGGAGATCGTGACATGAACAAGCTCGTGTGGTTCGCGCTGGGCGTCGCCGGCGGATTCGTCGTCGCCCACATGGTCAACAAGGACCCGCGCGGGCAGGAGATGCTCGCCGACATCGACGCGCGCATCGGTGAATTCACCGACCGGATGGGCGATGCCTATCGCGAGCAGGAGACACGGATCGCCGGCATCGTCGAGAGCGTCGCCGACGCGGCCGCCGAAGCGGTGGCCACGACGAAGGAAGCCGTCGCCGACTCCTCCCGCGACTGACCGACCTCGATTCACCGATGCCCGATCGTGACGATCGGGCATCCTTTTGCAGAAGGACCGCATGAAGACCGCTGACATCGCCCAGCGCTACCTCGATTTCTTCGAGGACAACGGCCACACCATCGTCCCGTCGTCGTCGCTCGTGACCAGCGATCCGTCGCTGTTGTTCACGGTGGCCGGGATGGTCCCGTTCATCCCGTACCTCACCGGTGTCGTGCCCGCCCCGTACCCGCGTGCGGCAGATGTGCAGAAGTGCATCCGGACGAACGACATCGAGGAGGTCGGGAAGACGCCTCGTCACGGCACGTTCTTCCAGATGCTCGGCAACTGGTCCTTCGGCGACTACTTCAAGGAAGGGGCCATCGGCTACGCCTGGGAGCTCCTGACCCGCAGTGAGGCCGAAGGTGGACTCGGGTTCGACGAGAAGGACCTGTGGGTCACCGTCTACGAGGAGGACGACGAGGCGGAGGCGCTGTGGCGCTCCGTCGCCGGTGTCTCCCCCGACCGTATCCAGCGTCTGGGCAAGGACAGCAACTATTGGAGCACCGGGCAGCCCGGTCCGGCCGGTCCGTGCTCGGAGATCTTCTTCGACCGCGGTCCCGCCTACGGCATCGACGGGGGTCCGGCCACCGACGACGATCGATACGTCGAGATCTGGAACCTCGTGTTCATGCAGTACGCGATCACGAACGTGCGCTCGAAGCTCGACTTCGACATCGTCGGTGAGTTGCCCCAGAAGAACATCGACACCGGTATGGGCCTCGAGCGCGTCGCCTTCCTCAAGCAGGGGGTCGAGAACATGTACGAGACCGATCAGGTTCGTCCGGTGCTCGACCGCGCCGTCGACCTCTCCGGCCGGCGCTACGGTGCCGATCACGAGGACGACGTGCGGTTCCGGGTGATCGCCGACCACGTGCGCTCCTCGCTGATGCTGCTCTCGGACGGGGTGACCCCGTCCAATGAAGGTCGCGGCTACATCCTCCGTCGCCTGATGCGACGGGCGATCCGCGCGATGCGTCTGCTCGGGGTCGAGGGGGCGACCTTCCCGGAGCTGTTCGCGGCATCCCGCGACGCGATGAAGGAGTCGTATCCGGAGCTGGAGACCGACTACGCCCGGCTGTCCGCGTACGCATTCGCGGAGGAGGAGACGTTCCTTCGCACCCTCGCGGCAGGCTCCACGATCCTCGACCTGTCGATGTCGCAGACGAAGGGTGCCGGCGGCCGCACCCTCGCCGGATCCGAGGCGTTCCTGCTTCACGACACGTACGGCTTCCCGATCGACCTCACGGTCGAGATCGCGCAGGAGGCCGGATTGGATGTGGACCGCTCGGCTTTCGACTCGCTCATGCAGGAACAGCGGCAGCGTGCGAAGGCCGATGCCCGCAGTCGCAAGCGTGCGATCGCCGACCACAGCGTCTATCGCGAATTCCGCGCCCAGGGTGAGACCGTCTTCACCGGCTACACCGACTTGGAGACCGAGAGCTCGGTGCTCGGCGTGCTCGTGGACGGTGTCGCCGTCGACCGCGCACTCCAGGGACAGATCGCCGAGGTCATCCTCGCCGAGACGGCCCTGTACGCCGAGTCGGGCGGCCAGGTCGCGGACAAGGGCGTCATCGTCGGCCCGGGATTCGAATTGGACGTCCTGGATGTCCAACGTCCCGTCCCCGGTCTCATCAGTCACACCGTCGAGGTCGCCACGGGTGAGGTCGGCGTCGGGCAGGCGGCGACGACCGTCGTGGACGCGGCCAATCGTCGCGCCGCGCGCCAGGCGCACTCCGCGACGCACCTCGTGCACGCCGCGTTGCGCGACACGCTGGGCTCTTCGGCGACGCAGGCGGGATCGCTCAACCGTGCCGGCTATATGCGTTTCGACTTCACGTGGGGTCAGCAGCTCTCGGATGCGACGAAGACCGAGATCGAGGAGATCGCCAACAACGCGGTGCGGGACAACCTCGAGGTGACCACGCGGGTCCTCCCGCTGAGTGAGGCCAAGGAACTCGGCGCGATGGCGCTGTTCGGGGAGAAGTACGGCGACCGGGTTCGGATGGTCGACATCGGCGGGCCGTGGTCGCGTGAACTGTGCGCGGGGACGCACGTGTCCACCAGCGCCGAGGTCGGATTGATCAGCCTGGTCGGGGAGGCTTCGGTGGGCGCGTCCAACCGGCGCGTCGAGGCGTTGGTCGGGCTCGACGCGTTCCGCGAGCTGGCCGCGGAGCGGGCCCTGGTGTCCCAGCTGTCGACCTCGTTGAAGACGCCGCGCGAGCAGTTGCCCGCCCGCATCGCGGAGCTGTCGGCCAGCCTGAAGGCCGCGGAGAAGAAGATCGCCGCCTTCGAGGCCAAGGCGCTGTCTGAGAAGGCCCCGTCGCTGGTCGAGAAGGCGCAGGAGATCGGAGGCTTCCGCGTGGTCGCCGAATCGATCGGCTCGGCGGGTTCCGCGGACGACGTCCGCAGTCTCGCCCTGCAGGTGCGCGACCGTCTCGGATCGTCCGCCGGCGTCGTCGCCCTGGCGGCGACGGTCGGGGAGCGGGTGACCGTGGTCGTCGCCACCAACGACGGCTCGCGCGCGGCCGGGGTCAGGGCGGGTGCGCTCGCCAAGAGCGCCGCCGCCGTCCTCGGCGGCGGCGGTGGTGGCCGCGACGATGTGGCGCAGGGGGGCGGAACGGACCCCGCCGCGGTTCCGGCCGCGCTTGCCTCGATCGTCGACTCGCTCCGCGCCGCATGACCACGTTCCGACGCGGCGTTCGTCTCGGCATCGATGTCGGACGCGCCCGCGTGGGGGTCGCACGGTGCGATCCGGACGGGATGCTCGCGACGCCGGTCGAGACCGTGCCCCGGGACGACCGCTCGATCGCGCGCGTACGCGAAATCGCGGTGGAGCTCGAAGCCGTCGAGATCCTCGTCGGGCTCCCGCTCAATCTCCGTGGTGAGGACACACCGTCCACGGCCGACGCCCGTGCCTTCGCTGCGGCGGTCGCGCAGACCGTCGCGACGCCGGTGAGGCTCGTGGACGAGCGACTGAGCACCGTCTCGGCGCACGCTGCGCTGCGCAGTTCCGGGCGCTCGCAGAAATCGTCTCGTACGATAGTGGACCAAGTCGCCGCGGTGGTTTTGCTCCAGCAGGCCCTCGAGGTGGAGAAGAGCACCGGTCGCCCCCCAGGCTCCCCCGTCCCCCCGGTACAGGAGACCACCTGATGCCAGAGTCGTCGTCATCCTTCGACGATCCGTTCGCGGATCTGTTCGACAAGCTGCCCGACCCCAGACGCCGAGAGACCTCGCGTGACACGGAGGGCAACCAGGTGCCGGCGCCGAGTGGTGCGCCCGCGCCCACCTCGCGACGCGCGGCCCGTGAGGCCGCGGCCCGCGATGCCGCCGCTCGCGACGCAGGACCGGTGGACGGACCGGATGAGGCGTCGTCGGCGGAGTCCGAGATCCCGTCCCCTCCGCCCGCATCGCCGCCGTCCTCGTCGCCCGCACCGCAGTCCTCAAGCGCGACGCCGCAGTCGACGAACGCGACGCCGCAGTCGACGAACGCGACGCCGCAGTCGACGCGGTCCGGCCGACGCCGCCCGCCGGAGGATGCGCGTCCCGCCCCTCCGGCCGAGTCTCTCGATGCGTTGTTCGCCGGCGACGGCTCCACCGACCGACACGGGTCGACCCCGCCGCCGCGGGACAAGCGCCGCCGCCGGATCGGCGGCTGGATCGCCCTCGGGATCGTCCTGGTCCTCGTCGGCGGTCTGGCGGGGGCCGCCTACGTCGTGTGGTCCACCTACGAAGAGCAGATCCGGGAGGTGATGGGCTGGCAGGAGCCGGCCGACTACGAGCCGGGCATGGCGACCGGCGAGGCGCTGGTGACGATCTCGGCGGGGGACACCGGCGGACCGATCTCGCAATCGTTGTACGACGCCGGTGTCACCAAGACCCCCGATGCCTTCTACGACATGCTCGTGGACACCGGGCAGAACCCCACGTTCTACCCCGGCGTCTATCAGCTCCAGGAGCAGATGACCTCCGAGGCGGCGCTCGACGCCCTGCTGGATCCCGAGAACAAGCTCGAGAACTCCGCGTTGCTCCCCGAGGGGCTCACGGTCGATCAGTCCCTCCCCCTGCTCGCGGAGGGGACCGGCATCCCACTGGAGGACTTCGAAGCGGCGGTGGCCGATCCGGCACGCTACGGCGTCTCCGCGGACAGCCTGGAGGGGTGGCTGTTCCCCGCCATGTACACCTTCGATCCGGAGACCTCCGCGGCGGAGGTCATCCAGACCATGGTCGATCGCGCGATCGTGTCGCTCGACGCCGCCGGTGTCCCCGACGCCGATCGCGAGGAGATCCTCACGATCGCATCGATCATCCAGCGCGAGGCCCGCGAGGAGGCCGACTTCTACAAGGTGTCGCGCGTGATCCAGAATCGTCTCGCGCCCGACAACGAGGAGACGTTCGGTCGCCTCGAGATGGACTCGACGGCGCAGTACGGCATCGGCGAGGACGACGGGACGGTGAGCTCCTCCGAGGAGGCCCTCACCGACGACAACCCGTGGAACACCTATGTGCATCCGGGACTTCCCATCGGGCCGATCGCCAACCCGGGGGATGTGGCCATCGACGCGGCGATGAATCCCGCAGACGGACCGTGGATGTACTTCGTGACGGTGAACCTCGACACCGGTGAGACGATCTTCACCAACACCTACAGTGAGCACCTCGTCGCGGTGGAACAGTGGCGCGACTGGTGCAGCGAGAACCCGGACTCCGGGTGCTGAGCGGGGACCGCCTGGCGGTCTGGGGCGACCCGATCGGCCACAGCCGCTCACCCCAGATGCACCTCGCCGCCTACCGGGTCCTCGGCCTCGACTGGTCATACGGTCGCCGCCGTGTCGACGACACCGGTTTCCGGGCCGCCGTCTCCGCGCTCGACGGCCGTTGGCGGGGCCTGTCGCTGACGATGCCGCTGAAGTCGGTCGCGTATGCGACCGCGGCCACGCGTGACCACGCGGCAGATCTCACCCGGGCTGTCAACACCTACCTGCTCACCGACGAGGGCCCGCTCGGCTTCAACACCGACATCGGCGGCATCGTGGCCGCCCTGGCCGAGATCGGTCACGACCGGGTCGGGTCGGCGCGCATCGTCGGCGCCGGCGCGACGGCCACCTCTGCGCTGGTCGCACTGGGACAGGCCGGCGCCGAGCGTGCCGAGATCGTCGCGCGCCGGCCGGCCGCGGCCGAACCGCTCATTGCTCTGGGCGCACGCATCGGGGTCCGGGTGACGCTCGCCCCCCTCGACGGCCCGCACGGGGAGGTCCCCTTGACGGTTGCGACCCTGCCCGGTGACGCGGCCGTGGACCCCGAGGTCGCCGCGCGCCTGGCCGACATGGGGGGCACCCTCTTCGATGCGGTCTACGGCCAGTGGCCCACGACCCTCGCCGACGCCTGGAGTCGGGCCGGACACCCCGCCCATCCGGGTCTCGGGATGCTGCTGCACCAGGCCGTCCGGCAGATCCGCATCTTCCGCACCGGCGACCCGGAGGCGATCCTCCCCGACGAGGAGGCGGTGGTCGCCGCGATGCGTCTCGCAGTCGTGGGAGACTAGACCAATGCTCCGCGTGCTCACGGCCGGCGAATCGCACGGCCCCGAACTCGTCGCCATGATGGAAGGGCTCCCCGCGGGGGTCCCGATCTCTCGAGAGGCGATCCAGGCCGACCTCGCCCGCCGCAAACTCGGCTACGGCCGCGGCTCGCGGATGAAGTTCGAGGCGGACGAACTGAACATCTCCGCCGGCGTGCGACACGGGCTCAGTCTCGGGTCACCGATCGCGTTGCGGATCGGCAACACCGAGTGGCCCAAGTGGGTCGAGGTGATGAGTGCCGAGCCCGTCGAGATGACCGAACGCTCGCGCGGACGCGGCGCCGCGTTGACCCGGCCCCGTCCCGGCCACGCCGATCTGGTCGGTATGCAGAAGTACGGCTTCGAGGAAGCCCGCCCCATCCTGGAGCGCGCCAGCGCGCGCGAGACGGCGGCTCGTGTCGCCCTGGGTGCGGTGGCGCGCTCGTTCTTGTCCGAGCTCGGCATCCGCCTGGTCAGCCACACCCTGTCCATCGGCCCCGTGCGTGTGCCCGACGACGTCGCGGTGCCCGCACCCGATGATGTCGAGGCGCTGGATGCGGATCCGCTCCGGTGCTTCGACGCGGCCACGAGCCAGCGGATGGTCGCCGAGGTCGACGCGGCGAAGAAGGACGGCGACACGCTGGGAGGTATCGTCGAGGTCCTCGCATACGGTCTTCCCCCCGGGCTCGGATCGCACGTGCAGTGGGACCGCAAGCTCGACGCGAAGCTCGCCCAGGCACTCATGAGCATCCAGGCCATCAAGGGTGTCGAGATAGGCGACGGTTTCGAGACCACCCGCCGACGGGGCTCCCAGGCCCACGACGAGCTGTTCATCGCCGCGGAGGGCATCACCCGCTCGAGCGATCGTGCCGGTGGGACCGAAGGCGGCATGTCCACGGGGACCACGTTGCGCGTGCGGGCCGGGATGAAGCCGATCGCCACGGTGCCGCATGCGCTGCGGACGGTGGACGTGAGCACCGGTGACACGGCGTCGGCGCACCACCAGCGATCGGATGTGTGCGCCGTGCCTGCCGCGGGCGTGGTCGCCGAAGCCATGGTGGCCCTGGTGTTGGCGGAGTCGGTGCTGGAGAAGTTCGGGGGCGACAGCGTCGCCGAGACCCGACGGAACCTCGAGGCGTTCATCGCGGCGATCCCCGACACCCTTCGCACGAGCGCCGCCAGCGACGGCGCCCTGCTGGACGTATGACCCGGCCTGCTCTCGTACTCATCGGGCCGATGGGCGCGGGGAAGACCAGTGTCGGACGGAAGGTCGCGAAGGCTCTGCGACGCCCGTTCTACGACAGCGACATCGCCGTCGTGCGTGCCCACGGGCCGATCGACCGGATCTTCGCCGAGCAGGGCGAGCAGGTGTTCCGCGTGTGGGAGCGCGAAGCCGTCGCGACGGGGCTGGCTCAGGGGGGCGTGGTCTCCCTCGGCGGCGGGGCCGTGCTGGACACCGACACACAAGAGGACCTCGCCCACCATCGTGTCGCGCTGTTGACCGTCGAACCCCGTGTGGTGGCGTCGCGGGTCGCGGGCAGTGACCGCCCGCTGCTGCGGGGAGAGGACGCGCTCGCGCGGTGGGAGGAGATCCACCGTGCGCGTTCGCCCCTGTACCGTCGGCTCGCCGACCGGACCTTCGACACGTCGCACGGGCCGCTCCAACGCGTCGTCGAGTCGATCGTCCAGTGGGCTCGTGAAGACCAGCAGGAGACCGGCGGGGACCCGCACGCCGGTGATCGACAGAGGGTCCCGCACGAACAGCGGGCCCGAGACGAGGATGTGCGATGAGTGAGATCACGACCGTTTCGGTGACCGGTGACGCCGGATACGACATCACCGTGGGACGGGGCATCCTCTCGCGCCTGGGCGAGATGTTGCCCACCGCGGCCCGCAAGGTGCTCATCGTCCACCCGCCGACCCTCGCGGAGCAGGCGGCGCGGCTGCGTACCCGCCTGATGGCCGACCGTGAGGTGCTCCTGGCGGAGATCCCCGACGCCGAGCAGGGCAAGCGCATCGAGGTCGCCGCGTTCTGTTGGCAGATCCTCGGGCAGGCGGACTTCACCCGCACCGACGCGGTCGTCGGGTTCGGTGGGGGAGCGGTCACCGACCTGGCCGGATTCGTGGCCGCGACGTGGCTACGAGGGGTGTCCGTGGTGCAGGTCCCCACCACGGTCCTCGGGATGGTCGACGCGGCCGTCGGGGGCAAGACCGGCGTGAACACGGCGGAGGGCAAGAACCTCGTGGGCGCGTTCTGGCCTCCGCACGCCGTTCTGTGCGACCTCGATCTTCTGGAGAGCTTGTCCGAACACGAGCGCGTCGCCGGCTACGCCGAAATCGTCAAGGCGGGATTCATCTGGGCGCCGGAGATCCTCGATCTCATCGAGGCCGACCCCCGCGCGGCGGTGGACCCCCACAGTGATGCGTTCCGGCGCACGGTGGAACTGGCCATCGACATGAAGGCGCAGATCGTCGGAGCGGACCTGCGCGAGGCCGGCCAGCGGGAGATCCTCAACTACGGCCACACCCTCGGCCACGCGATCGAACACGCCGAACGCTACCGATGGCGGCACGGTGCCGCCATCTCGGTCGGCATGGTCTTCGCCGCCGAGCTGTCGCGTCTGGCCGGTCGTCTCTCCGACGACGCGGTGCAGCGCCATCGCGACATCCTCTCGGCCCTCGGTCTGCCGTTGACATATCGCGTCGGCGCGTGGAACCAGCTGCTGGCGACGATGCAGCGCGACAAGAAGAGCCGAGGCGGCATGCTCCGCTTCATCGTGCTCGACGACATCGCCAAGCCGACCGTCCTCCAGGCGCCGGACGAGTCTTTGCTGTTCGCGGCGTACCAGGAGGTGGGGGAGTGAGCGGGCGAGAGCGACCCCGCCGTCTCCTGTTGGTGAACGGGCCGAACCTCAATCTCCTGGGCACGCGGGAGCCCGACGTGTACGGAACGGAGACCCTCGCCGATGTCGAGCGATCCGTCGCCGAGGCGGCGGCACGCTCGGGATACGGGATCCGTGCGGTGCAGAGCAACCACGAGGGCGTCCTCATCGACGCGATCCACGACGCACGAGAGGACTGTGCGGGCATCGTCATCAACCCCGGCGGGCTCACCCACACGTCCGTGGTGCTGCGAGACGCCCTGGCGGGGGTGGCGCTTCCGGTCGCCGAGGTGCACATCTCCGACGTACGCAGACGCGAGGCGTTCCGCCATCACTCGTATGTCGCCGACGTCGCCGCAGTGCACGTCGTGGGGGAGGGTGTGCCCGGCTACGCCATGGCGGTGGACCGCCTGATCGAGGTCATCCGCGCCCGTACCGACGGGTGATCCGCGCCGTCGCCCGCGATCCTCTAGAATCGAACGTCGGACCGGCGCTGTGCGCCCGTGATCACCCAACGAACGGACTCTTCTCCTCATGGCATCCACCGCAGACATCAAGAACGGCGTCGTGCTCAGCATCGACGGACAGCTCTGGAGCGTCGTGGAGTTCCAGCACGTCAAGCCCGGCAAGGGCGGCGCCTTCGTGCGGACCAAGCTGAAGAACGTGATCTCGGGCAAGGTCGTCGACCGCACCTACAACGCCGGCGCGAAGATCGACATCCAGAACGTCGACCGTCGCGACTACACCTACCTGTACAACGACGGCGAAAGCTTCGTGTTCATGGACATGGCCGACTACGACCAGATCAACGTCCCCGCCGCCACCGTGGGCGACGCGGCGAACTTCATGCTCGAGAACCAGCAGGTCACCATCGCTTTGCACGACGGTCTTCCGCTGTACCTCGACCTGCCGGCATCGGTCGTGCTCGAGATCACCTACACCGAGCCGGGGTTGCAGGGCGACCGTTCGTCCGCGGGCACCAAGGCCGCGACGGTCGAGACCGGATACGAGATCCAGGTCCCGCTCTTCCTCGAGACCGGGACCAAGGTCAAGGTGGACACCCGTACGGGTGACTACCTCGGCCGCGTGAACTGACCGGGGATGAGCGCACGCACCAAGGCCCGAAAGCGCGCCCTGGACATCTTGTTCCAGAGCGACGTCCGTGGCGACGATCTGCCGGCGATGCTCGCGGTGGAGGCCCGCCGAGCCGCCAACGAGCCCGCTCGTGAGTCTTCCTGGCTGTACGCTCGCGAGATCGTGGACGGCATCATCGACAACCGCGACGAGATCGACGAGCAGATCACCACACACGCCCGCGACTGGTCGCTGGCCCGCATGCCCGCCGTCGACCGCGCGCTCCTGCGTATCGGCGTGTGGGAGATCGTCTTCAACGGCGAGGTTCCCACCGCTGTCGCGATCGATGAAGCCGTCGAACTCGCCAAGGAGTACTCGACGGACGACTCCGGCGCATTCGTGCACGGGATCCTGGCGCGCGTGGCCCGCGCCTCCTGACCGGGTCTCGTGCGGCCACGGGAGGATGTCCGCATGCCGCCCGCGCCAGACGAGCCCCGCGACGGCGAGGTGAGCGGCCCGGCCTGGCGGGAACTGTTCTCGCGGGGCGGATCCCGGGGTTCGTCGGGTGCGCGGCTGGCGCTGTTCGTCGATCTGCGACAGCGGACGCGAACCGGGACCTGGGGACCGACACGGCTCGAAGCCGCGACTGCAGAAACCCTCATACGCCGCCCGGGGGACGTGGTGGTCGGGCTGCGGCCGGCGGTGCGCGGCGCATCCGAGGGGAGCTGGATCCGCGGGGAGGTGAGTTGGGACGCGCTGCGCAGGCCGGGCGGGCCGTGGGACCCTGTGCAGGCCCGCTGGTTCGCAGAACTGCACAGCATCGCGCGCGAGGTCCGATCGCTCGCGACCTATTCGGACCTCGGGGAGTGGCTGGTCCTGGACACCATCGAATCCACTCTGCTGTGGCCGCACCTGGCCTCCGCAGACGCGGTGGGCGTTCCGCTGGTGGGCACCTCGACCCGTCGTACGGTCTCGCGCGCGGCAGAGGCCGCCGTGGGACTGCGCATCGATCGATCCGACGGGGACGCGTTGCGTGTGAGCGTCAGCGTCGACATCGACGGAGAGCGATTCGAGCCTCACACCGTCCGCCCGGTCGGCGCGACCGGCGTGTACGCCTACCGAACGGTCCACGCCGGCACCGGCCTCGTGCTGGCACCGGTCGCCCTGGATGACGTGGTCCGTGGTCTCTTGCACGACGGTGGCACGACGCTCGTCCCCGCGGACGACGCCGGCGAGTTCCTGCACGAGCATGCGCCCCCACTGGCACGAAGGCTGCCGGTCCACACCGGCGCCGGGGTGCAGATCCCTCCTGCGCCGCCGCCGTCTCTGCGCCTGAGGGTGGACGCCCGCGAACGCGATCGCGTGGTCGTCGAGGGCGAATGGAGCTATCCGGGATCGCCGCCCCTGCCCTTGGCGCCGCCCGCGGACGGTTCGGATCGCGACCTGACGCGCGATTCGGACCTCGAAGTCGCTGTGCTTGCGCGCGTGCATGCCGCGTGGACGAAGCACACGCATCAGCCGTGGGCCGCGCGGACCGTGTTCCGCGGGGTCGACGCCGCAGAGTTCACCACGGGACTGCTCCCGGAACTGGAGGCTCTCGCCGGGGTGCGCGTCGAGATCCGCGGCGACGCCCGGCGCCATCGTGAGCTCCTCGGTGACCCGCGTATCCGGATCACCACGGTCGAATCGAGCGATCCGGACTGGTTCGACCTCGGCATCCAGGTCACCATCGACGGGCGGCGGATCCCCTTCACCGGACTGTTCACCGCGCTGGCCACCCGGCGGACGAAGATGATGCTCTCCGATGGCGCCTACTTCTCGTTGCGGCACCCCGCACTGGACCGCCTGCGCGAGCTCATCGACGAAGCCGTGGAGATGACCGAATGGGAGTCCGGTCCGCGCATCCACCGCCATCAGCTGGCGCTGTGGACCGATTTCGAAGACCTCGCCGACGAATCCGACGCCGCGGTGTCCTGGCGTGCCGCGGCGCAGGCCCTCCGTGACACCGCCGCGGTGCCCGAGGTCGTGGTCCCCGACGAGGTGCGTGCGACCCTGCGGCCATACCAGGTGCGGGGTGTGTCGTGGCTGACCTTCCTCGCCGAGCATCGCCTCGGCGGGATCCTCGCCGACGACATGGGACTGGGCAAGACCCTGCAGGTCCTCGCCGCTCTGGCCGTGCGCAGCGGCAACGGCGCGGCGGATCCGTCGCTCGTGGTGGCGCCGACCAGCGTCGTGGGAACCTGGGTCGAGGAGGCGACGAGATTCGTACCGGATCTCCGCATCGCGGTGGTCTCGGGTGCGGGAGGGCTCACCGATGTGGGAGACGTCGACATCGTGATCACCTCCTACACCGTCCTGCGGATCGACCGGGATGCCTTCGCCGCGGCGCGGTGGGGCTGGCTCGTGCTCGACGAGGCGCAGTTCGTGAAGAACCCCGCCACCCGGGTCCACCGTGCCGTCGCCGGCATCCGCGCGGAGGTGCGGTTCGCGCTGAGCGGGACGCCGTTGGAGAACAGCCTCACCGAGCTGCACGCGATCCTCTCGCTCACCTCGCCCGGTCTGTTCCCCTCCGCGCGACGCTTCCGACAGGAGTACGTCGGCCCCATCGAGCGCGGGAGCGCCCCCGACGACGTCGAAGCCGGTGCGTACCGCGCGGCACGTCTCGATCGGCTCCGCGCCCGCGTCCGCCCCCTCCTGCTGCGACGTACCAAGTCCCAAGTCGCCGAGGATCTGCCTCCGCGCCAGGAGCAGGTCCTCCATGTCGAGCTCTCCCCGGGCCATCGCGCAACGTATGACACCGCACTGCAACGCGAGCGGCAGAAGATCCTCGGGCTGCTCGACGATCTGGACCGCCACCGCTTCATCGTCTTCCGGTCACTGACGTTGTTGCGGATGCTCAGTCTCGCTCCGCGGTTGATCGATCCGGAGGCGCCGGCCCACTCGCACAAGCTCGACCTTCTGGTCTCCCAGCTCGCCGAGGTGATGGCCGAAGGTCGGCGTGCCCTGGTGTTCAGCCAGTTCACGTCGTTCCTCGACCTGGCCGAGGACGCCCTCGACGCCGCCGGTATCGGGCACGTGCGATTGGACGGATCCACCGCGGACCGGTCCCGGGTTGTGCAGCAGTTCCGTGGCGGCGACGCGCCCGTGTTCCTCATCAGTCTCAAGGCGGGCGGGTTCGGTCTCAACCTCACCGACGCCGATGTGGTGATCCTGCTCGACCCGTGGTGGAATCCGGCTGCCGAGTCGCAGGCGATCGACCGCACCCATCGCATCGGTCAGACCCGTCCGGTCATGGTGTATCGCCTCATCGCCGCCGGCACGATCGAGGAGAAGGTACGTGCATTGCAACAGCGGAAAGCCCGTCTGTTCGGCGCGGTCCTGGACGACGACGACCTGTTCGCCCGCGCGCTCGAGGCCGACGACATCCGCGCGCTCCTGGGCGACTGATCCGGTCACCCCGCGCGTGCACGCCGAGCCGGAGGGCCCGAGCGCCGTAGAATCGACACGCGTTCGACACAGGAGGAACTCATGCGGATCACGGGCCTCGGCCACGCCGGGATGTTCATCGAGACGGCCGGCGGCAGCATCCTCTGCGACCCGGTCATCGGCCCGAGCTTCTACGGCTCGTGGTTCCCGTTCCCCGACAACCGCGCCCTGGACTGGGAGCGGTTCGGGAAGGCCGACTTCCTTTACATCTCGCACCGCCACCGCGATCACTTCGATCCGGCGCTGCTGCAGAAGTACGTCCCGAAGGAGATCCGGGTGCTTCTCCCGGAGTACCCCACAGACGACCTGGAGACGGATATCCGTCGCCTCGGATACGAGAACATCGTCTACACCCGCGCGGGGGAGACGCTGGTCTACGGTGACCTGAAGCTGATGGTCACGCCGCTACGGGCCCCCTCCGACGGGCCGATCGGTGATTCGTCACTCTCCGTCGACGACGGGACGGCGAGCATCCTCAACCAGAACGACTCGCACCCCCTCGACTTGGAGCGCCTCCTGACCTTCTCCAAGCCCGAGGCGTACTTCACGCAGGTCTCGGGCGCCATTTGGTGGCCCATGGTGTACGACCTGCCGCAGGATGCCAAACAGAACTTCGCGAAACTCAAGCGGGACGCCCAGAACAAGCGCGCGATGTACTACATCGAGAAGGTGGATGCGCCGCACGTTTTCCCGATGGCCGGTCCGCCGATGTTCCTGCGCGAAGAGCTGTTCCGCTACAACGGCGTGGGCCTCGAGAACGACTCGATCTTCACCGATCAACGCCAGTTCCTGGCGCACATGCGTCAGCAACGCCCCGACCAGAAGGGCTACGAGTTCGTGCCGGGAACGGTCGTCGAACTGGTGCACGGCGAGCTGACCGTCACGCAGTCGCTGTACACCGACGCCGAGATCGACCGCATCTTCGACGACAAGTGGGCGTACCTGGCCGAGCAGCGCGATTCCCGCCAAGACGAGGTGCGCGCCGAGGTCGCATCGCGCGCGGAGGTGCTTCCCCCGGCGGAGATGCTCTCCGCCATCAAGCAGTGGTGGGAGCCGCTCCTGCGCCGCGCGCGCACGATCCGCAACGGGGTCGGGGGCAACGTGCGATTCCGCATCGGCGACCTGGACATGGTGGTCGATTTCCCCAAAGCCAAGGTGCGCGAGTACGCCGGTGAAGAGTGCGTGTACTGGTACACGATCCCCGCCGACCTGGTCTCGACCAACATCCGCGACCGGGAGATCGACTGGTCGAACTCGATCTTCCTGTCGATGCAGTTCGAGGTCGGCCGCAGCGGAAAGTTCAACGAGTTCCTCACGACGTTCTTGAAGTGCTTGTCCCGCGACCGGATCGAGTACGTCGAGAACTGGTACGCGGAGCAGTCCGACCAGACCGAAGACGTCCACCTCGGCGAGTGGGTCGTCCAGCGCCGTTGCCCGCACCTGCGCGCGGACCTGACCAAGACGGGGAAGATCGAGGACGGCGTGCTGACCTGCTCACTCCACGACTGGAAGTGGGATCTGGCCAGCGGGCGATGCCTGACCACACAGGGGCATCCGATACGCTCCCGCGAGGCCACCGAAGACGCCGACGCCCCCGCGGCGTAGGGGGTCGGCGTCTCCGGTCGGCGGCGGTTCAGTCGCGCGTGTACCGGCGGGCGCGACCGACGATACCCGCGAAGTGGAACGGGCCGGCCGAGACCGCGTCGACGGTGATGTCGTTCGTCGTGTCACGAGGCACACCGCGGTGCAGCGCCCGGTAGTCCGCCACGGACACCGGCACGCGCGCATCGAGCATCTGCTCGGTACGCTCACGTCGCATGACCTCTCGGTAGCCGGGCCGGACGATCCCGGTGAAGAACTCGCCCACCGCACCGGAGCCGTAACTGAAGAGCCCGACGCGGGCGCCTGCGAGGTCGTCGTCGGCATCGAGCACGGCGGCCAGCGCGAAGAAGAGTGACGCCGTGTAGCTGTTGCCGATGCGACGGTTGTAGAACGTCGAGGGGAGGAACGTCTCCAGCGGGAGATCGACCCCGGTGTGTTCGGCCAGGCGACGGTGTGCCTTCTCCGCCATGCGGGTGAAGGGCTGGTGGTGGCAGAAGCGATCGATTTCACCGACGTCGACGCCGCCTTGCGCGCGATAGTCGTCCCACGCGCCGGTGAAGGCGTCCAGATACGCGTCGATGGACAGTTTGCCTTCCACCATCGCGACGTCGCTGTCGTTGGGACGCCAGAAATCGTCGATGTCCGCGGTCCAGACACCCGTCGGCCCGGGTATCTCCAACAGATCGGGGTCTGCTGCGACGAGCATGGCGACCGCACCGGCGCCCTGCGTGGGCTCGGCCGCGGTGTCGATACCGTAGCGAGCGACATCGCTGGTGATGATGAGCACACGTTCGCGCGGGTCGCGCGCCACGATCCCCATCGCCATCTGCAGCGCGGCGGTACCGCCGTAGCACGCCTGCTTCAGCTCCACGACGCGGCACGACGACGGCAGGCCCAGCAGCCGGTGTACGAACACGCCGGCCGCCTTGGACTGATCGACCCCGGTCTCGGTGGCGAACAGCACGGTGCGGATGCCGGCGGTGCCGTGCCGCTCCAGGATGGGTGCGGCGGCCGCGGCCCCCATGGTGACGATGTCTTCGTCGGGGGCGGGGACGCTCATCTGGTCCTGGCCCAGTCCCTTGTGGAACTTCGCCGGCTCGACACCGGTGGCGTACGCGAGATCGGCGAGATCGAGCACGCGGGAGCCGGTGGCGACGGCGAGATCGTGGATTCCGATGACGGGTGCGGTGTTCATGCTCTGCCTCCTGCGCGGCGCTCCATCAGCACATGCGATTGCATCAATTCTCCGGGATTGGTCTGTGCCGCCAGCAGGGACAACTCCCCGCACAGCACGGTCGCGGCGATGAGACCGGCCAGCCGCCGTGCGCCCGCGCCGGACTCTTCGAGGTCGCGGCACCCGAGACGCTCGATCGCCTGATCCACACCGGGGAGGTCCTTGCCGTTGCCCACGGTGCCGACGATGAGGTTGGGCAGAGTGCACGAGAACAGCAGGTCGCCCTCGCCCCGCTGCTCGGCGTAGGTGATGCCCTGTGACCCCTCGACGATGTTGGCGGCGTCCTGACCGGTGGCGAGATAGAACGCCAGCAACATGTTGGCGTAGTGGGCGTTGGCCGAGCGCAGAGCGCCGGCGACGGTGGAGCCGACGAGGTTCTTGCGCACGTTCAACTCCACCATCCGCGTCGCGCTCGTGCGCAGCTGCGCGTCGACGAGATCACTCGGGATGAGCATCTCCGCCACCACGCTGCGACCGCGCCCGAGGATGCCGTTGACGGCGGTGGCCTTCTTGTCCGAGCAGTAGTTTCCGGAGATCGAGCCGTACTCGAGCTCCGGGCGCCACGTCAGAATCGTCTCCATGAGCGACTGTGCCGCGAGGGTGACCATGTTGTGGCCCGACGCGTCACCGGTGGTCAGCGCGAAGCGCACGAACAGGAGGTGACCGACGATCTCCGTGTCGAGGTCGATGAGCTTCGCGTGACGGCTCTGCGCGGCCACGACGGCGGCGAGGTCGTCGAAACGGTCCGACAGGGCCCGCGAGGCCGCGACCGCCGCTGCCGCGGACGGCGCGACGAACAGGCTGGAACGTGTCATCCGCTCGTCCACGACGGAGATGCGGATGCCGTCGTCGACCAGGCGCGAGATCCGCGCGCCGCGCCCGACCGACGGCCACAGCGGTGACTCGTAGGTGGCCAGGGGCACGCTCTGCTCGCCCTCGACGTCTCCCGAGAGCTTCAGCGGACCGACCCATCGGGTCGGTATCGGCGTGACGAGGTCATCGGACATTGCTGCTCCTTCCGAGGGTGCGCTGTGCGAGCGCCGACAGGTCGACGCCGCGTGCGGCGCAGAACTCCGCGGTGGCTCCGCCGACGACGACGTCGGTGGAGCGCAGTGCCGCCAGGTCTTCGGCTCCGAGCAGTGCCAGGAGCGAGGTCAGATGCATCGCCCAGTCCGAGATCCGCTCGCGGAGCGCCTCGGCGCCGCCGTCGAGGACGACTGACAGGAAGGATCCGGAGACGCCGACCCCGCGGGCGCCCAGCGCGAGCGCCCGCGCGACATCGAGTGGGGAGCGTACGCCGCCCGAGGCCAGCAGCTCCGGCGCACCGGCCGGGGCGTCGAGAAGGCAGGCGACGGCGGACTGCCCCCATCCCTCGAGGTAGGTGTAGTCGCGTCGCGGACGACGCTCGTTCTCCACCCGGACGAAGTCGGTGCCACCGTTTCCGGACACGTCGGCGTAGGCCACTCCGATGTCGGCGAGGCGCTGCAGGGTGCGCGCGCTCAGTCCGAAGCCGACCTCTTTGACGATGACCGGCACGTCCACCGCGGCGACGATCCGCTCCAGTGACGCCGGCCACGTCGAGAAGGACCGGCTCCCCTCGGGCATCACGGTCTCCTGGACGGCGTTCACGTGGACCTGGAGCGCGTCGGCGTCGAGCAGCTCGACGGCGCGCAACGCGTCGTCGGCGCTGCGCTCGACGCCGAGGTTGGCCATCACGAAGCCGTCCGGGTTCTCGTCGCGCAGCACCCGGAACGTGGAGGCGACGTCGGGGTCGCCCAGGGCGATGCTCACCGATCCGGATGCGATGGCCACGCCGGTCTCGCGCGCCGCGATGGCCAGATCGCGGTTGACGGCGCCGGTCATCTCGCTGCCGCCGGTCATGGCGTTGATGTAGAACGGCAGTGGCAACCGGGTGCCGGCGATTTCTGTGTGCAGCGAGACACGATCCGCGTCGATCCCGTCGAGCGCGTGGTGCACGAACGTGACGTCGTCGAATCCGTTGACCCGCGCGCCGGCGGCCTGCTGCGCGGCCGCGAGCCGTACGTGGTCGTCTTTCCGATCACCCGACACGGCGACCTCCTTCCCGTTCGGCCACGGCGAGCGGCAGGGGGTGGATCCCGTTCGCGCGCCAGTCGGCCTCGAGGGCTGCGCGGTCGAAGTCCGGTCCGACCAGGGCGATTCCGCAATCGCCGCCGCCGGCCCCGGAGGGCTTGGCCGCCGCGCCCCTCACTTCGATGATGTCGCACATCCGACCCAGGGCGGCGGTTTCTATCGCCACTGCGCTGTGATCGCCCAATCGGCGGAGGACACCCCGCGCGTCGCGCAGCGCGTGTTGCGCCGCCTCGAGATCCCCGGCGTCGAAGGCGTCGCGGAGCGCGAGGACGGCATCCCGCGAGTCGGAGAGGAACCGGTCATGGTCGATTTCGCCGTCGGCGATGGCGGTCCGGACGGCGGCTACCAGGGATGTCGTGGAGGCAGGCGCCCCCGTCCAGCCGACGACCAGTCCCATCCCCGCCGGCGGTGTGAGGTGAAGTATCCCTCCACGGTCCCAGGCCGGCGCGGTGAGGAGCTCATCGATGGTGCGTCCCGCTGCCGCCGCGGCGGCGAGGGCGTCCCGATCGGGGGAGCGGTAGAGGATCCATCCTCCGAACGCGCTGGCGGCGACGTCCCCGCCGCTGGCCGTGGGCGCGACCGAGATGGTGGCCAGCATGGCCAGACGGTACTCCTCGAGCGGGGACAGACCCAGCCCGAGGTGACGCCCCACCGCGCGGACGACACCGACGGTGACCGCCGCCGACGATCCGAGGCCGTACTTGCGGCCGGAGCCGTGATCGAGACCACTGTCGATGTCGATGTCGAACGCGCTCACCGGGACCCCCCGGGAACGCCGCAACGCATCGACCACCGTGAGGGCGGCGACGACGTAGTCCGAGCCGTGGTGCGGCGGAGCGACCTCGATGCCGGTCGGGCCGGGCATCCAACGGAGGGAGGGGTATCCGGGGGAGTGCACCTCGCGCGTGGCCGACGTCGGATCGAGCGTCACCGTGATGCCAAGGTCCACCGCTGCCAGGATCGCGGGCTCTCCCGGGTTCACCACCGCGTACTCGCCGGCGATGAACAGCTTGCCGGGAACGTGGACGACGAGTCGATCGCGTGCGGTCCCGGTCACGCGGCGGGCTCCCGGGAGGCCGATCCCGGTCCGGGGCGCGCCACGACGACCTCCGCGAGTGCGCCGATGCGCTCCGCGACGACCGCGGTGTCCTCCGGCGGGCAGATCACGCAGACATTCGGCCCCGCATCGGCGGTGGCCCACGCCCGGAGGCCCTCCGCGCGCAGCCGCGCGACGGCGTCGAAGATCGACCAGCTCACCGGGGTGAGGTACCGGATGGAGGGGTCGCTGCCTTGGATGACCGCGTGCATGCGCAACGCGTTGGTCTCGGTGATCCGGCCGAGCCGGTCGAGATCACCCGCCCGGCAGGCCTCGAGTGCGGACTCCAGGGTCTGGGCGGTGGAGGTGATCCACGCGGGGTAGAACGGGGAGGTCAGCGCGGTGCGCTTCATCGCTTCGCGGCTGGAGACGGCCTTCTCTCCGGCATCGACGGTCGCGATGACCATCTCGATCGCGGGGGCCTCGACCGGTTCCGCGAACGACCGCTCGTCGTCACCCGCGTGCCACACGGCGAATCGGGGGATGATGGAGCGGGCCGCGGATCCGGAGCCTCTCCGGGCCAGTCGGCTCAGCGCACGAGTGTCCAGGTGGAGTCCGTACGCCTCGGACGCGGCCTGGGCGAGCGCCGCGAACCCCGACGCGGATGAGGCGAGGCCGGCTGCCGAGGGAACCGTGTTCCAACTCACCACCTCCGCGCGGTCGTCGCGCCCCGCGAGACCGCGCACGTGGTCGAGGAAGCGCACGACCCGCTCGCGCACCGTCCCGTCGCGTTCGACGCCGTTGAGCACCACGCGGTCGGCGTGATCGTCGGTGGTGCGCACCGTCGTGGTCGTCGGGAAGATGTCGAGGGTCATCGACAGGCTCCCCGTCGCGGGGAGGTTCGCGGCGGTGTCGGCCTTGCCCCAGTACTTCACCAGCGCGATGTTGGGGTGGGCCTGCGCGGTGGCGACGGTCATGCGATCTCCATGTGGGTGGTCCAGGCCGCGGGTGCCCCGGCGGTGCGCAGGCGCGCGACGAGCTCGGCGGCATGGTCGGGGTCGTGTGCGAGAGCCAGGATGCATCCGCCCCGACCGCCGCCGGTCAGCTTGGCGCCGGGCGCACCGGCCGCGCGGGCCGCTGTGGCGAGGTGGTCCAGAGCCCGGTCGCCCACGCCGAGAACGCCCAGGTGTCGGTGGGCGTCGTCCATGGTCGTGCCCAGTCCTTCGACGTCGCCGTCCGAGATCTGGATGCGTGCGCGGGTGGTCAACGCCGACAACGCCGAGATCGCGTGGTCGAACACCGCGGGGGAGGACTGCTTGAGCGCCCGGACGGACTCGACCGCCTCGCGGGTGCGTCCGCGCACTCCCGAATCGGCGACCACCAGATGCAGCGGTGCGCCCACGGAGATGTGCTCGACGGTGCCGCGACGGAACCAGATCGGGCCGGAAGCGCACACGGCGCGTGCGTCCAGTCCGCTGGGAGAACCGTGGGCGGCGCGCTCGGCGTCCTGGACGAGGTCGAATCGTTCGTCCGGAGTGAGGGTGCGGCCGCGCGCTTGCGAAACGGCGCTGACGACGGCCGCCGCCACGGCGGCGCTGGAGCCCACCCCGCGCTCGGAGGGGATGTCGCTGTCGATGCGCACATGGACGCCGCCGAGGGCCGGATCATCCGTGCCGAGGGCCGCACGGACGGCGGTCACGGTGGGGCGGAGCCGGTCGGGTGCGGAGGAGAGAAGGCCGTGGAAGAGGGCGCTGTCGACGCGTGAGGCCTGCGTCGTGGTCGTCGCCTCGGCGCGGGCGCTGATCGAGGTGATCGGCAACGCGATCGCCGGGTGACCGTACACCACGGAGTGCTCGCCGAGGAGGATCACTTTGCCGGTGGCACGGCCTCGCCCGGTTCGAACCGGAGGGTCCCCGAGGAGAGCGTCGGCGGAGCGGGACGCGCGGGGCTGGGTGGGAGCGTCCCCGCGGAGGGCGCTCGCGTCGATCTCAGGGGTCATAGCGGGCGCCGAACAGCCTAACAGTCGGGGCTCGGCGGGGGCGGGGTGTCGGCCGTGCGGGGGCTCGGTGGGCTAAGGTGTGACCCGAATGCAACCTTTAACGCCGTCCCGTGAGACGGAGAAGGGAGCGACGATGAGCACGCGCACCGTGCTGCACGACGCTGACATGAGTCGGGCGCTGACCCGGATCGCCCACGAGATCCTCGAGTCGAACAAGGGGCCGGACTCCCTGGTCATCCTCGGGATCCCCACCCGCGGTGTCACCCTCGCCCGGCGCATCGCCGGCCTGGTCTCCCGCTTCGGCGGCGCCGAGGTCCCCGCCGGGTCGCTGGATGTGACCATGTACCGCGACGACCTCCACCGCAATCCCACACGTTCCCCGCGCCCCACGGAGATCCCCGCGGGCGGCATCGACGGCAGGACCGTCGTCCTCGTCGACGACGTCCTCTTCTCCGGCCGAAGCATCCGCGCGGCGCTGGACGCCCTCCAGGACATCGGGCGCCCCGCTGCGGTGCGTCTGGCGATCCTCGTGGACCGCGGGCACCGCGAGCTCCCGATCCGCCCGGACTTCGTCGGCAAGAACCTGCCCAGCGCACGCGACGAGCGTGTGAACGTGCGGGTCCTGGAGGTCGACGGGGTCGACGAGGTGGCGATCGGATCATGAGGCACCTGCTCGATACCCGGTCACTTCGCCGCGCGGAGGCGGTGGGCATCCTCGACGTCGCCGAGGACATGGCCGAAACCCAGCTGCGCGAGGTCAAGAAACTCCCGACCCTGCGCGGGAAGACCGTCGTCAACCTCTTCTTCGAGGACTCCACCCGCACCCGCATCTCATTCGAGGCGGCCGCCAAGCGGCTCTCCGCCGACGTCATCAACTTCTCCGCCAAGGGCTCGAGCGTGTCGAAAGGGGAATCCCTCCAGGACACCGCCCAGACGCTGCAGGCGATGGGCGCCGACGCGGTCGTGATCCGTCACGGTGCTTCGGGTGCGCCCCAGACACTCGCCACGAGTGGGTGGATCAGCGCCGGCGTGGTCAATGCGGGCGACGGGACCCACGAGCACCCGACGCAGGCGCTCCTGGACGCGTTCACGATCCGCAAGCGCACGCACGGCGCCGCGAGTCGGGGTCGCGACCTGGACGGTCTTCACGTGGCGATCGTCGGCGACATCCTGCACTCGCGGGTCGCCCGATCGAACGTCTGGCTGTTGACCACCCTGGGCGCACGGGTCACGCTCGTGGCTCCGCCCACGCTTGTGCCGCAGGATGTCTCGGCCTGGCCCGTCACCGTGCGCTACGACCTCGACGAGGCGATCGCGGACGCCCCCGACGCCCTCATGATGCTGCGTATCCAGGCGGAGCGGATGAACGCGGCGTATTTCCCCACTGAGCGGGAGTATTCCCGCCGGTGGGGGCTGGACCCGCTGCGTCTGGAGGCCCTGCCGACAGGTAGCATGGTCCTGCATCCGGGTCCGATGAACCGCGGCCTGGAGATCTCGGCGGCCGCCGCCGATTCCCCCCGAGCAACTGTGCTGGAGCAGGTCGCGAACGGCGTGTCCGTGCGCATGGCCGTGCTCTACCTCCTGCTGGCGGGCGACCAGTCCAGCGCGAACGAGAAGGAGGAAGGCCGATGAGCACCCTTCACGACGGTGCCGCGGGAGGCGCCCCCGTCCTCTACCGCGGTGTGCGGATCAACGGGGACGATCCTTGCGACCTGGTGGTCGAGGGCGGCCTCATCACCTCCCTCGACGGAGATGCGCCCGCAGGGGCCAAGAGCGTCGACGCCGACGGGCTCATCGCTTTGCCCGGCCTGGTCGATCTTCACGTGCATCTGCGCGAACCCGGGTTCGAGGCCTCCGAGACGATCCTCACCGGATCGCGCGCGGCCGCGGCAGGCGGGTACAGTGCCGTCTTCGCGATGCCGAACACCTCGCCCGTGGCCGACACCGCCGGCGTCGTGGAGCAGGAACTCGCGCTCGGGGAATCGGCCGGATACGTGCATGTCCAGCCCATCGGGGCGGTCACCGTCGGCCAGCGCGGCGAGCGGCTCGCCGAACTCGGGGCGATGGCCTCGTCGCGTGCCCGGGTCCGCGTGTTCAGCGACGACGGGTCTTGCGTGTGGGATCCGCTGATCATGCGCAGAGCGCTCGAATACGTCAAGTCCTTCGACGGCGTGGTCGCGCAGCACGCGCAAGACCCGCGGTTGACCGAGGGCGCCCAGATGAACGAGGGCACCGTGTCGGCCGAACTGGGCCTGGCCGGGTGGCCCGCCGTCGCCGAGGAGTCGATCATCGCGCGGGACGTGCTGCTCGCCGAGCACGTGGGCTCCCGGTTGCACGTGTGCCACCTCTCGACGGCGGGTTCGGTGGAGATCATCCGCTGGGCCAAGGCCCGAGGCGTGGACGTCACCGCCGAGGTGACCCCCCACCATCTGCTTCTCACCGAGGAGCTCGTGCGCGGATACGACCCCCGCTTCAAGGTGAACCCCCCGCTTCGACGCGACGAAGACGTGCGGGCCGTGCGGGAAGGCCTGGCCGACGGCACGATCGACATCGTCGCCACCGATCATGCGCCGCATCCGGTCGAGGCGAAATCGTGCGAGTGGGGGGCGGCCGCGCACGGCATGGTCGGACTCGAGAGCGCCGTGCGCGTGGTCCAGCAGAGCATGGTCGACACCGGGATGCTCGGGTGGGGCGATGTCGCCCGCGTCATGTCTGCGGCCCCCGCGCGAATCGGTCGACTCGCCGGGTACGGTACGGCGATCGAGGCGGGCGCACCCGCCTCGTTCACCCTCTACGACCCGCGTCCGGCCCGTCCGTTCACGGTCGCAGACCTGCGCGGACGAAGCGTGAACTCGCCCTATCTCGGTCGGGAGCTGCCCGGCGAGGTGCGGTGGACCGTCACGCACGGGCGGATCACGGTCGCCGACGGCGAGCTGGTCGACCTGGAGGGTCTCGCGTGACCCGGGAGGCCGCACTGCTGGTGGTGATGGCCGTCGCGGTGGCGCTTCTGGTGCTCGCCGCCTTCGGCTGGTGGCGCCGGTCCCGGCGCGATCGCGCCTTCGTACCGCCGATCGGGGAGATCCCCGCCGGGGCCACCGAGCGCGATCGGTTCCGCGCCCTCTATGTGGCCACCACCCGCGCGGACGAGCCGCTGGAGCGGCTGGCCATCCGCGGGATGGGTTTCCGCGCGGCGGCGGAGGTCGTCATCACCGACCGGGGGGTCGCCCTCCGACTCGCGGGGGAGCGTCCGCTCTTCCTGGCACGCACCCGTCTGCGGGACGTCGGTCAGTCCACCGTCGCGATCGACCGGGTGGTCGAACGGGACGGCCTCGTCCGCCTGTCATGGCGGATCACCGACGACACTGTCGTCGACACCTACCTCCGGCCGCAGGACTCCTCGGCCCGCGCTCTCGCCGACGCCCTCGGCGCATCCCTCACCCCGACAGGAGCAGACGCATGACTTCGCTGCTGACCACAGACCCCGCGGTCCTCGTCCTGGAAGACGGTTCCCGACACCCGGGGCGCGCCTACGGCGCGCGCGGGACGACCCTCGGCGAGGTCGTCTTCGCCACCGGCATGACCGGCTACCAGGAGACCCTCACCGATCCGTCGTACGCCGGTCAGATCGTGCTGCAGACGGCGCCGCACATCGGCAACACCGGCATGAACGCCGAGGACCGAGAGTCGCGACGCATCTGGGTCGCCGGCTACATCGTGCGCGACCCCTCCCGCATCGTGTCCAACTGGCGCTCCGAGGAGTCGCTCGACGACTCGCTCGCGGCCGATGGGATCGTGGGGATCAGCGGCGTCGACACGCGCGCGGTCACCCGCCGGATCCGGTCGGTCGGCAGTATGCGCGGCGGTGTGTTCTCCGGTGACGCGGCCGCCCTGGACGCGGAGGAGCAGCTGCGCATCGTGCGCGAAGCGCCCGAGATGACGGGGCGCAACCTGTCCGCAGAGGTCTCCGTCGCCGCGGTGGAGGTCACCCCGGCTCAGGGCGAGCGCATCGGAAACCTCGCGGTGCTCGACCTCGGCGTCAAGCAGGCCACCATCGTCAATCTCGCCGCGCGCGGTTTCGACGTGCACGTTTTCCCGCAGAGCGCGACCGTCGAGGACATCCTCGCGATCGACCCGGTCGCCGCGTTCTACTCGAACGGGCCCGGCGACCCGGCCGCCAGCGACGCCCACGTGCAGCTGCTGCGCGGCATCCTGGATGCCAAGCTGCCGTTCTTCGGCATCTGCTTCGGAAACCAGCTCCTGGGCCGCGCACTCGGCTTCGGCACCTACAAGCTCCCCTTCGGGCACCGCGGCATCAACCAGCCCGTGCTGGACAAGGCGACAGGCCGCGTGGAGATCACGTCGCAGAACCACGGGTTCGCCGTCGACGCCCCACTGGAAGGTACCGTCGACAGCCCCCACGGCTACGGCCGTGTGGAGGTCAGCCACATCGGGCTGAACGACCAGGTCGTGGAGGGGATCCGCGCCTTGGACATCCCGGCCTTCAGCGTTCAGTACCACCCCGAGGCGGCAGCAGGCCCGCACGATGCGAACTACCTGTTCGACCGCTTCCGCGACATGGTGACCGACACCCTGTCCGCCCGACACAACGACGCCCAGGAGGGTGGCCTCTGATGCCCAAGCGCGATGACATCCAGTCCGTCCTCGTGATCGGTTCCGGCCCGATCGTGATCGGTCAGGCATGCGAGTTCGACTACTCCGGCACCCAAGCGTGCCGCGTCCTCCGCGAGGAGGGGGTGCGGGTGATCCTCGTGAACTCCAACCCCGCGACGATCATGACCGACCCCGACTTCGCCGACGCGACCTACATCGAACCGATCTCGCCCGAGGTCATCGAGACGATCCTCGCGAAGGAGAAGCCCGACGCGATCCTGCCGACCTTGGGCGGTCAGACGGCACTGAACGCCGCGATGGCCCTGCACGACCGCGGGATCCTCGAGAAGTACGACGTGGAACTCATCGGAGCGAACGTCGACGCGATCCGCAAGGGGGAGGACCGCCAGGTCTTCAAGGAGCTCGTCATCGAATCCGGTGCCGACGTCGCGCAGAGCCGCATCTGCCACACCATGGACGAGGTCATCTCGGGGGCCGGGGAACTCGGCTACCCCCTGGTGGTGCGTCCCTCGTTCACCATGGGGGGCCTGGGTAGCGGCTTCGCATTCGACGAGTCCGACCTGCGCCGCATCGCCGGCGCGGGCTTGCGCGACTCTCCCACACACGAGGTCCTGCTCGAGGAGTCGATCCTCGGCTGGAAGGAGTACGAGCTCGAGCTGATGCGGGACAGCGCCGACAATACGGTCGTCGTCTGCTCGATCGAGAACGTCGACCCGGTGGGCGTGCACACCGGCGACTCGATCACGGTGGCGCCGGCACTGACCCTCACCGACCGCGAGTACCAGAAGCTGCGCGACATCGGCATCGACATCATCCGCGCGGTGGGGGTGGACACCGGCGGGTGCAACATCCAGTTCGCCGTCGATCCGGCCACCGGGCGCATCATCGTCATCGAGATGAATCCCCGCGTGTCCCGTTCGTCCGCGCTTGCGTCCAAGGCGACGGGCTTCCCGATCGCGAAGATCGCCGCGAAGCTCGCCATCGGCTATCGGTTGGACGAGATCCCCAACGACATCACGAAGGTCACTCCCGCGAGCTTCGAGCCGACGCTTGACTACGTCGTGGTGAAGGTGCCCCGCTTCAACTTCGAGAAGTTCCCGAAGGCCGACACCACCCTCACGACGACCATGAAGTCGGTCGGTGAGGCGATGGCGATCGGACGCAACTACACCACCGCGCTGCAGAAGGCCCTCCGATCGCTCGAGAAGCGCGGTTCGAGCTTCCACTGGGGCGAAGAGGAGCGCACCGTGGAGGAGTTGCTGGAGATCGCCAAGACCCCGACCGACGGGCGGATCGTCGTGCTGCAGCAGGCGATGCGCAAGGGCGCGACGGTCGCGCAGGCCTTCGACGCGACGAGCATCGACCCCTGGTTCCTGGACCAGATGGCGCTCATCAACGAGGTCGCGGAGGAGATCCGTGGCGCTGCCGAGCTGGACTCCGCCGTCCTGCGCCTGGCGAAGGACCACGGCTTCTCGGACGCGCAGATCGCCCAGTTGCGCGGCGTGGACGAAGCCGAGGTGCGTGGAGTGCGCCACGGGCTGGACATCCGCCCCGTCTACAAGACGGTCGACACGTGCGCGGGCGAGTTCCCCGCCCTCACGCCCTACCACTACTCGAGCTATGACACCGAGACGGAGGTCACGCCGTCGCAGCGCACGAAGGTGGTCATCATCGGCTCGGGACCGAACCGTATCGGCCAGGGTGTGGAGTTCGACTACTCCTGCGTCCACGCCTCGTTCGCGCTCAGCGACGCCGGCTACGAGACGATCATGGTCAACTGCAACCCGGAGACGGTCTCGACCGACTACGACACCTCCGACCGGCTCTACTTCGAGCCGTTGACCCTCGAGGACGTCCTCGAGGTGCTGCACGCCGAATCGCGGTCGGGGGAGATCCTCGGCGTGGTCTGCCAATTGGGTGGTCAGACCCCCCTCGGGCTGGCGAAGGGCATCGAGGATGCCGGGTACACGATCCTGGGAACCAGCCCGGCCGCGATCGACCTCGCGGAGGAGCGTGGGCTGTTCAGCGGCATCCTCGACGCGGCGGGCCTGGTCGCGCCCCGGCACGGGACGGCGACGGATGTCGACGAGGCCGTCGCCGTGGCCGAGGACATCGGCTACCCGGTCCTGGTGCGTCCGAGTTTCGTCCTCGGTGGTCGCGGTATGGAGATCGTCTACGACACGGCGAGCCTGCACGACTACTTCGTCCGGATCGCAGATCAGGCCATCATCGGTCCCGGCCTGCCCCTGCTCGTGGATCGGTTCCTCGACGACGCGATCGAGATCGACGTCGACGCCCTCTTCGACGGCGAACAGCTCTACATCGGGGGTGTCATGGAGCACCTCGAGGAAGCCGGCATCCACTCCGGCGATTCGAGTTGCACGCTCCCGCCGATCTCACTGGGACGCACCGATGTGGACCGTGTCCGTACCGCGACCCTCGCGATCGCGCAGGGCATCGGGGTGCGGGGCCTGCTGAACGTGCAGTTCGCGATCAGCGCCGGTGTCCTGTACGTCATCGAGGCGAACCCGCGGGCCAGTCGCACGGTTCCGTTCGTGTCCAAGGCGCTGGGCATCCCGCTGGCCAAGGCGGCTTCGCGCGTGATGGCCGGATCGAGCATCGCCGGGCTGATCGACGAAGGGCTCCTTCCCGCGGCCGACGGCTCGCGCGTGCCGCTGGACGCGCCGGTGTCCGTGAAGGAGGCGGTGCTCCCGTTCAAGCGCTTCCGCACCGCGGACGGCGAGACGGTCGACTCGCTCCTCGGCCCCGAGATGCGCTCGACCGGCGAGGTGATGGGGATCGACCGCGACTTCCCGACCGCGTTCGCAAAGAGCCAGCAGGCCGCCTACGGTGGGATGCCGACCTCCGGGACCGTGTTCATCTCGGTCGCCGACGACGACAAGCGCGCGATCATCCTCCCGGCCCATCGGCTGCGCGAGCTCGGATTCGATCTCGTGGCCACCGAGGGGACCGCGGAGATCCTGGCACGAAACGGTATCGCGGTGAAGGTTGTGGCGAAGTACTCCGAGACCCAGGAGTCCGGTGGCGCGAACGTGGTCGACCTGATCAACGCCGGCAGCATCGACATGGTCGTGAACACACCGTCGGGGGGCATGGCACGCGCCGACGGATATGAGATCCGTGCGGCGGCGGTGGCGGCGGACAAGGCCCTGTTCACCACGATCGCTCTCCTCGGTGCCGCGGTGAGTGCCCTGCCGGCGCTGCGCGAGGGGTTCGAGGTGCGGAGCCTCCAGGAGTACGCCGCGGACCGCGGCCGACGCGCATGACGGGCTTCGGGCAACGAGTGCGGTCGGTCCTCACCACGAGCGGTCCGCTCTGCGTGGGGATCGACCCGCACCCGGGGCTGCTCGCCGACTGGGGCCTCCCCGTCAGCGCGGTCGGCGCCCGCGAGTTCGGCCTCCGCGTGATCGACGCGGCGGCCGATGCGCAGGTGGCGATCGTCAAACCGCAGGTGTCGTTCTTCGAGCGCTACGGGTCGACCGGCTTCGCCGCCCTCGAGGACGTGCTGCGCGCAGGACGGGAGGCCGGCCTGATCACGATCGCCGACGCAAAGCGTGGCGACATCGGCTCGACCATGCAGGCGTACGCCGAGGCGTGGCTGACGCCGGGTTCCCCGCTGGAGGCCGACGCTCTGACGGTCAACCCGTACCTCGGCGTCGGTGCACTCGCCTCGGCCGCCGAGCTGGCGTACGCGCACGGAAAGGGGCTGTTCGCCCTCGTGGCGACGAGCAACCCCGAGGGGGTGGCGCTCCAGCGTTCCCGAGCCGAGGGCGGCCGGACCGTCGCGCGTGCGGTGCTCGACGAGGTCGGCGCGCTCAACGGCCGCCTCACCGCGCCGGGCGAGTGGGGAGGCGTCGGAGTCGTGATCGGCGCCACGGTCTCTTGGCACGAGACCGGCCTCGCCGTGACCGGGCCACCCGCGCCCATCCTCGCGCCCGGCTTCGGCTTCCAGGGCGCCCGGGCGCAGGACCTCGTGGGGATCTTCGGGGCGGACGCCCCGACGGTCATCGCGAGCGAGAGCCGCAGCATCCTCTCGGCGGGGCCGGACGGCCTCGCCGGAGCCATCCGAGACCGCTCTGAGCACTACGGGAGCGAGCGATGACCGTCACCTCACGACCTCCTGACGTCGACCGGATCGCCGCCTCGCGGCGGGCGGTCCAAGCGCGCCGCGCCCGCGCGGCGCTGAAGAAGGACATCGCGATGCGGGTCGTCGCGCCCCAGGACGTGCTCGAGCGCAGCGCGGATCCGGGGGATGCCCCGGCGGCGACGCTGCGGGTGACGGAGTTCCTGACGGCGTTGCCGGCGATCGGCGCCGGAAAGCGCGACCGGGTGCTCGGCGAGCTCGGCATCTCGCCGGTCAAACGCCTCGGCGGCCTGGGTGCACGCCAGCGCGCGGCCCTCGCGGCGTGGCTCGACGACCGGTTCCCGCCGGTACGGCCGCGTGCCGGTCGTAGCCGTCTCGTCGTGCTCGCCGGGCCGACCGCTGTCGGGAAGGGGACGGTCGCCGCACACATCGCCGCCCATCACCCGGAGATCCATCTGTCGGTCTCGGCGACGACACGGCCTCCCCGCCCCGGTGAGGTGGACGGCACCCACTATTACTTCGTCGACGACGACGAGTTCGACCGGATGATCGCCGACGGCGAGCTGCTGGAATTCGCGACAGTGCACAACCGATATCGGTACGGCACCCCTCGACGCCCGATCGAGGCCGCCCTCGCCGACGGGCGGAGTGTGCTGCTGGAGATCGACCTGCAGGGTGCGCGCCAGGTGCGGGCGGCGGACCCGGCCGCGACACTGGTGTTCCTCCTCCCTCCCAGCTGGGACGAACTGGTCGAGCGTTTGGTCGGGCGGGGCACGGAGGATGACGAGGAACGGGCCCGCAGACTGCGTACGGCGAAGGTCGAATTGGCCGCGCAGAACGAGTTCGACCATCGTGTCGTCAACGACACCGTCGCCGAAGCCGCCCGCAAGGTCGTAGAATTGTCCGAAGCGCCCGCGCGGTACTCGTCGCGCGCCTGACGCGCCGTCGACTCACCGCCACCGTCCGAACCAGGAGGTTCCCCATGGCCGGAACGAATCAGGGCATCATCGAGCCCCCCATCGACGCTCTCCTCGAGAAGGTCGATTCGAAGTACCAGCTCGTGATCTACGCATCCAAGCGTGCGCGTCAGATCAACGACTACTACTCCGATCTGCACGAGGGCAACCTCTTCGACAACGTCGGGCCGCTGGTCGACTCGACCGTCGAGGACAAGCCGCTCACGATCGCCATGCACGAGATCCACGAGGACAAGCTGCGCCTTCGCGCCGCCGAGTGATCCCGCCGACATCACCGGCCGCATGACCACGTCATGTCGGCCGGTGATGTCATACTGCCCGCGACCGTGATCCCCGTCTTCCTGGAGCCCCGATGAGCAACCTGCGCCTGTTCACCTCCGAGTCCGTGACCGAGGGGCATCCCGACAAGATCTGCGACCAGATCTCCGACAGCATCCTCGATGCGATCCTCGCCGAGGACCCGGAGGGTCGTGTGGCGGTCGAGACCCTCGTCACCACCGGGCTCGTCCACGTGGCCGGCGAGGTCTCCACCCGCGCCTACGTGGAGATCCCCGCGATAGTGCGCGATGTCGTCAACCGCATCGGCTACACCAGTAGCGAGACGGGTTTCGACGGCGACTCCTGCGGGGTGAGCGTCTCGATCGGCGCACAGTCTTCGGACATCGCCGCGGGCGTGAACAAGGCGTTCGAACAGCGTGAGCGCGGGTCGGTGGATCCGGCCGACGAACAGGGCGCCGGCGACCAGGGCATCATGTTCGGGTACGCCACCGACGAGACGCCGCAGCTCATGCCCATCGCGGCATGGACCGCCCATCGCATGGCCGAGCGACTCGCCGACCTGCGTCGAGGCGGGCGGTTGCCGTTCCTGCGCCCCGACGGCAAGACGCAGGTGACCCTCGGGTTCGACGGCGGTGTGCCGAAAACCGTCGAGTCGGTCGTGTTGTCCACGCAGCACCATCCGGACATCTCGCAGGATGACCTCCGCGAGCGGGTGCGCGCGGAGGTCATCGACCCCGTGCTGGCCGACACCGGGCTCGATCTGCCCGACGTGCAGTACTTCATCAACCCCGCCGGACCGTTCGTGGTGGGCGGGCCCAAGGGCGACGCCGGCCTCACCGGACGCAAGATCATCATCGACACCTACGGAGGGGCCTCCCGCCACGGCGGCGGCGCCTTCAGCGGGAAGGACCCGTCGAAGGTGGACCGCTCGGCGGCGTACGCGATGCGCTGGGTCGCCAAGAACGCCGTCGCGGCGGGACTCGCGGACCGCATCGAGGTACAGGTCGCGTACGCGATCGGCAAGGCCAGTCCGGTCGGTCTGTACGTGGAGACCTTCGGATCGGGTCACGTCGCCGACGAGACCATCACCCGTGCCATCCGGGACGTGTTCGACCTGCGACCGAAGGCGATCATCGACCGGCTCGACCTGCAACGTCCGATCTACGCGGAGACGGCGGCATACGGGCACTTCGGGCGGGACCTCCCGACCTTCACGTGGGAGCGCACCGACCGCGTCGACGAGCTTCGCGCCGCCGCCGGACTCTGAGGTGTCGGCCCGCCGCGTGGCGCGGGTGCTGGTCGATTCCCCGCTGCCCCAGCTGGACCGGCTCTTCGACTACGCCGTCCCGCGGGAGCTCGTCGACAGCGCGTCCGCCGGCGTCCGGGTCAAGGTGCCGCTACGCACGGCCGGGCGAACCGTGGAGGGATGGATCGTCGAAATCGTCGACGAGGAGCCCTCCGACCGGCCGCTGTCCGACGTGGATGAGGTCGTCTCACCTGTTCCGGTGCTGCCCGAGCGTCTCTACGCGCTCGCACGGCGGGTCGCCGATCGCTCCGCAGGATCGGCCAGCGGAGTGCTGAAAGTGGCCGTTCCTCGTCGCATGGTGCGTGCCGAGAAGGCACACCTGTCCGCCGGCACGGTCCCGACGCCCCGCGTCGACGACGTCGCGCGAGCGTGGGCCTACGAGCGACTGTCGGTCTTCCCCGGCGCCGAAGACCTGCTCCGCACGGGCGGGCGCGGAGCGATGTCGGCGCCGCCGGGCGTCGAGCCGGTCACTTCGGAAGGGGACGGGGCGCACACCCCGTATGTGGGCTCCTGGGCCCACATACTCGCCGCGATGGCCGTCGAGGGACTGTCACGAGGCCGCAGCACGATCATCGTCGTGCCCGATCACCGGGACCAGGATCAGGTCGAGAAGGTCCTGCGTGCGCGGCTCCCCGACGAGGCGGTCGTCCGATCGGACGCCCGGCAGAGCGGTCCGGCGCGGTATGCGGCCTACCTCCGCATGCTCGCCGAGGCGCCATGTGTCGTCGTCGGCAACCGGTCTGCGGTGTACGCCCCGGCGGCGGCGCTCGGCGCGGTGATCATCTGGGATGACGGGGATCCGCTGCTGGCCGAACCGCTCAGCCCGGGGGTCCACGCCCGCGACGCCGCCCTCGTACGGCAAGAGGCGGAGGGGTGCGCACTGGTCCTTGCGGGGCTCACCCGGACCACCGACGTCGAACGCCTGGTGTCGGTGGGATGGCTGCACGAGATCGCGCCGGCCCGCCGCGTCATCCCCAAGACCCTCCTCAGCGCCACCCGGGAGGGCGAAGGCCGCGGTCAGCGCATCCCCTCGGCGGCGTTCGCCGCAGCACGCGAGGCGCTGCAGCACGGCCCGGTGCTCGTGCAGGTTGCGCGGCCCGGCTATGCACCCGTCCTGGTCTGCGCCTCCTGCCGTCATCCGGCACGATGCGCGCACTGCGCCGGACCCCTCCGCGCGGTGCGCCACGGGGCCGTCCCGGCATGCGGCTGGTGTGGACGTTCGGCGCCCGCGTGGACCTGTGCGGAGTGCGCGGGGACGACCCTGCGTATGGCGTCTTCGGGCAGTGAACGCACGGCGGACGAACTGGGACGGGCGTTCGCCGGCGTGCGGATCGTCGTCGCCGACGGCGAGCATCCCGTCACCCATGTCGACGGCCGGCCCTCGGTGGTGGTGGCCACGCGCGGCGCAGAGCCGATCGCCGAGGGCGGATACCGTGCCGTCGTCTTGTTGGACGCCGAGCGGATGTTGTTGGCGGAGGACCTCCGCATCGGGGAGTCCTGTCTCCGGTGGTGGTCCAACGCCGCCGCCTTGGCCGCGCCCGGCGCCCCCGTCCATCTGGTGGGTGTCGCCGGTCCCGTCGCGCGGGCGTTCGCGACATGGAACCAGCCCGCATACGCCCGCGCCGAACTGGCCGAACGGGCACCGTTGCGGATGCCCCCGACGGTCCGCGTCGCGGCGCTCGAAGGAGACCGGCGCGCCGTGACCGAGGCGCTGGCCACTGTCCGCTCCGATGTCGACCGGCTCGACGACGGCAGCATCCTCGGACCGGTCGAGACCGAGGGCGGGGGAGTGCGCGCGCTCGTACGCTTCGACTACGCCGTCGGTCCCGCCGTGGCGCAGAGCCTGCGATCCTCACTCGTCGCGGCCGCCCTTCGTTCCCGCAAGCCCGCCAAGGGGCGTGTCCGCACCCCCGGCAATACACTCAGAGTCCGGGTCGACGTACCCGATCTCGATCTGTGAGGAGTCCATGCGTCTCGTCTTCGCCGGCACACCCGACCCGGCTGTCCCCTCGCTGTCCGCCCTCGCGCGCAGCTCCCACGAGATCGCCACGGTGATCACACGTCCCGATGCGCCGCGCGGCCGCAAGCGCGTGCTGACCCCGTCACCGGTCGCCGCCGCGGCGCAGGAGCTCGGGATCGACACCCTCAAGACCGCGCGCCTCGATGAGGACGCCACGGCCCGGATCTCGGAGGTCGGCCCGGATCTGGGGGTGATCGTCGCCTACGGCGGGCTTGTGCGCGAGCCCCTGCTGAGCGTGCCGGCACACGGCTGGATCAACCTGCACTTCAGCCTCCTGCCCCGCTGGCGGGGCGCGGCACCGGTGCAGCACGCCCTCATCGCGGGCGACCGTGTCACCGGGGCGGCCGTGTTCCGCCTGGTGGCCGCGCTCGATGCCGGCGACGTCTTCGCGCAACGGGAGGTACCTGTACACCCCGAGGAGACCGCCGGAGAACTGCTCCACCGTCTCGCGGAGCACGGTGCGGAGCTGCTGCTGGAGGTCGTCGACGAAATCGCCGCCGGGAACGCCCTCGCGCGCCCGCAGACCGGTGAGCCCACGCTGGCCCCCAAACTGACCATCGACGACGGTCGTATCCGGTGGGAAGAACCCACCGGGCGCGTGCTCGACCGGATCCGGGGCACCACTCCCGAGCCCGGTGCGCACACCACGGTCGACGGCGCGCGGCTGAAGGTCCTCCGTGCCGAGGCGGTCCACGACGTCGGTCACCTCGAGCCGGGACAGGTGGTGTGGGCGGACAAACGTGTGCTGGTGGGCACCCGCGACGGCGCGATCGCCCTCCTCGAGGTCCAGCCCGCCGGCCGGGGCGCCATGTCGGCCGCCGACTGGTGGCGCGGTCTACGCCGTGACGAGCTCAGGGTCGACTCATGACCGGCGCGCGGCAGGTCGCCTACGACACACTCCGTGCGGTCCACGAGTCCGACGCGTATGCGAACCTGCTGCTGCCGACCGCGATCGAACGGGCGGGCCTGTCCGAGGCCGACGCGGCGCTGGCCACCGAACTGACCTACGGGACACTGCGACGTCGGGGCACCTACGACGCGGTGATCGGCATCGCCGCCGACCGGGCGCCTTCGAGCATCGATCCCGGGATCCTCGACGCCCTCCGACTCGGTGTCCACCAGCTGCTGGCCACGCGGGTCGCTTCGCACGCCGCCGTGAATGAATCCGTGACCCTGGCCCGACGCGCCGGCGGGCGTGGCGCCGCGGGGTTCGCCAACGCCGTCCTCCGGCGCGTGTCCCGCGACACGCCGGGCGAGTGGTCGGACCGCGTGGTGCGTACCGCGAGGTCGGACGACGAAGCGATCGCCTTGGCCACCTCCCATCCGGTGTGGGTCATCCGTGCGTTCCGCCGTGCGCTGGCCGCCGAGGGGCGCGCGGACGAACTGGACGCGTTGCTGACCGCCGACAACGTCGCCCCACGGGTGACGATGGCGGCCCTCACCGGCCTCGCGGAACCCGGCCCGGAGGCCAGACGGACGCCGTTCTCGCCGCTGGGCTTCCGCCTCGGCGGCGGCGCGCCCGAGGCCGCCGTCACCGATTCGGGCGGACGCGTGCGGGTCCAGGACGAGGGGTCGCAGCTGGCCGCTCTCGCCCTGACGCGGTCACGTCCGGTGCAGGAGGGGGAGCGTTGGCTCGACCTGTGCGCCGGACCGGGCGGGAAGACGGCGATCCTCGCCGCGGAGGCACTGTCCGCAGGGGCGCGCCTGGACGCGAACGAGGTGTCTCCGGCGCGGGCCGGACTCGTGCGGCGATCCATCGCCGGTGTCCCGCTGGAGGTCGAGGTGACCGAGCGCGACGGACGCGACCTCACCGCGGAGCGCCCGGGCACATACGACCGGATCTTGGTGGACGCGCCCTGCACGGGCCTGGGTGCCCTGCGACGCCGGCCCGAGGCGCGGTGGCGCAAGGCGCCGGGTGACGTGCCCGAATTGACCGCGTTGCAGAGTGCGTTGCTGACGGGTTCGATCGAGGCGCTCGCCCCCGGTGGGGTCGTCGCCTATGTCACCTGTTCCCCGCATCTGGCCGAGACCGCCGGCGTCGTCGCCGAGGTTCGCCGTCGGTTCGGCGACGCGATCGAGGAGCTCGACGCACGTGATGTCGTGCGGCGGCTGGCCGTCTCCGAGCCCGACCTCGCGGAGCAGACGGACGGATCCGGCCGCGCACAACTGTGGCCACACCGGCACAACACCGATGCGATGTCCATCACTTTGCTCCGTCGACGTGCGTGAGGCGGCGGGGGAAGAATAATGGGGGTGTGAGCGACATCCGCATCAATCCCAGCATCCTCGCGGCCGACTTCGTCAACATGCAGGCCGAGCTCGCCCGAATCGCGTCGGCGGACTTCGTGCACGTGGATGTGATGGACAACCACTTCGTGCCCAATCTGACGTTCGGACCGCAGATGGTCGAACGCATCCAGGCGACCAGCCCGGTCCCGCTGGACGTGCACTTGATGATCGACGAACCCGAGCGTTGGGCGCCGGGCTATGCGGAGATCGGCGCGGCGTCGGTGACGTTCCACCTCGAGGCGTCCACCGAACCGGTGGCGCTGGCGCGACGGCTGCGACAGATCGGCGCACGCGCCGGTGTCGCGGTCAAACCGGACACACCGGTCGAGGGGCTGTTCGAGGTCCTCGACGAATTCGACCAGATCCTCGTCATGACCGTCGAGCCCGGGTTCGGCGGACAGTCCTTCCGCCCCGAGACGATGCCCAAGTTGCGAGCCCTCGCCGATCACGCACGGTCGGTCGGTTCGCGCGTCTGGCTGCAGGTCGACGGCGGGATCGCGGAATCGACGATCGCGCAGGCGGCGGAGTCCGGAGCCGACACCTTCGTCGCCGGTTCGGCCGTGTTCGGCGCAGACGAACCGGATGCCGCGATCGCCGCGCTGCGCTCACGCGCCGGGCATGCGCATCGCCACTGAACCCGCGCCGGGGCGCATCCGGGAGTCCGACGGACGGTCGGGGTGCGGGAGTTCGGTACGCTGGAGAGGTGAAGACCTTCGACGGCCTGTTCGGCGAGCTTGCGGCCAAGGCCGCGGAACGACCCGAAGGGTCGGGGACGGTGGCGCAGCTGGATGCCGGCGTGCATGCCATCGGCAAGAAGATCGTCGAGGAGGCCGCTGAGGTCTGGATGGCCGCGGAGTACGAGTCCGACGACGCGGCCGCCGAGGAGATCTCGCAACTCCTTTACCACCTGCAGGTGCTCATGCTCGCCAAGGGGCTGAGCCTGCAGGATGTCTACCGACATCTCTGAGCGCATCCCCCCACCCGCCGCCGGAGAAGAAAGTCCACTCACCATGCTTCGCATCGCCGTGCCCAACAAGGGCTCGCTCGCCGAGACCTCGGCGACCATGCTCGCCGAGGCCGGGTACACCGGTCGTCGTGACTCGAAGGAGCTGCACAAAGCCGACCCGGCCAACGGTGTCGAGTTCTTCTATCTGCGCCCGAAAGACATCGCGACCTACGTCGGATCGGGTGCACTCGATGTCGGCATCACCGGTCGCGATCTGCTGAAAGACGCGCGCATGCCCGGCGCCCGCGAGATCGAGGCCCTCGGCTTCGCCGGGTCCACGTTCCGGTTCGCCGCCCCTCCCGGGTCGTTCGGCGAGCTGACCGACCTCGAGGGAAGCCGCATCGCCACCTCGTACCCGGGCCTGGTCGACGCCTTCCTCGATGCACACGGCGTCGCCGTGGACCTCGTGCCGCTCGACGGTGCGGTGGAGTCTGCCGTCCGTCTCGGTGTGGCCGACGCCGTCGCCGATGTCGTCGAGACCGGCACGACCCTGCGCCAGGCCGGTCTCGAGGTCTTCGGGCCCCCGCTGCTCCAGTCCGAAGCGGTCTTGATCAGCGGCCCGGAGGATGCACCGGGTACCGAGACCCTGCTGCGCAGACTGCGCGGGGTCATGGTGGCGCGCCGCTATGTCATGGTCGACTACGACCTGCCCGCGTCCCTGGTCGACCGTGCCGTCGAGATCGCCGGCGGGATCGAGTCGCCGACCATCTCGCCGCTGCGGGACCCGGAGTGGGTCGCCGTGCGGGTGATGGTGGCCCGCTCGAGCGTCAACCGTGTCATGGACGAGCTGTACCAGCTCGGTGCACGGGCGATCCTCGTGACGGCCATCCACAACGCGAGGATCTGAGATGTCGGTCGTGTGCCGCGTCATCCCGTGCCTGGACGTCGCCGCCGGCCGCGTGGTGAAGGGGGTCAACTTCGAGAACCTCCGAGACATGGGCGACCCCGTGGAGCTCGCCCGGTTGTACTTCGCGCAGGGCGCCGATGAGCTCACCTTCCTGGACGTCACCGCGACCGTCGACGAGCGCTCCACGACCTACGACGTGGTTCAGCGCACGGCGGAGCAGGTCTTCATCCCCCTGACCGTCGGCGGCGGCGTGCGCACGCACGAGGATGTCGCCCGCCTCCTGGGTGTCGGCGCCGACAAGGTCGGGGTCAACTCCGCCGCCATCCGGCGCCCGGCCCTCATCGACGAGATCGCCGACCGCTTCGGGGCACAGGTGCTGGTGCTCTCCCTCGACGTCAAGCGGTCGCCGACGACACCCTCGGGTTTCGTGGTCACCACGCACGGCGGACGCACCGAGACCGACCGCGACGCCCTCTCGTGGGCGCGCGAGGCCATCGAACGCGGCGCCGGCGAGCTCCTGGTCAACTCCATCGACGCCGACGGCACCAAGGAGGGCTTCGACCTCGAGCTGGTCTCTCTCATGCGCGAGATCTCCTCCGTGCCGGTGATCGCCTCCGGGGGCGCCGGCGCCGTCGAGCACTTCGCACCCGCCGTGCGCGCCGGAGCGGACGCGGTGCTGGCCGCTTCCGTCTTCCACTCGGGTCAGTGCTCGGTCGGAGAGGTCAAGCGTGCGATGCGCGCCGACGGGATCGACGTGCGCGACAGCCGCCTGGCCACGGGGGAGGACGCATGACCGAGAGCGTGGACGACAAGATCGCCCGCGTCGCCTTCAACGCCGACGGCCTCGTCGCCGCGATCGTGCAGCAGTGGGACACGCGGGAAGTGCTCATGCTCGGGTGGATGGACGCCGAGGCACTCCGCCGAACTCTGACGCAGGGCCGGGTGACGTACTGGTCGCGGTCCCGTCAGAAGTATTGGCGAAAGGGCGACACATCGGGCCACTACCAGGAGGTCCGCGGCATGCGGCTCGACTGCGACGGCGACGCGATCCTCGTCAGCGTCGAACAGCACGGGCCGGCCTGCCACACCGGTACCCGGGCCTGTTTCGACGCCGACGACCTGTCCCCGGTGGTCGAGGGATGACGCGACGCCCGCGCAGCCTTGCGGTGCTCATGATCCTCGTCGCCGGAGCGCTCGGGGTCATATCCTCCACCCAGACCTGGCTCGTCGTGACCCTCGCGTCGGTCGAGGGTGAACAGCTTCCCGTCGCAGGCGCCGACGCCGTCCCGGTGCTCGCGCCCCTCAGCCTCGCCGCGTTGGCGCTCGGAGCTGCTCTGACGATCGTCGGCCGCGTCCTCGTCTACGCCTTCGGGGTGCTCACCGGGCTGCTCGGCGCCGTGGTCGCCGTCGCGTCCGCACGCGTGGCGATCGACACCCCCGTGGAGACGTACGCGTCCACCGTGACGGAGGCGACCGGGATCACAGGGCCACAGGCGGTGCGCGATCTGGTCTCCTCCACCGCCCTCACCCCTTGGCCCGTACTGACCGCGGTGGTGGCCGTCGTCATCGTCCTCGCCGGCGTTCTCACCCTCGTCACCGCGCACCGGTGGACCGGGAGCGGGCGTCGCTACCGTCAGGGGGTCGCCGACGACGCGACGGAGTCGGCCGGTCCCGGCGCCGACCCGTCGCGGCCGCGCGACGCGATCGACTCGTGGGACGACCTCTCACGGGGCGAGGATCCGACGTCCTGACCCGATAGACTTGAACGACCCGCGCAAACGGAGGAGATCCATGAGCAACCCCAACGGCGATCCCGGCCACGGCCACTCACCCGCAGCTTGGACCGCTGTGGTCATCATGCTCGTCGGCTTCGCCATCGGCACGACGGCCTTCTTCCTGGACATCCCGTGGCTCGTGTGGGCTTCGGCCGTGCTTGTGGTCGTGGGTCTCGTCGTCGGCTGGGTCATGGCCAAGGCCGGCTATGGCGTGAACGGTCCGAAGTACACCGCGAAAGAGCACTGAGCGTGCTCGCCGACCTGACGGCCGGCGCGGTGGCGGACGCCGAAGCCCGTGAACGCGAGCGCCCGCTCGCCTCGGTCGAGAAGGTCGCCCTCGCACAGCCCCCCGCGCGCGACGCGCTCGCGGCGCTGGCTCCGGCCGATCGCGTCAAGATCATCGCCGAGGTCAAACGCGCCAGCCCATCACGAGGTGATCTCGCCGAGATCCCCGACCCCGCACACCAGGCGTCCCGGTATGAGCAGGGCGGCGCATCGGCGATCTCGGTGCTCACCGAGGGACGCCGCTTCAAGGGGAGCCTCGCCGACCTGGAGGCCGTGCGTGACACCGTCACGGTGCCGGTGCTGCGCAAGGACTTCATCGCGACGGACTACCAAGTGCTGGAGGCCCGCGCAGCCGGTGCGGACCTGGTCTTGCTGATCGTGGCCGCACTGGAACAGGACGAGCTCCGCCGCCTGCACGATCTCACCGTCCAGCTCGGCATGACACCGCTGGTGGAGACACACAGCGCCGAGGAGGTCGATCGTGCCGCGGACATCGGTGCCCGACTGGTGGGGGTCAACGCCCGCAACCTGTCGACCTTCGAGCTCGACAAGGATCTCTTCGGTCGCCTGGCGCCGCGCCTGCCCGCCGACGCCATCAAGATCGCCGAGTCCGCCGTGCTCGCCCCGGCCGACGTGGCGCACTACCGCCAGGCCGGCGCCGATGTGGTGCTCGTCGGGGAAGCACTCGTCACGGGCGATCCCGTCGCCACCCTCGCCGCGTTCCTGAAAGCGGATGCGGCGGTCTCCTCTCCCACCGAAAGGAGCGGCGCATGAGTCTGCGCGACGCCCCCGGACCCTTCTTCGGCGACTTCGGTGGCCGGTACATGCCCGAATCCCTCATCGCCGCGATCGACGAACTCACCGAGGCATACGAGTCGGCCATGGCCGACGAGTCCTTCCTCGCCGAATTCCGCCGACTCCTGCACACCTACGCCGGCCGTCCTTCGGTCCTCACCGAGGTGCCCCGTTTCGCCGCGCACGCCGGGGGAGCGCGGGTGTTCCTCAAGAGGGAGGACCTCAACCACACGGGTTCCCACAAGATCAACAACGTCCTGGGCCAGGCTCTGCTGACCCGGCGTCTGGGTAAGACCCGCGTGATCGCCGAGACGGGAGCGGGCCAGCACGGTGTGGCCACCGCGACGGCGGCGGCCCTGTTCGGCTTCGACTGCACCATTTACATGGGTGAGGTCGACACCGAGCGTCAGGCGCTGAACGTCGCGCGGATGCGTCTGCTCGGAGCCGAGGTGATCCCGGTCACCACCGGTTCCCGCACTCTGAAGGACGCCATCAACGACGCCTACCGCGACTGGGTGGCCTCGGTCGAGACCACCAACTACATCTTCGGTACCGCGGCCGGTCCGCACCCGTTCCCGGCGATGGTCCGCGACTTCCAGAAGATCATCGGCGAAGAGGCGCGCGCCCAGTTGTTGGAGGAGACCGGCCGGCTTCCCGACGCCGTCCTCGCGTGCGTGGGCGGAGGATCGAACGCCATCGGCATGTTCGACGCGTTCCTCGACGACACGGACGTGCGCCTCTACGGCGTCGAGGCGGCCGGCGACGGTGTCGACACTCCGCGCCACGCGGCCTCCATCGGCCGGGGACGACCCGGCGTGCTCCACGGGGCGAAGACGTTCGTCCTCCAGGACGAGGACGGCCAGACGATCGAGTCTCACTCCATCTCCGCAGGACTGGACTATCCCGGCGTCGGACCCGAGCACGCGTGGCTCGCCGACCTGGGACGCGCCGACTACATCCCCGCCACCGACGACGAGGCCATGCAGGCCCTCCGCCTCCTCTCGCAGACCGAGGGCATCATCCCGGCCATCGAGTCCGCGCACGCGTTGGCCGGTGCGCTGCGGATCGGCCGCGAGCTGGGGCCGGATGCGATCCTCGCGGTCAACCTGTCCGGTCGCGGCGACAAGGACATGGACACCGCCGCGCGGTACTTCGAACTCTACGACGCGGCCGTGGACGCCGCGTCGTCGGCGGCGGCACCGCCCGTCGACGGCGCGAAGGGCGAGGGGGAGAAGCTGTGACATCGCGTGTCGCCGCCGCGATCGACGCGGCCAAGCAAGAGGGGCGTGGCGCCTTCGTCGGGTACCTCCCGCTCGGGTTCCCCGACCTGCAGACGAGCATCGACGCCGCGGTGGCCCTCGCCGAGAACGGTGCCGACATCCTCGAACTCGGCCCTCCCTACTCCGACCCGGTGATGGACGGCACGGTGATCCAGGAGGCCACGCAGGCGGCCTTGGCCGCGGGGTTCCGTCTCCGCGACACCTTCACGGCCGTGCGGGAGATCACGCGGCGCGTCGACGTGCCCGTCTTGGTGATGACGTACTGGAACCCTGTCGTGCAGTACGGCGTGGACCGCTACGCCGACGATCTCCTCGCTGCGGGCGGGGCGGGACTGATCACGCCGGACATCACCCCGGAGGCGGGGGAGGAGTGGATCGCCGCGAGTCGCCGCACCGGTCTGGACCGCATCTTCCTCGCCGCACCGACCTCTTCGGACGCGCGACTGCGCCTGGTCGTGCAGAACTCCACCGGCTTCGTCTACACCGTCTCCACCATGGGCATCACCGGCGAGCGGGCGGAACTCGACGCCGCCGCACGAGTCCTGGTGGGGCGGCTGCGCGCCCAGGGCGCCGAACACGCGTGCGTGGGCATCGGCATCTCCACGGCCGACCAGGTCGCAGGCGTCCTCGACTACGCCGACGGCGCCATCGTGGGGACCGCGTTGGTCCGGGCGTTGCGAGACGGCGGCCTCGACGGCCTGGCGGAGACGGCACGGGTCCTGGCCTCCGGTGCCCGAACGTCCGCGTCGGCGAACTAGACTCAGACCGCTCGCGCCCTCCGAGGGCGCCCCCTCTCGAAAAGGACGATCCGCCCACATGATGAACGCCGCCCTCAGCGTGGTCGCCAGCATCCCCAGCCCGACCGTCAGCTACATCGATCTCGGACCGCTGCGCATCCACTTCTACGCGCTGTGCATCATCGCCGGGATCGTCATCGCGGTGCTCCTGACCAACCACCGCCTGACCAAGCGCGGTGCCGAGCCCTGGGTCGTCATCGACATCGCCCTGCTCGCGGTCCCGCTGGCCATCATCGCGGCCCGTATCTACCACGTCGCGACACACCCGGGATTCTACTTCGGCGAAGGAGCCGACTTCTGGGCCGTCTTCCGCATCTGGGAGGGGGGCATCGCCATCTACGGCGCGCTCATCGGAGGTGCGGTGGGTGCCTGGTTGGGATGCCGCTGGACGGGCATCCGCTTCTGGTCCTTCGCCGACGCCCTGGCCCCGGGACTCCTGCTCGCGCAGGCGATCGGGCGCTTCGGAAACTGGTTCAACCAGGAGCTGTTCGGACTGCCCACCGACCTGCCGTGGGGGCTTGAGATCGACCCCGCGAACTCGGCGTTCCCCGCCGGTCTCGCCCCGGACACCCTGTTCCACCCCACGTTCCTCTACGAGGTGCTCTGGAACGGCCTGGGCGTGTTGTTCCTCCTCTGGGTCGGTCGCCGGTTCACCCTGCAGTGGGGACGCCTGTTCGCTCTGTACCTGGTCTGGTACAGCGCGGGACGAATCCTGTGGGAGTCGATCCGGATCGATCCGAGTGAGATCTACCTCGGACTGCGGACGAACGTATGGGCCGCCATCGCCGGGGTCGTCCTCGGTCTGGTCATCTTCTTCGTGCAGAAGCGCCGCCACCCCGGGCTCGAGCCCTCGCCCTACGTCTCCGGTCGCGAGTGGAGCCCTGAAGGCGCTGTACAATCGGCCGAAGACTTCGTCGACACCAGCGCACCCCCGTCAGCCGGAGCCGACACCCAAGACGCCACAAGCGCACTCCCCACGAAATAGAGCACCCCGCAACGCGTGCACCACGGGCCGACGTCGTCCCACCCTTGAGTATCAACGTGAGGACGGTAGGTATGGCATCGAGCCCCCGTCACAGCGCCGCTTCGGCTGGCGTGTCATCGACCCTGTCCGGGGGCTTCCCCGAGCGCCAGGGCATGTTCAACCCGGCGTTCGAGAAGGACGCCTGCGGTCTCGCGATGGTCGCGACCCTGCGTGGCGAACCCGGTCACGACATCGTCGACCTGGCGTTGACCGCGTTGCGCAACCTGGAACACCGCGGGGCGATCGGCTCCGACGCCGGAACCGGTGACGGCGCGGGGATCCTCACCCAGATGCCCGATGCGTTCTTCCGCGACGTCGTGCCGTTCACGCTCCCGCCGATGGGGGAGTATGCCGCGGGTCTGGCCTTCCTCCCGCAGGAGGCCGACGCGCGCAACACCCAGAAGGCCACGATCGAACGGATCGCGGGCGAGGAGGGGCTCACCGTCCTCGGCTGGCGCGAGGTCCCCACCGCCGACGACAACCTCGGACGTCTCGCCTTCGAGGCCCGTCCGGTGTTCGAGCAGCTCTTCGTGGCCGCGCGCCCCGCCGAGGGCGGCCCGGTCTCCGGTATCGCGCTGGACCGTCTCACGTACCGACTGCGCAAGCGATCCCGCAGTGAGGCGGGCGCGTACTTCGTGTCGCTGTCCTCGCGCACGATCGGTTACAAGGGCATGGTCACGACCTTGCAGCTCGAGCCGTTCTACCCCGACTTGCAGGACGAGCGCTTCGCCACGGAGCTGGCGGTGGTCCATTCCCGCTACTCGACGAACACGTTCCCCTCGTGGCCGCTCGCGCAGCCGCTGCGCATGATGGCGCACAACGGCGAGATCAACACCGTCAACGGCAACCGCAACTGGATGCGCGCGCGGCAGTCGCAGCTCGAGTCCGAACTGGTCGGCGACATCAGACCGCTCCTTCCGATCTGTACCGACGGCGCGAGCGACTCGGCTTCGTTCGACGAGGTCCTCGAGCTGCTCACCCTCACGGGCCGCTCGCTCCCGCACGCCGTCTTGATGATGGTCCCGGAGGCGTACGAGAAGCAGTCCGACATGGACCCGAAGCTTCGTGCGTTCTACGACTACCACTCCATCCAGATGGAGCCGTGGGACGGGCCGGCCGCGCTCATCTTCACCGACGGCACCCTCGTCGGCTCGACCCTGGATCGCAACGGGCTGCGTCCGGGCCGCTGGACCGAGACCACCGACGGCCTCGTCGTGATCGGCAGCGAGACCGGTGTGCTGGATTTCGAACCCGAGCGCATCAAGCGCCGCGGGCGGTTGCAGCCCGGACACATGTTCCTGGTCGACACCGCCCAGGGGCGAATCATCGAGGACGAGGAGATCAAGTCCGATCTCGCCTCGCTGCACCCGTGGCAGGAGTGGCTCGACGCCGGGCGTGTCCGCCTGTCCGAGCTCCCCGAGCGCGAGCACATCGTGCACCCGATCGCCTCGATCACCCGACGTCAGCGCACGTTCGGATACACCGAGGAAGAGGTCCGCATCCTGCTGACCCCGATGGGTCAGAACGGCGCGGAACCGCTCGGCGCGATGGGCTCGGACACCCCCGTCGCGGTGCTGAGCGAGCGACCCCGGTTGCTGTTCGACTACTTCACCCAGCAGTTCGCCCAGGTGACCAACCCCCCGTTGGACTCGATCCGCGAGGAGGTCGTCACCTCGCTGTCGTTGGGGTTGGGACCCGCACGGAACCTGCTGTCGTGGGGCCCCGACCACACCCACACCGTCACGCTGGATTTCCCGGTCATCGACAACGACGAGCTCGCGAAGATCCAGCACATCGACACCGCGGTGCCCGGGCGCAGCTCGGTCACCATCCGCGGGCTCTACCGTGTCGAGGCGGGCGAGAAGGGGATGCAGAAGCGCCTCGACCAGATGTGCGCCGAGGCCGACCGGGCGATCGAGGACGGCGCGGAGTACATCGTGCTCAGTGACCGGGACTCGAACAAGGACCTCGCTCCGATCCCGTCGTTGCTCATGCTCGCCGCCGTGCACCACCACCTCATCCGCAAGGAGACCCGCATGAAGGTGGGGCTCGTCGTGGAAGCCGGCGACGTCCGCGAGGTGCACCATGTCGCGACCCTCATCGGCTACGGCGCCTCCGCGGTCAACCCGTATCTGGCGATGGAGACGGTCGAGTACCTCGTGCGCGCCGGTTACATCACCGGCATCACCCCGGCCAAGGCCGTCGCCAACCTGATCAAGGCACTCGGCAAGGGCGTGCTGAAGATCATGTCCAAGATGGGCATCTCGACGGTATCGTCCTACGCCGGTGCGCAGGTGTTCGAGGCGGTGGGGCTGTCGCAGGAGTTCATCGACAAGTACTTCACCGGTACCGAGACCAAGCTCGGCGGTGTCGGCCTGGACGCCATCGCTTCCGAGAACGCCTCGCGGCACCACTACGCCTATCCGGAGGACGGTGCGGTGCGCGCACACGAGCGCCTGTGGACCGGCGGGGAGTACCAGTGGCGCCGCGACGGTTCGCCGCATCTGTTCAATCCCGATACGGTCTTCCGTCTGCAACATGCGACGCGGACCGGCCGCTACGACATCTTCCGTGAGTACACCAAGCTCGTGGACGACCAGGCGACCGAGTTGAAGACGCTGCGCGGGATGTTCAGGCTACGTACCGACGAGCGCACACCGATCCCGATCGACGAGGTCGAGCCTGTCTCCGAGATCGTCAAGCGGTTCCAGACCGGCGCGATGAGCTATGGCTCGATCTCGAAGGAAGCGCACGAGACGCTCGCCATCGCGATGAACCGCATCGGCGGCAAGTCGAACACCGGCGAGGGCGGCGAAGACGTCGACCGCCTCATGGATCCCTCCCGACGCAGTTCGATCAAGCAGGTCGCCTCGGGACGCTTCGGCGTCACGAGCCTGTACCTCACCGAGTCGGATGACATCCAGATCAAGCTCGCCCAGGGGGCCAAGCCCGGCGAGGGCGGCCAGCTGCCGCCGACCAAGGTGTACCCGTGGGTGGCGCGGACCCGTCACGCAACCGCCGGTGTCGGCCTGATCTCCCCTCCGCCGCACCACGACATCTACTCGATCGAGGACCTCAAGCAGCTCATCTTCGACCTGAAGCGTGCCAATCCGAAGGCGCGTATCCACGTCAAGCTGGTCAGCCAGTCCGGAATCGGCGCGGTGGCGGCCGGGACCGCGAAGGCCCTCGCCGACGTGATCCTCGTCTCCGGTCACGACGGGGGCACCGGCGCGAGCCCGATGAACTCGCTCAAGCACGCCGGGACACCGTGGGAACTCGGTCTGGCCGAGACCCAGCAGACGCTCATGCTCAACAACATGCGCGATCGCGTCGTGGTTCAGGTGGACGGTCAGATCAAGACCGGTCGAGACGTCATCATCGGTGCCCTGCTCGGCGCCGAGGAGTTCGGTTTCGCCACGGCGCCGCTCGTGGTCTCCGGCTGCATCATGATGCGTGTGTGCCACCTCGACACCTGTCCGGTCGGCGTGGCGACGCAGAACCCGGTGCTGCGCTCCCGGTTCACCGGGAAGCCCGAGTTCGTCGTGAACTTCATGGAGTTCATCGCCCAGGAGGTGCGCGAGTACCTCGCCTCCCTCGGGTTCCGCACCCTCGACGAGGCGATCGGCCACAACGAACTCCTCGATGTGGACGGCGCCATCCGGCACTGGAAGGCCAGCGGCATGGACCTCGCGCCCGTCCTGCAAGGTCCCGCTTTCGCGGACGACCTCGCCCGACGTCAGATCCGTGCCCAGGATCACGAGCTGGACGAGCACTTCGACGTGCAGCTCATCGAGCGTGCCCGTGAGGTCATCGACGGTGGCGGCGAGATCACGATCGACCTGCCGGTGCGCAACACCGCGCGGGCGGTCGGCACCCTGCTCGGGCACCACGTGACCGTCGCAAACGGCGAGAACGGTCTGACGAACGGTTCCATCCAGGTCAACCTCACCGGTTCGGCGGGGCAGTCCTTCGGGGCGTTCCTGCCGGCCGGCATCACGCTGCGTCTGGAGGGCGATTCGAACGACTACGTCGGCAAGGGCCTCTCCGGCGGCAAGGTGGTCGTACGCCCGCCGCGTGCCGCGACCTTCGACGCGTCGCAGAACGTGATCGCCGGAAACGTGATCGGCTACGGCGCGACGCGCGGTTCGCTCTTCCTCAGCGGAGTCGTGGGGGAGCGGTTCCTGGTCCGCAACTCGGGTGCCTCGGCGGTGGTCGAAGGTGTCGGAGATCACGCACTGGAGTACATGACCGGGGGTTTGGCGGTGATCCTCGGAAAGACAGGACGCAACCTCGGTGCCGGTATGTCCGGCGGCACGGCCTACGTGTACCGGCTCGATGAGGCGCAGGTCAACCGCGAGGCACTGGCCGGCGGCGAGTTGCAGCTCGGCGCACTGGGCTCCGGTGACGCCGCGATCCTGCGCGACCTGCTCGAACAGCATGTCGCCGAGACCGGCTCCGCGCTCGCGCAAGCCATGCTCGACGATTTCGAAACCGAACTCTCCCACTTCGTCCGGGTTCTGCCGCGCGACTACGCCGCGGTGCTGCAGACCCGACAGGACGCCGTCGATGAGGGGCTGGACCCCGACGGCGACATCGTGTGGAGCCGCATTCTGGAGGTGACAGGTGGCTGACCCCAAGGGATTCCTCAAGACGACCGAGCGGGAGCTTCCCGCCCGTCGCCCCGTCCCGGTACGCATCCTCGACTGGAAGGAAGTGTACGAACCGGGAGACTCCGCCGTCCTGCGCCGCCAGGCCGGCCGCTGCATGGACTGCGGCGTCCCGTTCTGCCACAAGGGGTGCCCGCTCGGGAACCTGATCCCGGAATGGAACGATCTGATGTGGCGCGGTGAGGGCCGCGCCGCCATCGAGCGCCTGCACGCCACGAACAACTTCCCGGAGTTCACCGGGCGGCTGTGCCCGGCCCCGTGCGAGAGTTCGTGCGTGCTCGGCATCAACCAGCCGGCGGTGACGATCAAGCAGATCGAGGTGTCGACGATCGACGAGGCCGTCTCCAACGGATGGGTCGAACCCGAGCCGCCGGAGCGCCTCACCGGCAAGACCGTCGCCGTGGTCGGCTCGGGGCCCGCCGGTCTCGCCGCCGCCCAACAGTTGACCCGTGCCGGACACACCGTCGCCGTCTACGAGCGCGACGACCGCATCGGCGGCCTGCTGCGGTACGGCATCCCGGACTTCAAGATGGAGAAGCGCCACATCGAGATGCGCCTGCGCCAGATGCAGGACGAGGGGACGCGTTTCCGTGCCGGTGTCGAGATCGGCACCGACATCACGTGGGACGACCTGCGCGCCCGATACGACGCCGTGCTCATCGCCACCGGCTCCACCGTCCCCCGGGACCTGCCGATCCCGGGGCGCGACCTCGACGGTGTCCATTACGCGATGGAATACCTCGTCGAGTCCAACAAGGCCGTCGCCGGCGACGCCGTGGCCAACCAGATCACCGCCGAAGGCAAGCATGTCGTCGTCATCGGTGGCGGCGACACCGGCGCCGACTGCATCGGTACCGCCCATCGCCAGCGTGCGCTCAGCGTAACCAACCTCGCGATCGGCAAGCAGCCTCCGAACGAGCGTCCCGAGAATCAGCCCTGGCCGATGACGCCGACCCTGTTCGAGGTGGCCAGTGCCCACGAGGAGGGCGGTGAACGCGCCTACCTCGCCTCGACGGTGGAGTTCCTCTCCAACGACGTCGGCGAGGTGCGTGCACTGCTGGTGGCCGAGACAGAGTTCGTCGACGGCAAGCGGGTCCCCAAGAAGGGCACCGAGCGTGAGATCCCGGCCGACCTGGTCCTCATCGCGATGGGCTTCACCGGCCCCGAGCAGGAGACGCTCGGCGCCCAGATGGGTACGTCGTTCACGTCGCGGGGCAACGTCCAGCGCGCGAAGGACTACCAGACCGACACGCCCGGCGTGTTCGTCGCCGGAGATGCGGGCCGCGGCCAGTCGCTGATCGTGTGGGCCATCGCCGAAGGCCGTGCCGCCGCGGCGGCCATCGACGAGCACCTCATGGGCGTCACCTCACTTCCGGCACCGGTCGCCCCGACCGATGTCGCGATCGGACTGCAGCCTGCGTAGTCTGGTCACGGCCATCAGGCCGACCTCACCCCCAGCACCCGGAGAAGACATCGGATGAGACGTGCCAAGATCGTCGCCACGCTGGGTCCCGCCACATCGTCGTATGAGATGGTCCGTGCGATCATCGACGCCGGTGTGGACGTGGCCCGCCTGAACCTCAGCCACGGCGACTACTCGGTCCACGACAACAACTTCGCCAACGTTCGCAAGGCGGCTGACGACGCAGGTCGCGCCGTCGCCGTGCTCGTCGACCTTCAGGGCCCGAAGATCCGCCTCGGCCGCTTCGCCGACGGACCCCACGAGCTCGCCGAAGGCGACATCTTCAAGATCACCGTCGAGGACATCCCCGGCACCAAGGAGATCGTCTCGACGACCTTCAAGGGCTTGCCGCAGGACGTCAAGGCGGGGGACTTCCTGCTCATCGACGACGGCAAAGTGCGTGTGAAGGTCCTCGAGACCGACGGCACGACCGTCACGACCGAGGTCGTCGTCGGTGGACCCGTGTCCAACAACAAGGGCATCAACCTCCCCGGGGTCGCCGTCAACGTGCCGGCACTGTCCGAGAAGGACGAAGACGACCTCCGCTGGGCGCTGCGCACCGGAGCCGATCTGATCGCGCTCTCGTTCGTCCGTTCCGGAAAGGACGTGCGCCGCGTGCACGTCATCATGTCGGAGGAGGGACGCCACGTCCCGGTCATCGCCAAGATCGAAAAGCCCCAGGCGGTGGACAACCTCGAGGAGATCATCGACGCGTTCGACGGCATCATGGTCGCCCGCGGTGACCTGGGTGTCGAACTGCCCCTGGAGGCGGTGCCGATCGTGCAGAAGCGCGCGGTCGAGCTGTGCCGTCGGATGGCCAAGCCCGTCATCGTCGCCACGCAGATGCTCGAGTCGATGATCAACAGTCCCGTCCCCACCCGGGCCGAGACCAGCGACGTCGCCAACGCCGTCCTGGACGGTGCCGACGCGGTGATGCTCTCCGGGGAGACCAGCGTGGGGGACTACCCCGTCGTCGTCGTGGAGACGATGGCCCGCATCGTGGATTCCACCGAGATGCACGGTCTGGAGCGCATCGCTCCGTTGCGCTCCAAGCCGCGCACCCAGGGCGGCGCCATCACGCTCGCCGCGCTCGAGGTCGCGGCCTTCGTCGACGCGAAGTACCTCTGCACGTTCACCGAGTCCGGCGACACGGCGCGCCGGCTGTCCCGCCTGCGCCCGGGCATCCCGATGATCGCCTTCACGCCCGACCCCGCCATCCGGCGACGGATGGCCGTCACGTGGGGTATCCGGTCGAGCCTGGTCGAGCATGTCCCGCACACGGACCGCATGTTCATCCAGGTCGACGACTACCTGCTGTCCAACGACCTGGCCAAGGTCGGCGACAAGGTCGTCGTGATCTCCGGCTCCCCTCCCGGGATCACCGGGTCGACCAACGACATCCGCATCCACAAGGTCGGCGACGCCGTGCACGGTGCCGCGCCGATCTACCAGTCGCGCGAGTAGCGACGGACGACGACGGAACGGTCGCGCTATCCTTGGCGCGACCGTTCCGTCGTCTTTTGGGGGATCTTCATGATCTGGGACATCTTCTTGTTCATGCTGATGGCGTTCTACGTCGTCGCGTACATCTTCGTCGTCGTCCTGGTGATCGTCGACCTCTTCCGCGACGACACACTCGCCGGGGGATGGAAGGCGTTGTGGATCCTCTTCCTCGTCTTCGTACCGATGCTGACGGCTCTGGTATACGTGATCGCACGCGGGCGGGGGATGGCGGCACGCTCGGCCCGTCGTAGCCACCCTGGGGCGGCCGAGGTCGACGACTACCGGCCGGGCGCGTCCGCGGACCCGTCCGGTGACATCGCCAAGGCCAAGGAGTTGCTGGACGCCGGCGTCATCAGCAAGGGCGAGTTCGATGCGCTCAAGAGCAAGGCCCTCGGCAACCAGTACTTCGGGTAGCGCGACGCCGTCCCCTCCCGACGCATGACAGGGTGGGGGAGTGCAGCTTCTCCGTGGAGGGTGGCCCTCCGACAACGTCCGTGCCAGGAACATCGAGACCGCGCGCGCCCTCGATGCCGAGGGCTTCGTCTTCCGAGGCTCCACGCGTGATGACGCATCCGCGGTCACGGCGCTCGTGCGCGCGCATCTGCCCGGTGCCGGCGCCTTCGAGTACGCCGCGTCCGACGGCGCGGTCGTCGCCGAAGCGCCCGACGGCACCGTCGCCGGCGTCGCCGTGGTGCGCGCGTCCTTGTCCCCGGAGCAGCGGGTCCTCGTGCAGGTCCGCGCCCTGGTGACCGCCCCGGCGCACCGCGGGCGCGGCACGGCGTCTCTGGCGCTGGCGGTGATCCCCCAGGTGATGGGACCCGACCTCTCGCCGCAGGTGGTGTTCGGTAACGCTGCGAGCGAACACGCCACGTTCTTCCAGCGCAATGGGTTCGATGTCCTGCAGCCGGGGGAGAAGCTCACCATCGGCGTCCCCCGCGACACGCTGCTCGCGGGCGCCACCCCGGGACCGTACGACACGTGGTTCGTCCGCGCGAGGTGATCGCACGGATCTCGTACCGGTGGTGGGAGTCGAACCCACACGCCCTTTCGGGCAACCGAGTTTGAGTCGGTCGCGTCTGCCATTCCGCCACACCGGCCAGTACCGACTAGACGATACCGTAGGATTCAAGGGTGACAGAGCAAGATCAGTCCGCGTCTGCGGCCAGCGCCCCCCGTCGAGTCGTCGTCGCCGAGGATGAGTCGCTCATCCGCCTCGACATCGTGGAGATCCTGCGCGACAACGGATTCGACGTCGTCGGAGAGGCCGGTGACGGCGAGACCGCCGTCCAATTGGCGACCGAACTCCGCCCCGACCTCGTTGTGATGGATGTCAAGATGCCGCAGCTCGACGGCATCTCCGCGGCCGAGAAGCTGAGCAAGAACAACATCGCGCCCGTCGTCCTGCTGACCGCGTTCAGCCAGAAGGAGCTCGTCGAGCGCGCCAGCGAGGCCGGAGCGCTGGCCTATGTGGTGAAGCCCTTCACGCCGAACGACCTGCTGCCGGCGATCGAGATCGCGCTGGCACGCCACGAGCAGATCATCACGCTCGAGGCCGAGGTCGCCGACATGGTCGAACGCTTCGAGACACGCAAGCTCGTCGATCGCGCCAAGGGTCTGCTGAACGAGAAGATGGGCCTGTCCGAGCCCGAGGCCTTCCGCTGGATCCAGAAGGCCTCCATGGACCGTCGCCTCACGATGCAGGATGTCGCGAAGGCGATCATCGAGCAGCTGGCCCCGAAGAAGGACTGACGACCGCCGACCCCTCGACCTCCCCGCCTGCCGACGGCCCCGCCGTCAGGAGGCGGGGAGGTTTTTGATGTGATTGGTGATCCGCACGGTGGAGCAGCGCCGCCCGCTCTCGTCCGTGATCACGATTTCGTGGACGGTCAGGCTGCGTCCGAGGTGGACGGGGGTGCACACCCCCGTCACGACACCGGCGCGTGCGGAAGCCGTGTGGGTGGCGTTGATGTCGACGCCGACGGCGAGTCGGCCCGGCCCGGCGTGGAGATTGGCCGCCATGGATCCGAGCGACTCGCCCAGCACCACGTACGCGCCGCCGTGCAGCAGCCCCACCGGCTGCGTGTTGCCCTCGACGGGCATGGTGGCGACGGCACGCTCGACGGTGAACTCCGTGATCCGGATCCCCATCTTCACGGCGAGGGGACCGATCCCTCGCTCGGAGGCCCAGTCGAGTCCGTCGACGGTGGACGCAGAGGTCATCGGAGTGCTCCTTCGTCGGCGCGGTTCAGGGCTGTCGGCACCCGCGTCTAGGCTTGCAGGGTGACGGACTCCGCAAAGCCTACCCTTCTGGTCGTGGACGGACATTCGCTCGCGTATCGCGCGTTCTACGCCCTTCCGGTCGACAACTTCTCCACCCGCGACGGCCAGCACACCAACGGGGTCTACGGCTTCCTGGCGATGCTGGTCAATCTGATCAAGGCCGAGAAGCCCACCCACATCGCCGTCGCCTTCGACACCTCCAGGCAGTCCTTCCGCACCCGCGAGTACACCGAGTACAAGGCCAACCGGTCTGAGACACCGCCGGAATTCGCGGGGCAGATCCCCCTGCTGAAGGAGTGCCTCGCGGCGATGAGCATCACCGTCCTCGAGAAGGAGGACTTCGAGGCGGACGACATTCTCGCCACCCTGGCCACAGCCGGTGCCGCCGAGGGCTTCGACGTGTTGGTGTGCTCGGGTGACCGCGACACCATCCAGTTGGTCGACGACGACGTCACCCTCCTGTATCCGAACGTCCAGGGCGTGTCGCAGCTCAAGCGTTACGACCGCGAGGCGGTCATCGAGCGCTACAAGGTGCCACCGGAGCAGTATCCCGATGTCGCGGCGCTGGTCGGGGAGACCAGCGACAACCTCCCCGGCGTCCCGAAGGTGGGCGAGAAGACGGCCGTGAAGTGGCTGACGCAGTTCGGATCACTCGACGAACTCCTCGCTCAGGCGGACACCATCAAGGGCGTCGTGGGCAACAATCTCCGTGAGCACATCGACGACGTGCGACGAAACCGCGCGCTGAACCGTCTGCTCCGCGACGTCGACCTGCCGGTCGTGCCGGCGGACCTCGCCGTCCGACCGATCGACGCCCAGGCCGTGCGGGACATCTTCGCCCGGTTGGAGTTCCGCACCCTCCTTCCCCGCGTGTTCGACGCCGTGGGCGTCGACGCCGCCGCCGCGCCGATGTCGGTCGCCCAAGCCCCCGCTCCGACCGAGCCGGACGCCGCGACCCTGTCGTCCTGGTTGGAACGCGCCGACGGCGAAGTCGGCGTGACCGTCACCACGCTGGGCGGCCTTCCCGAGCGGATCGGTCTCGCGAACGGAGAGGACGCCGTCGAAGTGGCGTGGAATGAGGACACGGCCGCGGTGCTGCGACCCTGGTTCGCCTCGGCCGCGCCGAAGGTCTTCTGCGACGCGAAGTCCCAAGTCAAGGCGCTCCGGCGCGCTGACGCGGTCGTCGACGCCCTCGCGTTCGACGTGCTCATCGCCGGCTGGTTGCTGCGCCCGAGCCTGCCCGACAAGTCCCTCGCCGACCTCGTCGAGAGCTACCTCGATGAGAAGCTCCCCGAATCGGACCCGACGCAGCTGGTCCCCGAGGAGGAGGGCGCGACCCCCGGTCAGCTGTCGTGGTACGCCCTCCGGGTGGGTGACGCGCTCAGGCAGAAGATCCCCGACCGGGTGTCCGACCTCCTCACCGAGATCGAGCTGCCGACACTCCTGACGCTGGCCGACATGGAGCTGGCCGGTGTCGCGGTCTCGCACCAGAAGCTCTCCACCTTCTCCGCGGAACTTGCCGCCCGCGCCGACGGCATCGCTCAGGATGCCTACGCGACCATCGGCCACGAGGTGAATCTCGGATCGCCGAAGCAGCTGCAGCAGGTGCTGTTCGATGAACTGGAGCTGCCGAAGACGAGGAAGACCAAGACCGGGTACTCCACCGACGCCGCCGTGCTGGCGGACCTGCAGGAGTCCAACCCTCACCCGTTCCTGAGTCTGCTTCTGCAACACCGGGAGGCCACCAAGCTGCGCCAGATCGTCGAGTCGCTGGATTCGGCCATCGGCGAGGACGGGCGCATCCACACCACCTACGTGCAGACCGGCAGCCAAACCGGACGCCTGTCGAGCACGGATCCGAATCTGCAGAACATCCCGATCCGCACGGAGGAGAGCAAGCTCATCCGTGCGGCGTTCGAGGTGGGAGCGGGCTATGAGACCCTCCTGACGGCGGACTACTCGCAGATCGAGATGCGGATCATGGCACACCTGTCCGGCGACGAAGGCCTCATCGAGGCGTTCAACACCGGCGAGGATCTCCACCGTTTCGTCGGAGCGCGCGTATTCGGGGTCGAGCCCGCGGAGGTCACCCCCGCGATGCGCACCAAGGTGAAGGCGATGTCGTACGGACTCGTCTACGGCCTGTCCGCGTTCGGGCTGTCCAAGCAACTGCGCATCGAGCAGTCCGAGGCCAAGGAGCTGATGCTCGAGTATTTCGCCCGGTTCGGAGCGGTGCGCGACTACCTGCGTTCCTCCGTCGAGCAGGCGCGGATCGACGGCTACACCGAGACCATCTTCGGGCGTCGCCGCCCCTTCCCCGACCTCGCCAGCCCCAACCGCGTACTCCGCGAGAACGCCGAGCGCGCCGCGCTGAACGCCCCCATCCAAGGCAGCGCCGCCGACATCATGAAGATCGCTCTGCTGAACATCCACGCGGAGCTCGGCGACGCCGGTCTGTCGTCCCGCGTCCTCCTGCAGATCCACGATGAGTTGGTCGTCGAGGTCGCACCGGGGGAGTGGGACGCAGTGGAGCGCATCGTCACCTCCCGTATGGGCGATGCCGCCTCGCTCACGGTGCCGCTGGATGTGCAGATCGGGCGAGGGGCGGACTGGAGCGAAGCCGGTCACTGACCACCCCTCATCCGCGCGGCGATCTTTTAGGCTCGGATCATGACAACCCCCGAACGCACCCCCACGCCGATCGACACGATCGCGGAGGCGTGGGTAGACACCGTCGCCGAGCTCGACCCGATGGTCGCGACGTACATCGGCCGGTTCGAGCACAACGATCGCTTCGCCGATTACTCGCCCGAGGGAATCGCCGCCGGCGCCGACGCCGCGCGCGGCACGCTCGCGCGTCTGAACGCCACCGACGCGACCGACGAGGTCGACGAGGTCACCAAGGAGGACCTCGCCCGCACCCTCGAGCTCGAGCTCGAGCTCCACGAGGCGCAGTGGCCGCTTCGTGATCTGAACGTCATCGCGTCACCGGCCCAGGACATCCGGTCGGTGTTCGATCTCATGCCCACCGACACCGTCGAGGACTGGTCGGTGGTCTCCGCACGGATGGCGGCGCTGCCCGCCGCGGTGGAGGGATACGCGCGGACCCTTCGCGAGGGCCTTTCGCGCGGCGTCGTGCCCGCGCGACGTCAAGTCGCCGAGGTCGCCGGACAGATCGCGCGTTACACCGCCGACAACGGCTTCTTCGCCGAGTTCGTCGCCGAGGCGTCCCCCCGGGACGGGCAGCTGCCGGCGAGTCTGTCTCGGGAACTGATCGACCATGCCAACGCCGCGCGGGTGGCCTACGACCGGCTCGGGACATTCCTCTCCCGGGAGCTCGCACCGGTGGCGGGGGAGAAGGACGCCGTCGGTCGCGAACTGTACGGACTGCACTCGCGACGGTTCCTGGGCGCCACGATCGACCTGGACGAGACGTATGAGTGGGGCCTCGAGGAGCTCGCGCGCATGGTCGCGGAGCAGGAGACGATCGCGGATGAGATCAAGGCCGGGTCCTCCGTGGAGGAGGCGGTCGCCTTCCTCGAACAGGACGAATCCCGCAAGCTGCACGGCACCGACGCCCTGCAGCGGTGGATGCAGCAGACCAGTGACCGGGCGGTGGCGGAGCTGGGTCGCACGCATTTCGACATCCCCGAGCCCATTCGGCGCCTCGAGTGCATGATCGCGCCCACGCGCGAAGGCGGCATCTACTACACCGGCCCCACCGACGATTTCTCGCGGCCCGGCCGCATGTGGTGGTCGGTTCCCGAGGGCGTCGAGTCCTTCGACACGTGGCGCGAGTTGACGACCGTGTACCACGAAGGCGTCCCCGGGCATCACCTGCAGATCGCCCAAGCCGTGTTCAACCGGTCGATGCTCAACTCATGGCGGCGCCTTCTGGCCGGCACCTCCGGGCACGCCGAGGGGTGGGCTCTGTACGCCGAGCGTCTCATGGAACAACTGGGATACCTGGACGATCCGGCCGACCGTCTCGGCATGCTCGACGGCCAGCGCATGCGCGCCGCACGTGTCGTCCTGGACATCGGCGTGCACCTGGAGAAACCTCGCCCGGACGGACGGGGGACGTGGGACGCGGACTACGCGTTGGAGTTCATGATGCGGAATGTGAACATGCCGGACGAGTTCGTGCGCTTCGAGGTCAACCGCTACCTCGGCTGGCCCGGACAGGCGCCGTCGTACAAGGTGGGCCAGCGCATCTGGGAGAACCTGCGCGATGAGTACGCGACCGCGCAAGGTGAGGCGTTCTCGATCAAGGAGTTCCACAAACGCGCGCTCGATGTCGGCGGCGTCGGGTTGGACACCCTGCGCTCAGCCCTCGTCTGACGTACCGTGCGAGCCCGACTCCGTGCCCGAGCGGTGCGATGGGAATACCCGACGCGGATGAGGTGTTCTCATGCGCGTGAATGAAAATGACCTGTCCGGCGTACAGCTGGGGCTCGACACCTTCGGTGACATCACGATCGACGCCGAGGGGACTGTTCTGACCCCGGCGCAGACGATCCGCAACGTGGTCGATCAGGCGGTACTCGCCGACGAGGTCGGCCTGTCCTTCTTCGGCGTGGGGGAGCACCACCGACCGGAGTTCGCCGTGTCCAGCCCCGAGATCGTCCTGGCGGCAGCGGCCGCCCGAACCCGTCGAATCCATCTCGGGACGGCGGTGACGGTGCTCTCATCCGATGACCCCGTGCGCGTCTTCGAGCGTTTCGCCACGCTCGACGCCGTCTCGAACGGGCGGGCGGAGGTCGTCCTCGGAAGAGGCTCCTTCATCGAGTCCTTCCCGCTGTTCGGGTACGACCTCCACGACTACGAGGTCCTCTTCGAGGAGAAGCTCGAGCTGTTCTCCCGTCTTCGCGACGAACGTCCCGTCACGTGGCAGGGCACGACGCGGGCGCCACTCGTCGACGCCGACGTGCACCCGAAGACGGAGTCGGGACGATTGCCGGCCTGGATCGGCGTGGGGGGATCGCCGGAGTCGGTGGTGCGCGCGGCGCGGCACGGGTACGGACTCATGCTCGCCGTCATCGGCGGACCGGCGGCGCGGTTCCGACCGTTCGCGGATCTGTACCGGCGCTCGCTCGACCAGCTGGGGCGTCCCGCTCTGCCCATCGGCATGCATTCGCCCGGCCACGTCGCCGACACGGACGAGCAGGCGTGGGACGAGGCCTATGACGGCTTCCAGGCGATGCACGACACCATCGGCCGCGAGCGAGGCTGGCCTCCCTTCAGCCGGCTCGCTTTTCAGCGTGAGGTCGGACCGGAGGGCGCGGCTTACGTCGGGTCGCCCGAGACGGTGGCCCGCAAGATCGCCGATGCCGTGCGCACCCTGGGTGTGGATCGCTTCAACCTGAAGTTCGCGACCGGGACGGTCTCTCATGACAAGCTGATGAGGAGTATCGAGCTTTACGGCACCGAGGTGGTGCCGCGCGTGCGCGAAATGCTCTCTTCGTGACCACCGTACGATGGGGCGCATGACAGACGGCGCCGGCCCCCGCATCTCGAATGCCGGCCGACGCCTGGATCGGTTGCCCTTCACCCGGCCACACGCCCGCGTACTCACCGGTTCCGGGCTCGGCTGGGCGCTGGATGCGATGGATGTCGGCCTCATCTCGTTCATCATCGCGGCCCTGGCGCAACAGTGGGACCTCGCCCCGTCGGAGACGGCGTGGATCGCCTCGATCGGTTTCATCGGCATGGCGATCGGGGCCAGTGTCGGCGGGCTGGTCGCAGACCGCATCGGCCGTCGGCAGGTGTTCGCCCTCACCCTTCTGGTCTACGGGTTGGCCACCGGCGCGAGCGCGTTGGTGGGGGGATTGGTCGCGCTGCTGATCCTGCGCTTGTTCGTCGGCCTCGGTTTGGGGGCGGAACTTCCGGTCGCCTCCACCTACGTCAGCGAGTTCGCGCCGGCCCGGATCCGTGGCCGTCTCATCGTCCTTCTCGAGGCGTTCTGGGCCGTGGGGTGGACCGCCGCCGCCCTCATCGGGTACTTCGTGATCCCGCTGTCCGCTGATGGGTGGCGCTGGGCGTTCCTGCTCGGGGCGATCCCGGCGGCATACGCGCTCGTGGTGCGCTGGGGCCTGCCGGAATCCGCGCGCTGGCTCGAAAGTCGTGGTCGCCACACGGAAGCCGATGCGGTCGTGGCGCGATTCGAAGCCGCCGCGGGGACCGCGCGCGTCGACACGGCGCCGATCGATTCGACCGATTCTCCCCGCCACCACGCGCCGACGCCGCCGAAGGCGTCGCTGCGGGCCATATGGGCGCACGACCTGCGTGTACGTACCGCGGCGCTGTGGCTGGTCTGGTTCTGCGTGAATATCTCCTACTACGGCGCGTTCATCTGGATCCCGACGCTTCTGGTCGCCCAGGGCTTCGACCTGGTCCGCTCGTTCCAGTTCACCCTGTGGATCACCCTCGCGCAGCTGCCCGGCTACGCCGTGGCCGCGTGGCTGGTCGAGGTATGGGGTCGTCGCGCCACCCTCTCGGTGTTCTTGGTGGGTAGCGCGGTCGCGGCGCTGATGTTCGGGACGGCGGCGTCCGAGGGCATGATCCTCGGCACGGGCATGGCCCTGTCGTTCTTCAACCTCGGGGCGTGGGGCGCCCTCTACGCGGTGACCCCGGAGATGTATCCGACCTGGTTGCGGGCCACCGGGGCGGGGTGGGCGGCGGGGGCCGGCCGGATCGCGTCGATCATCGCTCCGCTGTCGGTGCCGGTGCTGCTCGCCGTCGGCGGCGCGTCGGTACTGTTCACGGTCTTCGGAGCATTCTTCGCCCTCGCCGCGGTGGGGACCTGGGGGCTCGTGGACCGTCGGGGGGCGGCGCTGGATGAAAGGTGAGGACGGCATGGCTCGGGTGAGGTACGTCGCGATCGGCGACTCGTTCAGCGAGGGGGTCGGTGATGAACTTCCCGACGGGTCGGTTCGCGGCTGGGCGGACCTCGTGGCACGCGGCTGGGCCGACGGCTCCGGAGCTCCGGTCGAGTACGCGAATCTCGCGATCCGCGGCAAGCTCATCTGGCCGATCGTCCAGGAGCAGCTCGAGCAAGCCCTCGCGCTCCGCCCGACGCACCTGTCTTTCAACGGCGGTGGAAACGACATGCTCCGCCCCAGGGTGCCGTTGTCCCGCGTGACGGACGCGTTCAGCACGGTGCTCGAACGCTGCGATGAGGAGGGCGTCACGATGATCCTCCTCTCCGGTGCCAACCCGTCATCGCAACTCCCGTTGTCACGGCTCATCCAGTCGCGAGGGGACGAGCTGTCACGGCAGGTCGTCGCCCGCGTCGCCGATCGTCCGGACGTCATCAAAGCCCTCAACTGGCCGGACAGGGAACTCTCCCACCCGGGGTACTGGTCGCAGGACCGGCTCCATATGAACTCCCGTGGCCACCACCGTGTGGCTGCCCGCGTGCTCAGCGCACTCGGCGTCGAGGCTCCGGGGGAGTGGTGGTCGATGCCGCCGCTGGATCTGCCCCGACTCGGCGCGGGAACCTATGCCCGGGAACACCTCGGTCCGTGGGTGCGGCGACGGCTGACGGGGACATCCTCCGGCGACGGTCGCGCGGCGAAGCACCCGTCGTTGATCACCGTCGCCCCGGGCTCGGGCGAGGCCGCCGCGGCGTGACGCGGGGCATCGCGTTGTCAACTCACCCCGGGCATGACGAGGATGACGTCCGCCCGGCTCGCATGACCGAGCAAGTCGGCGTCGAGGACGCCCTCAACCAGGTCCGGTACCTGTCCGGCCACGGCGCCGCCCCCGCAGCACGAGTCCACTTCCATCGTCCTCGCTGTGCTCGAGACGCAGTCAACGAGAGACGGAGTAGACGAGGTCGACGAACTGCCCCGCCCGCTCGACGTCCCGAAGCGTCAACCGATCGGATGCGATTCGCCGGGGCAGGAGGGGCGCGCCGCCGCCGAGCGTGACCGGGGCGATCGACAGGCGCACCTCATCGAGCAGACCCGCATCGGCGAACTGACCGGCGAGATCGCCCCCACCCGTGATCCACACGTCACGGCCAGCCGCCGACGCGATGATCGCATCGATGTGGTCGACGACCGAACCGGCGACGAAACGAAGATCCGCTCCGTCGACCCCGGCACGCTCCCGACCGGTGAACACCCACGTCGCACGGTCGCCGAACGCGTCGCGCCACGTCTCGGGTCGTTCCCGCAGCCGTTCCTGCGCGCAGACCCACTCGAACGTCGAGGAGCCCATGACCTGGGCTCCCACCGAGTCCAAGAATCGGCCGAATGTCGCCATCGTCTCCTCGGAGGGGACCGCGAGGAGCCAATCCAGGGAGTGGTGGTCATCCGCGAGGAAGCCGTCGAGGGTGGTGGCGGTGGCGTAGACGACGCGGCTCATGGTTGCAGGCTAGGATCGGCCTCCGACATCGGACCGACGGCGGCGGCGCCACTGACGCCAGGCCGCGGTCGACCAGAGCGCCCACAGCACCAGGAGCGGTTGGAAGAGGAGACGGACGCCACGCGCGAGGTCGGAGTTCAGCCCGAAGGCATCGACGCCATCGACGAACTGCGCCACGTTTCCGGGGAAGACCGCGATGAAGAAGGCGGCCGTCGTCCACCCGACCTCGGTACGTCGGTGCGTCCACAGCGCCAGCGCGGCGCCCAGCGCGATCTCGACGATTCCGGACACCACGACCACGACGTCGGTCGGGAGGGGGACCCAGCCGGGCACCTGGGCGAGGAAGTCGGCTCGTGCGAAGGTCAGGTGGGCCGCGCCGGCGAAGATCAGGAAGATCGAGAGAGCGATGCGGGCGACGGTGCGAGCGATCTCCATGCGTCCTCCGAGTCCCGCCCGATGCGATCCGGTTGTCCGCGCCGGCCCGGCCAGCCTACGGCCCCGGGCCGGCGCGGCCCTGACAGTGGGAGAGTCGGTCGCTCACGCGATAGTTGACATAATGTGCATTATCGGTGATTCCACACCGACGTCGATCGTGGTCGTGCGGCACATGCGCCGTCGCGCCATAGTCTGGGTCGGTGCTCGAATCACTCACCGGCTTCGTCGTCGTGGGTGTCGCGATCGCCGTCGGGTACATCATCGCGCGCGTGGATCTGCTCGGCGAGCACGCCCGCCCCGTCTTGGCGCGTCTGACGTTCTTCGTCCTGTCTCCGTTCCTGTTGTTCGTCGTCCTCGCCGAAGCCGATGTGCGCACGCTGTTCTCCGCGCTCCTGCCCGTGTCTGCCATCGCCGCCGCGGTCGCGATCGGCGCATACGCGCTGGTGGCCCGCCTGGTATGGAGACGCGGTGTCGGCGAGACGACGATCGGTGCCCTCGGCGCCGGCCAGGTCAACTCCAACAACATCGGCATCCCCCTGTCGGTCTACCTTCTCGGTAGCGCCGCCTACCCGGCGCCGGTCATTCTTCTGCAGCTTCTCGTCCTCACCCCGATCACGATGGCCATCTTCGAGTCGGTCACCGCGCAGCGACGCTCCGCGGGACGAATCCTCCTGCGAACGGTCACCAACCCGCTCGTGATCGGGTCGACACTGGGCACGATGGTCGCCGTCAGCGGCCTGGAACTGCCCGCGGTCGCGATGGAGCCGGTGCGCCTGGTCGCGGACGCATGCGTGCCGGTGCTGCTCATCAGCTATGGCATGTCGCTGTTCGGCCAGCGCGTCCTCAGCGCGTCGGGCCGGCGCAGGGACGTCCTTCTCGCGACCGCGCTGAAGCTCCTCGTGATGCCGCTCACCGCGTGGGCGATCGCGGAGTTCGTCTTCGGTATGACCGACCACGAGGTGCTTGTCGTCGTCGTGTTGGCGGCCCTTCCCACGGCGCAGAACGTCTTCAACTATTCGCAGCGTTTCGGCATCGGCGAGACCATCTCCCGCGACACCGTGTTCCTGACCACCGTGGGGTGCGTGCCGATCCTGTTCGCCGCGACACTCCTGTGGGGCTGACCGCTCCCCCGACGGCCGACGATCCGCGTACAGTGGAGTCGAGCATTCCCAGAGAACTTTCAGAAAGGCCTCTCATGTCTCTCGAATCCGCGGAGAAGTCCGCCGTCAACGGCATCCGTACCGCGCTCGGCATCGGCGGCGTGCTCGCCGTGATCGTCGGGATCCTGATCCTCGCGTGGCCTGGTCGCACCGCGGCCGTCGTCACGGCGATCATCGCGATCTACGCCATCGCCGCGGGCCTGGTCTACGCAGGCCTCGGCATCTTCTCGAAGGCCAAGGGCGGCTGGTCGCGCGTGGGGCACATCGTGCTCGGCATGCTGTTCGTCATCGCCGGCATCGTCGCGTTCTTCAACCTGGCGCAGACCACCGAGTTCCTCGCGATCTTCCTGGGCATCCTCGTGGGTGTCATGTGGATCATCGAGGGTGTCGTGTCGCTGTCGACGCTGAGCGAGTCGCGTTCGAAGGGGTGGACGATCTTCTTCGCCATCCTGAGCATCATCGCCGGCATCGTGCTGCTGTTCAGCCCGCTGTGGGGTGCACTGGTGCTGTGGTGGGTGCTCGGAATCTCGCTGGTCGTACTCGGCATCGTGCAGATCATCCGCGCCTTCACGTTCAGCCCGCTGGACGCCTGAGCGCGACACACGGACAGGGCCCGCGCGTTCCGACGTGCGGGCCCTGTCCGTGTGTCAGGGCGCAACGGGCAGGTAGCGCGCCCACCAGTCGAGCACCGCGTCGAAACGCTCGACCCGGTGGCGAGGCTGCCCGGTGCGCGTGAGCTCATGGTCCTCGCCCGGGAAGACCAGCAGCTCCGCGGCGACCCCCTGACGTGTGAGCGCCGAGTAGTATCGTGTCGCCTGTTCCAGCGGACACCGATGGTCTGCTTCGGAGTGGATCACCAGCGTCGGCGTGCGCACGCGATCGACGACCGCCATCGGACTCTGCGCGGCGATCTCATCGGGGGCGGTTCCCACGTACTGGTCACCGAAGAACGACCCGATGTCGCTCGTGCCTTGGAAGCTGACCGGATCGAGGAACCCGCGTTCGACGATCGCGGCGGCGAACCGGTGGTCGTGGGCGATCGCCCACGCGGTCAGATACCCACCGTAGGAGCCGCCCATGATCCCGACACGACCGGCATCGAGTCGCGGGTCCTCCCCCGCGACGGCGTCGACGAAGTCGAGGACGTCGCGCAGGTCGTACGTGCCCATCGCCCTGCGGATGCTACGCCCGTGTGCACGCCCGTACCCGGCCGAGCCGCGCGGATTGCAGAACAGGACCGCGTAGCCCGCGTCGACGAGCACCTCGGTCTCGTCGAAGAGATGTATTCCGTAAGCGGCATGCGGCCCGCCGTGGATCTGGAGGATCACCGGATGCGGACCGTCTCCCTCCGGGACGGCACTCCACCCATGCACCGGGTAGCCGTCCCGGCCGATGATCTCGTGCTCGTCGACGCGGGCGCGCGAAACCGCCGCGGCCTGGGTGCCGAAAGCCGTCATCCGACGGACGGTGCGACCGTCCACGAGCATGAGTTCGCCGAAACTGTCGGAGGTGGCGACGGCCGCCAGCGTGCGGCCTCCGGCCGACGCATGGCCGGTGACCTCGACGTCCCCCGCCAAGACGGTGTCGAGGCGGCCGTCTCGGGCGACCCGTCGCAGGTGCACCCGCCCCCGGGTGCGCTGTTGTACGAGCACACCGTCCTCCGCGACCGTGAGATGGCTTCCCGCCTCCCCCAGGTCGACGCTGTCGGGATCGGTGAGCCGCCGCGTCTGGGCTCCGGAGATCTCGAACAAGCCGGTTCCGGCCGCGATGAAGTCCTGCCCGTCGTCTCCGACGTCGGCCGCCAAGGCGAACAACTCCCCGCCCGACGCGGCCAGTTCCGACACCGACAGGTTCGCCTGCGTACCGAGGACCTCCGCAAGCTCACCGGTGTCGATATCGATCGACACGATGCGCGAGCGCAGGTCACGGCGACCGGATTCGATCGTTTCCGCGACGACCACGACACGGCGACCGTCCAGCGCGAGTGACCCGTAGGACACGGAACCTTCGGTGAGGCGGCGGGCCACGGGGACATCGGACCGATCATCGGACTCGTCGAGGTTCGGCGCGGCCGGGTAGATGGGTTCCCCCTCGGGGTCGGAAACGGGGACCACGAACACGTGCGCGGGCCGATCGCCGACATAGCCGAGGCCGTTTGCCAGCCAGCGCACGCCCGTGATGCGTCGGGGCGGTTCCGCCGCGGCGTCCAGGCCGGGAACCGTGCCGTAGCGGCCCGGTTCCGGAACCCGCGCGAGGAAGATCGCCTCCCGCCCGTCCGGTGTCCAGGCGTACTCACCGACTCCCAGCGGCGCGTCGGTGACCTGCAACGCCTCGCCGCCACCGGCCGGGATGACGAACAGCTGCGGACGAGCCTGCGCGTCGCCGCGCACGAACAGCACCCGAGTGCCGTCCGGAGAGATGCGCGGGTTCGAGTCCGAGACGCCGCGCGTCACGCGGCGGGCCGTGCCACCGGGCAGCTCCACCCGCCACACCTGACCGACGTAGCGGTTCGCGCGCAGGTCGGGGCGGGAGGTCGCGAAGACGCCGAAGGAGCCGTCGCGGGCGATATCGGGTCGGCCGACGGCGATCAGGGTCTCGATCTCGGCCGGACGCATGTCACTCCCCCGCGAAGGACCCGGTGTCGCCGACCAGACGCGTGTTGTCCGCCGGGACCGGCTCGAGTGCGGCGAGTGCGACCTCGGCGGCGAACTCCGACACGTTGTAGAGTCGGCCGGCCGACTCGCGACGGTCCGCGATCGCACCCGGGTTCGCCCGCTCGAGGAGGGTGGCGGTGATCGTCCCCTCGATCATGTCACCGGAGACGACGACGAACTCGACCCCACGCTCGGTCAGCGCCGGGATGCGCTCCCGCAGCGCATCCTCGCCGGCGCGCTTGGACAGCGCGACCGGTTCGTATTCGGGCATCGTCGGGGTGGTGCGGATGAAGTGCGCCTGATGGCTGGTGACGAACACGACACGCGCCCCGGAAGACAGCAGCGGCAGCGCGGCCTCGAGCGCTCCGACCTGGGCGTCTCGGTTGAGCGTGAGCGCATAGTCTTCGGCCATGCCCGACTCCATGCCGCCCGAGGCGTTCAGCACGAGGATGTCGAGGGAACCGAACTCTCGCCGTACCTGGTCGAACATCGCGGCCACCGAGTCCGCGTCGGTGAGGTCCGCGCCGACCACCAGGACGCGAACACCGAGTTCGCGCAGCTCGTTCGCGAGCTTCTCCGCGCGGGGCGCCTTGTTGCGGTAGTTGATCACCACGTCGGCCCCGGCCTGGGCGAGATACCGCGCCGTATCGGCGCCGATGCCTCGCGAGGAACCGGTGACGAGGGCGGTCTTGCCGGACAGCGAACCGGCGGGAAGGGGCTGGGACATGGACTTCGCTCCTGGGTCGTGACGGGCGCGCGCGTCCACGCGGGCCGCTGTCGACCCTATCAATCGGCGCCCGGGCGACCCGGTGCGGCGCGGGCGTCGCCGGAACGGCCCCGTCGCACCGGCGCGTTGGTAGTGTTCGATCAAGCGGAAGGAGGAGCCGATGATGCCTGACCTGACGGCATATCTGTGGATCGTCTGGCTCGTGCTCGCGTTGCTGTTCGTGATCGTCGAATTGCTCACGCTCGAATTCACCTTCCTCATGCTCGCCGCCGGCACGCTCGTCGGTGGTCTGGGCGTCAACCTCCTCGGTGGGCCGTGGTGGCTTCAGGTCGCGGCGGCCGCGGCGATGTCCGCGCTCCTGCTGTTCACGATCCGACCGTTGCTCCTGCGTGCACTGCGCCGCTCGAGCGGTGACGCCAAGACCAACGTCGATGCGCTGTACGGCGCCGGCGGACGCGTCGTGGCACCCTTCGTCGACGGCGCGGGCAGCGTCAAGCTCGACAACGGCGAGACGTGGACGGCCCGGCCCGTCGCCGGAGTCCCCGACTCCGGGCTGGCACCGGGGACCCGTGTCATCGTGGCAGCGGTGCGCGGGGCCACCGTCGACGTCGCGCCCGCATCCACACTTCACGAGAGGGAGGCTGACCATGGTTGACGTCGGCTCGTTCATCGGGCAGATCTTCGTGATCGTCCTACTCCTGGTCATCGCGATCTTCGTGGTGGTCGTCATCTTCCGCTCGATCCGCATCATCCCTCAGGCCTATGCCGGGATCGTCGAGCGCCTCGGGCGCTACCAACGGACCCTCAGCCCGGGTCTGAATCTGCTCGTCCCGTTCGTCGACCGCCTGCGCCCGCTCGTCGACATGCGCGAGCAGGTCGTGTCCTTCCCGCCTCAGCCGGTCATCACCGAGGACAACCTGGTGGTGTCGATCGACACGGTGGTGTACTTCCAGGTGACCGATGCGCGGGCGGCCACCTATGAGATCGCGAACTACCTCAGTGCGGTCGAGCAGCTCACCACGACCACCCTCCGCAACGTCGTGGGCGGGTTGAACCTCGAGGAGGCGCTCACCAGCCGAGACAACATCAACGGGCAGTTGCGCGTCGTCCTCGACGAAGCCACCGGCAAGTGGGGTCTGCGGGTATCCCGGGTCGAGCTGAAGGCGATCGATCCGCCGCTGTCGATCCAGGACTCCATGGAGAAGCAGATGCGCGCCGAGCGTGACCGTCGCGCGGCGATCCTCACCGCAGAAGGCTCGAAGCAGTCACAGATCCTCGAGGCCGAGGGCCGACGCCAGTCTGAGATCCTGCGGGCCGAGGGGGACAAACAGGCCGCTGTGCTTCGTGCCCAGGGCGAGGCGGAGGCGATCGAGATGGTCTTCGACGCGATCCACGCCGGCGAACCCGACGACAAGCTCCTCGCCTACCACTACCTGCAGACCCTGCCGAAGATCGCCGACAGCGCCTCCAGCAAACTGTGGGTCATCCCCAGCGAGATGACCGAGGCCCTCAAGGGCATCGGTGCCGCATTCGGCGGGCGTGCCGAAGACATCCCACGCAAAGACCCGACGCCGCGGTCCAAGCCCAACGGCCCTACCCGCGCGGCCGCCGACGCGGCCCTGGCCGCGGCACGGGAGGCGGCCTCGGCCGCGGACGACATCGCCACGGAGGCGCGCAAGACCACACCGGGCACCGCAGCTGGCCCCGGTGAGGCACGCTAGACAGGTGCATCCCTGGTTCGACGCCTCCCCCACTCCCCGCGTCCTCGCCCACCGGGGCCTCCTGCGCGCGGCGGACGCCGACGCCGGGGTCGCGGAGAACTCCTTCGCCGCCGTGACGGCCGCACACGCCGCCGGCGCGGTGTACGTCGAATCCGACTGCCATCTCACGGCCGACGGCGAAGTCGTCCTCTTCCACGACACCGACCTGCGGCGGGTCACCGGCGACCCCCGAACGGTCGAGCAGGTGAGCCTGCGCGACCTCGACGACCTGATGTCCGCGCGCGGCGGTCTGGTCACGCTCCGCCAGGCACTGGAGGCCTTCCCCGACGTCTGCTTCAACATCGACGTGAAAGCCGCACGCGCCGCCGTCCCGGCCGGGCGCATCATCGCTCCACACGCGGAGCGGGTCCTCGTCACCAGCTTCGACGACCGACGCCGTCTCGTCGCACTGGAGGCCGCAGGTTCCGGCGCGACGCGGCCGGCGACGTCGGCGGGCTCGCGCACCGTCGCACGCTTCGTCGCGGCGGTCGCCGCGCGGTCCCGTTCCCTGGTGGGCCGCGCTCTGGCCGACGTGGACGCGCTGCAGGTACCCGAGCGACAGGGGCCCGTGCGCATCGTCTCGCCGCGCAGCATCGAACTCGCCCATGCCGCCGGCGTCGAGGTCCACGTGTGGACGGTCAACGCCCCGGAAGACATGTCACGGCTGATCGGCTGGGGAGTGGACGGCATCGTCACCGACGCTGCCGACGTCGCGCTCGCGGTGTTGGGTGATCGGTGACCGGCTCCGCCACGCGCGGGTGTCGGGCGGCGCTGTGCATCGACTGTGAATGGCGCCTCCGGGGTGCCTGTTCGGATGATTCGCACAGGTCTTGGCGTTATACCTGAGGATCGACGAGAGGACCACCCCCTATGGCAGACCGCAGTCTGCGCGGCATCCGACTCGGCGCCCAGAGCCTACAAAGCGAAGAGGGCGTCGTTTTCCACGACCGCGCGCAGCACACGTACTCGTGTTCGTCCTGTGGACGAGACACGGTGATCACCTTCGCCGCCGACGCGGAGGTCCCCGAGGCCTGGGAGTGCCGCACCTGCGGCGCCGAGGCTCTTCTGCGCATCGGCGAGGGTACGGCGACGGTGGACCACAGCGGCGACAAGGCCGCCCGCACCCACTGGGACATGCTCCTCGAGCGCCGCACGATCCCGGAGCTCGAAGAGCTTCTCGAGGAGCGTCTGGCCTACATCCGCGAACGTCGCGGGGCGGCCACGGCCACCGACAAGCTCAGCGCCTGACCCACGCTCATCGACCGGCGTCGGCTCCCTCGGGAGCCGACGCCGTCGTCGTTCCCACCGTGGAGGTGCCACGCGAGCGGACCCGGACCACCGCGCCCAGGCCGATCAGGACGGCGAGGCTCCCCCAGCCGAGGACGACCTGGACGGCCGGCCCGATGACCACGGCGGGGGTCAGCCCGGTGCGCAACGGCACGTCGGCGACCATCGCCCCCGCGACATCGGTCGGCAGCGCCTCGACGGTCGCACCGGAGGGATCGATGATCTGACTTGTCCCCACGGTCGACAGGTTGACCACGGAGCGCCCCGTCTCGATCGCGCGCATCCGGGCGAATGCGAGCTGCTGGAGGTTCTCATCGGTGTCGCGGAAGTCCGCGTTGTTGGTCTGCAGGACGTACACCTCGGCGCCATCACGGGCGCCCGTCCAGATCACGTCGTCGTAGATGACGTCGAAGCAGATCGCCAGGCCCACCCCCACGCCGTCGACGTCGAAGAAGGGCGCATTCGACCCCGGCGTGTACTCGCGCTGGATGAGACTGATCAGATCCGGCACGATGGCCTCGAAGAACCACCGATCCGGGACGTACTCCCCCATCGGAACCGGATTGACCTTGTCGTGCAGTTGCTCGGCACCGTTCTGCGCGGTCCAGAGGATCGAGGTGTTGAACACGTCGTCGCCACGCTCGGTCGCGGCGTTCACGATGAGCGGTGCGTCGGCGCGGGCGCTGAGTCCGTCCAGTGCCGCCGCCGTCGCCGGATCCTGCAGGGGGTCGTAGCCGATACCCCCCTCGGGCCACACGAGCACGTCGAGGTCGTCGTCGAGGATCGGCTCAGACGCCTCCAACTGGGCGTTCAGAACCTCGTAGGGCTCCCGCTGGTCGAAGTACGCCGACGGGCCGTTCCCCTGGACCGCTCCCACTCGCCACGTGCCGGCCGCGGCGGTCGGGAACGCCGGGACGACGAGCAGCAACGCGGCGGCCACCGCAGCGGGGAGGGCGGTGCGCACATCGCGGAACCCTCCGACGCGCACCGCTTCGATCACGGCGGCCGTGAAGACCACCATGAAGAAGGTCAAACCGCTCACGCCCACCCACGAGGCCACGTGGGCCAGAGGACTCTCGGACTGACTCATGCCGATGCGACCCCACGGGAACCCGGTGTAGGGCCATGAGCCCATGAACTGCTCCCGCATCGTCCACACGCCCCCGATGAGCATGGGAAGTCCGATGAGACGTGCCCAGCGCGACGGCCAGATTCGGGGGAACCAGCGATAGGCCAGGGTGAGCAGAACCGATCCGAGCGCCATGAACAGCGTCTCGATGCCCGCCAGCGCGAACCACGGGATGACGCCGAGGTATCGGGTGATCCACACGATGTGGATCAGGTAGAACGAGGCGCCGAAGACGAAACCGACCAGGAGGGCGCCGCCCACGCTCCGTCCGATGAGGGAGACCAGCGCGAAGCCCACGCCGACGAAGGCCAACGGCCACCACCCGATGTCGGGATACGCCGCATCCAACACGGCACCTCCCACGAGCGAGGCGAGCACCGCCGCCCACAGCGGCAGGACGGGCCGGGGGGCGGGGGCGAGACTCACCCGTCCAGCCTAATCCGGCGGCACCTGCACGGACGCGACGAGCGGCTCAGACCGAGCTGTAGGCGACGATGCCGCGGCGCACGGATTCGAGAGCCTGTCGGGCCGTGCGCGCCAGCTCGGGTTGCGCCACCAGCGACAGTTGATCCAGCAGGTCGATCGTCTGCTTGGTCCACCGCACGAAGTCGCCGGCCGCCATGTCGGCTTCGGCCAACACGGTGTCCAAGGGCAGACCGCGGGCCCAGCCGTGCATCGCCGTCGAGAGGTTCGCGGAGGGCGGCTCGGAGCCGGGGAGCCGGTGTTCGGTCTCGAGATCGTCGAGACGCTGCCACAGATCGGTGGTCTTCTCCAGGGCGATCCGGAACGCCCCGCGCGGAAGCCTGCGGTCCCCGTACCCACCGTCGTCGCGCCGTGGCTCGTACACCAGCGCGCATGCGATCGCGGCCAACGACGGCGCGTCCAGGACATTCCACAGTCGCAACCGCAGACTTTCGGCGACGAGCAGATCGCGTTCGCCGTAGATCCGCTTCATCGTGCGCCCGTCGGCGGTGAGCGTCGTGTCGCCGTCGTCGGACACCCGCACATAGCCGACCTCGTCGAGCACGTCGACGACCCGATCGAAGATCCTCGCCACGGTACCGGTACGGGATTCGATCTGGCCACGCAGTTTCCGCACCGTGCGATCGAGCTTGTGGTACCTCTCGGCCCACCGGGCGTGCCGCTCACGGTCCGGGCATTCGTGGCTCGGGTGACGTCGCATTCGATTGCGTAGCGACTGGATCTGACGCTGTCGCGCGTCGCGCGTCGCCCGTCCTGCCGTGACGTCCTTGCGGTTGATCTTCTCGATGTCGCTGAGTTCGCGGCGGATGGCGGCGTACTCGACGAAGTCGCCTCGATCGCACGTCATCGCCTCGGTGTAGCCCGCCAACGACTCCTCGGCGTCCTTGACCTGCCGAGCCAGGCCGACCACGCCACGGTCGGCTTGGAACTGCGCGAAGGAGGACTGGAGGATCTCCCGTGCCCGGTCACGCCCGAACCGGTCGATGAGGTTGACCGCCATGTTGTACGTCGGACGGAAACTGGAGTTCAAAGGGTAGGTGCGGCGGGAGGCGAGAGCGGCGACGGCCTGGGGGTCCACACCTTCGGTCCACTGCACGACGGCGTGACCTTCGACGTCGATCCCCCGGCGCCCGGCACGGCCGGTCAGCTGCGTGTACTCACCCGAGGTGATGGCCACTCGGGCCTCTCCGTTGAACTTCTCCAGCTTCTCCAGCACCACCGTGCGCGCGGGCATGTTGATGCCGAGGGCGAGGGTCTCGGTGGCGAAGACCGCCTTGACCAGTTTGCGCTGGAACAGCTCCTCGACGATCTCCTTGAAGGCGGGGAGCAGGCCGGCGTGGTGGGCCGCGACACCCCGTTCGAGGTTGTCCTTCCACTCCCAATAGCCGAGCACGCCGAGGTCCTCCTCGACGAGGTTGCGCGTGCGCTCCTCGACGATCTCCCGGATCAGGGCCCGTTCCTCGGGCGAAGTCAGCCGAACACCGGAGCGCCGCACCTGGATGACAGCCTGGTCGCATCCCGCCCTGCTGAAGATGAAGAAGATCGCCGGCAGGAGGTTGGCCCGACGGAGCAACTCGACCACATCTGGTCTGTCGAGTCGCTCGATGCGTTGCGGCTGCCCCGCCCGCTGCGGACGTCGTCCGCCGCGATGCGGGCGTCGGCCCCCGCCGCCCCGGCGTCCGCTGTCGTAACCGCCGCGGGCGGAACGGATCCGCAGCAGCTCCTGGTTGACCTGCGCGGTCGCGACCCCGGCACGGTCGTCGAACAACGGCAGCAGGTCGCCGCGGACGAGCACATGTTGTTCCAAGGGGACCGGGCGCGTCTCCGACACGATGATGTCGGTGTCACCGCGCACCGCGTCCAGCCAGTCTCCGAACTCCTCCGCGTTGGACACCGTCGCCGACAGGGCGATCAGTCGGACCGAGGGTGGGAGATGGATGATCACCTCTTCCCACACCGCGCCGCGGAAGCGGTCGGCGAGGTAGTGCACTTCGTCCATCACGACGAAGCGGAGCCCCTGCAACGCGGGTGAGTCGGCGTAGAGCATGTTCCGCAGCACCTCGGTGGTCATCACCACGATGCGCGCGGAAGCGTTGATGTTGGTGTCGCCGGTGAGCAGGCCGACCTCATCCGGGCCGTAGACCTCGACGAGTTCTCGGAACTTCTGATTGGACAACGCCTTCATCGGCGTCGTATAGAACGCCTTCTCTCCCGCGGTGGACATCGCCAGGTGGATGCCGAACTCCCCCACGATGGTCTTTCCCGCGCCGGTGGGGGCGGCCACCAGCACGCTGCGACCGCCCTCGAGCGCGTGGCACCCGGCGATCTGGAACGGGTCGAGTTCGAACCGTTGGCCGGCGGCGAACTCGCGGGTGCGCGGGTGCTCGCGCTCCTCATTGGCACGTGCGAAGCGCTCGGCGGGTGACAGCGTCACGTGGTGTTCCCTTCGGCGAGGAGCTTCTCCTCGCGCTTGCGGCGGCGCCGATCGAAGAACAGCGAGACCAGGGCCGCCGCGAAGAAGAGCACCGACAGGATCCCTGCGAGCAGGATCATCGACACGACGTCGGCACCGGGCGTGGCGACCGCGGCGAAGATCGTCGCGACGAGGACGGCCACGCGCCACCCCTTCAGGATGTCCCGGCCCGTCATCACGCCGGCGAGGTTCAACGCCACCAGGAAGACGGGCAGCACGAAGGCGACACCCACGACGATGACGAGTTTGAAGACGAAGTCGTAGTAGAACTTCGCATCGTAGAAGGATGCGCCGCCCTCGGGGACGAAGGTGGCCATGATCTCGACGATGTGCGGCATGACGGCCAAGCCCGTCCAGCATCCGGCGAAGAACAGCGGGATCGCCGCGGCCATGAACCCGAACGTGTACTGGACCTCTTTGCGGGTCAGGCCCGGCATGACGAAGGCCCAGATCTGCCACAACCACACCGGGGCGGACAGGAGCAGCCCGATGGCGAAGGCCATACGGATACGGAGGTCGAACGCGGAGGTGACGGTGCTGAACATCAGCTCCACCTCGATCTGGTCACCCCGATCTTCGGCGATGACGCGGATCGGTTCGGTGATCAGATGGATGACGAAGTCCGTGACGAAGAACGAGACCACCATGCCCACCAGGAGCGCGGCGGCCGCGATCATCAAGCGCTTGCGCAACTCGACCAGGTGTTGGCCGAGCGACATACGGCGGTCTCGCCGCGCCGTCTTCGTACCCTTGGCCGCGGGGGTCTCGGTCGCCACCGATCAGGGTTTCGGGTCGGATGCCCCGCCCGCGTTCGATGTCGACGAGGACTCGGCGGTCGGCGTCGGCGCGTCGGTGGCGTCGGCGTTCTTGGGCGCGTCCTCCTCCTTCATCGCCTTCATCTCGCCACGGAAGACACGGGCGGACTGGCCGACACTCTTGGCGAGGGCGGGCAGCTTCGCAGCACCGAACAGCAGCAGGATGACCGCGAGGATCAGCAGCAGGTGCCATGGGCTGAATGCGTTAGCCATGAGGAAGACTCCAGATCGTTGACCTTCATCCAGTCTACCCGCGCGTCCGTCGCCGGGAGCGGAACGCCTCGGCGGCGGGTCTCACGCCTCGCCGTACAGCTCCAGCGCGCAACGCGCCCAATCCGCGGCGGCCCTCCGCGCCCCTTCCGGTTCGAGGATCTCGAGGTCGCCGCCAAGCTTGGCGACCAGTCGCCGCAGACTGTTCTCATCGGCCACCCGCATGGTCGCGGTGGTCGTCCCCTTCTCGGTCTCGGTGTCGGCGCGCGCCAGGTAGTCACCGAGCAACGGTGCCGAGCTCGCCGGGAACCGGATGCGCACCGTGAGCTCGTCGGTGCCGTCGGCGAACCAGTCCGGCACCGGCTCGGTCGCGTGCGAGACCGGCAGGTCGGTGATCCGGATGTCGCTGACACGGTCCAGGTGGAAGGTGCGCATGGCCTCGCGCAGGTGGCACCACCCCTGCAGGTACCACTGCCCGTCGGCGATGCTGACCTTCACGGGGTCGACGGTGCGGGTCGTGGCCGGAGCGTCCGGGGCCTTGTAGGTGAAGGCCACCGCACGCCCGACCCGCAGCGCCTCCGCGACACGGTCGCGCACGTCGTCCACCGGCGCCGGGGCGACGATGAGATCGGCGGGCACGCCGGAGACACCGCGCGAGAGCTTGGCGAGCAGGCCCGCGAACAGGTCGCTGTCTCCGACACCGGGGATGCCGCGCGCGAGCTGCAGTCCGGCCAGGAGCGCCGCGGCTTCGCGGGCGGTCAGACGCGGCGTGCGCTCGAGCGCGACCGAGTGGGTGATCACGATGCGGTCGTCGCGGTCCAGCAGATCCCAGTCGATGTCGAACAGGTCATTGGCCATTTGCCAGAACCCGCCGTCGCCGGGCAGCCCGATGACGGTGAGCTTCTCGACCATGGCGCGCATCTGTTCGGGGGTGACGTCGAACTCTTCCGCCGCCTCCGCGACCGACACCTCGCCCTTGCCGATCAGGTACGGGACGAGTTGAAGGAGCAACGCGGCGCGATCGGTGGCCACCAGGGGCCTGCGCGACACGCTCACGATTCCCCCTCGTGACGCGCGAGCGCTCCACGGAGCCGGGCGACCACCGCATCCCGCAACGGCGCCGGTTCGACCACGCGCACCTCCGGGCCGTACGAGGCCAGTTCGTCGGCGAAGATGTGCAGGTCCACGAACGGGACGCGCAACCCCTGCTCCGCCTTCCTGGCGCGGCGCGTCAGCCGGAGGGACGCCTCGGTGCCGGGCTCGACCTCGAGGAGGGCGATGTTCCGCGCCGCGACCTCCTGCAGTCCGGACAGCGCCCGCTCCCCCGCGCCCACGCGCAGTGCCGCATCGAAGTGTTCTCGGGTGGCGGTGACCGCGCCGACGATCCGCGAGAGCAGGAACGTCCGTTCCTGCTCGACACCGAGGTCGTGCGCGAGGACATGCCATCGCCCCTCGTATTCGACGAGGGCGAGCGGACGCACACGCCGCGTGCGGGGGGCCCCTTCGCCGGGTTTGAGATAGGGGAAGGTCACCACGCGCGCATGCTCGATCGCCTGTTGCAGGGGGCCGAACGCCGCGTCGCTCGTACGCAGCCGTGGGGCGAACCCCTGGATCGGCGCATCCATCGGGATACCGAGGGCGCGGATCTTGCGCAGCCCGGCGCGCGCCTCGACCGACATCGAACTCTCGCTCCAGGCGCTTCCCGCCAGCGTCAGCAACGCCAGCTCCGCAGGCGAGAACTCGAGGTCGTCCGGGAGGGTGTATTCGGCGGCCGGTACCCGGTAGCGTGCCTCCCGCAGGTCGTCGGGGTCGGCCCAGTCGCCGATCGTCTCGATGGGGACGCCGAGCGCGCGCAGGTTCTCCTTGTCGCGCTCGAACATCTTCTCCAGGGCGTCCTTGCCCGCGCCGGCGTCGCGCTGCTCGCGATAGCCGCTCACGTTCGCGAGGATCGTGTCCTTGGTGAGGCCCTGATCGGTGGCCGTCAGCGCGACCACCAGGTTGACCAGTCGCTCCTCGGGCGGGGTCTTCACAGATGCGGTGGCCACGTCGCCAAGTCTAGGCAGACCACGCCACGGAGGGCGTTCAGGACGCCTCGTCGACGCCGAGGATGTCGATGACGAACACGAGGGTCGACCCCGCCGGAATGGAGCCGCTGGCCTGGTCGCCGTAGCCCTGATCGGGCGGGATGACGGCGAGCACCTGGGAGCCGACGGTCTGACCCTCCAGCGCGGCGGCGAAACCGGGGACGACCTGGTCGAGCGAAAGCGCCGCCGGAGACGCGTCCCACGTGGTGTCGAAGACCTCACGTTCGGCCCACGTCAGACCGGTGTACTGCACGCGTACCGTGTCGCCGGGCTCGACGACGTCGCCGTCGCCTTCGATGAGGGTCTGCACGACGAGGTCCTCCGGCGCGGTCGCGTCGGGGATGATGATGCCCGGGCGGCCGTCGGGGGCACGCACGACCGTGGGCATCCCGAGGCTCGAGTTGTACCGGAGCTCGCCCTCCGCCTGCGGCAGGTAGACCTTCCGCACATCGACGACGGCGAGCATCGACTCGTCCTCCGCGAGACCGGCTTGCGCGGCGTAGTCGGGGTTGATCCCATCCGCAGGAAGCCCGACGACGACGCGTGAACCCGCCTGCGCGCAGAGGAGGGCCTCCGACAGGCCCGGCAGTGCACTGACGATGTTCTCCATCGAGAAGACGTTCGACAGGTCTCCGTCGTAGGCCGTGGTCGCGAAGAGCTCGCCACTGTCGCCCGCGTAGAAGGCGTAGTCCATGACCAGAAGCTGGGAGTCGGTGGACAGCTCCGGCCCGTCGCCGTCGGTGAGGTGGTCCACGAGCACCTCGTCGACGTGGAACGGTGTGTAGACATCGACCCGCGGCTCGGTGGCGGTGCCGCCCTCGACCGTCACGAGCGACGCGAGGGCATCCGAGTCGCCCTCCACGCAGGGGGCGGGAGCGGCTTCGACGGTGCAGCCGACGAGGCCGACGGAGGTCAGTCCGACAAGGGCGAGGGCAGCGGAGATCTTGCGCACCGGTTCATCCTAGGCGGTCGGCGTGTCGTCGTCGTCTTCGCGCGCCGAGGCCATCCGCGCACCGGCGGCGGCCCGCTGGGCCTCCCGCACACGCTTGCGGAGATTCTTGTCCGTGATCTCCCGATCGCCGACCGCGCCGGGGGTCCACAGCTCGACGTCGTCGTCCGAGTAGCTCGACTTCGACGCGCGACGCTTCTGCTCGGGCGCGACCGCACCGGGCGCCAGGCGGCGCGCCCACACGAGGAACCCGGTGTGCGCGACCATCCGGTGGTCGGGGCGGACCGCGAGCCCCTCGACGTGCCAGCCGCGGACCATCGTCTCGTTCGCATCCGGCTCGGTGAACAGCCCCGTGCCCCGGATGTACTCCGCGACCCGGCTCAGCTGTGTCGCCGTGGCGACGTAGCAGACCACGACTCCCCCCGGTGTCAGCGCGTCGGCGACGACGTCGATGCACTCCCACGGGGCGAGCATGTCGAGCACGACGCGATCGATCGACCCGGGATCGACGGCCGCGGGAAGGGCTTCGGCGAGATCGCCGAGCTCGATACGCCAGTTCCCGGGTGATCGTCCGAGGAAGGTCTCCACGTTCGCCCGCGCGACGTCCGCGAACTCCTCACGCCGCTCGAACGACACCAGGGAACCGGCCTCACCGATCGCCCGCAGCAACCACATCGAGAGCGCGCCGGATCCGACCCCCGCCTCGACGACGCGCGCACCCGGGAACACATCGGCCTCCGCGAGGATCTGCGCGGCGTCCTTCGGGTACACGATCGCCGCGCCGCGTGGCATGGACATGACGAAATCCCGCAGCAGTGGGCGCAGCGCGAGATATTCGTGCCCGCCGCTGCCGGCGACGACCGATCCGTCGGGCTGGCCGATCAGCGACGAGTGTCGCAGCACGCCGTGATGGGTGTGCAGCTCGCCTTCCTCCCGCAGGGTGATGGTGTGCAGACGCCCCTTCGGGCCGGTCAGTTGGACGCGGTCGCCGACCCGGAACGGGCCGCTCGGACGTGCGGTGGTCATCGGTTCTCCGGGGTCGTGCGATGCGCGGCGTGGAGCGCCGCGAGGTCGTCGGGGGTGCGATCGGCCAGTGTCGGCCACAATTCGTGGGCACCGGCACCTTCGAGGGACACCATGAGCGGCACCCCGAGGGTCACCGCCCCGGACGCCGCGCCGGCGCGTACGCCGGTCGGCGAGTCCTCGATGGCGACGGCTTCGGCGGACGAGACCCCCAACGCCTCGCATGCCTGCAGATACGGATCGGGGTAGGGCTTGGGGCGGGCGACGTCGTCTCCGCCGACGACCACATCGAACGCGTCGAACCCGATCAGCGAGGTCACATGATCGGCCATCCGCCGCATCGACATCGTCACGAGCGCGGTCTTCAGGCCCGCGTCGCGCAGGGCGCGCAGCAGTTCACGGGCACCGGGCCGGAACGGCACGCCCTTGGTCGACAACTGCGTCATGACATCGGCGGTGAGGTGGTCGACGATGTCCTTCCTGCTCATCCGGACGCCCGCGGACTGGAGGATGCCCGCCGAGTCCTCCAGCGCGAGCCCGACCAGCTGGAGGGCCTGTTCGTGCGACCATGTGCCGCCGTAGCTCTCGATCAGCGGGGTCTCGGCGGCCATCCAGTAGGGCTCGGTGTCGACGAGGGTTCCGTCCATGTCCCACAGGACGGCGGAGAAAGGCGGGGAACTCACCCGCCCATGCTACGCACCCCGGCGCGGGTCGTCCGCGCCTGTGCCGCGCCGCGCGCATCCGGTGCAACGCCGGGACGGGTGGGGCGTGCCTATCCTGGAAGGACCGATCGGGGAGGTTGTGTGGACGCACTGGGACGCCGGGTACTGGTCGCCGCGTTCGACGGATGGAACGATGCCGGCGAGGCCGCTTCCGCCGCGCTCGCGCACCTCAAGGAGACCGGGGCGTACGAGCCGGTGTTCTCCGTCGACCCGGAGCTGTACTTCGACTATCAGTACACCCGTCCTCAGCTGGTCGCCGATGCCGAAGGACGGCGACGACTGACCTGGCCGGAGGCCACGGTGCTGCGCCCGACCCGGCCACAGGGGGACACCGAACTGTGGTTGCTCGGGGGCGTCGAGCCGGCCCGGGCGTGGCAGGCCTTCAGCGCCGAACTCGTCGATGTGGCCCTCCGGGAGGACGTCACCGGTTTCGTGTCCCTCGGGTCGATGATGTCGGATGTGCCCCACACTCGCCCGATCTCCGTCTTCGCCGGCAGCGAGAACGATCACGTCCGCGGTTCGCTGGGCCTCGAGCGCGGGAGCTACGAAGGTCCCGTCGGCATCCTGTCGGTGCTGTCCTCAGCCGCGGACGCCGCAGGGATCCCCACGGCGAGTCTGTGGGCGAGCGTGCCCCACTACGTCGCGGGGCACACGCCCTCCCCCAAGGCGACCCTCGCTCTGCTGGACCGATTGGAATCACTCACCGGTATCCCGATGGACCGCGGTCACCTCGTGACCGAGGCGATCGCGTGGGAGACGACCATCGACGCGGCGGCAGCCGACGACGAGGAGATGTCGGAATACATCCGTCAGCTCGAGGAGAACCGCGACACCGTGGACTCCCCCCAAGCCTCCGGCGACGCGATCGCACAGGAGTTCGAGCAATACCTCCGACGTCGCGGAGACGGCCCCTCCAAGCCGGGTCGCGACGACCGACGGTGACCGTCCCGATCAGTACGCGTCGATCACGCCCAGGCTCAGCAGCACGATGACGACCGTGCCGAGGGCCACGCGATAGACGACGAACGGCAGGAAGCTGTGCTGGGAGATCCAGCGCATGAAGAAGGCGATCACCGCGAGGGCCACGACGAAGGCGACCACCGTCGCCAGCGCCGTCTCTCCGAGCGAGAACACACCCGGCTCGTCCCAACTCTTGAACAACTGGTAGAAGCCGCTGCCGAACACGGCCGGGATGGCCAGGAGGAACGCGTAGCGTGCGGCTGCGGCACGCTCATAGCCCATGAACAGACCGGCCGTGATGGTGCCACCGGACCGTGAAACGCCCGGAATGAGGGCGAGGCTCTGCGCGAATCCGTAAACGACACCGTGACCCACGGTGAGATCCTTCAACTTCCGCTTCTTCGCACCGACGTGGTCGGCGATGCCCAGCAGGACGCCGAAGAAGATCAGCATCGCCGCGATGATCCACAGCGACCGGAAGGTCGTCTCGATCTGGTCCTGGAACAACAGGCCCAGGACGACGATGGGGATGCTTCCGACGATGATCAGCCACCCCATGCGGGCGTCCGGGTCACTGCGCGGGATCCGCCCGGCCAGCGCCAAGAACCAGTTCTTGATGATCCGCACGATGTCGCGCCAGAAGAAGACCACGACAGCGGCCTCGGTGCCGATCTGGGTGATGGCGGTGAAGGCCGCGCCAGGGTCCTGCGCGGTGGGGAGGAACTCGCCGAGGATGCGCAGGTGCGCGCTGGAGGACACGGGCAGGAACTCCGTGAGTCCCTGCACGAGACCGAGCACGATCGCCTCGAGCAGTTGCATGGGTCGCCTTTCGGTGAGGTCAGCAGGTGCGCAGCAGGTCGCCGAGCACGCGCCGGCCGAACACGAGGGATTCGACCGGCACCCGTTCGTCGACACCGTGGAACATTCCGGTGAAGTCGAGGTCGGCGGGAAGTCGCAGCGGTGCGAACCCGTATCCGGCGATCCCCAGGGCCGCCAGTGCTTTGTTGTCGGTGCCGCCGCCCATCAGGTACGGGATCACCGGGACGCCTGGATCGTGGCGACCGAGGGCGGCGACCATCGCATCGACGAGGTCACCCGAGAAGGGCACCTCCAACCCGATGTCGGTGTGGACCACTTCGATGGCGACGTCCTCTCCGACGATGCGTCGGATGTCCGCGAGGGCGGCTTCCTCGGTGCCCGGAAGGACCCGGACGTCGATGAGCGCCTCGGCCCGATCCGGGATCACGTTGTGTTTGTAGCCGGCGGTCAGTCCCGTCGGGTTGGTCGTGGTGCGCAACGTCGAGCGCAGGAATCCTGCCGCCGCGCCGGTGCGCAGCGCCAGGGCGTCCGGCCGCTCCCCCGCCGCCCCGGTGAGATCGCCGAGCATGCGGGTGAACTCGCGCGTGGTGGGTGTCAGATCGACGGGCCACTCGGTGCGTCCGAGTGCGGCCACCGCTTCGCCGAGTCGTGTCACCGCGTTGTCGTCATGCACGCTGGAACCGTGGCCCGCCCGCCCCGTGGCGACCAGCCGGATCCACACCAACGCCTTCTCGCCCACCTGCAGCAGGTAGGCGCGGCGATCGTCGACGTGGATCGAGTAGCCGCCGACTTCGCTGATCGCCTCGCTGGCCCCGGAGAACCATTCGGGGCGGTCCCTGACGACGAGTCTGGAGCCCTCGATCCCGCCGTTCTCCTCGTCGGCGAAGAACGCCAAGACGATGTCCCGATCCGGCTGCTCGCCGGCGCGGAGCATGTCGGCCACCGCCGTGAGGATCATGGCGTCCATGTCCTTCATGTCGACCGCGCCGCGACCCCACAGCATCCCGTCGCGGATCTCCCCGGCGAACGGATCGACCGACCAGTCCCCGGCGATCGCGGGGACCACGTCGAGATGGCCATGGAGCACGAGGGCCGGGCGGCCGGGGTTCTTCCCGGGGATACGGGCGTGCACGTTGGTGCGTCGCGGGATCGGCTCGTAGTAGTCGACGGCCAGTCCGAGCGCTTCGAGATATGCGCCCACGTACTCGGCGGCCTCCCGCTCCCCCGCTGCGCGCCCGCCGCCGTGGTTGGTGGTGTCGAAGCGGATGAGGTCTCGCGCCACGCGGGCGACCTCGGGGAGGTCGGAGGGGGTGGCAGGCATGCGCACCAGGCTACCGGGCGACGGCGCGGCTCCCGGACACGCGCGGGATGCCGGCGCGTGTGGGGATGCACTCAGAAGCATGCTAGGCTCGACCCTCGGTTGCGAAAGCTGCCGACCACCTGCGCGGGTGGCGGAATAGGTAGACGCGCTAGCTTGAGGTGCTAGTGCCCGTATTAGGGCGTGGGGGTTCAAGTCCCCCCTCGCGCACAGATCAGAAGGGCCCCGGAAGGGGCCCTTCTGCTGTTTCCGGCCCGCGATCGAGCGCCACGGAACCGCCCGTGTCCGACCGGTCCAGCTGTTCTCGTTGCAGAGAGAGGGTGGAATGACGGGGCGAGGTGGCTTCGGTGTCAGCCGACCGAGACGCCGAAGAGCAGCCCGAGGACGTATGTGACCGCGGCGGCGCCCCAGCCGATCGCGAGCTGGCGGAGCGCACGCGCCAGGGGTGGGGCGCCGGACAGGATCCCCACGAGGGCGCCGGTGGCCAGCAACGCCAGCCCGACCAGGGCGAGGGCGAGAAGGACCGCGGGCAGCCCCGACAGGCCGAACAGCCATGGCAGTACCGGCACGACCGCGCCGGATGCGAAGAACAGGAAGCTGGACCCCGCCGCCCTCCAGGCACCGCCCACGACCTCGCCCTCGTCCTCATCGGTGACCGGGCCCACGAGCGATCCCGATCCGCCGTCGCGCGCGACACCGACCACGTCCCGCGCACGGGCTTCGGCGGCGTCGGGGGACATGCCGCGGGTGCGGTACACCAGGGCCAGTTCGTTGGCATCCAGGTCGAGGTCCCCCAGCGCACCGTCGGCGTAGTCGCTCGGGCGGGCCGCGTCCAGCAGCTCCCGCTGGGACCTCACCGACACGTATTCCCCCGCCCCCATCGACAACGCCCCCGCGAGAAGACCGGCGACACCGCTGAAGAGCACGAACTGCGGCGCGACGCCGGTGGCTCCGATCCCCAGGACGAGCGCGAGGTTCGACACCAGCCCGTCGTTCGCCCCGAAGACGGCCGCACGGAAGACGCCGGACAGCCGTCGCCGACCGCGTGCCGCCAGTCCCCGCACGACCTCGTGGTGCACCCGCTCGTCGGCGGCCATCGTCGGCGTCGCCGCCGGGTCGTCGTCGTAGGGCGAGCGCGCTTCGGCGTTCTGGGCCAGCGCGAGGGCGAAGACCGTGCCGAAGTGTGCCGCCATGAAACCCAGGACGACGGTGGACGCGCTCCGACGCGGCAACCGCGCCGGTTCGCCGCCGAGAAGAGCCAACCAGTGCGCCTCGTGGCGCCCCTCCGCGTCCGCCAGCGCGAGCAGGATCGCCCGCTCCTCCCCCGTCCGGCGGGCCGCGAGGCGGCGGTACACCTCGGCCTCGGCGCGCTCGTCGACGAGGTAGCGGGCCCAACGGCGTCGCTCGCGTGCGGTGGCTGCGGGAGGTGAGGTGGGCACACTCCACCGTATCCATCGATCGATCTCCGACGGGATCCCCTCCACCGTGGTCGGGGATCCGTCGGGTCGGCGGCCCCGAGGACGTCAGGAGCGCACGCGCGCGCGAAGGAGCTCGATGCGGGACTGCAGCTGCGCGACGGTCGCCTGGGCGACGGCGGGACCGCCGCACAGCCGTCGCAGTTCGGCGTGCACCGCGCCGTGGGGCTCCCCGGACTGCCGTGCGTAGAGCCCGACCAGACTGTTCAGCAGCTGACGCTGCTCCTTCAGCGTGCGGTGCAGCGCCTGAGGGGGGACCTCCTGCGGCGGAGCCGTGCCGTCCGCGGCCTCCCGCGATTCGCGCTCCTTGCGATGCCGCCCCTGTCGCGCTTGACGCTGCATGAGCAGATCGTGCACGTGCTCAGGCTCGAGCAGTCCGGGCAGGCCGAGGAACTCCTCCTCCTCGGGTGTCCCGGGCACCGCCAACTGGCCGAACTCCCGACCGTCGTAGAGCACACGGTCGAAGTGGGCGCGCGAACCCAACGCCTGGTAGGAGAACTCCTCGGTGAGCGCGTCGGAGGCCTTCTCCTCACGCTCGGCCGCGTCCATGAGGTCTTCTTCGGCGTTCCACTCATCGTCGCCCTCGGCGTCCCGATCCAGCGCATGGTCGCGTTGGCGCTCGATCTCGTTGGCCAGCGACAGCAGCTGCGGCACGTTGGGCAGGAACACGCTCGCCGTCTCGCCACGGCGGCGGGCGCGCACGAAGCGTCCGATCGCCTGGGCGAAGAACAGTGGGGTCGACGCCGACGTCGCGTAGACCCCGACCGCCAGGCGGGGTACATCGACGCCTTCGGAGACCATGCGGACCGCGACCATCCAACGGCGTTCACTCCGGGAGAACTCCTCGATGCGGCCGGAAGCCTCGGCCTCGTCCGAGAGCACCACCGTGGGAGCCTCGCCGCTGATCTGTTCGAGGATCGCCGCGTACGCCCGCGCGGCGGTCTGATCGGTCGCGATGACCAGGCCGCCGGCATCGGGGACGTGCTCGCGCACCTCGGTCAGCCGACGGTCGGCCGAGCGGAGCACGGCAGGGATCCACTCCCCCTCGGGGTTCAGCGCCGTGCGCCAGGCCTGTGAGGTGACGTCCTTGGTGTTGTCCTGCCCGAGTTGGGCCTCCATCTCCTCGCCGGTTTTGGTCCGCCATCGCATCTGACCGGCGTAGACCATGAAGATCACGGGACGCACGACACCGTCCTCGAGCGCGCGACGGTAGCCGTAGCTGTAGTCGGTGCGCGACACGCGGATGCCCTTGTCGTCGGGGTGATACTCCACGAAGGGGATCGGCGCCGTGTCACTGCGGAACGGCGTCCCCGACAACAGCAGGCGCCGGGTGGCGCGTGCATAGGCCTCCCGCAGCGCGTCGCCCCAGCTGAGGGCGTCGCCGCCGTGGTGGACCTCGTCGAGGATCACCAGCGTGCGGCGGTCCAGGACCAGCTGCTGGTGTACGGACGCCTTCACCGCCACCTGCGCGTAGGTCACCGCCACGCCGTGGTAGTGCCGCGCGGGGGCGACGTGGCGATTGCTGAAGGCGGGGTCGAGTCGGATCGACACGCGGGCCGCCGCATCGGCCCACTGCGTCTTCAGGTGCTCGGTCGGGGCGACGACGACGATGCGATCGACGACGCCGCGCCGCAAGAGCTCCGTCGCCAGGCGCAACGCGAACGTGGTCTTTCCGGCCCCGGGCGTCGCGGCCGCCAGGAAGTCCCGGGGACCGGAACCGGGCCCGTCCGGCCCGTCCATCGAGAAGTACTCATCCAGCGCTTCGGCCTGCCAGGCGCGCAACCGCTGCGCCGTACCCCACGGGGCGCGCTGAGGGTACGTGGGCGAGAGGTGCTCGGCGGCGAAGCTGCCGAGGTGACTGTCGGCGGAGTGGGCCTCGGCCGCTGGAGCGTCGTCGAGCACCGGTTGTCCTCCCCTGTCCTCGTGTGGGTCCGCAGATGCGAGTGACTACCTTAGACGAGCGCGCCGACAGGGGCGTGCACCGGCGGCCGCATCGGGGATAGCCTCGTACCGGTCACGAACCGGAGGAGATCCATGTCTGACGTGAGCGAGAACCGCACGGCCTTCATCGAGAACAGCGGCCCCCATCCCTGGCGCCGCTATGTCGCCATCGGAGACTCGTTCACCGAGGGGATCGGCGATCCCGAGCCGGCCTCGCCCGGCGGACATCGTGGCTGGGCCGACCGCGTCGCGGAGGTCCTCGCCGCGCAGGTGGACGACTTCGCGTACGCCAACCTCGCGGTCCGCGGGCGTCTCATCGGTCAGATCGTCGCCGAGCAGGTCGAACCCGCCCTCGCGCTGAAGCCCGATCTGATCACCTTCTCCGCCGGCGGAAACGACGTGATCCGACCGGGCAGCGACCCGGATGCGGTCGCCGAGCTGTTCGAAGACGCCGTGGCGCGCCTGTCCCGCGACGGCGCGACCGTGGTGGTGTTCACGGGCATCGACACCGACTTCACGCCCGTGTTCCGGGGGATCCGCGGCAAGGTGGCGATCTACAACGAGAACATCCGTGCGATCGCCGATCGGTACGACGCGATCGTGGCCGACCAGTGGGCTCTCAAGGAGGTGCAGGACATGCGGTTCTTCGACGACGACCGCCTGCACATGAACGCCCTGGGTCACCACGAGGTCGCCCGCATGGTCCTCCGCGCCCTCAACGTCCCGAACGATCTGCATTCGATGCAACCGGACCCGCTTCCCCGTCAGACGTGGCGCAAGGCGCGCACGAGCGACCTGGTGTGGGCGCGGGAGTACCTGGTGCCCTGGGTCCTGCGACGCGTGCGCCACCAGTCCTCCGGCGACCACATCACCGCGAAGCGTCCGGAGGCGTTGCCGTTCGGTGCGGCGGCCGGGACGATCACCGAGGACGAGCAGGACTGAGGGCCCAGACGGCCACGGCGCCCGCGGCGGCGACGTTCAGCGAATCCACTCCCCCGGCCATCGGAATGGTCACGACGCTGTCGGCCGCCTGCACCGCCCGACGACTCAAGCCGTCGCCCTCGGCACCGAGCATGAGTGCGACCCGTGCATGTCCGGCCTGGCGGAACGTGTCCAGGTCGACGGCGTCGTCGGACAGTGCCAACGCCGTCAGATGGAAGCCCGCCCCGCGCAGCAGCTCCCGCGCCTCCGGCCACGCCGGCAGCCGGGTCCACGGCACCTGGAAGACCGTCCCCATACTCACACGCACGCTGCGCCGGTACAGCGGGTCGGCGCACCTGTCGGTGATGAGCACCGCGTCCGCGCCCAGCGCCGCGGCGCTGCGGAAGACCGCACCCACGTTGGTGTGGTCCACGATGTCCTCCAACACGACCACCAGCCGCGCACCGGCGACCGTCTCGGCCACGCCGGGAAGCTCGGGACGCTGGATCGAGGCCAACGCACCGCGATGCACCGCATACCCGGTCAGCTGCTCAGCGACCTCGCCCGGGACGACGTACACGGGGAGGTCGGGATGTGCGGCGGTCAGTCGCTCTGCGTCGGCGAGCCACTTCTCCTGCACCAGCATCGACCGCGGCCGATGCCCTGCGGCCAGGACCCGGTCGATGACCTTCGCCGATTCGGCGATGTACAGTCCACCTTCCGGTTCGCGCACCCGCCGCAGCGCGATATCGGTGAGGTCGCGATAGTCGCCCAGGCGGGCATCCCCCGCATCGTCCACGCGTTCGATCCGCACGTCCAGCTCCTTCCGACGACACCTGCCGTAACATCCTGGCAACCGCAGCCGCATACACTCGCATCGGGAGGTGATCCGGTGGCACTCACGACCGCGGGAGACGCCGCGCTCTCCCCGTCCGTCGCGGAGGCGATCGAGGCGCTGGCCGGGAGGCGCGTGGCGGTGCTCACCGGCGCGGGAGTCTCCACCGACTCCGGGATCCCCGACTACCGGGGTGAAGGCGCCCCGGTGCGCACCCCGATGACCGTCGAGCAGTTCCTCAGCAGCGAAGACGCGCGGCGTCGGTATTGGATCGGCAGCCATCTGGGATGGCGTTCCTTCGCCTCCGCCGCACCGAACCCCGGTCACACCGCTTTGGCGATGCTCGAGGAGCACGGAGTGACCACCGGCGTCATCACCCAGAACGTCGACGGACTCCATGTACGGGCCGGGAGCCGCCGTGTCGTCGAGCTGCACGGCACCATGCGCCGGGTCTTCTGCACGCAGTGCGGTCAGGTGTTCGACCGTCGGGATCTCGGCGAGCGGATCGAAGCGGAGAACCCCTGGATCACGGTTCCCGATCGCGTCGAGCTCGGCCCCGACGGAGATGTGCTCCCCGGTGGTAGCGACGGGTTCGTCGTCCCGGTGTGCACGGTCTGCCGCGGAATGCTCAAGCCGGACGTCGTCTTCTTCGGCGAGTTCATCCCGGGAGAGAAGTTCCGCGAAGCGGAGCAACTCGTCCGCACCAGCGACGCCCTCGTCGTGGCCGGGTCCTCCCTCGTGGTCAACTCGGGTATCCGACTGTTGGAACGCGCGCGCCGCCGACGACTTCCGATCGTGATCGTCAATCGCGGTCAGACCCGCGGCGACCGTCGCGCCACCGTCAAGGTCGACGCGGGGACCACCGAGGTCCTGCGTGCGTTCGCCGAGGCGCTGCCGTCGCGGGCGAGCGGCGCGTCTAGTCTCGAAGGGTGACCTCCCTCTTCCTCGTCCGACACGGCGAGACCGACTGGAACCGCCAGAGACGCATCCAGGGCTCGACCGACATCCCCCTCAACGACGCCGGACGCGCCCAGGCCGCCGAAGCCGCGCACCGTCTGCGCGGTCTGATCGACGCCGGTCGTCCGGTCGCCGTCGCCGCCAGCGACCTCGGTCGGGCGCAGGAGACCGCCGGGATCATCGCCGAGGAGCTCGCGCTGGGGCCGGTCGCGGTGTACCCGGACCTGCGCGAACGCTCCTACGGGGAGGCCGAGGGTCTGCGTCCGGAGGAGTTCTCCGAACGCTGGGGGTCGTGGGATCGCGCCGAGGTGCCCGGCGCCGAAGCGTGGCCCGCGGTGCGACGCCGCGCACTCCGCGGCCTCCGGGCTGCGGTGGGCGATGCCCGGCGCGCGACCGCGCCCGCGGCGAGCACCGTCGTGATCGTCAGCCACGGGGCACTGCTGCGCGAGCTCATCCGACACGCCAGCGCGTGCGAGTTCCCTCTCGACGGCGAGCGGCTGCCGAACGGCTCGATCCACCGGCTCCACGTCGAACGCGATCACCTCAGCCTGCTGTCGTACGAGGCCGCCGAAGACGCGCTCCGCGTGACTGCGACGACAGAGAGCATCGTCGCGTCCGGCCAGGCCTGACTCACCCCTCCGGTGCGACCTCGGCGCGTCGTCGCACCGCGCGTGCGTGACGGAGGACCGGTTCGTCGACCATGCGACCCTCGAACGCGAAGACGCCCCTTCGTCCCTCCGCGGCGCTGAGCACACCCCGCGCCCAGGCGACCTCGTCGGCCCGCGGCGCGTACGCCCGCCGCACGACCGCTACCTGAGCGGGGTGGATGCACGCGGTGGCGGCGAACCCCGATGCCGCGGCGTCGGACGCTTCGCGGGCGAGGCCCTTGGCGTCCGCGATGTCGAGGTGTACGGCGTCGATGGCGAACTTGCCGCGGGCCCCGGCCGCGAGGAGCACACGCGCCCGTGCGGTGCGTGCCACGTCGCGATAGCGGCCGTTCGGCTTGCGACTGGAGGTCCCGCCCAGGCTCGCGACGAGGTCCTCCGCCCCCCACATGAGTCCGCGCACGTTCGAGAGCGCCGCGAGATCGTCCGCGGCGACGATTCCGGCGGCGGTTTCGCACAGCGCGATCACGCCGAACCGGGGATCGATCCGCCCGATCTCGCGTACCGACTCCGCCTTGGCCACCATCACCGTGCGGAAGTCGGTCTGGGAGAGCGTCGCCATGTCGGAGGCGAAGTCGGCGGTCCCGGTCGGGTTGACCCGCACGATGACGCGATCCGGATCCAGATCCGCCTCGATCAACGCACCGCGCGCACGCGTTTTGGATGCCGGGGCCACCGCATCCTCCAGATCGACGATGACCGCGTCGGCGCGTGACATCGCTTTCGCGAAGCGTTCGGGGCGGTCGCCCGGGCAGAACAACAGCGCGGGTCCCCACGGGGCGTCGGTCATCGGGGTCCTTCCTCGTCGGGGGCATACCACATCAGCGCGGTGCGGATCGCGGTGGCGACCACCGTACCGTGCTGGTCGCGACCGGTGTGACGCATGGTCACCACCCCCTGTCCGGGCCGCGAGGCGGAGGGACGCGCGTCCAGGATCTCGGTTTCGGTGTAGAGCGTGTCCCCGTGATGCAGCGGAGCGGGGAAAGCGATGTCGGTGAGGCCGAGCTGGGCGACAAGGGTCCCCTGGGTGATCTGGGAGACCGAGGACCCCACCATCGTCGCGAGGGTCCACATCGAGTTCATGAGCCGCTCGCCGAACGGCTGTGTCGCGGAGAACGCCGCATCCAGGTGCAGCGCCTGCGTGTTCATCGTCAGGGACGAAAAGAGCGTGTTGTCGGCCTCCGTGGCGGTGCGTCCCGGGCGGTGACGGTACCGCGCCCCGACGACGAGCTCGTCGACGTAGAGGCCGCGCTGCTGGATCACCGGCGTCGGGTCGTGCGGCGACTCCGGCTCGGGAGAAGCGTTGTCCATCGCCGCCACGCTACCCGTCGAGCCCGAGTGCGCGCGCGATGACCAGCAGCTGCACCTCGCTCGTGCCCTCGCCGATCTCGAGGATCTTCGCATCCCGGTAGTGACGCGCGACGGGGAACTCGTTCATGAATCCGTTGCCCCCGAAGATCTGCGTCGCGTCCCGCGCATTGTCCATGGCCGCCTCACTCGCGGTGAGCTTGGCGATCGCGGCCTCGGAGGTGAAGGGCTTGCCGGCGTCGCGCAGTCTGGCGGCGTGATGCCACGACAGGCGTGCGTTGTGGACGCGCGCCTGCATCCGGGCGATGGTGAACTGGATGCTCTGGCGCGAGGAGAGCCGTTCCCCGAACACGATGCGCCGACGGGAGTAGTCGACGGCCTGCTCGAGACATCCCTCCGCCGCGCCGGTCGCGAGTGCCGCGATGGCGATACGGCCTTCGTCGAGGATGTGCAGGAACGACGCGAACCCCCGTCCGCGTTCGCCGAGGAGGTTCTCTGCGGGCACGCGCGCGCCGTCGAAGGTGAGCGGGTGGGTGTCGGATGCACGCCACCCGACCTTGTCGTAGGCGGGGCCGACCGTGAAACCGGGTGTGCCGCTGGGCACGATGATCGTCGAGATCTCCTTGCGCCCCTCCCGTCGGCCGGTGACGGCCGTGACGGTGACGAACCGCGTGATCGGCGTGCCCGAATTCGTGATGAACTGCTTCGCGCCGTCGATGACCCACTCGTCCCCGTCGAGCCGCGCGGTGGTGCGGGTGGCCCCCGCATCCGATCCCGCCTCGGGCTCTGTCAGGCCGAATCCCGCAAGGGCTTGTCCGGCGACGAGGTCGGGAAGGTACTGGGCGCGCTGCGCCTCGCTGCCGAACCGGTATACCGGCATCGCCCCCAGGCTCACCCCCGCCTCCAGGGTGATGGCGATCGACTGGTCGACACGGGCGAGGGCCTCGATCGCGATCCCCAGTGCCAGGTAGTCCCCGCCCTGCCCTCCGACATCCTCCGGGAAGGGAAGGCCGAACAGGCCGAGCTCCCCCATCTGTGCCACGACGTCCATCGAGAGCGTATGCGTGCGATCCGCCTCGTACGCCTGCGGGGCGACGACCTCTTCGGCGAACTCCCGCACGAGGCGGGCCAGCTCGCGTTCGTCATCGTCCAGGTCGTGGTGATCCATCAGGTTCTCCTTCGTTCTCCGGCGGCGGGTCTGCTCCGCCGTCGACGGAGGCGACCACGGCGAGCACATCGCCTCGACGCACCTGGTCGCCCGCTGCCACCGATGAGCGCACCCGCCCCGACCGCGGTGCGGTGACCGGCTGCTCCATCTTCATGGCCTCGACCGTCACGAGGACATCCCCGTCCTCGACCAGGTCGCCGTCGGCGACGTGGACGGCCACGACCGTCCCGGGCATCGGCGCCACGGCCTCGCGGGCACCCCCGCGCGCGTCCGCGCGGGTGTCGCGGCGGGCGAGGTCGCCGACGCGGCGGCGCGAGACCGGCCGTGCCGAGAAGATCCGTCCCGCCCGATGCGCCCACCACGTGCCGTCGACGTCGCGGGCGAGCTCCGCGTCGGGCGCCGCGTCCGGTTTCGGTCGCGCGCGGACGACGGAGTCGCCGTCGATGAGGAATGTCACCACCGGGGGCTCCGCGTCACCGAGGCGCCACCCGTCCATGCGGCCCCACAGCGGCCCGACGCGCACGCCCGTGGCCTGCCGGGCGAGCTCTGCGGACGCGATCCGCTCGAGCGTCTCCTCATCCGGGCGATCCGGCGCCGGGACGCCGACGCGTTCGATCAGTCCGGTGTCGAGACGGCCGGCCAGGACGTCTTCGTCGCGGGCGAGTCGTCGCAGGAAGGCGAGGTTCGTGTCGACGCCGAGCACGACGGTGTCCGCGAGCGCACGGTCCAGATCGCGCCACGCCTGCGCCCGCGTCGGCGCGTGGGTGATCACCTTCGCGATCATGGGGTCGTAGTGGGCGCTGATCGTCGAGCCGGTCTCGACCGCCGCATCGGTTCGTGCATCCCGTGGCGCACGCCACCGCGTGACGTCGCCGGTGGCCGGCAGGAAGCCCCGCGCCGGGCTCTCGGCATAGACGCGCGCCTCGACCGCGTGCCCGTCGACGCACACCGAGCCCTGTGTCATGGGAAGGGGATGCCCTTCCGCGACCCGCACCTGCAGCTCCACCAGGTCCAGACCCGTGATCTCCTCGGTGACGGGATGTTCGACCTGCAGGCGGGTGTTCATCTCGATGAAGAAGAACTCCTCCGGCCGGTCCGCCGAGACCAGGAATTCCACGGTTCCGGCGCCGCGATAGTCCACCGACCGCGCCGCGTCGCACGCGCTCCTGCCCAGCCGCTGCCGCGTGGGTTCATCGACCGCGGGCGACGGTGCCTCCTCGATCACCTTCTGATGCCGGCGCTGCAACGTGCACTCACGTTCGCCGAGATGGATCACTCCCCCGTGCGCGTCGGCCACCACCTGCACCTCGATGTGCCGCGGGCGTTCGATGAGCCGCTCCACGAGCAGAGCGTCGTCGCCGAACGAAGCCCGTGCGATCCGCCGGGCCGAGGCGATGGCCTCACGGAGCGACACCTCATCGCGCGCGACGCGCATCCCCTTTCCCCCGCCTCCTGCGGAGGGCTTGACCAGCAGCGGGTACCCCACTTCCCGCGCGCGTGCCACGGCGTCGTCGTCCGTGAGACCGGTCAGATCGAAACCCGGTACCGTCGGCACCCCCGACGCGGCGACGTGGGCCTTGGCGCGGATCTTGTCGCCCATGATCTCCAGCGCGTCTTCGCCCGGCCCGATGAACGCGATCCCGTGCGCACGGCATGCCCGCGCGAACGCGACGTTCTCCGACAGGAACCCGTATCCGGGGTGCACGGCGTCGGCGTCCGTGCGTCGCGCGGCGTCGAGGACCGCGTCGATGTCGAGGTAGCTGTCGGAGGCCGCCGCCGGGCCGATCCGCACCGCGGCATCGGCTTCACGGACGTGGGGAGCCGATGCGTCGGCGTCGCTGTAGACCGCCACGCTGCGCAGCCCGAGACGTCGAAGCGTCCGGATCACGCGGCGGGCGATCTCGCCGCGGTTGGCGACGAGCACGGTGGAGAAGTCGGTCGATCCCATGTCACATCCGGAACAGACCGAAGCCGGGATCGGGCAACGGCGTGCGGCTGACGATGTCGAGGGCGAGTCCGAGGACATCCCGCGTGTCCGCGGGGTCGATCACCCCGTCATCCCAGAGGCGGGCGCTCGCGTAGAAGGGATCCCCCTGCTCCTCATAGCGATCGCGGATCGGATCTTCGAAGGCGGCCTGCGCGTCGGCCGACCACGTTTCGCCCCGTGCCTGCATGGCGTCGCGTCGGACGGTCGACAGCACCGACGCCGCCTGCCGTCCGCCCATGACGGAGATCCGGCTGCCCGGCCACGACCACAGGAACCGCGGCGAGTACGCCCGCCCGCACATCGAATAGTTGCCTGCTCCGAAGGATCCGCCGATGATGACGGTCAGTTTCGGCACGCGAGTGGTCGCGACGGCGGTGACCATCTTGGCCCCGTCCTTCGCGATCCCGCCGGCCTCGGCGTCGCTGCCCACCATGAAGCCCGAGATGTTCTGGAGGAACAGCAGGGGGATGCCGCGCTGATCGCACAGCTCGATGAAGTGCGCCCCCTTGAGCGAGGAGTCACTGAACAGCACGCCGTTGTTGGCCACCACCCCCACGAGGTGACCGTGGATGCGCGCGAAGCCGGTGACCAGGGTCGTGCCGTACCGGCTCTTGAACTCGTGGAACTCACCCGCGTCGACCACACAGCTGATCACCGCGTGCACGTCGTAGGGCCGGTTCACGTCGACGGGCACCGTGTCGTAGAGGTCGCTCTGTGGGCGCAACGCGTCTCGCGGCGCCGTGACATCCGTGACCGGTGGCGCGGGCGGAGGGAGGGTGGCGATGATGTCGCGCACGATCTGGAGCGCGTGGTCGTCGTCCTCCGCGAGGTGGTCGACCACGCCGGAGCGGGTGGCGTGCATCTCGCCGCCGCCGAGTTCCTCCGCGGAGACCACTTCGCCGATGGCCGCCTTCACCAGGGGTGGGCCGCCGAGGAAGATCGTGCCCTGCCCGCGCACGATGACGGTCTCGTCGCTCATCGCCGGAACGTAGGCTCCACCGGCCGTGCACGAACCCAGGACCGCGGAGATCTGCGGCACGCCGGCGGCCGACATCCGCGCCTGCTGATAGAAGATCCGACCGAAATGGTCGCGGTCGGGGAACACCTCGTCCTGCATCGGCAGGTACGCGCCGCCCGAGTCGACCAAGTAGACGCACGGCAGGTGGTTCTCCGCCGCGATCTCCTGCGCCCGCAGGTGCTTCTTCACCGTCATCGGGTAGTAGGTGCCGCCCTTGACGGTGGGGTCGTTGCACACCGCCATCACGTGCCGACCGTGGATCAGACCGATGCCGGCGATCACGCCTGCGGCGGGGGTCGGGTCGTCGTAGAGTCCGTCCGCGGCGAGCGGGGCCACCTCGAGGAAGGGGGAACCGACATCGAGCAGACGCCGGATACGGTCGCGGGGCAGGAGCTTGCCCCGCGCGAGGTGCCGTTCCCGCGCCGACGGCGGACCGCCTTGGGCGACGCGTGACAACGCCGCGCGCAGGTGCTCGGCAAGCCGGGCCTGACCGGTCTCCCCCGTCGCCGATGGCCGGGCCGCGGCGGTGTCCGTCATGCCGTCTCCTTCGACGTCACGATCTCGTCACGCTCGTTGTCGGGGCGCGCGAGTGTTGGCTAGTGTTCACAGCACAGTTAGTATCGACTAACTGACCGTCAGGTTAGCGAGGATTAACTGGAATGACAAGGGGTGCCACCGAGCGCGATCGTGCGAAGGCAGACCGACACGATGCGCTCCTGCGCGAAGCCGCCCGGTTGTTCGCCGCGCGCGGCTTCAGCGGCGTGAGCCTGGAGGACCTGGGGTCGGCCGTCGGCGTATCGGGGCCTGCCGTGTATCGGCACTTCGCCGGCAAGCAGGCGCTTCTGGCGGCCATCCTGGTCGGCGTCAGCGAACGGTTGTGCGCCGGTGGACGGGCCGTCGCCGAGGCGACCTCCCCCGCGCGGGAACGCCTTGGCGCCCTCGTCCGCTTCCATGTGACTTTCGCCCTCACCGAGGCCGACGTCATCCGCGTGCAGGACCGCGATCTGGCGAGCCTGGCCGACGAAGACGCCCGTCGGGTACGCCGACTGCAGCGCGAGTACGTCGCCGTGTGGACCGACACCCTGGCCGAGCTATTCCCCGACGCCGAACCGGCCGAACTCCGGGTGCGCACCTACGCCTGCTTCGGTCTGATCAACTCCACGCCCCACAGTGTCCGCGGAGTGACCTGGAGTGTGCCGGACGGCCCTGCGGCACCGCTCCTCGAGGCGATGGCGTTGGCGGCCCTCACCGCCGACGCAACCGCCTGAGGCGCCTGCGCTACATCAGGAGCATGGCCCGCGCGGGATCACGCAGCACGTCGGCCACATCCCGGAGAAAGCGTGCCCCCTGCTCGCCGTCGACCACACGATGATCGAACGACAGGCTCAGAGTCATCACGTCGCGCAACGCGATGTCGCCGCGGTACTCCCACGGGATACGACGCACGGCGCCGACGGCGAGGATGCCGGCTTCGCCGGGGTTCAGCAGCGGTGTCCCCGCGTCGACGCCGAACACGCCGACGTTCGTGATCGAGAACGTGCTTCCGGTCAGCTCAGCCGGTGTCGACGTCCCTGCGCGCGCCCGCTCGGTGAGTGCCGCGAGGGACGCGGCCAGTTCGCCGAGCGACAGGGTCTCTGCGTCGGCGATCCGGGGGACGAGGAGTCCACGCGGCGTGGCCGCGGCGATTCCGAGGTTGACGTAGCCGAACTCGACGATCTCACCCGCATCCTGGTCCCACCGGGAGTTCAGGGACGGGTGGCGCCGGAGCGCGAGGCACACCGCTTTGGCGACCACGGCCAGCACGCCGATGCGCGCACCGGAGAAGGCCCCACTCTCGCGCAGCCGGGAGATCAGCGCCGTCGTCTCGCTCACGTCGACGGTGAGGAAGGTCGTGGCGTGGGGCGCCGTGAAGGCACTGGCCACCATCGCCTCGGCGGTGCGCCGGCGCACACCCCGAATGGGGATCCGCGTCTCCCGGTCGCGGCCGGCCGGAGCCGGTGCGCTCTGCGCGGTCGGCGACCCCGTGCCGGTCTGTTGTCGCGCCGCCGCGGCTTCGACGTCCTCCCGGGTCACCGCCCCGGCCGGACCGGACGGGGCGACCAACGCGATGTCGACACCGAGCTCCTTCGCGAGTCTGCGAACCGGTGGGGTCGACCGCGGACGCTCCGCCAGGGCATCGGGGTCGGTCCGGTACCGGATCGCGTCGTGCGGTGCGGCCTCGAGCACCGCGGTGTCGCCGACCGCCGGGCGGGCGGCGGGCAGGGACCTTCGGCGGCGACGGGGGCGCGTACCGCCATCCGCTGCCGCGCCGTAACCGACCAGGTTGGCCGGAACGGGGTCCTCGGTGCGCTCCGTGTCGCGTGATCGTTCGGGGCCTGCGGAGGCGTGAGGCGACGTGTCGTCCCCAGACGGCGTCTCCGAGCCCGTCTCGGGATCGACACTCACCAGCGGTGCACCGACCTCGACGAGCTCGCCTTCTCGCGCGTGGAGCGTGCGCACCACTCCGGCGAAGGGAGAGGGGATCTCCACCACGGCCTTGGCTGTCTCCACCTCGGCGAGGGTCTGGTTCAGCGTGACCGTGTCCCCCTCGGCGACGTGCCACTGGACGATCTCCGCCTCGGGCAGGCCTTCCCCGAGGTCGGGGAGGCGGAATTGGCGGGTCATCGGATCACCTCCCCGGCATGGGGCGAACTCAGCATCGCGTCACCCTCGAATCCCGGGTCACTGGCGGGGCGCCCGAGAACCCGATCGACGGCGTCGAGGATGCGGTCCAGATCCGGCACATGGTGCTTCTCGAGCTTGGCGGGCGGGTACGGGATGTCATGGCCGGTCACCCGCTCCGGGGGAGCCTCCAGATACGCAAAGCACCGCTCGACGACACTCGTGACGACCTCGCTGCCGACGCCGGCCTCGCCGCCGGCCTCGTGGGTGACCACGACGCGACCCGTCCGCCGCACCGATGCGGCCACGGTGCGGTAGTCCACGGGGGACAACGACCGGAGGTCGATGACCTCCAGCGAGACACCCTCCTCCTCGGCCGCGACGGCGGCATCCAGCGCGGTCTGCACCTGCGCGCCGTACGCGAGCACGGTCACGTCCTCGCCGTGCCGCGCCACGCGGGCCAGGCCCATCGGCGGCGCGTCGGCGAGATCGACGTCGAGGTCCACGTCCCCTTTGCGGTGATACAGACGCTTCGGCTCGAAGAAGACCACCGGGTCGTCGCACGCGATCGCCTGTCGCAGCATCATGTAGGCGTCCTGAGGCTGCGAAACCGCGATCACCCGCAGGCCGGCGGTGTGCACGAAGTAGGCCTCCGGAGACTCGGAGTGATGCTCGGCGGCGCCGACGCCACCGGCCCACGGGATCCGGATGGTCAGCGGCATCCTCACGCGGCCCTGTGTGCGATAGTGCAGCTTGGCGACCTGGCAGACGATCTGGTCGAAGGCGGGATACACGAACCCGTCGAACTGGATCTCGACGACGGGGCGGAATCCGCGATACGCGAGTCCGACCGCGGTCCCCACGATGCCCGACTCGGCCAGCGGCGTGTCGATCACCCGACCCGAGCCGAATTCGGCGAGCAGTCCGTCGGTGATGCGGAAGACCCCACCGAGTCGACCGATGTCCTCCCCCATCACGATCACACGGTCGTCGTCGGTCAGGGCCCGGCGCAGACCGTGCCCCAGGGCCGCGCCCATCGTCATCTGCGTCATCGTGTCGCTCCCTGGTCCGAGAAGCCGTCCAGGTACGCCGCAAAGCGGTCCCGCTGCGCCGCGAGCCCGGCATGCGGCTCGGCGTAGACGTCGTCGAAGACCGTGAGCGGTTCGCGGGAGACGGCGCCCAGCGTCGCGTCCCGGACGGCAGCCGCCCATGCATCCGCTTCGCCGGCCACGGCCGACGCGAAGTCCTCGTCCCACGCGTGCTCGTGCCGCAGCAGTGCCTCGAGCCGTTCGAGGGGGTCGCGTCGAGCCCACCGTTCCTCCTCCTCGGCCGAGCGGTAACGTGTCGGATCGTCCGAGGTCGTGTGCGGGCCCATGCGATAGGTCACCGCCTCGAGGAAGGCGGGTCCGCGACCGGATCGCGCGTGATCGGCGGCCCATCGCATCGCGCCCAGACACGCCAGCACGTCGTTGCCGTCCACCCGCATGCTGGGCACGCCGAATCCGGGTGCACGGCCGGCGATCGGGAAACGGCTCTGGACGGTGACGGGTTCGGAGATCGCCCATTGGTTGTTGGAGCAGACGAACACGACCGGCGCGCCGAACGACGACGCGAACACCATCGCCTCGTTCACATCGCCTTGGCTCGTGGCGCCGTCGCCGAAGTAGGCGACCGCGATCTCGTCGGCGCCGTCGCGCTGGACCCCCATCGCGTAGCCCACGGCATGCAGGGTCTGTGCGCCGATGATGATCTGGGGTGGCGCGGTGCGCATGCGTCGGTGGTCGTAGGTGGAGTGCACCTCACCGCGCCACGCGAGCACGACGTCGGACGGTTGGGCGCCACGGACGAATCCGACCCCGAGCTCCCGGTAGCTGGGGAAGACGAAGTCCTCGGGGCGCAATGCGCGGGCCGTTCCGATCTGGGTCGCCTCCTGACCGCGGCACGGCGCCCACAGCCCCAACTGCCCTTGGCGTTGCAGGGCCACGCCCTCGGCGTCTGTACGTCTGACCAGCGCCATGTCACGGTAGAGCCCGCGCAACATCTCGTGGTCGACGTCCTCGACCCATCGGTCGAGCTCGGCGTCCGCGACACGCGTCCCGTCGGCGCGGACCAACCGCGCGACGTCATCGGTGTCGGTCGCGGGCTCGGCGGTCGGATTCAGGGTGTGCACCATCGTCATCCCTCCTCGCACGCTCGCCCTCGTGAGGCTTCGCGCGCCGTTTCTGCCGGCCTCGTCGCCGGCAGAGCCGACGATACGTCCGCATATCACCTAGCTCAAGCATCCTCATCAGCCATGAGCATGTTGCGTACGGATACCCCCTACCCGCGTGCTAATGTTTCGCACTATGACCATGCTGGATCGCACCGATCTCGAGCTCCTGTCGGCCCTGTCCACCGACCCCCGTGCCACGGTCGTCGCTTTGGCCGAACGCCTCGGGCTCTCTCGGAACACCGTTCAAGCGCGCATGGCGCGACTGGACCGCTCCGGGGTGTTCCTGTCGTTCGAGCGGGCGATCTCGGCCTCGGCGCTCGGCTTCCCGATCGAGGCGTTCATCAGCGTCATGGTCCGACAAGCCGACCTCCCCCGCATCCGCGCGGAACTGGCCGGTGTCCCCGAGGTCGTCCAAGCCGACGGACTGAGCGGCCAGGTCGACCTCCTGGTGCGCGTGGCGTGCCGCGACACGCAGCACCTGTTCGACACCGACGGGCGCATCCTCTCCATCGACGGCGTGGAACGCACCGAGACCTCCCTCATCATGGGCGAGGTGATCGGATATCGCGTCGCGCCGCTGATCGAGATGGCCTCGCGGGAGAGCTGAGCCTCACCCCCCGGCCGGTGCGCCCAGGAAGCGGTCGATGGCACGGGCCGCAGCCTGCGGCGTCTCGTAGTGGATGAGGTGGCCGACGTCGGGGATCTCGACGAGAGAGGCCTGGGGGAACATCGTCGCCAGCACCCGCTCGGCCTCGATGGGAGTGATGTCGTCGCGGTCGGCCGCGATCAGCAGGGTGGGAACGTGGATGTCGGGCGCGAAGGCCCGCACATCGTTCGAGACCGAGGCGACGAAGGCGTCGTGAAGGACGTCCCGGTCGGCGAAGCCGGAGAAGTAGGCGTCGTGTTGGCCGTGCACGAAGCGCCGGAGATCGGGGTCCTTCGTCTTGGCCATCGACACACTCATCACCCGGACGATCACGCGGTTGCGCAACAGCCACTCGCCGACGGGGGCGGGGAGGGACGCGCCGGCGCGGTAGTAGAGCACCGCGAGCCGCGTGAGCACACCGCGCGGCCCCTCCAGTGCCGGCGCGCCGATGGGGTTGATGAGGATCAGTCGGGGCGTGACCAGCCCCGCCGCGACCGCCGCGGCCGCGACGATCGAGCCGAACGAATGCCCGAGCACGATGGCGCCCGGGGCCACGGCGCCCGCGAACGCGATCAGCCATCGCGCGTACGCGTCGAGATCGTGCGTGGTCTGCGCAAGCGGAGGGGTCTGGCCGAAGCCCGGAAGGTCCGGCATCACGAACCGGACACCCGGAACGAAGGCGACAACCGGCTCGAGCCCGTGATGATCCCCCCGGAATCCGTGGACGGCGAGGACCGTGGTCCTCGCATCCGGGTCACCGTACTCCCACCACGCCGTGGTCGAGCCGAGGACCTGCGTCTCGTGGCGACGCACCGGGATCGTGGCCAGACGGGAGGCGTAGGGATGCACGGCGCTCACCCACCGAGTCTACGGCGGGTGCGGCGCACAACGACGACGGCCCCGCCGAAGCGGGGCCGTCGCTGCGCGTGGGGCTTACTTCGAGCCGAAGTTCTTGAAGCGCTGGTTGAACTTCTCGACGCGACCGGCCGAGTCCATGATGCGCTGCTTGCCGGTGTAGAACGGGTGCGACGACGACGAGATCTCGACGTCGATCACGGGGTACTCGACTCCGTCGAGCTCCATGGTCTTGTCACTGGTGACCGTCGAACGGGTCAGGAAGGTCTCGCCCGAACCGAGGTCGCGGAAAACGACGGCCTTGTAGTCGGGGTGGATGTCAGTCTTCATGGCATTCCTTGAGGGGTCGGGCCCCGTCGGTTCTGAGGGACCGGTGAAAGTCGAAGGCGCAGCGGCACCAGCGGATGAGTCTACCAGGGATCTCCCTCGGGTCGGCAATCGCCGTCAGGATGTCGCGCGCGCGGCGTAACGGCCGTCGTGCTCGGTGAGTTCGATCGACAGGCCGAACGCCTCGGTCAAGGCCTCGGAGGTGAGCGTGTCGCGGATCGGGCCGGCGGTGACGACTTTGCCGTCCCGCAGCAGCAGCACATGGGTGAACCCGACCGGGATCTCCTCCACGTGGTGGGTCACCATGATCATCGCCGGAGTCGTCGGTGCCTGGGCGTAGCCGCCGAGCAACGACAGCAATTCCTCGCGCGCCCCCAGGTCGAGGCTCGCGGTCGGCTCGTCCAGCAGCAGGAGCTCCGGGTCGGTCATGACCGCGCGTGCGATGGAGACGCGCTTGCGTTCCCCATCGGACAGCGTCCCGAAGGTCCGATCCGCGAGGTCGTCGAGGTTCCACTCGGCGAGGACGCGCAGCGCGCGACGCTCATCGATGTCCTCGTAGTCCTCGCGCCAGCGACCGAGCACACTGAAGGCGGCCGTCAGGACGACGTTCAGGACCGTCTCGCCCGGCGGGACCCGTCGGGCGAGCGCGGACGAGGCGAACCCGATGCGGGGGCGCAGTTCGAACACGTCGCTGCGCCCCAGGCGCTCCCCGAGGACCGTCACCGACCCCGAGGTCGGGTGCATCATCGTGTCGGCCATCTGGAGCAGCGTCGTCTTGCCGGCTCCGTTGGGCCCGAGGATCACCCAGCGCTCATCGTCGTTCACCGACCAGTCAAGGTGATCGATGATGTCCCGGGCGTTGCGGCGGACGACGACGTCGGAGTATTCGAGCACCTGCGGCATGCGTCCAGCTTATCGGCCGGCGGCACCCACTTCGCGGTACAGCGCGGCGGTCTGCTCGGCGATCGCCTCCCAGCTGAATTCCTCGGCGGCCCGTCGCCTCCCGGCCTCCCCGTAGGCGCGGGCGCGTTCGGGGTCGGAGACGACCTCGGTGAGCACCCGCGCGAGGTCCGCGACGAACGCGTCCGGGTCGATGGGCGTGCCGGTGCCGTCCTGCACCTGGTCGATCGGCACCAGGCGCCCGGTCACCCCGTCGGAGACGACCTCGGGGATCCCCCCGGTGGCGGTGCCGACGACCGCGGCGCCGCAGGCCATCGCCTCCAGGTTCACGATGCCGAGAGGTTCATAGACGGAGGGGCACACGAAGGTCGTCGCGGCGGCCAGGATCGTGCACAGTTCGTCACGCGGCAGCAGGCGGTCGATCCAGACGACGCCCTCGCGCGTGGACTGGAGACGGCGCACCAGCTCCTCCACCTCCGCCATGATCTGCGGCGTGTCCGGCGCCCCCGCGCACAGGATCAGCTGCACGTCGGACGGCAACGCCTCTGCGGCCCGCAGCAGGTAGGGAAGCCCCTTCTGCCGCGTGATCCGACCGACGAACACCACGGAAGGGCGGTCGGGGTCGATGCCGGAGGACCGCAGGAACGCGTCGTCGCGCACCGGTCGCCACTGCCGGACGTCGATGCCGTTGTAGATGACGCGCACGCGATCGGGATCGAGCGAGGGATAGCTGCGCAAGATGTCGCCACGCATGCCCTCGCTGACCGCGACGATCGCCGCGGCACCCTCGTAGGCGGTCTTCTCGATGTAGCTCGACACGGCGTAGCCGCCCCCGAGCTGCTCGGCCTTCCAGGGACGCAGCGGTTCGAGACTGTGGGCGGTGACGATGTGCGGGATGCCGTGCAGCAACGAGGCGAGGTGGCCGGCGAAGTTCGCGTACCAGGTGTGACTGTGCACGACGTCGGCCCCGGCGACGTCTCCGACGATCTCCAGGTCCGTCCCGAGCGTCTGCAGAGCGCCGTTTGCGGCGGCCAGTTCGGTCGGCACTCGATAGGAGGTCGTGTCGGGCTCGTCGCGATCGGCGCCGAAAGCGCGCACCTGCACCTCGATCGCACCGCGCAGCGCGCGCACGAGTTCGGTGACATGGACCCCCGCCCCGCCGTAGATCTCGGGCGGGTACTCCTTGGTGACGATGTCGACGCGCATGGGTCGAACGCTAGTGCATCCGACCCACACCTCACACCCCTCGGCGAATCGCCCGCAACCCCTGGCCCGCGCGCTCACCGGACCCCTAGGGTGGAGCCATGCCACGGACGCCGAAGGTCTTCGGAATCATCCTCGCCGGGGGCGAGGGAAAGCGACTCATGCCCCTGACGGCGGATCGGGCCAAACCGGCCGTGCCGTTCGGCGGCCAGTACCGACTCATCGACTTCGCCATTTCCAATCTGCTCAACTCGGGTCTGCGCCAGATCGTCGTCCTGACGCAGTACAAGTCCCACAGCCTGGACCGGCACATCTCCCAGACCTGGCGGATGTCGGCCCTGCTGGGTTCCTACGTGACGAGCGTCCCGGCCCAGCAACGCCTGGGCAAGCGTTGGTTCTCGGGTTCCGCGGACGCGATTCTCCAGAGCCTGAACCTCATCAACGACGAAAAGCCCGACATCGTCGTCGTCATCGGCGCGGACCACGTCTACCGGATGGATTTCCAGCAGATGCTCGCCGCCCACATCGAATCCGATGCGCGCGCCACCGTGGCCGGCATCCGGCAGCCCATCGGATTGGCCGACCAGTTCGGGGTCATCGACGTCGAACCCGACGATCCGGCACGCATCCGACAGTTCCTCGAGAAGCCGCACGATCCGGTCGGACTCGCCGACTCCCCCGGCGAAGTCCTGGCCTCGATGGGCAACTACATCTTCGACACCGACGCCCTGATCGAGGCCGTCGAGTCCGACGGGGAGATCCCGACCTCCAACCACGACATGGGCGGCGACATCGTGCCGTATTTCGTCGGGCGAGGGGAGGCGGGCGTCTACGACATGAAGCGCAACGACGTCCCCGGTTCGACCGACCGCGACCGCTACTACTGGCGCGACGTCGGGACGATCGACTCGTTCTTCGACGCGCACCGTGATCTGATCTCGACGCTGCCCGTGTTCAACCTTTACAACACGGAGTGGCCCATCCACTCACAGACCGTCAATTCTCCGCCGGCGAAGTTCGTCCGCGACTCGGTCGGGAGGATCGGCAATGCGATCGACTCGATCGTTTCGCTCGGATCGGTCCTGTCCGGCACGCATATCGAGCGCAGCGTGGTCGGACCGTGGACGCTCGCGGGAGGCGGCTCGACGATCACCGACGCCGTCCTCTTCGATCACGTCCACGTCGGCCAGGGTGCGCGGATCCATCGGGCCATCCTCGACAAGAACGTCGTCCTCGCCGACGGGGCCACCATCGGCGTGGACCGCGAACGCGACCTCGCGCGCGGGTTCACCGTGACCGAGTCGGGCATCACGATCGTCGGCAAGGGCGTGCACGTCGAGGTCTGAGCGCCCGCTAGCGTGGAACCGTGCCCCACGATTCCGCCGCGTTCCTCGTCGTTCTCGACGCTGATTCCACCCTCATCCGCAACGAGGTCATCGAGCTCCTCGCCGACGAGGCCGGTCGCGGCGCCGAGGTCGCGGCGGCCACCGACGCGGCGATGCGCGGCGACGTCGACTTCGCCACATCATTGCGCCAGCGGGTCGACGCGCTCGCCGGGGTGCCGGTCTCCGCTTTCGATCGCGTCATCGCACGCATCGACCCCACGCCCGGCGTCCGGGAGTTCATCGACGAGGTCCACCGCCGCGGCGGGGTCGCCGCGGTCGTCTCCGGCGGATTCCACGAGATCCTCGACACCGTCGCTCCCTCGCTGGGGGTGGACCGGTGGCGGGCCAACCGCCTCGAGCAGCGGGACGGCGCGCTGACCGGACGGGTCTTCGGAGACATCGTCGACGCCGCGGCGAAGGCGGCGTCCCTGCGAGAATGGGCGGATCGGGCGGGAGTCCCCCCGACCTCGACGATCGCGATCGGGGACGGCGCGAACGATCTCGAGATGATGGCGGCGGCCGGTCTGGGCGTGGCCTTCAACGCCAAGCCGGCGGTGCGCCGGCGCGCGGATCTCGTCGTCGGACCGGTCGACCTCCGCGACGTGATCCCGTTGCTGCCCTGACGCGTCGCGACGGGCGCACCGCCCCGATTCAGTGCCCCATGCCGAGACCGCCGTCGACCGGGATCACCGCACCGGAGATGTAGGCGGCGGCGTCGGAGGCGATCCAGGTGACGACACCGGCGACCTCGTCCGGCGAGGCGAAACGGCCGGCGGGGATGCTCTTCTTGTATTCCGCCTGCGTCTGCTCCGGCAGCTCGGCGGTCATGTCCGTCTCGATGAAACCGGGCGCGACGACGTTCGCCGTGATCCCCCGCGCGCCCAGTTCCCGGGTCAGCGAACGCGCGAACCCGACCAGTCCGCTCTTGGAGGCGCTGTAGTTGATCTGACCGGCCGACCCGAGCAGTCCGACGACGCTGGAGATGAGGATCACCCGGCCCCAGCGCTTCTTGAGCATCCCCTTCGATGCCCGCTTCACGACACGGAACGACCCGCCGAGGTTCGTCGAGACGACGTCGTCGAAGTCGTCTTCGTTCATGCGCAGCAGGAGCATGTCGCGCGTGATGCCCGCGTTCGCCACGACCACGTCGACCGGGCCGAGCGCGTTCTCGACCTCGCTGAAGGCCGCATCGACGGCGGCGGCGTCGGTCACATCCGCGCGCACCGTCAGCGTCCCCTCGGGGCCCTCACCGCTGCGGGCGGTGACCGCCACCCGATACCCATCGGCGACGAAACGCTCGGCGATCGCGCGACCGATGCCGCGGTTGCCGCCGGTGACGAGGACGACGTGCTCTGTGGACATGCGGATGCTCCTTCAAGTCGCGGGACGGGCCCGGAACAGCCTAGCGGGCACGCGATTGACACCCTCCCGGGGCACTGCCACGCTGGGGACGCGGACGAAGGAAGGCCACCCGATGACACAGCCCGGACCGTACGAGGCACCGACTCCCCCCGGCACCCATCCCGCGCCCGCGCCGGGGACCCATCCCGGCGGATACGCCCCCGCGTACCCCGCCTACCCGGCCTACCCGACGGGACCGCGCACCAATTCGCTCGCGATCGTGTCGTTGATCGCCTCCATCAGCGCGTTCGTCGTCCTGCCGTTCCTCGGTTCGCTCGCCGGTGTCATCACCGGGCACATGGCCCTTTCGCAGATCTCCCGTTCCGGCGAGCAGGGGCGTGGCCTTGCCTTGGCCGGCCTCATCGTCGGATACGTCGGGCTCGGTCTCGTGGTGCTCGGGATCATCGCCTTCGCGCTGTTCTGGGGCTTCCTGTTCGCCGCCATGTCACAGGCGGCATACACCTGAGCACGGACTCCGCACCCGCGCGCGGGCGTACCCTGGAGTCATCGTGAAGAACACGCACCCGTCGGCGACCTCCCTCCCCCGCGCTCCGCGCGAGGGTGCCGACTCCCGCACGCGCACCTACCTGATCACGATGGGGATCCGCGTGCTGTGCTTCGCGCTGATGGTCCTCGTCACCCCCTACGGGTGGTGGACCTGGGTCTTCGGCGCGGGGGCGATCTTCCTCCCCTATATCGCCGTCGTCTTCGCCAACGTCGCGTCCGATGTCAGTGACGCCACGATCGAGAGCCCCGAACGCGCGCTGACCGCAGGACCGGTCGCCGACGACGTCGGCGACGCGTCTCCGGGCGCGCCTCCCGAGGCACCCCGGATCATCCGCGTCGAGGAGTCCCGGGAGGACCGGGATGCCTGAGGCGCAGTGCTCGCGGGCCGGGTGCGTCGCCACGGCGATGTGGCGGATCGACTGGCGCAACCCGCGCATCCACACGCCGGACCGCCGGAAGACCTGGGTGGCGTGCGATGAACACAAGGACTACCTGCGAGAGTTCCTCGCCGCACGGGAGTTCCCGCTCGAAGTCTCGACCCTCGCCGTCGCCTCATGAGCCGTTCCCCCGCCCCCACCGCCGTGCGCTGGTCGGGATATGTCGCCGTCGCCGTGCTGTTCGCGGTCGCCTGCGCGTTCTTGTCCCACTGGCAGTTCGAACGCAACGAGGAACGGGCCACCGAACTGGCGCTGGTCGATCGGAACTACGACGCCGAGCCCGTGCCCCTGGACGAGCTCATCACCGAAGGATCGCAGCTCGACGCCGACGACGAATGGCACCCGGTGGCGCTCACCGGCCGATATCTGGCGGACGAGCAGCTTCTCGTGCGCAACCGCCCGCACGGTGGCACCGCGGCCTTCGAAGTCCTCGTCCCCTTCCAGCTCGACAGCGGACGCATCCTGATCGTCGACCGAGGCTGGGTCGCGCCCGGCGAGAGTCAGCGCGAGCCGGACGAGGTCGCCCCACCACCGGAGGGTGAACTCGACATCGTCGTCCGTCTCCGACCGGGCGAACCCCTCACCTCCAGCGGCGAATCGATCGACGACGGCCAGGTTCCGACGATCAACCTCCCGCTCATCGCCGGCGTCGTCGGCGACGGCGACGGCGACGGCGACCGGGTCGAACAGAGCGCGTACGGCGCCCTCGTGAGCGAGGACCCCGCGCCCACATCGGTGTTGGGCGCTCTGGATGACCCGTCGGAGGATCCGGGCCCCCATCTGTCGTATGCGATCCAGTGGATCCTGTTCGCCATCATGGGGTTCATCTTCATCGGCTACATGATCCGCACCGAGATCCGCGCGCGCCGCGAAGACGCCGACGACGAGGGGCACGAAGATCCCTCGGCGCCCTCCGACTCGGCAGCGGGGCGCCGTCATCGACGCGATCGCGACGCCGAGACCGAGGATGCCCTCGTCGACACGCTCGGCTGATCAGGCCGGACGCCCGGTCACGCCAACGTGATCAGGTCGATGTAGTCCCGACCCCAGATGTCCTCGACGCCGTCCGGCAGGATCAGCACACGCTCGGGGTTCAACGCCTGCACCGCGCCCTCATCGTGCGAGACCAGCACGACGGCACCCTCGTAGTGCGCGAGCGCTCCGAGGATCTCCTCCCGTGAGGCCGGATCCAGGTTGTTCGTCGGCTCATCCAACAACAGCACGTTCGCGCTCGAGACCACCAGCGTCGCCAGTGAAAGGCGGGTCTTCTCGCCCCCCGAGAGCACCCCGGCGGGTTTGAGCACGTCGTCGCCGGTGAACAGGAACGAGCCCAGCACCTTCCGCGCCTCGGTGGCGTTGATGTCCGGCGCCGCCGACATCATGTTCTCCAACACCGACCGTGAGACGTCGAGGTTCTCATGCTCCTGCGCGTAGTAGCCGATCTTGAGGCCGTGGCCGGGGTCCACACCGCCGGTGTCGGGAGCGTCCACCCCGGCGAGGATACGTAGCAGGGTCGTCTTGCCGGCGCCGTTCAACCCCAGCACCACGACCTTCGAGCCCCGGTCGATGGCCAGGTCGACGTCGGTGAAGATCTCCAGCGAGCCATAGGACTTCGACAGATTCGACGCCGTGAGAGGAGTCTTGCCGCACGCGGCGGGCTTCGGGAACCGGAGCTTGGCGACCCGATCGTCCTGGCGCACATCGTCGAGGCCGGAGAGGAGCTTGTCCGCCCGCGCCATCATCTGGTGCGCGGCGGCGGCCTTCGACGCCTTCGCACCGAACTTCGCGGCCTGCTGTTGCAGCGCCGTGGCCTTCTTCTCCGCGTTGGCGCGCTCCTTCTTGCGCCTCTCCTCGTCGGCGACCCGCTGGCGCAGGTAGTTCTTCCAGTTCATGTTGTAGACGTCGATGGCCTGACGGTTCGCGTCGAGGTAGAACACGCGGTTCACCGTCTCCCCGACCAGCTCGACGTCGTGGCTGATGACGATGAGGCCACCTTTGTAGGTCTTCAAGAACTCGCGCAGCCAGACCACACTGTCCGCGTCGAGGTGGTTGGTGGGTTCGTCCAAGATCATCGTCTGCGCGTCCGAGAACAGGATGCGCGCCAGTTCGATGCGTCGCCGCTGTCCGCCCGAGAGCGTCTTCAACGGCTGGTCGAGGATGCGATCAGGCAGCGAGAGGTTGTGTGCGATCGAGGCCGCCTCCGCCTCTGCGGCATAGCCGCCCAACGCTTCGAATCGCTCGGTGAGGTTGGCGTATTTCCGCATCGCCCGCGCGGCGACGTCCGCGTCGTCCGACGCCATCGCCTCGGAGGCGTCGCGCATGCCGATCGCCAACGTGCCGAGGCCTCGGGCATCGAGGATGCGGGTGCGCGCGAGCATCTCGGGGTCTCCGGAGCGGGGGTCTTGGGGAAGATATCCGAGTTCCCCGGACCGGTCGACCCGGCCGTCGGAGGGCAGGACATCGCCGGCGAGGACCTTGGTCAGCGTCGTCTTCCCCGCGCCGTTTCGCCCCACCAACCCGATCTTGTCGCCGTCGGAGACGCGGAAGGAGACCTCTGACATGAGAACGCGCGCGCCGACGCGGATCTCGAGGTCGTGCACGGCAAGCACAGCGATCGTCCATTTCGTTGGTGACAGGGGACAAGCATGGCCGACGGCCAGCCTCCTAGTATAAGTCGGGACGGCCCGGAGCCCACCGGGCGCACTTCCGAAGGAGCGTCATGACCATCGCAGCCCCGTCCCCCACCCGCCGTCGCGTGCTCGCCGACGTGATCGCGCGCCCCGAGGGGCGCGCACGCGCGCTCGCGACTGATGCCGCGCTCGTGCTCGCGGGCGCCGCTGTCGTCGCCGTGCTGGCGCAGGTGTCGATCCCGCTGTGGCCCGTGCCGATCACCGGGCAGACCCTCGCGGTCGTGGTGGTCGGCGCCGCGCTCGGCGCCCGCCGAGGCGCACTCGCCCTGACGACTTACCTGCTCGTCGGACTCGCCGGCCTCCCCGTCTTCGCCGACTTCACCGGCACCGTGGCCGCGATCGCCAAGCCGAGCTTCGGGTTCGTCCTCGGGTTCATCGGCGCGGCGTTCGTCGCCGGATGGTTCGCCCAGCGAGCGTGGGACCGCAAGCCCTGGCTCGCTTTCCTCGGTTTCGCCGCCGCGAGCGCCGTGCCGTTCGTCGTCGGCATCCCCTACATGGCGCTCATCCTCAACGGCGTGCTCAGGCTCGATCTCTCGGCCTGGCAGCTGCTCGAAGCCGGCCTGTTCCCGTTCATCGTCGGTGGCATCGTCAAGGCGGCACTCGCCGCCGCGCTCATCCCGGCCGTCTGGGCGCTCGTGCGGCGGGTGGATTCCACCCGAGACTGATCGACGCACACAAGGGCGGCGCTCCGGAGACGGGGCGCCGCCCTTGTGTCTGCTCCGGCGGGTGCCAACGACCCGACGACTCCTGTACGGTAAGCCTGCCCTAACTTTCTAGGAGGACCCGTGTTCCGTTCCCCCCACACCCGCTGGACCGTCATCACTGCCGCCACCACCACCCTCGGACTCGCCCTCGCGGGCTGTGCCGGTACCGCCGCGGAGACATCGGCGACCGACGCCGCAACCGGCGACGACACATTCCCCGTGACGATCCCGCACGTCTACGGCGAGACCGTGATCGAGGCCACCCCCGAGCGGGTCGCCACCGTCGCGTGGTCCAACCACGAAGTGCCCCTGGCGCTGGGCGTCGTCCCGGTCGGCATGGCCGAGGCCACATGGGGCGACGACGACGGCGACGGCGTCCTCCCGTGGGTGGAAGACCGGCTCGAGGAGCTGGGCGCCGAGACGCCCGTGCTCTTCGACGAAACGGACGGCCTGGACTTCGAGGCGATCGCGGACACCGCCCCGGACGTCATCCTGGCCTCGTACTCGGGGATCACACAGGAGGACTACGACACCCTGAGCAAGATCGCCCCGGTCGTGGCTTACCCCGAGGTGGCCTGGGCCACGTCCTACGAGGACATGATCCGCATGAACTCCGCGGCGCTCGGCCTCTCCGCCGAAGGTGACCAGCTCATCGACGAACTCCACGCCCAGGTGGACGCGGCACTCGCGAAGCACCCGGACCTCGCCGCATCGTCGGTGCTGTTCTCCTACATCGACCCGAGCGATTTCAGCCAGATCGGCTTCTACACCACCCTCGACACGCGTCCCGGCTTCCTCCAGAGTCTCGGGGTACCGGTGCCCGACGTCGTCGTCGCCGGGTCCGAGGGAAGCGACCAGTTCTACACGACCGTGTCGGCGGAACAGGCTGACCACTTCGACGACGTCGACATCTTCGTGACCTACGGCGAGGCCGACGGAGCGATCATCGAGCAGATGCAGGCCGACCCGCTCCTGTCGCAGATCCCCGCCATCGCCGCGGGACAGGTCGCCATCCTCGAGAACTCCACCCCGCTGGCCGCATCCGCCAACCCGTCACCGCTGTCCATCGGCTGGGGCATCGAGGAGTACTTCGCCCTTCTCGCGGGCGCGCTGGACTGACCTCCCGTGACCACCGTCACACGACCGTCGCCGGATGCCGCCACGCCGCGGCGCCCGGCGAAGTCGCGTGCGGCCGGACTCGTCGCGTCGGGGGTCGTCCTGCTCGCCCTGTGCCTGTGCTCGCTGGCGTTCGGGGTGCGCAGCGTGTCGATCGAGGATGTGCTGGCCGTGGCGGGCGGACAGGTCGACACCGTGTCGCAGGCGGCCGTGTCGGCCCGCATCCCGCGGACCGTGCTCGCCGTCCTCATCGGCGCCGCACTGGCGCTGTCGGGCGCCGCGATGCAGGCCGTCACGCGCAACCCCCTCGCCGACCCGGGCATCCTCGGCGTCTCCGGGGGCGCAGCCCTCGCCGTCGTCGTCGGGTTGGCGTTCTTCGGGTTGGCCACACCGTACGCCCTGATCACCGTCGCCATCGTCGGCGCCGCCGTGGCCGCGGTCTTCGTCTACGCGGTCGGCTCCCTGGGCCGCGGCGGGGCGACCCCGCTCAAACTCGCACTGGCCGGAGCCGCCATCTCTGCGGCGTTCGCCTCGGTGACCAGCGCCGTACTCCTGCCGCGTGCCGATGTCATGGAAGCGTTCCGCTTCTGGCAGATCGGCGGCGTCGGCGGCGCGACATGGGATCGGATCGGGATCGTGGCCCCCGTTCTCGCGGTCGGCGCGCTCATCGTGTTCCTCACCGCTCGCGGTATGGACTCCCTCGCCCTGGGGGACGACGTGGCCGCAGGTCTCGGCGAGGACGTCGCTCGCACCCGCCTGGTCGCTTCCACGGGCGCTGTGGTCCTGTGCGGCGCCGCGACGGCGGTCGCCGGACCGATCGCGTTCGTGGGCCTTGTCATCCCCCATCTGTGCCGCCTGCTGGTGGGCCCCGACCAGCGGTGGGTGCTTCCGTTCACGGCCGTTCTCGGTGCGGCCCTGCTCGTCGCGGCCGACGTCGTCGGACGGCTGATCGCCCGCCCGGAAGAGATCGAGGTGGGGATCGTCACCGCCCTGATCGGGGCACCGGTGTTCATCTGGATCGTGCGCAAGCAGCGGGTGAGGGAGCTATGAGCAGCCAGGTCGTTACCGACGGGAGGCGCTCCCGCCTGCGCGCCCGCCGGCGCACCGTCAGCGCACTCGCCGCCCTCGTCGTCGTCACATTCGCCCTGTCGCTGATGGTCGGCGGCACCTTCTACAGTCCGCTGGAGGTCATCCGCGTGATCGCCGGCGAGGAGGTCCCCGGCGCCTCGTTCACCGTGGGCGAGCTCCGGCTGCCCCGCGCGGTGCTGGGGGTTCTGACCGGGTTCGCCTTCGGTGTCGCCGGGGTGACCTTTCAGACCATGCTCCGCAATCCCCTCGCGTCCCCGGACATCATCGGCATATCCACCGGCGCGAGCGCGTCCGCCGTGTTCGGGATCGTGATTCTCGGACTCGGCGACACGGGCGTCTCCTTCCTGGCCCTGACGGGCGCCCTCGCCACCGCCCTCGTCGTGTACCTGCTCTCCCTCAAGGACGGGTTCACGGGCACGCGTCTGATCCTGATCGGGATCGGTGTCGCCGCGATGATGCACAGTCTCGTGACGTGGACCCTCTCTCAGGCGCCGTCCTGGTCGCTGGCCGCCGCCATGCAGTGGCTCACCGGGAGTCTCAACGGCGCCACGTGGGGGACGGTCGCGCCGCTGGCGGCCGCGTTCGCGATCCTCGTGCCGATTCTGGCGCTGCAGGGTCGCTCGCTGGACCTGCTGCGGCTCGGTGACGACTCCGCGGCCGGACTGGGCGTGCGCGTGGACCGCACGCGCCTGCTCGTGATCGTCTCGGCGGTGGCACTCCTCGCCTTCGCGACGGCGGCAGCCGGCCCGATCGCCTTCGTCGCCTTCATGTCGGGTCCGATCGCCGCACGCCTGGTGGGTCCGGCGGGTGGCCTGCGACTACCGGCGGGGCTCGTGGGTGCGGCCCTCGTGCTCGTGTCCGACCTGGTCGCCCAGTACCTGCTCGGCACCCGCTTCCCCGTCGGTGTCGTCACCGGTGTCCTGGGGGCGCCGTATCTGGTTTACCTGCTCATCAGGACCAATCGCTCCGGAGGCTCCCTGTGACCGCATCACTGCCCGTGCTTTCCGCACGCGACATCTCTCTCGCCTACGGCGATCGGCACATCGTCGACGGCCTCGACGTGACGATCCCTCCGGGGAAGATGACGGCGATCATCGGTGCCAACGGATGCGGGAAGTCGACGCTGTTGCGCGCGCTCGCCCGGCTCCTGACGCCCCGCCGCGGCGACGTGCTGCTCGATGACACGCCGATCCGTTCGCTCCCCTCCAAGCGCGTGGCCCGGACGATCGCGCTGCTGCCGCAGAATCCCACGGCACCGGAGGGGATCGCGGTAGGCGACCTCGTCGGCCGGGGACGGCACCCGCATCAGAAGTTCCTGGCCCGGCTCGGTCCGCACGACGACGCCGTGATCGCCCGCGCCTTGGAGGCCACCGGGACCACCGAGCTGGCCGACCGCGCCGTCGATGAGTTGTCCGGCGGCCAACGGCAACGCGTGTGGATCGCCATGGCCCTCGCGCAGGACACCGACATCCTCCTCCTGGACGAGCCGACGACGTTCCTCGACGTGTCGCACCAGATGGAGGTGCTGGATCTGCTGACCGATCTGAATCGGCGCGGACGCACCATCGTGATGGTCCTCCACGACATGAACCTCGCCGCCCGCTACGCCGACCACATCATCGCGCTGAAGACGGGACGGATCGTCGCCGCGGGCACCCCGGACGTGGTCATGACGGAGGACACGATCCGCGGGGTGTTCGATCTCGACGCGCTCGTGACGAGGGATCCCGTCTCGGGTGCTCCGCTCGTTCTCCCCCGCGGGCGTCACCATCCGACCAGGGGGTCCCGCGAGAAGGGCGATGCACATGAGCACGCCGATGCGTGAGACCTCCCGGTTCTTCCGCGCCACCGTCGCCCGGGTGACCGACCTCACACCGAGCTTCCGCCGGTTCACCTTCACCGGTCCCGACCTCGACCAGTACGGCGACACAGGATGGGACCAGCGCGTCAAGCTCGTCTTCCCGAGCCGGTCGGTCGGCATCGACGCGATGCCGACCGGACCCGACTGGTTCAGCGCATGGCGGGCACTCGACGAGGCGCGGCGTCCCCCGTTCCGCACCTACACGACGCGCGCGGTCCGCCATGCCGAGCGCGAGGTCGACATCGACATGGTCGTCCACGAGGTCCAGGGGCCCGCCTCCGCATGGATCCAGCGCGCCCGGCCCGGCGACGACGTCCTGATCTTCGCGCCGACGACCGCGCACGACGGCATCGGCTCCGGGATCGACTTCGTCCCGCCCGCCCGTGTCGAGGACTTCCTCCTGGCCGGTGACGAGACGGCTGCTCCGGCCATCGCGGTCATCCTGGAGCAGTTACCCGCGACGGCGCGGGGAGTCGTGGCTGTGGAGGTGCCGGAGGGCGCGGACCGGAGTTACCTCCCGTCGCACCCGGGTTTCGAGCTGGACGTCTCTGCGCGCGGCGACGGCGAACGGCACGCGCGGTTGATCCGTTCGGTCACCGAGATCGCCGCCGAACGGCTCCCTGACGGCCGCGGAGCGCAGGTGGAGGAGATCGACATCGACACCCAGCTGCTGTGGGAGGTTCCCCGCACCGCCAAGGGCGGTGCTGCGCTCACGAGCGCTCCCCTCTACGCGTGGCTCGCCGGGGAAGCCTCCGGCATCAAGACCTTGCGCCGACATCTCGTCGCAGATCATGGCGTGGACCGCCGGGCGGTCGCGTTCATGGGCTATTGGCGGCAGGGGCGTGCGGAGGTCTGAGGGTCAGTACCCGCTCGGCGCGACCGGGACGACCGCCCGAAGACGGGGGCATCGACCCCGCCATGCCACCGATCTCGAGATGCACGACGTCAAATGGCGAAGCCGAGGGCTCTCATCATGTCGCGGCCGTCATCGGTGATGCGCTCCGGCCCCCACGGCGGCATCCAGACCCAGTTGATCCGAAACCGGTCCACCACAGCATCCAGTGCCTGCGCCGTCTGCTCCTCGAGCACGTCGGTGAGCGGACAGCCCGCTGAGGTGAGGGTCATATGGATCACCAGGGCATCGTTTTCGTCGTCCCAGGCGAGATCGTAGATGAGCCCCAGGTCGACGACATTGATCCCCAGTTCCGGATCCATGACATCTTTGAGCGCCTCGGAGACCTCGTCGAACTTCTCGGGCGTGAGCGTCACGGTCATGTAACGATTCTATGCCCCTGCGTCGACCGTCGGCTCCGCGACCTGTTGCACGAAGCGATCGTAACCTTCGTCTTCCAGTCGGTCCGCCAGTTCCGGGCCGCCTTCTTCGACGATGCGTCCCTTGACCATCACGTGAACGTGATCCGGGCGGATGTAGCGGAGGATGCGCGTGTAGTGGGTGATCAACAGCACACCGAGATCGGTCTGCTCCTTTGCGCGGTTGACGCCCTCGGACACGATCTTCAGGGCGTCGACGTCGAGACCGGAATCGGTCTCGTCGAGCACCGCGAGCTTCGGACGGAGCAACTCCAGCTGGAGGATCTCGTGTCGCTTCTTCTCGCCACCCGAGAAGCCCTCGTTGACGTTGCGTTGCGCGAAGACGGGGTCCATGCGGAGGTTGGTCATCGATTCGCGCACGTCCTTGGTCCAGGAACGGATCGCGGGGGCTTCACCGTCGATCGCGGTCTTGGCGGTGCGGAGGAAGTTGGTGACCGTCACGCCGGGGATCTCCACCGGGTACTGCATCGCCAAGAACAGCCCCGCACGGGCCCGCTCGTCGACCGACATCTCGAGCACATCCTCCCCGTCCAGGGTGATGCTGCCGCCGGTGACGGTGTACTTGGGGTGGCCGGCGATCGTGTACGCGAGCGTGGACTTGCCCGAGCCGTTCGGGCCCATGATGGCGTGGGTCTCACCGGTGCGGATGGTCAGCGTGACGCCGTTGAGGATCGGGGTCGCCCCGCTCTCGGTCTCGACCGTCACATGCAGGTCGCGGATCTCGAGGACAGTCATGGTGTGTTCCTTCTCACTTCACTTCTTTGGTCACGGCCGGATCGATCATGACGTCATCGCCGTGGATCTCCACGACGTAGACGGGGACCGGTTCGTAGGCCGGAAGGTTCTGGGGCTTGCCGGTGGTCAGCGAGAACGCCGAGCCGTGAGCCCAGCATTCCAGCGTGTCGCCGTCGACGAAGCCCTCCGACAGGGAGATGTCGCCGTGCGTGCACGTGTCACCGATCGCGTGGACCACGCCCTCACTGTCGAGCACGACGGAGATGGGGACCCCGTCCAACTCGACCAGATGCGCCGTGTCCTGCTCGAGCTCACTCAGTGAGCAGGCCCGCTGCGCGCTCACGCGGCACCGTCCTCGAGTTCTCGTTCGATGGCCGCCGTCAGCTGGGCTTCGAGGTCGGGGATGCCGATGCGCTGGACGATCTCGGCGAGGAAGCCGATCACGACGAGGCGACGCGCCTCCTCCTCGGCGATCCCGCGAGCCTGCAGGTAGAAAAGCTGCTCGTCGTCGAAGCGTCCGGTCGCGCTGGCGTGTCCGGCGCCCTGGATGTCACCGGTCTCGATCTCGAGATTCGGGATCGAGTCGGCGCGCGCGCCTTCGGTGAGCACCAGATTGCGGTTGGCCTCGTACGAGTCCGTCCCGACCGCGTCGGAACCGATGAGGACGTCGCCGATCCACACGCTCCGCGCCGACGCACCCTGCAGCGCACCCTTGTACAGCACGTCGCCGGTGGTGTGCGGGCCTTCGTGGTGCAGGTAGACCTGACTCTCGAGGTGCTGCCCGGAGTCGGCGAAGGACAGTCCGTACAGCCGCCCCTCGGCGCCGGATCCGGCGAGCCGGACGGACGGATTGACCCGCACGACCGAACCGCCGAAGGTCACCACGACATGCGTGAGCTGTGCGTCCTTGTCCACGCGCGCCTGGTGCGAGGCGGCGTGCACCGCGTCGTCCTCCCACCGCTGCACGCTGACGACCTTCAGCCGCGCGCCGTCGCGCACGATGATCTCGACGTTCTGCGCGTACTGCGCCGAGCCGCTGTGGTCCAGGACCACCGTCGCGCGGGAGTTGGGCGCGGCCTCGAGGACGATGTGACCGTTCGCGTGACGCTCGGCGCCGGTACCGCGCAGCGAGATGACGAACGGCTCGTCGTGCTCCTCGTCTGCGGCGATGCGCACGTGCAGTGCGTGGGGGCAGCGCTTCCACGCCGTGGCGCTGATCAGATCCTCGGGACGGAAGACCTCACCCCGGGGGGCGTGGTCAGGATCGGAGGACTCGACCAGATGGGCGGCGACGGCGTCGACGTCGTATTCGACGGCGAGGTCGCCGGTCTCGGTCTCCTCGTCGACGAACAGCGGCGCCAGCCGCGCCAGCGGAGAATGGCGCCAGTTGACTTCGCGTCCCGTCGGACGCGGGAAGTCGGCAGGGTCGTAGGACGTGGGACGCTCCGAACGCGTCTGCACGGGCACGAAGGAGCCCGCCCCGTCCGAATGCGGCACTGATCCGGGCACCGTCGTGGGTGCCTGTGTGGTGGTCGTCATCTAGCCGACGGATCCTTCCATGCCCATCTCGATGAGCTTGTTGAGTTCCATGGCGTACTCCATGGGCAGTTCGCGGGCGATCGGCTCGATGAAGCCACGCACGATCATCGCCATCGCCTCATCCTCCTCGAGCCCGCGCGACTGCAGATAGAACAGCTGCTCCTCGCTCACCTTCGACACCGTCGCCTCGTGTCCGAGCTGCACGTCGTCGACGCGGATGTCGATGGCCGGGTAGGTGTCCGAGCGCGAGATCGTGTCGACCAGCAGCGCGTCGCAGCGCACCGTGTTCGCCGAGTGGTGGGCGTTCTCATCGACCCGCACCTCGCCGCGGTAGCCGGCGCGACCACCGCCGCGCGCGATCGATTTCGACACGATGGACGACTGCGTGTGCGGCGCCATGTGGATCATCTTGGCGCCGGCGTCCTGGTGCTGACCGGGGCCGGCGAACGCGACCGAGAGGGTCTCGCCCTTGGCGTGCTCGCCCATCAGGAAGATCGACGGGTACTTCATGGTGACCTTCGACCCGATGTTGCCGTCGACCCACTCCATGGTCGCGCCCTCGTGCGCCACCGCGCGCTTGGTCACGAGGTTGTAGACGTTGTTCGACCAGTTCTGGATCGTGGTGTAGCGCACACGGGCGTTCTTCTTCACGATGATCTCCACCACGGCGGAGTGCAACGAGTCGCTCTTGTAGATCGGCGCGGTGCAACCCTCGATGTAGTGGACGTAGGAATCCTCGTCGGCGATGATCAGCGTGCGCTCGAACTGACCCATGTTCTCGGTGTTGATCCGGAAGTAGGCCTGCAGCGGGATCTCGACGTGGACGCCCTTGGGCACGTACACGAACGAGCCGCCGGACCACACCGCGGTGTTCAGTGCCGCGAACTTGTTGTCACCGGCGGGGATCACCGTGCCGAAGTACTCCTCGAAGAACTCGGGGTGCTCCCGCAGCGCGGTGTCGGTGTCCATGAAGATGACGCCCTGCCGCTCCAGATCCTCCTGGATCTGGTGGTAGACGACCTCGGACTCGTACTGGGCGGCGACACCGGCGACCAGGCGCGCGCGCTCGGCCTCGGGGATGCCGAGCTTCTCGTACGTGTTCTTGATGTCCTCGGGGAGGTCCTCCCAGGACTGCGCCTGCTTCTCGGTGGAGCGGACGAAGTACTTGATGTTCTCGAAGTCGATGTCCGAAAGGTCAGCACCCCACGTCGGCATCGGTTTGCGCTCGAACAGCTGGTGACCCTTGAGGCGGGTCTTGAGCATCCACTCGGGTTCGTTCTTCAGGCGCGAGATGTCTCGCACGACGGCCTCGGTAAGACCGCGTTTGGCGCTCGCGCCGGCGACATCGCGGTCGTGCCATCCGAATTCGTACACCCCCAGGCTCTCGAGCTCGGGACGGTCGATAAGCACATCCGACATGGCTCAACTCCTCTCTTGGGCCACAACGGTGTCATCCGCGCCGGCATTCCAGACCCTCCGGGAGTTTCGAAGGCGGATGCCGCTGGGTGGGCCCGATCACAGGCGCTCGTTCGCGCGCCTAGACTGTCAGTGATGCGAAACGCGACAGCGTCGCATCCCGAACCACTCGATTCTACAGGGTTCACCGACGGTCGCGCCGAGCGAGAGCCGATGCGTTGGACCCGGAAGGTCGCGCATGCCCAGCCCCCTCTCCCCCGTCGATGACGCCCCCGCCTCCCCGCCCCACCGCGGAGTCTGGGGTCGCGTCATCCGGTCGCTTCCCGACCACGTCGACGGGCGCGTCGTGGCAGCGGCGTGGGCCACCCTCGTCGTCCAGATCGGGATCGTGGCCACCGGCGGCCTGGTGCGCCTGACCGGATCGGGGCTGGGCTGCCCGACCTGGCCGCGGTGCACGGAGGACTCGTTCGTCGCGACCGAGGAGATGGGCATCCACGGCGTGATCGAGTTCGGCAACCGTCTGCTCACGTTCGTCCTGGTCGCCGTCGCGATCATCACCTTCCTGTTCGTCGTGCGGATGCGCCGCCGGCGTCCCGACCTGTTCTGGCTCGCCCTCGCGATCGGACTCTACGTCCCGGTGCAAGCCGTCATCGGCGGCATCACCGTGCTGACGAACCTGAACCCCTACGTGGTGGGCCTGCACTACTTCGCCTCGGTCCTGCTGGTGGCCCTGTCCGCGGCACTCGTGGTTCGGGTCTATGCCGAGCCGGGCCCGCGCCGGATGGCCGTTCCCCGCTCTTATCGCGCGCTGGTGTCCCTCACCGCACTCGGGGTGCTCATCACCGTGGTCGTGGGCATCCTGGTAACCGGCTCGGGACCGCACGCGGGCGACGGCGGTGCTGCCCGGAACGGGTTGGATTCCGAGATCATGCAGCACGTCCACTCGTGGCCGGCGTACGTGACGCTCGCCCTGTCGGTGGCGATCTTCGTGCTGGCCTTCCGCGCGCCGGCAGCACTGCGCCTCCCCCTGTGGACCGGTCTGTTGCTGCTGACCGAGGCGGCACAGATCACCGTCGGGCTCTGGCAGGCCCGCAGCGGACTGCCGATCGCCCTGGTGAACATCCACATGGTGCTCGCCGTCGTGCTCGTCGCCGCGATGACCGCGGTCGTGATGCACCAGTCGCTGTCGGTCGGCGCGAAGGGTCGCTCATAGGGGAATCATCGGATTCGCCCATCGCGAGCCGAGGGTCCGCATAGCGGGCACACGGGCGCCGCGGGAATCGTGTCCGAAGTCACGGCCGACCGGGCCGTGCGTGAGGAGCGAACACGACTATGACCACCCGCCCCCGCCTCGTGCGCAGCATCCCCTTCTGGATCCTCCTGGCCGGTTCCGCCGGAGTCGCCGGCTACGGCGCGAGCATGGTGACCGGCACGCTGGATTCGATGACCACCACCCTGCTCGACGGCTCCGCGACCGGTGTCGACGTCTACGTCGGCCAGTCCACGGCCGTCGTCGGCGCCGTCCTGATCGGGGCCGGGGTCCTCGGTTTCCTGCTGACGCTCGCCGTCGCCACGGCAGCGACTCTGCGTCCCGTCACGGCACCGGAGGTCATCGAACCGCCCCGGGCCGACCCCGACTCCGAACTCGAAGACGACGCCACGCCCGTCGAAGCGCCGACGGACGACGAGATCGTCGACGCGGAGCCGACGAACTCCGATCGCGACCCCGTCCGCGCGGACTGAGCGCGCGGCCCGCTGCGACTCAGAAGGGCAGCAGCGGGTCGACGGCGATCGCGACGAACAGCAGAGTCAGGTACGTGATCGACGCGTGGAAGACGCGCATCGGTTTGGGCTCGGTCCCGCGCACGGCGCGGTTGTAGAGCACGTGCGACTCGTAGATGAACCATCCACCGAACACCAGCGCGGACGCGGTGTAGACGAGACCCATCGGGGCCACCGGGATCAGCAGCAACGAGCACACCACGGTCGCCCACGCGTACAGGATGATCTGCAGGCCCACCTGGGAGCCGTTGCGGGTAGCGCCCAGCATGGGGACATCGACGTCGTCGTACTCGTCCTTGTACTTCATCGACAGCGGCCAGTAGTGCGGCGGCGTCCACAGGAAGACCAGGACGAACAGGATCACCGGAGGCCAGGCGAGCGATCCGGTGACGGCCGTCCAGCCGATCAGCACCGGGAAGCACCCCGCGATCCCACCCCAGACGATGTTCTGTTCGGTGCGGCGTTTGAGGAGCATCGTGTAGATCACGACGTAGAAGAAGATCGCGCCGGCGGACAGCCCCGCCGCGAGCGCGTTGGTGGTGACCAGCAGCCAGACCGTCGACGCGACCGCGAGCGACCAGGCGAACATCAGCGCCCCGCGCGGGGACACCTCTCCGGTCACGAGCGGTCGGTTCTCGGTGCGCTGCATGTGGGCGTCGATGTCGCGATCGAGATACATGTTGAACGCCGCCGCGGACCCGGCACTCATGGATCCACCGAGCACCGTCGCGAGCACCAGCCACAGGTCGGGCAGGCCGCCCTGCGCCAGGATCATCACCGGCACCGTGGTCACCAGGAGCAACTCGAGGACGCGAGGCTTGGTCAGCGCGATGTACGCGAGGATCGTCCGTCGAATCGATCGGGGTTGCCGGGTCTGCCGGTCGCCGGTCTGAGCCGTCGTCGTGGTGTGCATCTCCCCCGCCATCGCCGCCTGAACAATCACCTCAGTCTATGGCATCCACGTCGTCCCGACCGTCGGGGAATGCCTCGCAGAGGGGTCCGTCACATGGCGTCGATCTCGTGTGACGGCGCGGAAGGTCCCCGCTATGCTGGCAAGACACGCGCGCCTCACGCGCCCATCCCCCACTTCGCCACCGGCTGATCCGGGGGCCCCTCCGTGTGAGCGCACCCTCGAGAAAGGCCCTCTGTGTCGGAACTGCGTTGGGAAGAGATCGATCGGCGCGCGGTGGACACCGCGCGCGTGCTCGCGGCGGATGCCGTCGAGAAGGTCGGCAACGGTCACCCGGGAACGGCGATGAGCCTCGCTCCCGCGGCCTACCTGCTCTATCAGCGGGTCATGAACCACGACCCGAACGATGTGCACTGGCCCGGACGCGACCGGTTCATCCTCTCCGCAGGGCACTCCTCCCTCACGCAGTACGTCCAGCTCTACCTCGGCGGGTTCGGACTCGAGCTGGACGATCTGAAGTCGTTGCGCACGTGGGGCTCGAAGACGCCCGGCCACCCCGAGTTCGGCCACACGGACGGTGTGGAGATCACCACCGGTCCGTTGGGCCAAGGGTTGGCGTCGTCGGTCGGATTCGCCTACGCCGCCCGCTACGAGCGCGGCCTGTTCGACCCCGAGGCCGCCCCGGGTGAGTCGCCGTTCGACCACCACATCTTCGTCATCGCCTCCGACGGTGACATCCAGGAGGGCGTCACCAGCGAGGCGTCCTCGCTCGCGGGCCACCAGGAGCTCGGCAACCTCGTCGTGCTCTACGACGCGAACCAGATCTCGATCGAAGACGACACCAACGTCGCCTTCACCGAAGACGTCGCGGCGCGCTACGCGTCGTACGGATGGCACGTGCAGACGGTCGACTGGAAGAAGACCGGCGAATACGTCGAGGACGTCGCCGCCCTGTACACCGCGATCGAGGCGGCGAAGGCCGAGACGAACAAGCCGTCGATCATCGTGCTCAAGACGATCATCGGCTGGCCCGCCCCCGGCAAGCAGAACACCGGCAAGATCCACGGATCGAAGCTGGGCGGCGACGAGCTGAAGGCCACCAAAGAGGTCATGGGACTCGACCCCGAGCAGATGTTCGCGGTGCCGGACGACGTCATCTCCCACACGCGCTCGCTGGCCGAGCGCGGCGCCGCCGCACACGCGCAGTGGCAGGAGCGATTCGACGCCTGGGCTGCGGCGAACCCCGAGCGCAAGGCGCTGTGGGACCGTGTCAACGCACGCGAGCTGCCCGCCGACCTCGCCGAGTCACTCCCGGTCTTCGAAGCCGGCAAGGACGTCTCCACCCGTGCGGCGTCGGGCCAGGTCATCAACGCCCTCGCCGCGCAGCTTCCGGAGCTGTGGGGCGGGTCGGCCGACCTCGCGGAGTCGAACCTGACGACCATCAAGAACGCGGCTTCGTTCATCCCGACCAAGTGGTCGACCGATGAATGGTCCGGCAACCCCTCGGGACGCGTGCTGCACTTCGGCATCCGCGAGCACGCGATGGCGGCGATCGTCAACGGCATCGTGCTGCACGGCCCGACCCGCGCGTTCGGTGGCACGTTCCTGATCTTCAGCGATTACATGCGCCCGTCGGTGCGTCTGGCCGCGCTCATGAACATCCCGTCGATCTTCGTGTGGACGCACGACTCCGTCGCACTCGGCGAGGACGGTCCCACCCACCAGCCGATCGAGCAGCTCGCCACGCTGCGGGCCATCCCGAACTTCACGGTGGTGCGCCCGGCGGACGCGAACGAGACCGCCGTGGTGTGGCACGAGATGCTCCGCCGCCACGCGGGCCCGTCGGGGATCGCGCTGACCCGTCAGAACATCCCCACCTTCCCGCGCGGCTCAGGTGAGGCCACCGGTGACACGTTCGCCTCCGCGGACCTCGCCGCCAAGGGTGCCTACGTCCTCGCCGAGGCCCCGTCAGGTACCCCCGATGTGATCATCATCGCCACCGGTTCCGAAGTGCAACTGGCCGTCGCGGCCCGTGAACAGCTGGCAGCCGAAGGCGTCGGCGTGCGGGTCGTGTCCGCACCGTCGCTCGAGTGGTTCGCCGAGCAGGACGAGGCCTACCGAGAAAGCGTGCTCCCGGCGACGGTCACCGCGCGCGTGTCGGTCGAAGCCGGCCTCGCCCTCACGTGGCGCGACATCGTCGGCGACCGTGGCCGATCCGTCTCGATCGAGCACTTCGGCGCCTCCGCCGACTACAAGACACTGTTCGAGAACTTCGGCATCACCACCGACGCGGTCATCGCCGCCGCACGCGAGACCATCAAGGAGAACGCATGAGCACCCCCACCGCACGTCTGGTCGAAGAGGGCGTCAGCATCTGGCTCGACGACCTGTCCCGGCAGCGCATCACCAGCGGCAACCTCGCCGACCTCATCGTCACCCGCAACGTCACCGGCGTGACGACGAACCCGACGATCTTCGCCGGCGCGCTCGCCAAGGGTGAGTCCTACGACGGTCAGGTCGCGATCCTGGCCAAGGACGGCGCCGACGTCGAGCGGGCCATCTTCGAGATCACCACCGACGACGTGCAGGCCGCGTCCGACGTCTTCCGCCCGGTGTTCGACGCCACCGGAGGCGTGGACGGTCGCGTGTCGATCGAGGTCTCCCCCGAGCTCGCGCACGACACCGAGGCCACGATCGCGGAGGCGCGCAAGCTCGCCGCCAAGGTCGACCGCCCGAACGTGCTGATCAAGATCCCCGCCACAAAGGCCGGTCTGCCGGCGATCACCGAGGTCATCGGTGCGGGCATCAGCGTCAACGTCACGTTGATCTTCAGCCTCGAGCGTTACGACGAGGTCATCGACGCCTACCTCGCGGGGGTCGAGAAGGCACAGGCGGCCGGTCACGACATCTCGCAGATCCAGTCGGTCGCGTCGTTCTTCGTCTCGCGCGTGGACAGCGAGGTCGACAAGCGCCTCGCCGCGATCGGCACCGATGCGGCGAAGGCCCTCGCCTCACGCGCCGGCCTCGCCAACGCCCGCCTCGCGTACGAGCTGTTCCAGAAGCGCTTCGCCTCCGACCGTGCACAGTCGCTCCTGGACGCGGGCGCGACCGTCCAGCGTCCACTGTGGGCCTCCACCGGTGTCAAGGACCCGGCGCTGCCGGACACCCTGTACGTCACCGATCTGGTCGCGAAGGGCACGGTCAACACCATGCCGGAGAAGACCCTCGAGGCGACGTTCGACCACGCCGACGTGACCGGGGACACCGTCACCGGCACCTACGCCGAGTCGCACGACTTCTTCACCCAGCTGGAGGCTGTGGGCGTCGACTTCGCCGATGTGACGCGCGTTCTGGAGGATGAGGGCGTGGCGAAGTTCATCGCCTCGTGGCACGAGTTGCAGGAAACCGTCAAGTCCGCTCTGGCCGGCGCCGAGGCGTGAGGTGAGCTTCCACCTCCACCTGTCCGGCCACGCGCAGGATGTGGTCGAACAGACGTTGCCGGGACTGGTCTCGAGCCTGGTCGCGTCGGCGATCACCGCCGGCGACGACAGCCTCTGGGGCGCCGCGGCGCAGGCCGAGGCGTCCCGGCGGCTCGGGTGGGTGCAGGCCGTGAGCGTGTCCCGCCCGCTCGTCCCGGAGATCCTCGCGCTGCGTGAGGACCTGCTCGCACGGGGCACCACGCGCATCGTGCTCGCCGGAATGGGCGGATCCTCGCTCGCGCCCGAGGTCATCGCGCAGACGGCCGGCGTCCCCCTGGTGATCCTCGACTCGACGGCGCCGGGCGAGGTCCTGGCCGCCATCGACGGCGACGCCGAGGCCGGAGGACTCGCGCAGACCGTGCTCGTCGTCTCCAGCAAGTCGGGGACGACCCTCGAGACAGACTCCGCGATGCGGACTTTCGAGGCGGCCTTCCGCGACATCGGCATCGACCCCGCCGAACGCATCGTCGTGGTGACCGACCCGGGGTCCCCGCTCGAGATGACGGCGCGCGACGCCGGGTACCGGCTGTTCACGGCCGACCCGACCGTCGGCGGTCGTTACTCGGCTCTGACGGCATTCGGCCTCGTCCCCACGGGACTGGCCGGCGTGGACATCGTGGAACTGCTCGACGAGGCGGAGGCCACGCTGCTCGAGGTCGCGATCGACGACCCGGGGAACCCCGCGTTGGTCCTGGCCGCCGCGATCGCCGGAGGCGACCGGCGCCGTGACAAGCTCGGGCTCGTCTCGGACGGGACACACATCGTGGGCCTGCCCGCGTGGATCGAGCAACTCATCGCAGAATCCACGGGCAAACAGGGGACCGGCATCCTGCCGGTGCCGTTGCTGACCGTCTCCCCCGAGCTCGAGGCCCGCCCCGACGACCTCCAGGTGGTCCGCCTGGTGGACGACGCCGCCGCGTTCCATCTCTTCGAGCACCATCACGGAGAGGTGCTCGTCAGCGGTTCGCTCGGCGCGCAGTTCGTGGTCTGGGAGTACGCCACCGCGATCGCGGGTCGGATGCTGGGGATCGATCCGTTCGATCAGCCCGACGTGGAATCGGCCAAGACCGCCGCGCGTGGTCTCCTCGACTCACGGCCGGTCCCGACCGAGCCTGCGTTCTGCGTCGACGGTGTCGAGGTCCGCGCCAGCGAGTCGACTCTGACCGAGCCGGGAACACTCGCGGGTGTCCTCGACGAACTCTGGTCACGCGTGCCGGAGAACGGGTATGTGGCGATCCACGCCTACGTCGACCGCCGCAGATACGCACAGCTCGAAGGACTGCGCGAGCTCGCCGCCGCGGACTCGGGCCGACCGACCACCTTCGGCTGGGGCCCGCGGTTCCTGCACTCCACGGGCCAGTACCACAAGGGGGGTCCCGCAGCCGGCGTCTTTCTGCAGATCCTGGAGGGGGGCGAGGTCGATCTGGAGATCCCGGGACGCCCGTTCACCTTCGGGCAGCTGATCCGGGCGCAGGCCGCAGGAGACGCCGCGGTCCTCGCCGAGATACACGGCCGACCGGTCGTCACTCTGACCCTGACCGACCCTCAGGCCGATGTCATGTCGCTGTTCGAAGCGACGCAATAGGAGAACAATCGAATGACGGTGGAGATCTCGCGCGGGCACAACCCCCTGCGCGACCCCGACGATCGCCGACTGAACCGCATCGCGGGCCCCAGCGCTCTGGTGATCTTCGGCGTGACGGGAGACCTGTCCCGCAAGAAGCTCATGCCCGCGGTGTACGACCTCGCCAACCGCGGCCTTCTGCCCCCGGGGTTCGCCCTGGTCGGTTTCGCACGCCGCGACTGGGCCGACCAGGACTTCGCGGAGGTGGTCCACGAGGCGGTGCGCAAGCACGCCCGGACCGAGTTCCGCGAGGAGACCTGGCAGCAATTGCTGCAGGGCATCCGCTTCGTGCCAGGCGAATTCGACGACGACGACGCCTTCGTCCGTCTGCGTGAGACCGTCGAGAAGCTCGACGTCGAGCGCGGCACGATGGGCAACCACGCCTACTACCTGTCGATTCCGCCCAAGGCATTCCCGGTCGTCGCCGAGCAGCTGAAGAAATCGGGCCTGGTCGACGACACCGCCGACCGCCCCGACCGCTGGCGTCGCGTCGTCATCGAGAAGCCGTTCGGCCACGACCAGGAATCGGCTCAGGAACTCAACGACGCCCTGCGCTCGGCGTTCCCGGCCGATTCGATCTTCCGCATCGACCACTACCTGGGTAAGGAGACGGTTCAGAACATCCTGGCGCTCCGCTTCGCCAACGAGCTGTACGAGCCGATCTGGAATCGCAACTACGTCGACCACGTGCAGATCACCATGGCCGAGGACATCGGTGTGGGTGGACGCGCGGGCTACTACGACGGCATCGGCGCAGCGCGCGACGTGATCCAGAACCACCTGCTCCAGCTGCTCGCGCTCACCGCGATGGAGGAGCCCATCACCTTCAACGCCGCGGATCTGCGCGCGGAGAAGGAGAAGGTCCTCGCCGCGGTGACGCTGCCCGACGACCTCGCCTCCTCCACCGCACGCGGTCAGTATGCGGGCGGGTGGCAGGGTGGCGAGAAGGTTCTCGGCTTCCTCGAAGAAGACGGTATGAACCCGCAATCCGCCACCGAGACGTATGCGGCGATCACGCTCGGGATCAACACCCGCCGCTGGGCGGGTGTGCCGTTCTACCTCCGGACCGGGAAACGTCTCGGCCGGCGTGTGACCGAGATCGCGGTCGTGTTCAAGCGTGCGCCCGAACTGCTGTTCACACGATCGCAGACCTCCGGCCAGGGCCAGAACGCGCTCGTGATCCGCGTGCAGCCCGACGAGGGCGTCACGATCCGGTTCGGCTCCAAAGTCCCCGGTGCGGGCGCCCAAGTGCGCGACGTCACCATGGACTTCGGCTACGGCCACGCCTTCACGGAGGCCAGCCCCGAGGCGTACGAGCGCCTCATCCTCGACGTGCTGCTCGGTGACCCGCCGCTGTTCCCCCGCCACGAAGAGGTCGAGCTCTCCTGGAAGATCCTCGACCCGATCGAACGGTTCTGGGAGTCGCAGGGCGGCCCCGTCGAGCAGTACGCACCCGGATCGTGGGGCCCGGCGTCCGCCGATGAGCTCCTCGCCCGCGATGGCCGCACCTGGAGGCGCCCGTGATCATCGATCTCCCCGACACCACCGTCAGCCAGATCAGCCGCGCGCTGGTCAACGTCCGCGAGGAAGGCGGCGCGGTCGCGCTCGGTCGCGTGCTGACCCTGGTCATCGTGACCCGTGAATCGGCGATGGAAGAAGCCATCGACGCCGCCAACGACGCGTCGCGCGAACACCCGATGCGCGTGATCGTGTTGATGATCAACTCGACCGACGACGAGGAGCCGCGTCTCGACGCGCAGATCCGCGTCGGCGGAGACGCGGGTGCGAGCGAGGTGGTGACCTTGCGCGCACACGGCGAGGCCGGCGCCTCGAACCTCGAAAGTCTCGTCACCGGCCTGCTGCTCTCCGACGCGCCCGTGGTCGTGTGGTGGCCCAACCAGACCCCCGACGATGTGTCGGAGACCTCGATCGGGCGCATCGCCCAGCGCCGCATCACCGATGCCGCGACGAAGGCCGACCCCGCCGGCTGGGTGTCTTCCCTGGGTGAGCACTACGCACCGGGAGACACCGACCTCGCGTGGACTCGGCTGACGCGCTGGCGCGAACAGCTCGCGGCGATCCTCGACCAGCCTCCCTACGAACCGGTCACGTCCGTCCGCGTCCGCGGCGCGGCTGACTCGCCTTCCACCGCCCTCCTGGCCGCGTGGCTCCGCCTCGCCCTCGACGTTCCTGTGGACTGGGGATATCTCGATCCACAGGACTGGCCCCACGGCATCAAGAACGTCACGCTGGTGCGCTCCAGCGGTGACGTGACGCTGGAGCGTCCCGATTCCGGCGTCGCGATCCTCTCGCAGCCCGGCCAGCCCACGCACGAGCTGGCCTTCCCCCGGCGGACACTGCGCGAATGCCTCGCCGAGGAGTTGCGGCGTCTGGATGCCGATGTCCTGTACGGTCGGGTCATCACCGAAGGGTGGAGCCGCCTGGACGCCCCGTCGAAAGGTCTGCATGACTGAGCACCTCGTCGAAAAGCGTGTCGTGATCGCCTCCGATCCCGACACGCTCGCGCGGGCGGTCGCGGAACGCTTCATCCACCGCGTCCGCAAGCGCGTCGACGCGGGCGCCATCGCGCATGTCTCCCTCACGGGTGGTTCGATGGGCGGTCGCGTCCTCGCCGCCGCACGGGATCTCGCCGGCGACGTGACCTGGTCGAAGGTGCACTTCTGGTGGAGCGACGAGCGGGTCCTCCCCGCGGGCTCAGCGGACAGGAACGAGACCCAGGCGCGGCACGCGCTGCTGGATCACATCGACATCCCCGCCGACAACATCCACGCGATGGCCGCGTCCGACGGCGGCCTGCAGCTGCAGGAGGCGGCAGACTCCTACGCGGCGGAACTGGGACGATTCGCCTCGGAGGACTCCGCGTGGCCGCGATTCGACGTCACCTTCCTCGGCGTCGGACCCGACGGGCACATCGCGTCCCTGTTTCCGGACCGACCCGAGATCCAGATCGTCGATCGCGCGGTGGTCCCGGTGACGGATTCGCCGAAGCCGCCCGCGATCCGGCTGACGATGACCCGCCCGGTGATCAACTCATCGCAGCGGGTCTGGATGGTCATGGCCGGCCCGGACAAGGCCCCTGCCCTGGGCCTGGCGCTGGCGGGCGCGAGCTACACCAGCGTTCCGGCCGCCGGCGCGAAAGGCCGAGGGCGTACCGTGTTCTTCGTCGACCAGGCCGCCGCGGCGCAGGTCCCCCCCGAACTCATCGATCGCGACTACTGAGTCGCATCACGCGGAAGAGCCGGCCCCGAAGGGCCGGCTCTTCCGCGTGATGCGACGTCTCAGGACTGTCCGCGGCGATCGCGAAGCTGCTGCAGGGCGTCGTCGAGAAGCTGGGCGGCCTCGTCGTCGGAGCGCCGCTCCTTCACGTAGGCCAAGTGGGTCTTGTACGGCTCGGTCTTGGCGACGGCGGGCGGGTTCTGCTTGTCTCGGCCGGCAGGAAGCCCCGAGTGCGGTGAGTCGATGACGTCGGGGATCTCGTCCGGGTCGATGTCGGCGACGAAATAGCGGACGGTCTCATTGCCGAGCGCGTCCCAGTAAGACACCGCGATCCGGTCGGCGTGATAGCCGTGGTCCTGCTCGCCCATCGGCCCGGCGCCCACACGCGTGCCGCGGATGGCATTTCCTCCCGTGGCCATCAGAAGGCCTGGAACTTGGTGATGAGGCCGAGCGCCACGATGGACACGAACCACGCCAACGCCAACACGACCGTGAAGCGGTTGAGGTTGCGCTCCGCAAGGCCCGAGGAACCCAGCGCGGAGGTCATACCGCCACCGAACATGTCGGACAGGCCACCGCCGCGACCTTTGTGGAGAAGGATGAGGAGGGTCAGCAGGAGGCTGGTGACACCCAGCAGCACCTGCAGGACGAACTCGAGGACTTCCACGGGATCACTACACCTTTCGTCGACCGCGACGGATCGCACAAGGGATCAGTATACGCAAAGCGACGCCCCGGCCGCCGTGCGGCGGCCGGGGCGTGTCGGTCATACCCCGACGTGCTTCTGGTATCGGATGATCGACGAGAACTCGTCGATCAGGAGGCTGGCCCCGCCGACGAGTGCGCCGTCGACATCGGGCTGCCGCATGAAACCGGCGATGTTCGCCGCCTTCACCGAGCCGCCGTAGAGAATTCTCGTGCGGGCGGCCGCATCGGCGTCGAGTTCGGCGGCGAGGACGTCACGGAGTTTCGCGCACACGTCCTGCGCCTGCTCCGCGGTCGCCGCCTGGCCGGAACCGATGGCCCAGACCGGCTCGTAGGCGACCACGACCTCGGCGGATGCAGGCACGTTCTCCAGAGCCGCCTTCAACTGCGATACGGGAACCGCGCTCGCTCCGTGCTTGTCCAGATCCTCCGCCGTCTCGCCGACGCAGATCACCGGCACCAGCCCGTGCCGCAATGCCGCCTGCACCTTGGCCGCGACGATCTCGTCCGTCTCCGCGTGGTATTCACGGCGCTCGGAGTGTCCGATGATGACGTATCCGCAGTCGAGCTTGCTCAGGAAGGCGCCGGAGATCTCCCCGGTGTAGGCACCGGAGTCCTTCGTCGACAGGTCCTGCCCGCCGAGCGCGAACGGGATCTTGTCGGCGTCGAGGAGCGTCTGCACGGTACGCAGATCCGTGAACGGCGGGAAGACCGCCACCTCCACACTGTCCTCGTCGTGCTTGGCGTCCTTGAGCGTCCAGTGCAACTTCTGCACGAACGCCACCGCCTGCAGGTGGTCGAGATTCATCTTCCAGTTACCGGCGATGAGCGGCGTACGGGCGCCGTTCGCGTTCACTGCTGCCATCCGAGGACCTCCAGTCCGGGGAGCTTCTTGCCTTCCAGGAATTCCAGGCTCGCGCCGCCGCCGGTCGAGATGTGCCCGAAGTCGTCGTCCGCGAAACCGAGCTGACGAACCGCGGCGGCGGAGTCGCCGCCGCCGACGACACCGAGACCGTCGACCTTCGCGAGTGCACCGGCGACCGCGCGGGTGCCCGACTCGAACGCCGGCATCTCGAACACGCCCATGGGCCCGTTCCAGAACACCGTACGGCTGTCACCGATACGCGCGGCGAACTCCTCCGCGGTGCGCGGCCCGATGTCCAGGCCGAGACCGGAAGCGCCGAACGGCGTGTCCTCCAGCGCGTCCGCGCCCGCGACCACGTGATCGGCGTCGGCGGAGAACGCCGACGCCACGACGACGTCGACCGGCAGGACCAGTTCGACACCGCGCTCCTTCGCAGCGGCGATGTAGCCGCGGACCGTATCGAGCTGATCCTCTTCGAGAAGGCTCGAGCCGACCTGGTGGCCTTCGGCCGCCAGGAAGGTGAACATCATTCCGCCGCCGACGAGCAACCGGTCCACGCGTGGGAGCAGGTGTTCGATCACGCCCAGCTTGTCGCTGACTTTCGACCCACCGAGCACGACCGAGTACGGACGCTGGGGATTCTCGGTGAGGCGATCCAGGACCTCGAGCTCTTTGGCGATGAGGAGACCGGCCGCGGAGGGAAGCAGTTCGGCCAAGTCGTAGACGCTCGCCTGCTTGCGGTGGACCACACCGAAGCCGTCCGAGACGAGCGCGTCGCCGAGCTCGGCCAGTCGCGCGGCGAAGGCCGCACGCTCGGCATCGTCCTTCGCCGTCTCGCCCGCGTTGAAACGCAGGTTCTCGATGACGGCCACGTCTCCGTCCTCGAGCGAGGAGACCGCATCGTGGGCGGATTCCCCGACGGTGTCGCGCGCGAACGCGACCGGCTGACCGAGCAACTCCGACAGCCGCTGCGCGACCGGCTCGAGGCTGTAGGCCGGGTTGGGCTCACCCCCGGGTCGACCGAGGTGGGAACAGACGACCACCTTCGCGCCCTGGTTGATCAGTGCGTTGAGCGTGGGCAAGGAGGCCCGCACACGGCCATCGTCCGTGATGACCCCGTCCTTCAGGGGGACGTTGAGGTCACAACGGACGATGACGCGCTTGCCTGCGAGCGACCCCAGGGAATCGAGGGTGCGCAGTGCCATGGTCTGACTCAGAGCTTCGACGCGACGAGTTCGGTCAGGTCGACCAGGCGGTTGGAGTAACCCCACTCGTTGTCGTACCACGACGACACCTTGACGAGGTTGCCGCTGACGTTCGTCAGACCCGCGTCGAAGATCGACGAGTGCGGGTCGTGGACGATGTCGGTGGAGACGATCGCGTCGGCGTTGTACGCGAGGTAGCCGGCGAGCTCACCCTCGGCGGCGGCCTTCTCGTAGGCGGCGTTGATGGTCTCCTTGGTCAGCCCCTCGGTCGGGGTCACCAGTGTCAGGTCCACGATCGAGCCGGTGGGGATCGGCACCCGGTAGGAGGATCCGCTGAGCTTGCCGTTCAGCTCGGGCAGGACCAGGCCGATGGCCTTGGCCGCACCGGTCGAGGCGGGAACGATGTTCAGCGCTGCGGCGCGGGCGCGGTGCAGGTCGCCGTGCGGGCCGTCCTGGAGGTTCTGATCGGCGGTGTAGGCGTGGGCGGTCATCATGAAGCCGCGCTCGATGCCGAAGTTGTCGTTGAACACCTTCGCCAGCGGCGCCAGGCAGTTCGTCGTGCACGACGCGTTCGAGATCACGTGCATCGTCTCGGGATCGTACTCGGAGTCGTTCACGCCCATGACGAACGTGCCGTCGACATCGGTGCCGGGGGCCGAGATGAGGACCTTCTTGGCCCCACCCTGGATGTGCTTGGAGGCGTCCGCCGCCTTGGTGAAGCGACCGGTGGACTCGATGACGATGTCCACGCCCAGGTCACCCCAGGGGAGGTTGGCCGGGTCGCGCTCTTCGAACACCTTGATGCTCTTGCCACCGACGGTGATCGAGTCGCCGTCGAAGGAGACCTCTTCGGCGAGGCGTCCGCCGACGGAGTCGTACTTGAGGAGGTGGGCGAGCGTCTTGTTGTCGGTGAGGTCATTCACCGCGACGATCTCGAGGTCAGCGCCCTGCTCGAGTGCAGCGCGGAGGAAATTACGTCCAATGCGGCCGAAGCCGTTGATACCGATCTTGACAGTCACGGAGTCGCTCCTGAGGTGTCGTGCGCGGGTGCGCGATTGTTGCGATTCAAACGGACGGCGGCGTCCCGGCGAGCGTTCCCGCCGGGACACCCGCGCTCGCTATGACAGTACCAGCAGGCCCGAGGTCTTCTCACGGGCGGCATCGAAGCGCTGTGCGACGTTCTGCCAGTCTGCGATGTTCCAGACCGCCTTGACGTAGTCGGCCTTGACGTTGAGGTAGTCCAGGTAGAAGGCGTGCTCCCACATGTCCAGCTGGAAGATCGGGACGGTTCCCATCGCGGTGTTCGCCTGCTGGTCGAACAGCTGCTGGATGATGAGCTGCTCACCGATCGGGTCCCAGCTCAGGACGGCCCAGCCGGACCCCTGGATACCGGTCGCAGCGGCGGTGAAGTGCGCTTGGAACTTCTCGAAGCCGCCGAAGAACTCGTCGATGGCCGCGGCGAGCTCGTTGCCCTCGGGGCGGCCGCCACCCTCGGGCGAGAGGTTGGTCCAGAAGATCGAGTGGTTCACGTGGCCGCCGAGGTTGAACGCGAGGTCCTTCTCGAGCTTGTTGACGCCGCCCAGATCGCCCGACTCGCGGGCCTCGGCGAGCTTGTCCAGCGCGGTGTTGGCGCCGGTCACGTACGCCTGGTGGTGCTTGTCGTGGTGCAGCTGCATGATCTTGCCGCTGATGTGCGGCTCGAGCGCGGCGTAATCGTAGGGGAGGTCGGGCAAGGTGTATTTCGCCATGTTCTCTACTTCCTATCGGCGTCGCGCCGAGGACCCCGGCGCGGCGAGGGTGACGTGTTCATCCTACTGACGGTAAAGGGCGCGATGAGGGGGTTGCATCCCTCGCGCGAGGTGTGAGCCGGAAGTCAGTCGTCCACTCCGGCCGGTACGGCCGACTCGGTGCCGGGTATCCCCTCGGATTCCGCCTTCTTGTCGGCCATCGCCAACAAGCGGCGGATGCGGCCGGCCACGGCGTCCTTGGTCATCGGCGGATCGGCGTGGTGGCCGAGTTCGTCCAGACTGGCGTCACGGTGGGACAAACGGAGCTCCCCCGCTTGCCTGAGGTGGTCCGGGACCTCGTCGCCGAGGATCTCCAGGGCCCGCTCGACACGGGCGCACGCGGCGACGGCGGCCTGTGCGGATCGCCGGAGGTTCGCGTCGTCGAAGTTGACGAGCCTGTTCACGCCCGCCCGCACCTCACGCCGCTGGCGCATCTGGTCCCAGTCGGCCGCGGCCTTGGTCGCACCCATGTGCGCGAGCGTCAGCCGGATGGCCTCCCCCTCGCGGACCACCACGCGGGGGATGCCCCGCACCTCGCGCGCCTTCGCCGGGATGCTCAGGCGGTGGGCGGCGCCCACCAGCGCCATGGCCGCTTCCGAGGACGGGCACGCGACCTCGAGCGATGCGGAGCGACCGGGCTCGCTCAACGACCCCGAGGCCAGGAACGCGCCGCGCCAGACCGCGGACAGATCCTCGCGATTCCCCGTGGTCAGTTTGTTGGGCAAGCCGCGGACCGGGCGACGCCGCTGGTCGAGCAGGCCGGTCTGGCGGGCGAGGGTCTCGCCGCCCTCGATCACCCGGACCGCGACGTGACCGCCGGCGCGTCCCGCGGAACTCTGCACGTGCGCGAGCTCGGGTCGTACACCGTAGAGCTCCATCAACTCGCGCGCCACCCGGCGGGCGAGGACATCCGAGTCCAGCTCGGCTTCGACGGCCACCCGGTTGGCGATCGAGTGCAGTCCGCCGGAGAAGCGGAGCAACGATGTCAACTCGGCCACGCGGGCCGTCGGTCGCGGGTCTCGTACGGCGACGAGTTCGGCCTTCACGTCGGCAGTCAGCGACACGTGTCTCCTCGGTCTTTCTCGGGTGGAACGATCTTCCAGCCTACTCGCGACCGAGGTCGCGATGTGTCAGCCGGACGGCGACCCCGGGGGTGCCGGACAGTCTGGCCGCCAGCTCCCGTGCCGTCGCGACGGAGCGGTGCTTTCCCCCGGTGCATCCGACGGCGATCACCGAGTGCCGCTTGTTCTCACGCTGATATCCCTCCAACACCGGCGCCAGCGCCGCCGAGTAGGAGTCGATGAACTCCCTCGCGCCCGGTGCCGCGAGCACGACCTCTCGCACGGCGTCGTCCTCGCCGGTAAGGGATCGTAGATCTTCGTTCCAGTACGGGTTGGGCAGGAAGCGCATGTCGGCCACCACGTCGGCATCCGGGGGAAGGCCGTACTTGAACCCGAAACTCATGATCGTCAGCGTGTGACGCGCCGCCCCCTGCTCGGCGAACAGCTCGCCCACGCGCGTGGCGAGCTGGTGGATGTTCATCGCCGACGTGTCGACGATGACGTCCGCATCTTCGCGCACCGGCGCCAGCCTCGCACGCTCGGCCCGGATCCCGTCCACGATCGTCCCGTCGCCCTGGAGGGGGTGCGGTCGACGCACGGCCTCGAACCGTCGCACCAGGACGGTGTCGGAGGCGTCCAGGAACAGCACCCGGATGGGGCGCCGCGCCCGCAGCGCCCTCATCGCCTCGGGCAGCTCGGAGAACAGTCCGCGCCCGCGGACGTCGACGACGACCGCGACGCGGGGCAGGTTCCCCGCGGCGAGTTCGGTGAGGTCCAGGAGCGGTTTGAGCATCTGCGGGGGCAGGTTGTCGACCACGTACCAGCCGAGATCCTCGAGCGCATTCGCCGCCGTGGACCTGCCGGCGCCGGACATACCCGTCACGATGAGCATCTCGCCGACCACGGGGGCCTGGTCGTCTTCAGCCATTGCGCTCTCCCGTCATCGTCCCCAGCCTATCGAGCCGCCAGATGCGCGTGGATCGACGCGGCGAGTTTGGGGCCGATACCCGGGAGCTCCTCGATCTGCTCGGGGGTGGCGTCTTTGAGCGCCGCGACCGACCCGAAGTGCCGCAACAGGGCCTTGATCCGGGCCGCCCCGAGCCCGGGAACCTCCGCCAATACCGACTGGATGTCGCGGCGGCGCCGCTTGCGCTGGTGGGTGATCGCGAAGCGGTGCGCTTCATCGCGGAGACGCTGCAGCAGGTAGAGCGCCTCGGAGGTGCGGGGAAGGATCACGGGGTACTCTTCGCCCGGCAGCCACACCTCTTCGAGCCGCTTGGCGATTCCGCACAGCGCGACCTCCGAATGTCCCGCCTCCGCGAGGGCCCGTGCCGCGGCCTCGACCTGCGGCCGCCCCCCGTCCACGACGAGCAACTGCGGGCGGTAGGCGAACCGGGGTCGCTTCCTCTCGGTCACGACCTCGCCGTCCGCGACCGGGTTCGAAACCGTCCCCGGATCCTCGTCCGGCTGGTCGAGATAGGCGAGACGGCGTCGCAGGACCTGACGCAGCGAGTCGGTGTCGTCGGTCGTCTCCGCGATCCCGAACGATCGGTACAGATCCTTGCGGGGAAGTCCGTCTTCGAAGACCACCATCGACGCCACGACGTTCGTGCCGGCCAGATGCGACACGTCGTAGCACTCGATGCGCAGCGGCGCCTCGCCCAACCCGAGTGCCTCCTGCAGATCGGTCAGCGCCTGCGATCGGGAGACGTAGTCGCTGGTGCGACGGGTCTTGTGGAGGTTGAGGGCCTGCTGGGCGTTGACCGTCGCCGTGGCCAACAGCTCCGCCTTGCGGCCGCGCCGCGCGACCTGCAGCGACACCGGGCGGCCACGCCGATCACGCAACCACTGCTCCAGCTCGGCCGCGTCCTCGGGCAGCGACGGGACCAACACCTGCCGAGGGATGTCGGCGCCGGCCGCCTCACCGTAGGTGCGCTGGAGGACCTGCTCGACCAGGTCGGCCCCCGAAATGTCGAGCTCCTTCTCGATCGTGGTGGCGTGCACGCCGCGCACCCGCCCGCCACGCACGACGAAGTGCTGCACGGTAGCGGCGAGCTCGTCCTCGTCGATTCCGAACAGGTCGGCGTCGGTGTCTTCGCCGAGCACGAGCGCACTCCTGTTGAGAACCGCCTCGATCGCCGACAGCTGATCGCGATAGACCGCCGCGGCCTCGTAGTCCATCGCCGCCGACGCTTCGCGCATGCGCGCGGTGAGCTCCCGCGCGAAGCGCTGGTCTCCCCCGGCCATGAAGGCGACGAAGTCCTGCACGATCGCCCGATGCTCTTCGACGCTCACCCGCATCGAGCACGGGCCCCCGCACCGACCGATCTGGCCCGGGAAACACGGCCGGCCGGTCGCCATCGCCTTCTTGTAGCTGGAGTCGCTGCACGTGCGGATCGGGAAGACCTTGATCATCTGGTCGATCGTGTCGTGCACCGCCCACACCTTCGGATACGGACCGAAGTACTTCGCACCTTTGATGCGCCTGTTGCGGGTGACCAGGACGCGCGGAGCTTCGTCGCCGAGTGTGATCGCCATGAAGGGGTAGGACTTGTCGTCGCGGTACTTGACGTTGAACGGCGGATCGAACTCCTTGATCCACATGTACTCCAGCTGCAGGGAGTCGACATCCGTCGCGACGACGGTCCACTCCACCGAGGCCGCGGTCATCACCATGCGACGTGTCCGCTCGTGCAGCGTGTGCGGCGGCGCGAAGTAGTTCGACAGTCGGGAACGGAGGTTCTTCGCCTTCCCCACGTAGAGCACGCGTCCCTCCGCATCGCGGAAGCGGTACACGCCCGGGTCGGTGGGGATCTCCCCCGGCTTGGGCTTGTAGGGAAGCGACGACATCGGGGTCAGCCGGCCTTGCGCGCCTCGGCGCGCTCGGCCGGGAAGAGCACCTCGGCGAGGAAGGTGCCGGTGTGGCTCTCCTCGACGCGCGCGACCTGCTCCGGTGTCCCCGTCGCCACGAGCGTCCCGCCGCCGGACCCGCCCTCGGGACCGAGGTCGATGATCCAGTCCGCCGACTTGATCACGTCGAGGTTGTGCTCGATGACGATCACCGAGTTGCCCTTGTCGACCAGCCCGTTGAGGACCTCGAGGAGTCGTCGCACGTCTTCGAAGTGGAGACCTGTGGTGGGCTCGTCGAGCACGTAGATGCTCCGACCGTTCGATCGGCGCTGCAGCTCGGTGGCCAGCTTGACGCGCTGCGCCTCACCGCCGGAGAGTGTCGTCGCGGATTGACCGAGTCGCACATAACCGAGCCCCACGTCGACCAGGGTCTTCAGATAGCGGTGGATCGCCTGGATCGGCTCGAAGAACTCGGCAGCCTCCGAGATCGGCATCTCGAGCACCTCGGCGATGTTCTTGCCCTTGTAGTGCACCGAGAGCGTGTCTCGGTTGTACCGCTTCCCGTGGCACACCTCGCAGTCGACGTACACGTCCGGGAGGAAGTTCATCTCGATCTTGATGGTGCCGTCGCCCGAGCACGCCTCACAGCGGCCGCCCTTGACGTTGAAGCTGAACCGACCCGGCTGATAGCCGCGTGCCTTGGCCTCCGGGGTCTCGCTGAACAGGCCGCGGATGCGGTCGAAGACCCCCGTGTACGTCGCGGGGTTCGAGCGTGGCGTGCGTCCGATCGGCGCCTGGTCGACGTGTACGACCTTGTCGAGGTTGTCGAGTCCGGTGACCCGCGTGTGCTTGCCCGGCACATTGCGGGCGCCGTTCAGGCGCTGCGCGAGCACCCGGTACAGGATGTCGTTCACGAGCGAAGACTTCCCCGAGCCGCTCACGCCCGTGACGGCGGTGAGCACGCCGAGGGGGAAGTCGACCGTGACGTTGCGGAGATTGTTCTCGCGTGCACCCACGACCGAGATCTGGCGCTTGCGGTCTCGCTTGCGTCGCGTCTGGGGGGTGGGGATCTCCCGTCGACGCGCGAGATAGTCACCCGTGATCGACGTCGGGTCCGACAGCAACTCCGCCAGCGGCCCCGAATGCACCACCTCACCCCCGTCGACCCCGGCGCGCGGGCCGATGTCGACGATCCAATCGGCGGCATGGATCGTCTCTTCGTCATGCTCGACCACGATGAGCGTGTTGCCGAGGTCGCGCAGCGTCACGAGGGTCTCGATGAGACGTCGGTTGTCGCGCTGATGCAGACCGATCGACGGTTCGTCGAGAACGTACAGCACGCCGGTCAGCCCGGAACCGATCTGCGTGGCCAATCGGATGCGCTGCGCCTCGCCGCCGGAGAGGGAGCCGGCGGAACGGCTGAGATTGAGGTAGGTCAGGCCGACCTGGATGAGGAAGTCGAGCCTGGCCCTGATCTCACGCAGCACCTGCGCGGCGATCTTCGCCTCCCGCTCGGTGAGGGTCATCTCCGCGAAGAACCGCTGTGCCTCGGCGAGGCTCAACCGTGACGCCTCGGCGATGGAGTGTCCGTGCACGCGGACGGCGAGGACCTCGGGCTTCAAACGTGCCCCGTCGCACACCGGGCAGGGGACCTCGCGCAGGTACTCCGACCAGCGCTGACGCTGCGTGTCCGACTCCGCCTGGAGGTACTGGCGCTCGATGTAGGGCACGACACCTTCGAACCCCGATGAGTAGCGCATCTCCCGGCCGTAGCGGTTCTTCCACTTGACCGTCACCTTGTAGTTCTCGCCGTGCAGGACCGCGTCTCGAACGGCCTGCGGCAGTCTCTTCCACGGGGTGTCCAGTGAGAAGCCGAGATCTCGCGAGAGGCCCTCGAGGAGCCGTTCGTAGTACTGGAACAGTCCCTTCCCCTGTGTGGTCCACGGGATGATCACGCCCTCGCGGATCGAGAGCTCCTCGTCACCGAGCATGAGTTCGACATCCACCGACATGCGTGTTCCCAGGCCCGAGCAGGCCGGACACGCGCCGAACGGCGCGTTGAAGGAGAAGGTGCGCGGTTCGATCTCGGTCAGCTGCAACGGATGGCCATTGGGGCAGGCCAGCTTCTCCGAGAAGGACTGCCACGCGTCATCGCCCTCCGCGTCGACGAAGTTGACCTGCATGACACCGCCCGCGAGTCCCAGCGCGGTCTCGACCGAATCGGTCACGCGGCCCAGGATGTCAGGGCTTGACACCAGCCGGTCCACGACGACGGCGATGTCGTGCTTGTAGCTCTTCTTCAGTGTCGGCGGCTCGGCCAGCTGGATCAGCTCTCCGTCGACGACCGCGCGGGCGTACCCCTTCGACGAGAGCTCTTTGAAGAGGTCGACGAACTCCCCCTTCTTCTGGGTGACCACCGGCGCCACGATCTGATAGCGCGTACGGTCGGGCAGTTCCATGAGTTGATCGGCGATCTGCTGAACGGTCTGCCGCTGGATGACCTCGCCGCACTCCGGACAGTGGGGCACACCGATGCGGGCCCACAACAGGCGCATGTAGTCATGGATCTCGGTGATCGTTCCCACCGTCGAGCGCGGGTTCCGGTTGGTCGACTTCTGGTCGATCGACACCGCCGGGCTCAGCCCTTCGATGAAGTCCACGTCGGGACGGTCCACCTGACCGAGGAACTGCCGGGCGTAGGCACTCAGAGACTCGACGTAGCGACGCTGGCCTTCGGCGAAGATCGTGTCGAACGCGAGGCTCGACTTCCCCGATCCCGACAGCCCCGTGAACACCACGAGGGAATCACGCGGAATGTCGAGGTCGACGTCCTTCAGATTGTGCACGCGAGCACCGCGCACACGGAGCGTGTCGCTCGATGGCGCGGTGGATTTTCCGGTGAGTGAGACAGGGACGATGGGCACCCGTCAAGTGTAGGCGGGCCCTCCGACATCGGCTCCGGAGCGCGTTCGCCTGCGGCGCACACGCCTCGCGCACCCTCAGCGCGAGAGGATCCGACGCTGCGAGCTGATCACGCCGGTGTCGAAGCCCGCGAGGTGCAGCCCGCCGTGGAACCGGGCGTGCTCGATCTTCAGGCACCGGTCCATGACCACCGCGACCCCCGCATCCTCCGCGATCGCCGCGGCCCGTTCGTTCCAGGATCCCAGCTGCAGCCACAGCGTCGATGCGCCGACGGCGACCGCCTCCGCAGCCACACCGGGCAGATCGTCGTGGCGGCGGAACACGTCGACGAGGTCGGGCACGACGGGAAGATCGGCCAGCGACGCGTACGCGGGACGCCCGAGGATCGTCTCGGCGCGGGGATTGACGAAGTAGAGGTCGTACGGCGAGCTGCCGGTGAGGTAGGTGGCGACGAAGTAGCTCGCGCGTGCGGGGTTGTCGGATGCACCGACGATCGCGACGGAGCGGGTCCTGCGCAAGATGTCATGGCGCTCGTGTGCGTCGGGCCCCCGCCACGTTCGGTCGTCGACCGCCGGGCGTGCGGTGGGCAGGGCACAGGAGACGGCGTCGGTCATCGGGTCGTTCCGGTCGCTTCGGTGAGGGCTCGGTCGAGATCCCACAGGATGTCCTCGGGGTCTTCGAGCCCCACGGAGATGCGGATGAGGTCGGCCGGTGTACCGGCCGCGGCGAGTTGCTCGGGCGTGAGCTGCCGGTGGGTGGTCGAGGCGGGATGGATGACGAGGGTGCGGGCGTCCCCCACATTGGCCAGATGCGACGCGAGCGTGACCGCGTCGATGAAGGTCTCCCCCGCGGCCCGCGCCGCGTGCTCCCGGGACACGTCATCGGAGAACTCCCCCGACGGAGCGACGCCGAAGGCGAAGACCGCGCCCGGTCCGAGCGGGAGGTATCGCCGTGCGCGGTCCGCGTGCGGGTGCCCGTCCAGGCCCGCCCAGGTGACGAACGACACGCGCCGGTCGGAATCGAGCCACTCCGCGACGATCCGGGCGTTGGCCAGGTGCGCATCCATGCGCTGGGGCAGCGTCTCGATCCCCTGCAGCAGGGTGAAGGCGGCCTGCGGGTTCAGGGACGGGCCGATGTCGCGCAGCTGCTCGCTGCGGAGTTTGGTCAGGAACCCGTACTCGCCGAAATTGCCCCACCAGGTGATGCCGCCGTAGGAGGCGACGGGCTCGGTCATCGCGGGGAACGTGCCGTTGCCCCAGTCGAACGTCCCGGCCTCGACGACGACGCCGCCCAGGGCCGTTCCATGACCGCCGAGGAACTTGGTGACCGAGTGGATGACGATGTCGGCACCGTGCTCGATCGGGCGCAACAGGTAGGGCGTCGCGAGGGTCGCATCGACCACGAGCGGGACACCCGCCTCGTGGGCCACCTGCGCCAGTCCGGCGATGTCGGCGATCTCGCCACCCGGATTTCCGATGGCCTCGGTGTAGACGACCTTGGTCTCGGGACGGATCGCGGCGGCGTAGTCGGCCGGGTCCGACGACGCCACGAACGTCGTCTCGACGCCGAATCGGCGCAGCGTGACATCGAGCTGGGTGATCGTCCCGCCGTACAACTGGGACGATGCCACGACGTGGTCTCCGGCCCCGACGAGGGCCGCGAAGGTGATGAACTCCGCGCTCATACCGCTCGCGGTCGCCACCGCACCGATGCCCCCCTCGAGCGACGCCATACGTTCTTCGAGCGCGGCCACGGTCGGATTGCCGATGCGGGAGTAGATGTTGCCGTACTTCTGCAGAGCGAACAGGTTCCCCGCGTCGGCGGCGTCGTCGAAGACGAACGAGCTCGTGTGGTAGATCGGCACGGCGCGGGCTCCCGTGGCGGCATCGGGGGTACCGCCGGCGTGCAGCGCCCGTGTGCGGAATCCGAATCGGTGCTCGGTCACTCGTTCTCCTGGTCCTCGGCGGTGTGCGCCGTCTCGGTGACTCCCTGCAAGCGGGCGACGGCGTCGCGCACGCCGTCGACGGCCGCGGGGTTCTGCAAACCCGTCACGTCGCCCAACACGTCACCCTGCCACACCTGCATCAGCAGACGACGCAGGATCTTGCCGGAGCGGGTCTTGGGTAGATCGGGCACGAACACGACGTGGGTGGGTTTCGCGACCGGGCCGATCTCCCGTGCGACCTGTGCGCGCAACGTCTCGACGTCGACGGGTGCGCGTGTGACCACGAACGCGGCGACCGCATGCCCGGTGACCGGGTGTTCGACCCCTGCGACACCGGCCTCGCCGACGGCGGGATGGGCGACCAGCGCTGACTCGATCTCGATGGTCGACAGGCGGTGGCCGGAGACGTTCACGACGTCGTCGAGCCGCCCGAGCACGCGGATCTCACCTCGGGCGTCCACGGTCGCGGAGTCCCCGGCCACGTAGTAGCCGCCCCACTCGCCGTGCCCGGCGAACCGCGCCCAGTAGGAGTCGCGGTAGCGATCGGGCGAGCGCCAGATCGTCCGCGCCATCCCCGGCCAGGGCCGGCGGATCACGAGCGTCCCCGACCGGCCCGGCGACACGGGAAACCCGTCGTCGTCGACGACGGCAGCATCGATGCCGGGCAGGGGCAGGGTCGCCGACCCGGGCGTGAGCGTCGTCGCCCCCGGTAGCGGCGCGATCATCGCCGCCCCGGTCTCGGACTGCCACCACGTGTCCACGATCGGCAGAGTGCCCCGTCCGTGATTGCGGCGGAACCACATCCAGGCCTCGGGGTTGATGGCTTCGCCGACCGTACCCAGCAACCGCAACGACGACAGGTCGTATCCCGCCGGCACCTCGTCACCCCACCAGGTCATGAAGGTACGGATGAGAGTCGGTGCCGTGTAGTACACCGTGACGCCGTATCGCTCGATGATCTCCAGGTGTCGCTGCCGGTGCGGGGCGTCGGGTGTGCCCTCGTAGATCACCTGTGTCAGACCGTTCGACAGTGGCCCGTAGATCTCGTACGTGTGCGCGGTCACCCACGCGAGGTCAGCGGTGCACCAGTGGATGTCGTCGGGTTTCGCGTCGAAGTGCGCCCAGTGCGCCCAGCTCGCGTGCGTGAGGTACCCCCCGGAGGTGTGGACGAGACCCTTGGGGCGTCCCGTGGTCCCGGATGTATAGATGATGAACAGCGGATGTTCCGCCTCGAATGCCCGTGGTCGGTGCACCTCGGGTGCGGCGTCGACGACATCGTGCCACCACCGGTCACGGCCGGGGCTCCAGGGCACCGCCTGTCCGGTGCGTCGGACGACCAGGACGTGTTCGAGTTCGGTCAGGCCCGCGACGGCGGCGTCGGCCGCCGACTTCACCTCGACGGCTCGGCCGCGCCGCCATTGACCGTCGGAGGTGACCAGGAGCTTCGCCCCGGTGTCTTCGAGGCGGAACCTGACCGCTTCTGCGGAGAACCCGCCGAACACCAGCGAGTGGACGGCCCCCACGCGTGCGCACGCCAACGCGATGACGACCGTCTCGATGAGGACGGGCAGGTAGACCACGACACGGTCGCCCGGCTCTATGCCCAACCGCTCGAGAGCGTGCGCGGCTTGCGCGACACGACGCCGCAGGTCCCGGTAGGTGACCGCAACCCGGTCTCCCGGCTCACCCTCGAAATGCAGGGCGACCTTCTCACCGAGCCCCGCCTCGACGTGACGGTCGACGCAGTTGACCGCGACGTTGAGGCGCCCGCCCTCGAACCAGCGCGCCGAGGGAACCGTCAGCCGACCACGCTCGTCGGGGACGGGAGGGCTCCAGTCCAGTGCGGTCGACCATGGGGTCTCCCATACCAACCGCCGTGCCGCCTCCTCCCAGAAGCGGATCGGATCGGCCTCGGCGGCCGCGTAGGCGTCGGCGCCGACGTTGGCCTGCGCGACGAAATCCGGATCCGGTGCGAAGGTCCGGTGCTCACTCAGCCGAGACTCCTCGGTCGGCGGCGGAAGTGTCGTCGACATGATCTCGTCCTCAGAGCCAGCGCTTGAGCACGGCCCGCTCGAACAGCGACAGCAGCGCGTTGGTCACGGTGCCCAAAAGCGCGAGCAGCACGATCGCGAGGATGATGCGGTCGACGCGCCCGTTGTACTGGGAGTCGATGAGCAAGAAGCCCAGGCCCATGGAGGCCGCGATCAGCTCGGCGGCGACCAGGAACAGCCATGCCTGGGCGAGGCCCAGTCGCAGACCCGCCACCATCGACGGCACGACCGCCGGCAACTGGACGGTCCGCAGCAGGGACCCACCGCGCAGGCCGAAGGAACGTCCCGCCTCGACCAGGTGCGGGTCGACCCGATGCAGCCCGGCCGCGACGGTCGTGAAGACCGGGAAGAAGGCACCGATCGCGATCAGGGTCACCTTCGAGTCTTCGCCGATCTGCATCCAGAGGATCAGCAACGGCACCCAGGCGAGCGAGGGCACCGCGCGCAGCGCGATGATCGTCGGTCCGAGCAGCACCTCGCCGGCGCGGGACAGTCCGACCACCGCGGCGACCGCGAGACCGAGGACCGATCCGATCAGGAAGCCCACGATCACGCGCTGGGTCGAGATGGCGATGTGCAGCCACAGGTCTCCGTCGGCGGCGAGCTGTACGCCGGCCTGGACGACCGACCCGGGGGTGGGCAGCCGGTAGGTCGGGATCAGACCGGTGGTCGTGACGAACTGCCACGCGGCCAGGAGGAGCAGCGGCACCAGCAGACCGCCGCCGATGCGCACACCGCGGCGCGCCCAGAAGGGCGTCGCCGTGAGTCCGGCACCGTCCTTCCGGGGCGTGCGGGTCGCTGTGGTCTCGAGGGTCATTCGCTCGTCGCGTTCAGGGCGAATTCGTCGTACACGATGGTCTCGAGCGCCGCATCGAGGGCGTCCTGGCCGCCCTGGACGTCGCCTGAGTCGACGAGGACGGGAGAGATGCGTTCGAGCACGGCGATCTGGTCCGCTCCCGGAACGCCCGAGACGTCGAGGTTGGAGCGCTCGATGATCACCGTCTCGGCGACCGCGGCGTCCAGACCCGACGCCTCGGCGAGCAGGGCGGCGGTCTCCTCGGGGTTCTCCAGGGCCCAGATGCGCGCCTGCTCGTACGCGTCGACGACGACCTGCGCGACGTCGGCGTGGTCGTCGATGAACTCCTCGGTCGCGTTGAGGAAGCCGTAGGTGTTGAAGTCGACGTTGCGGTAGACCAGGGTCGCGCCGGAGTCGATCTCGGCACCGGCCATGATCGGGTCCAGCCCCGCCCACGCGTCGACGGACCCCGCAGCCAGCGCCGACCAGCCGTCCGCGTGCTGCAGGTTCTGCACCTCGACGTCGTCGACCGACAGGCCCGCCTCGTCGAGGGTTTGCAGGAGGAAGAAGTACGGGTCGGTGCCCTTGGTCGCGGCGATCGACGTGCCGGCCAGGTCGTCGACCGTGCCGATGTCACTGTCGGCGCCGATCACGATCGCCGACCACTCCGGTTGGGAGTAGATGTCGATCACCTTGATGGGAGAGCCGTTCGCCCGCGCGAGCAGGGCCGCGGAGCCGGCAGTGGAGGCGATGTCGGCCGAGCCCGAACGGAGGAGCTCGTTGGCGGTGTTCGAGCCGGTGGACTGCACCCATTCGACGGAGACGTCGTCACCGAGCGCCTGCTCGATCAAGCCCTGGTCGCGCAGCACGAGACTGAGCGGGTTGTAGGTGGCCCAGTCAAGGGTGAGCTGATCGGTCGACCAGTCCCCGGACCCCGACGTGTCGCCGGTGGCTGCGGCGTTCTCCCCGGCGATGCAGCCGGTCGTGAGCATCGCCATCGCACCGGCGAGGACGATCGCGGGTACGGTACGGCGGATGACGGTGCTCATCGGGTCTCCTCAGGAGTGTTGTGGTGATGGGTGTGCACGCCGAGTCCCTCCAGGAGGGTGGCGCGCAGGTCCGCGAGCGCGCGGTCGGCGCGGTCGCGAGGTCTGGTCCCGGAGACCGGTATGATCTGTGCGATCGACGACGTCCCCGGGTCCGTCGCGCGCAGGGAGGTCAACAAGACGACACGATCGGCGAGGTAGAGCGCCTCCTCGACGTCGTGGGTGACCAGCAGGATGGTCGTCGGCTGGGCGGCATGGACATCCAGCAGCAGATCCTGCATACGCAGACGAGTGAGCGCGTCGAGAGCGGCGAACGGCTCATCGAGCAGGAGCACGTCAGGATTGCGGGCGAGTGCACGGGCGAGTGAGGCGCGCTGCGCCATCCCCCCGGAGACCTCGCGCGGCCGCAGGTCTGCGGCATGGTCGAGACCGACCAGTTCCAGCAGTTCACGCACACGATCCCGGCCGGCCGCGCGCGCGTGCCGACGTCGCCCGCGGAGGCGGGGCAGGCCCAGCTCGACGTTCTGCGCCAGCGTACGCCACGGCAACAGCCTCGGTTCCTGGAACGCGATGGCCGCACGATCGTCGGTGTCGACAAGGCTGTCGCCGTCGAACGTGATCGCCCCGTGGGTCGGCTGGTCCAGACCGCCGACGAGGCGGAGGAGAGTCGACTTGCCGCAGCCGGAGGCGCCGATGACCGCGACGATTTCGCCGGCCGGCAGCTCCAGATCGACGCCCCGCAACACATCCACGGCGCCGCCGGGCGTGCCGAACGTACGACCGACGGCATCCAGGCGCACCGCACCCCCGTGCGACGGCGTCGCGGTGGATGCAGGGGCCTCGAGTGTCGTGGTCACGCAGTAAGGGTGACAGAACGGCTCGCGTGCTCACGAACCGGTCGCAACATCACGAAACAATGCCTCCGAAGCCGCGCCGCGGCTCCTCACCCGCGCCGCATCAGTCCCCCGCGCCGGCCGCGCCGACGAACGCGCCGAGTGCGTCGCGCACCGTGGCGAGGTCCGCCGGGGCGAGCCCGGTGGCGGCCATGACCTGCGCCGGGACGTCGAGTGCCCGACGGCGAAGGGCGCGCCCTTCCTCGGTGAGCGCGATCTCGAGCACACGTTCATCCGCCGCACGACGTCGGCGTGTCAGGCGCCCCTGCGCCTCCAGGCGCTTGACCAGCGGCGACAGCGTGGCCGGTTCCATCGCCAGCGCCTCAGCGAGTCGCCCGAGCGAGCGCGGGGACTGCTCCCACAGCGCCAGCATGACCAGGTACTGCGGGTGCGTGAGTCCCAACGGCTCGAGGATGGGACGGTAGACGGACACCACGTTGCGCGCCGCCGTGACGATCGCGAAGCACACCTGGTTCTCCAGCAGCAGCGGATCCGGATCCCGGTCGGTCGACTCGGTCATCTCTCCCCCATCCCTTAGTACACTAATGATCATGGCACGAACTACTGATGGGTCCGCGGAGACACCCGAGCGTGAGGGTCTGCGCGCCCGGGTCCGGGCCGCCGGAGGCTGGTACGCATACCTGAACGCGCGACTCATCCGTGTCGCGGGCCCCGCATCCGTCGGCCCCTACGACACGACGCCCGAGCCGTCGCGGCACGAGCGCCCGTGCCCGTTGTGTCGGCGGGCGATGTCGTCGCACACCGTCGACCGTTCCGGCCCCAAGCCGCTCCTGCACTGCCCACGCACGATCGCGTGAGATCGGCGACGGGAGGGTCGCGCTCAGGCGTGACCGGCCTTCTCCATCGCGCGCAATTCCTTCTTGAGATCCTGGACCTCGTCACGTAGACGGGCAGCCAACTCGAATTTCAGCTCGGTCGCCGCGGCGAGCATCTGATCGGACAGGTCTTGGATGGTCGCCTCGAGTTGCTGGGCGCCTTCGGCGGCGATGCCCTCCCGGCGCAGCTGCGGCGTCGCAGAGCGCCCCTTTCCACTCCTGGTCTTGGCGGCGTCCTTACGCGAGAGCATGTCGTTCGTGTCCGAGGCCTCGCGCGCGAGCACCTCGGTGATGTCGGCGATGCGCTTGCGCAGAGGTTGCGGGTCGATTCCATGCTCGGCGTTGTAGGCGAGCTGCTTCTCGCGACGGCGCTCGGTCTCGTCGATCGCGTTGCGCATCGAGTCGGTCATCGTGTCGGCGTACATGTGGACCTGCCCGGAGACGTTTCGCGCCGCCCGCCCGATCGTCTGGATGAGCGAGGTACCCGACCGCAAGAAGCCCTCTTTGTCGGCATCCAGGATCGACACGAGCGACACTTCGGGGAGGTCGAGTCCTTCACGAAGCAGGTTGATCCCCACCAGCACGTCGTAGACACCCGCGCGCAGTTCGGTGAGCAACTCCACCCGTCGCAGGGTGTCGACGTCGGAGTGCAGGTATCTCACCCGAACGCCATGCTCGCCGAGGAAGTCGGTCAGTTCCTCGGCCATCTTCTTGGTGAGCGTGGTGACCAGAACACGCTCGTCCCGCTGCACCCGGAGCCGGATCTCCTCCAGCAGGTCGTCGATCTGACCCTTCGACGGTTTGACGATGATCTCCGGGTCGACCAGCCCCGTGGGTCGGATGATCTGCTCCACGATGCCGTCGGCGATGCCCATCTCATACCGACCGGGGGTGGCGGAGAGGTAGACACTCTGTCCGATGCGCTGCTTGAACTCGTCCCATCGCAACGGACGGTTGTCCATCGCGCTCGGCAGGCGGAACCCGTGGTCGACGAGGGTGCGCTTGCGCGACGCGTCACCTTCGTACATGGCGCCGATCTGAGGGACCGTGACATGGGACTCGTCGATGACGAGCAGGAAGTCGTCGGGGAAGAAGTCCAGCAGCGTGTGCGGGGGCTCCCCCGCCGATCGGCCGTCGAGGTGACGCGAGTAGTTCTCGATACCGGAGCAGAAGCCCAGTTGCTGCAACATCTCCAGGTCGAAGGTCGTGCGCATGCGCAACCGCTGCGCCTCAAGCAGCTTGTTCTGCGACTCCAGATCGGCCAGCCGCCCGGCCAACTCCTCCTCGATGGTCCCGATCGCGCGCTGCACCGTCTCGGTGGCGGCGACATAGTGCGAAGCGGGGAAGATGGGCACCGACTCCATCTTCTGCACGACATCGCCGGTGAGCGGGTGCAGCATGTAGAGCGCCTCGATCTCATCGCCGAACATCTCGATCCGGATCGCGTACTCCTCGTAGACGGGGATGATCTCGATCGTGTCGCCGCGCACACGGAAGTTCCCGCGCGAGAAGTCGACGTCGTTGCGGTTGTACTGCATCGAAATGAACTTGCGGATGAGCGCATCCCGGTCGTACCGCTCCCCCACCTGCAGGGCGACCATCGCACGCAAGTACTCCTCCGGTGCACCCAGACCGTAGATGCACGACACGGTCGAGACCACCACGACGTCGCGACGCGACAGCAGGGCGTTGGTGGTCGAGTGCCGCAGACGCTCGACCTCGGCGTTGATCGACGAGTCCTTCTCGATGAAGGTGTCCGTCTGTGGGACGTACGCCTCCGGCTGGTAGTAGTCGTAGTACGACACGAAGTATTCGACCGCGTTGTGCGGCATCAGGTCGCGGAACTCGTTCGCGAGCTGCGCCGCGAGGGTCTTGTTGTGCGCGAGCACGAGCGTCGGACGCTGCACCGCCTCGATGAGCCACGCGGTGGTGGCCGACTTCCCCGTACCGGTCGCCCCGAGCAGGACGACGTCGGTCTCGCCGGCGTTGATGCGTGCGGCCAGGTCGGCGATCGCCTGCGGCTGATCGCCGCTGGGGCTGTAGTCGCTGACGACTTCGAAGGGGCGCACGGAGCGGGTGGTCTGCACCCTTCCAGCGTAGGCGCGACCTCCGACATCGGCGCCGCCGACGACGGGTACCCCTCTCGCTGCGTGTGGGCCGCCCTACAGTGGAGGGATGCTGGAGTTCCTGGTCGGTACGGGGCTCGCCGCATCGGCGGGCCTGAACGCCTGGATGCCGCTGCTCGTACTCGGCCTCGCCGACCGCCTTCTGCCGGCCGTGACGCTCCCGGCGTCCTGGGCATGGCTCTCGAGCGACATCGCGCTCTGGATCATCGGCGCCCTCCTTGTGTTCGAGATCATCGCCGACAAGGTCCCCGCCGTCGACACCCTCAACGACGTCCTGCAGACCGTGGTCCGCCCCGCCTCGGGCGGCATCGTCTTCGGTGCGGGCGCGAGTGCGGAGACGGTGTCGGTCACCGACGCCGAAAGCCTGTTCTCGGACTCGTCGTGGGTGCCGATCCTGACCGGTATGGCGATCGCCCTCGCCGTGCACGGGGTGAAGGCGGCGTTCCGTCCCGTCGCCAACGCCGCGACCGGCGGGATCGCCGCCCCGGTCGTCAGCACCGTCGAGGACGTCTCGGCGCTCCTGCTCGCGGTGCTCGCGATCGTGGTGCCCGTCCTCGCCGCACTCGCCCTGGTCGCGGGGGTGGCCGCGATGGTCGTCGCGATCCGACGCTTCCGGGGACGACGGCGCGCGGGGCCGGCCGACGGCACCACCTGAGCGGCCGGCGTCAGCTCCGCGTCCCGGCGATGCGAGCCGGGAGGGAGGCCCACAGCTCGTCGACCTGACGGTGGGTCTCGGAAAGGTCGCCGGCCGTGTCGATGACCACGTCCGCGAACCGGAGCCTGTCGTCGTCGGAGATCTGGGCGGCCAACCGTGCATCCGCATCGGACGCGCTCATACCCCGGATCTCAACGAGGCGCCGACGACGCAACGCCGCGGGAGCGTGCGCCACGACGATCAGCTCCCAGGGATCCTCGGACCGCGCCTCGGCGAGCAGGGGGACGTCGTACACCACGACCGCGTTGGGATCGTCGTCGAACGCCCGGCTGAACCGACGGTGCGACTCGGTCTTCACGGCGGGGTGGACGATGTCGTTGAGGGCACGGACCGCAGCGTCGTCACCGAAGACGACGCTGCCGAGCGCCGAGCGGTCGAGCGACCCGTCCGGTCTGATCATGTGTTCTCCGAAGCGCCCGGCGATCGCCTCGAGCACAGGTGTCCCGGGGCTCTGCACGTCGCGGACGATCTGGTCGGCGTCGACGATCACCGCACCGTGCGCGGCGAGGCGCGACGCGATGGTCGACTTTCCCGAGGCGATCCCTCCGGTCAGGGCGATGAGGGGCATGCCACGAGCATGCCACGGTCGACCGGTCGGCGGTGTCACTGCCCCGCGCGGGCCGCGGCGGGTTCTGGAGCGGTCCCGTAAGAGGCCACGAGGTCGACTTCTTTCGCGTGCCCCGGAAGGAAGATCCAGACCACGGCCGCGCCGAGCGCTATGGCGATCGCGCCGACCGCGTACGCGGCGATCGAGCCGGCCTCCAGGCTCTGCTGCGCGGCCTGCAGGATCTGATCCTTGTACTGCGGGTTCTGGTCGGCCACCTGCAGCGCCGACGCATAGGAGGACTGCAACGCCGCCGTGACCTCGGCGCTGATGCTCGATGCTTCCCCCGACTCGGCGATGATTGCGCCGAAGGAGCGGGCGAACCCCGCGGCGAGAATCGCGCCGAGCACCCCCTGCATGATCGACCCGCCGAGGTCGCGCTGCAGATCTGCGGTGGCGGAGGCCATACCCACCCGACGCACCGGTGTCGACTCGGTGATCGCCCGCGACGCCGGGGTCATCGCGAATCCCGCGCCGATGCCGATCGCCAGATACGCCAGGCTGAGGTACCAGAACGGCGTGTCTTCACCCCAGAACAACATCGTCACGAAGCCGGCGAGCACGAACACGTAGCCCAGCAGCATCGTGAAGCGCGAACCGCGGGTGAGTACGAGCTTGGCCGATTGCGGCGCCACCGCCAGGAGGCCGATGCCGGCCGGGACGATCGACAGGGACGCTTCCAGCGTCGAGTAGCCGAGGATGTTCTGCTGGAACTGCTGCCCCACGAACATGGCCCCGATGAGGGAGCCGAACACGATGAGACCGCCGGTCGCCGGCGCCCAGAACATCCGACGTCGCGCGACCGAAAGGTCGTACAGGGGTGAGCGCGCGGTCATCTGACGCCACCCGAACACGCCGATGAGCACGACGGCCGCGCCCAGGAGCACACCACCGAACACGGCCGTCTCGGGGGCGAAGACGGTCGCGAGACCGAGCACGAGTGCAGCGATCATGAACACCGACAGCACGCCTCCGACGTGGTCGACGGGCTCATCGGACTCGGCGACATGCGAGGGGACGACGATGATCACCAGCACGAAGCCCGCAAGGGCGATCGGGACCGCGAGCAGGAAGGCCGAGCCCCACCAGAACCACAGCAGCAGCACGCCGGCCAGCACCGATCCGATGACCGTGGCCGTCGCGCTGACGGCCGACCAGAGGGCGATCGCGACCGTGCGTCGGCGCCCGGGCGACCACAGCGCGGTGATCAACGACAGCGTCGTGGGGTAGGCCATCCCCGCCGAGATCCCGGTGAGCACCCGCGCGGCGATGAGCATCTCGACCGATACGGAGAAGGCCGCCAACACGCTCGCGACGACCGTGAGTCCGAGCCCGAGGACGAGCAACTGCTTGCGGCCGTATCGGTCTGCCACAGCCCCCAGGTACATCACCGACATCGCCAAACCCAGCGCGCAACCGACCGCCACCAGGTTCAGGGAGGTCTGACTTGCGCCGAACGCGTCGCCGATGTCGGGGAGGGCGATGTTCGCCGCGGCGAGATTGATGTTGCAGACCAGGGCACCCAGGATGAGCGCGGTCAGGACGAAGGGGGCGCGCTCGGGCGCGTCTGCGGAGGTGTTCGACGAGGGGGGCGAGGTCACGGCCCTTACCCTAGCGATGAGCGCACGACGCGGTGCGGTTCGCGGTCTGGAAGGATCACCTCATGGCCGCCCCGATCAGCCCCGCCCGCCTCTCCCTGCTCGTGGCGGTGGTCCTCGCGCCGCTGGTCGTGGTGGCGGCGACCCCGTTGACCGGGACCCTCGGGCCGACCGTCCTGGCGGCGATCGCGACGGCAGGTTCGCTCCGGCGCGGCGCACCCGCGATGTGGCGCATGGCCGCGTCGTCGACGATCGTCGCCCTGCTGGCGGCGTTGATCCCCACGACCGGGCCCGCACTGCCTGTCCTGGGCACCGCGCTGGTGGTCCTCACCTCACTCGCCACCAGCGCCCTCCCCCGGGTGGGTCTCACCAGCTCTGGCGGCATGGTGGTGACCATCGGCGCGCTCCTGGTCATCAATCCCGTGGTGACGCCGGCCGACGCTGCAGGACCATGGGCGGCCGCGCTGGTCATCACGCTCGTCGTGGGCGCCACGTCGGCGTGGATCGCCGGAATCCTCTCCGCCGCACTCCGCGGTCGCACCCTGCCGGAACCGGATCTGCCCACGCCGACGATCCCCTACAGCATCCTGCTCGCGGTGCTCGCGGGGTCTTTCACCCTCGTATGCCTCCTGGTGTTCCCCGACTCCAACGCCTGGTGGACGGTGCTGACCATCGCCATCGTCCTGCAGCCCACACGGGACCGCCTCTGGTCCAAGCTCGGCGCGCGACTGCTGGGAACCCTCGTCGGCGGCGGGGTGGCGGCGATTCTCGGCCTCGTGCTGCCCCCCGCCATCGCCCCCGCGATCCTCGGGCTCCTGGCTCTCGCGGCCAACGTCGTGCTCACGGTCCGGGGCGCGCCCTACTGGCAGTCGGCGACGGCCGTCACGATCACCGTCGTGATGCTCACCTTCGACCGCGGCGATCTGTTGCAGGGAGATCTCCAGCGCATCCTGTTCACCGCGTCCGCCGCGGGCGCGACCGCGCTGGCCGTCGTCCTGCTCGATGTCCTGCCGGGCGCACGCTCGACCCCGCGCGCCGGCTGAGACGGCGACGGGCCGGGACCCCGAAGGATCCCGGCCCGTCGACCGTCGGTAGGTGTCGGCTCAGCGGCCCGACAGCTTCTCGCGAAGCGCAGCGAGCGCCTCGTCGTCGGCGAGGGTGCCCGCCGAGTTGCTGTCGGAGGCGAAGGTCGACGAAGGCGTCTCGCCGGCGGCGGCGGAAGCGGCCTCGGCCTCCATGGCCTTGACGACGGCGGCCTTGTGAGCCTCCCAGCGGGCGTGGGCGGCGGCGTACTCCTGCTCCCACTTCTCCCGCTGCTCGTCGAAGCCGTCCTTCCACTGGTTGGTCTCCGGGTCGAAGCCCTCGGGGTACTTGTACTCCCCGTTCTCGTCGTACTCGGTGACCATGCCGTAGAGGGCCGGGTCGAACTCGGTTCCGAACGGGTCGACCGACTCGTTGGCCTGCTTGAGCGACAGCGAGATCCGACGGCGCTCGAGGTCGATGTCGATGATCTTGACGAAGACCTCTTCACCGACGGAGACGACCTGCTCGGCGAGCTCGACGTGCTTGCCGGACAGCTCCGAGATGTGCACGAGGCCCTCGATGCCGTCCGCGACGCGGACGAAAGCACCGAACGGGACGAGCTTGGTGACCTTGCCCGGCGCGACCTGACCGATCGCGTGGGTGCGGGCGAACACCTGCCACGGGTCTTCCTGGGTGGCCTTCAGCGACAGCGAGACACGCTCGCGGTCCAGGTCCACCTCGAGAATCTCGACCGTGACCTCCTGGCCGACCTCGACGACCTCGGAGGCGTGCTCGATGTGCTTCCACGAGAGCTCGGAGACGTGGACGAGACCGTCGACGCCACCGAGGTCGACGAACGCACCGAAGTTGACGATCGACGACACGGTGCCCTTGCGGACCTGACCCTTGTGCAGGTTGTTGAGGAAGTTCGAACGCGACTCCGACTGGGTCTGCTCGAGGAGCGCACGGCGCGAGAGCACGACGTTGTTGCGGTTCTTGTCCAGTTCGAGGATCTTCGCCTCGAGCTCCTGGCCGAGGTACGGCGTGAGGTCGCGGACGCGACGCAGCTCGATCAGCGAGGCGGGGAGGAAGCCGCGGAGCCCGATGTCCACGATCAGACCACCCTTGACGACCTCGATCACCTGACCGGTGACGACGCCGTCGTTCTCCTTGATCTTCTCCACGTCGCCCCACGCACGCTCGTACTGCGCGCGCTTCTTCGACAGGATGAGGCGACCTTCCTTGTCCTCCTTCTGGAGAACGAGGGCTTCGACCTCGTCGCCGACATTGACGACCTCGTTGGGGTCGACGTCGTGCTTGATGGAGAGCTCACGCGAGGGGATGACACCCTCGGTCTTGTAACCGACGTCGAGGAGCACCTCGTCGCGGTCGATCTTCACGACGGTGCCTTCGATGAGGTCTCCGTCGTTGAAGAACTTCAGGGTCTTCTCGACCGCGGCCATGAAGTCCTCAGCAGATCCGATGTCATTGATGGCGACCTGCTTGGTGGCCGGGGCGGTCGTTGCGGTAGTCATGTAGTGGGTTGTCCTAAAGGGTTGTGTGCTCGGGCTCCGTCCGCGGGCATGCAGGATGCCGCCGGCGGAGCGAAACGGATTGTGGTCATGCGATGTCACGGACGTCGGCCTCGGATCGAATGCACGCAACAGGGCGTGCGGATGAGGCCACAGGAGTGACAGTCAATGCTAACAGAGCGTGACGGCGTGATTCCAGCCCGCGGTGAGCTTCCCGTACGTGCCGTCAGGTGAGCTCGTCGAGCCACTCGCACGCGAGGCGGTGCGCACGCAGTCCGTAGTCGAGAGTCGCACGCTGGTAGGCGAAGATCTCCCGATATCCTTCCGGCACCGGTTGCGCATCGAGGACGCGTTCCACGGCCTCCAACTCGGCCCGCGCGGCCGCCGCACTCGCCCGCAGCATGTCCAGGACCTCGTCCCGCTGCGTCCCCGCGGGCATGAGCCCGAGCAGGTACACCTTCGCGAGCATGACGCGTTCCGGATTGGCCCCCTCCCCCGGCGTCCGCATCCACTCGCGCCATGCGGCGACACCGGACGGCGTCGCCGTATGCACTTTGCGACCACGGACCGACCCCGGTTCCTCCCGCACCGACACCAGCCCGTCTGCCGAAAGGCGCGCGAGAGCGCGCTGGATGCTTCCGAAGCTCGCGCTGTAGAACAGCGACGCGCCCGCCGCGAACTGCTTGTGCACGTCGTACAGCGACATCGGCGCGAGCATGAGCATCCCGAGGATCAGGAATTGCATGTGGACCTCCCGTGCGACTCCCCCTATATTACCCTTAGGTATATCGAAAGGGTGCCATGTCCAGCCACCGTCCCCGGCGCGCGACACGGTCCGATCGCGCGCTCGCCACGATGGCGAAAGTCGTCGCGCGCAGCGACCGCCGCCGCCGCGAGCTGCCCGCTGTGCAGATCCTCGTGCGCGGGCCGGGGATCGAGTTCACCCACGGCGACCGGACGCGCCCGTTCCATGCCGCGAGCGTCGCGAAGATGATGACCGCGACCCTCGCGTTCCGCCTCGCCGAACGAGGACTGCTCGATATGGACGCGCCATTGACCGGTCTTCTGCCGGCCGCGGAGACGAGCGGACTGTTCGCCCGCGACGGCCGAGACGCGGCGGCCGAGGTCACCCCGCGCATGCTCGCCGCCCACACCAGCGGCGCCGCCGACTACTTCGAAGGCGGCAACGACACCGGCAGGCCCTTCCCGAGCATCCTCGCCGACGACCCGGCGCGCCGGTGGAGCCCGGCGGAGCTCCTGGACTTCACGCGCGATCACCAGTCGCCCTCGGACGGGCCCGGAGCAGGATTCCTCTACTCCGACACCGGATACGTCGTCCTGGCGCGCGTGATCGAGGAGACGGGCGGCGAGAGCTTGGCCGCCCAACTGCACGGAGGCATCTTCGCGCCGACGGGCATGACATCGTCCGCGCTGGCTTTCCACACGGTCCCCGGCGGCGCGACGGCGACCGACACCCCCCGCCGCGAGATGGACATCGCACCGATCGTCGTCGACGGTGTCGACCTGGCCGACACCGGCGCACTCAGCTGCGATTGGGGTGGCGGGGGCGTCGTTTCGACACTGGATGACCTCGCGCGTTTCTCGGAGGCATGGCACGCCGGTGAGCTGTTGGGGGAGGCGGGCAGGGAGGCGATGCGAGAAGTCCGCCATCGATTCCGCCGCGGCATCCACTACGGTGCGGGCCTCATGCAGGTGCGCTACGCGGAGTTCTTCCCGCTGCTGCGCCGACTCCCCCACCCCGTCGGGCACCTGGGCGTCACCGGAACGCACCTGTTCTGCGCGCCCGAGCCGGGCGTGACTATCGTCCTCAACGCACACTCGACCGCGGAGATGGTCCACAGCTTCCGGTTGCACATCCAGCTGATGCAGGCGGCCGTCTCCATCGTGCGCGGGTGAGCATCACACGGAGTGGGCCACGAAACGGAGCCCGTCGGCGCCCCAAGGGCTCTTCGTCCCACCCTCCGACGTGCCGCGCCTCGAGGATGAACAGCACATCTGCGATGCCCGTCCGAACGAAGCGCGCGACCGTGGGGGCGCGACCGGTGACAGCCGACCGGTCCTCGGCGACGGCATCTGCGGGCTCGACCGATCAGCGGCGGTCGGCCGCCGCGAGGATCGTCCGCGCGGCGGCGATGGCCGCATCCACCATCCCGATTCCGGCGAGCCGCGACGAGGCGAGCGCGCCTTCGTGGAGGCACATCAGTTGCAGCCCGAGGTTCTCCGGTCGCATGAATGTCGCCTCGCGTGCGAGCGTGGTGAACAGCTCGCGCAACCACTGCTTCTCCGCTGCAGCAACCGAGAAACCCGGGTGGACATCGTCGGGGATCTCGGCGAGGGCGTTGATGAATGCGCACCCGCGAGGGTTGCCCCGACTCCACTCCGCGAGCACGTGGAACGGGATGAGCAGACGCTCGTCGGGCGCCGTGACCTCGTCGAGGCGCGCGAGCAGCAGCCGCCGCCACCTCCGGTCCCGCTCGAGGAGGTAGGTCGCCACCAACACGTCCTTCGAGCCGAACCGGTCGTAGAGGGTGCGCTTGGTGACCCCGGACGCCGAGGCCACCGCGTCCACTCCCACCGCGGTGATGCCTCGCGCATAGAACAGCTCCGCGCCGGCGTCGAGGATGCGGCGGGCGGCGGGAGTGAGCGTGTCGGGGTCGAGTGCGGTTGCCTTCACCGTCCAGTGAACCTATCGTGAGAGGAGTGACTTCACAGATCAGTGTACCCGGGCGCGATGCCCCGGACACCCCACGGATGACCGCCGCCCGCATCCACGCCCACGGGGGGTCCGAGGTCCTCACCGTCGACCGAGTGCCCGTCCCCGAGCCGGCGGCGGGCCACGTCCGGGTACGCGTCACCGCAGCCGCTCTGAACAACACCGACCTGTGGACCCGCGAAGGTGCGTATGGGATCCGCGGCGACCATCCGAGCCCCGCGGGATGGATCGGCCCGATCGACTTCCCCCGCGTCCAGGGCGGCGACGCCGCCGGGGTCGTCGACGCGGTCGGTGAGGCCGTGCACGATTCCCTGATCGGCGCACGTGTCGTCGTCGACCCGGCCACGTACGACGGGCCGGGCGATCACGCTCTCCCTGCGCGTATCCTCGGCAGCGAGTACGACGGTGCGTACGCCGAGTACCTCGTGGTCGCCGCCGACGCCGTGCACCGGGTGGACAGCTCCCCCCTGGATGACGCGCAGTTGGCGGCACTCCCGATCGCGTACGGCACCGCAATGGGCATGATCGAGCGCGGCGGCATCGCTTCGGGCGACACGATCGTGGTCACCGGCGCCTCGGGAGGGGTCGGGATCGCGCTCGTCCAGCTCGGCGTCGCCCGCGGGGCCGAGGTCATCGCGATCTGCAGCGCAGGGAAGGCCGACGGCGTTCGCGATGCCGGAGCCACCCACATCGTGGATCGCGCCGGAGACGCGTGGGCGCAGGTCGGCCGCATCGCGCCGGACGGGGTCGCCGCCGTGCTGGATGTCGTGGCAGGCACGAACGTGCACGCGGGGGTGCCCCACCTCCGGCCTGGGGGCCGCTGGGTCGTCGCCGGAGCTCTGGGCGGACACGACATCAACATCGACGTGCGAAGCCTCTACCTGCGGAATCTGTCGATCGTCGGGTCGACGATGCACACCCGCCCCCACTTCCGCGCGCTCATCGATCTCGCACGGAACGGGGCGGTGCGCCCCCTCATCGCCCAGACATTCCCCTTGACGGAGGTGCACCGCGCGCAGGAGGAGCTCGGATCGCGCCGACACGTCGGCAAGCTCGTCCTCCTCCCCGGCGGGGGCGCATAGGCTCCTCGGCATGAGCCCGTCCCGCCCGCGCGCCGCGCGATACGCCAAACGGCGCGCGAAACGGGTGGCGGCCTCGGGGAGCGATCTCACCGACGCACAATGGACGGCGATCGTCGCAGCCTGGGGGATGTGCGCCTACTGCGGCACCGAAGGCGTGCCGATGCAGAAGGACTGCGTCATGCCGATCTCGCGCGGTGGGCGGTACACCCTCGAGAACGTGGTCCCGGCGTGCCGCTCCTGCAACGCGAGCAAGTGCAATGACGAGGTGACCGGGTGGATGCGACGCAAGCGACTCGACGAACCCGCCTTTCTCCGCCGGTGGGTCGCCGTCCTCGCCGACCTGCGCGCGGCATCACCACCGGCCCGGTGAGGGCGCACGCGAGACCGGACACCCGTCGGGACCGGTCAGACGACCGCGAGGAAGCCCAGTACAGCTGCGGCGATCGACAGCACCATCAACACCAGTGACGTCGTCGCCTTCTCCTTGCGACGGATGTGGACGACGGTGGCGCCGACCATGAGAACCGCGAGTGCGATCGCGGCGATGGGCGCGAGCACCGGCGCGATGCCGGTCAGCGGAGGCAGGATGAGGCCGACGGCGCCGAGGACTTCGGCGATGCCGATGAGGCGGACGGTCACGGCACTGAAGCCGTCGGTCCACTCCATGCCCGATTCCCGGAGCTGATCCTTGTGGCGAAGCGTCTTCATGGCGCCGGCCATGAGCATGGCGGCGGCGAGGAGTCCGGCGACGATCCAATAGGCGACGATCATGAGGGTCCTTTCACACAGTGATGCCGGTTACGATCAGTAACCGGCATCACGAGTATGGACACTCGAGGGGCCGCCTGCAAAAGGCACACCCATGTAACCGCCCGACGGCGAAACGGAGAAGACCATGGCGATCGACGTCACACCCCCCGTCCTCCCCCCGCAAGCCCCGACGGGCCTCGAGGTGTGCGGCGGCGGTGACGCGGACGCCCTCGCGATCAGAGAAGTCCTCAATCGGGTGGGCGACAAGTGGTCGTTGCTGGTGATCGGGACCCTCCGCGGCCAGCAGATCCGCTTCACCGAGCTGCGGCGGCGGATCCCGGGTGTCTCGCAGCGGATGCTGACACTCACACTCCGACAGCTCGAACGCGACGGCCTCGTCGTTCGGACGGCCCATCCCGAGGTTCCTCCCCGCGTCGAATACGCTCTCACCGACCTCGGCGCGACCCTCGTGGATGTGGCCATCGGTCTGGCATCGTGGGCGAGGGCGAACTACCCGGAGATCCAACGATCACGCGAGCGGTTCGACGCCGGCACTTCTTGACGTATCTGAGCGAACCATGAACGCTCTAGGTGTGTGAGCCACCCGAGGCTCACCGACACCAGGGGGCCCTATGCGCACGTCCAGCCGTCTCACCTCACTCGCCGCGCTCACCGCCGGCGGTGTCGTCCTTCTCACCGGATGCTTCGCCAACCCGATCGAACAGCTCGTCGGCGGGGGCGCCGAGGATGCCGTCGAACGCCTCATCGAGGAGCAGACCGGCACCGACATCGACATCGACACCGGAGACGGCGTCGATGTCCCCGCGGGATGGCCGGCGCTTCCCCTCCCCGACGGCGACCTGCTCGCCGCCTATGAGGTGGATGGCGCCTTCTCGCTCTATTACCAGATCACCGACCCCGCGACCGCGGAGAGCCTCGTCGCCACTCTCGAGGGGCAGGGGTTCGAATCCATCAGCTCCGGTGAGGTCGGCGATCTCAAGACGGTGCTGTTGCAGACGCCCGAGTGGAGCGTGAACGTCGGCTGGGGATTCGAGGACGGCGACGTCGTGACGTTGAGCTACTCCGCCTTCCCCACGGAGTGAACCGCCGGACCCACGCGCGGGCGTCGACGCACGGAAGCCACCGAGGTCGCTCCCGTCAGATGCACACCTCGACCGGACACGCCATGCCCGCGAGGTAACGTTCGGGTCACATTCAGGTCCGATCTGGCAGACTCGGTGATTCGTGTCTGCTTCTGCCGACGCGGAACGCCGTTCTCACGGCGCGGATACCCGATACGGAACCTGGTTTTGATGCACACGAACACGACTACCTCCCCCGTCTCCAGCCGGCGCGCCCGCCGCGAGGTCGCGCGACGCAACCGACGTCGTCCCGCGATCGCGGCGGCAAGCCTTGCGATCGGCGTCCTCGCCGTGGGCGCGGTCACCGGCACCACCGCCGTCTCGCAGGCCTCGGCCTCTTCGACACCGGCGCTCACCGCGTACGCACTCGCGTCGAACACGACCGCCACGCCCGCGCCGACCGGATCTGCGACGAGCTTCGATCTCGATGACATCACCGACGACGCCGAACAGGCTCTCGCCGCCGCCGACGACGCGCTCGAATCCGTGGAAGACGTCGAGGACGACGTGGCCGAATCCGGCCTCGATCTCGGCGACGCGGCGACCGAGGTCGACACGACCGCCCTCGAGGAGGCGATCGACGACCTCGACGGTGCCCACCTGCTGCCCTCCCCCGCCGTGGCCGACCTGACCGACGACGTCGCGGCGCTGGTCGCCGCCGTGTCGGAGGACGTCGCCGGCATGCGCGGAAGCCTCGAGGCGGCCGAGCAGAAAAAGGCCGAAGAAGAGGCTGCGGAGAAGGCCCGCCAAGAAGCCGAAGCTGCCGCGGCCGCCGCAGCCGCCGCCGAGGCGGAGGCCGCCGCAGCCGCCGCAGCCGAACAGTCCACGTCGACCGAAGCGTCCACAGGTGTGGCGAACCCCGGCTACGCGTCCGGCGGCACCAGCGCCGGCGAAGCGCAGTCGATCGCGCGTGGCATGCTCAGCGGATACGGCTGGGGGGACGACCAGTTCAGCTGCCTGGTCGCGCTCTGGAACAAGGAGTCCGGCTGGAACTACCAGGCCTACAACGCTTCCAGCGGCGCCTTCGGCATCCCTCAGGCACTCCCCGGAAGCAAGATGGCCTCGGCCGGCGCCGACTGGCAGACCAACGCGGCCACTCAGATCTCGTGGGGCCTGGGGTACATCGGGGGCCGCTACGGCTCGCCGTGCGGTGCGTGGGACCACTCCCAGGCGGTCGGCTGGTACTGACCCCCTCCGGCTCCGGAGCGACTCGGCCCCGTCCCCCTTCGGGTGGGCGGGGCCTTCCGCGTTTCAGCCCGGAAGAGTCAGCGGGAACTCGCGGTCCTGATCCCACGGCTCCGTCCAGCCGAGCCGGTCGAACAGGCGGTCCAGCAGCATCGCGGTGAAACCCCACACGAGATGCTCACCGTCCGCGTGCGGAACGACGAAGGCCGGGCCGCGCCACGACTGTCCCTCCCGCCGCACCGAGACCGTGCCGCGGCGCCGGGCATCGAGGAGGTCCGCGACCGGCACCCGGAAGACATCCGAGGACTCACGTTCGTCCACCACGCGCACCGGGGAGGGACTCCGCCACCAGCCGAGCACCGGTCGGACCAGGTGTCGCGAGTAGGCCAGCGGCACCTCCTCGAGCACACCGAGCACGTCGACCCCGGCCGGGTCGAGGCCGGTCTCCTCACGGGCCTCCCGCAGCGCGGCGTCGACAGGTCCGGTGTCACCGGGGTCGACCCGCCCTCCGGGGAACGCGATCTGTCCGGCGTGTGAGCTGAGCGTCGTGGCGCGCGCCAGCAGGAGCACGTCGAGGTCGGCCGATACCGCCGCGTCGTGGGCGTCGTGGTCGCTCGGCAGGTCGTCGAGGACACCGAACAGCATGAGCACCGCGGCCCGCCGCGACCCCGGCGCCCGCGGCAACGACCGGAGGGCGGAGCGGTCCAGATCGCTCCCGTGCCCGGCGGCGACCGCGGCCAGCTCGGCGCGGGCGCTGCGGGCGGAAACGGGGACGGACATCCCCCCAGGCTACGCCGCTATCGGGCGGTCAGCCCTGCAGGAACACCTCGGGATCGAACTCCTCGATCGGGATCACGCGCACCCGCGGAAGCGGCGCGTCGAACGCCTCGGCGTCGTACTCCAGATCGAACAGCTCGAGACCGGGGAGGTTGGTGTACTCACTGCTGCGGAACTCGTGGAATGCCAGCACCCCGAGACGGCGGCTTCCATCGGCGAGGTGGCCGAGATCCTCCACGAAGTCGCGGTCGTGGCTCACGAGCACCACATCGCCGTCATGGTCCGCCAGCGCGCGCAGCGTGCGCTGGATGGCGATGTCGACGACCTTCTCCTCGGAGGAGCCCGACAGGGACACCGGTTGGTACCCCAACGCGAGCAGCGCCTGGACGAACGACATCGGCAGGTGGGCGGAGGCGTTGAGGAAGAACAGCCCCCGCGCGGGCTGACCCCATCGGGTGGAGACGAAGCTCAGAAGACGGTCCCACCGCGGTCGCTCGTCGGGCTGGGGGCGTCGCCCGAGGATCGACGATCCCAGGGTGGCGTCGATGTTCTCGCCGTCGACGAGCACCCATGTGGTGCGTTCGGTCATGTCGTCCTTCCGATCACGGCGTACGGAGTACCTTCTCCATCGCCTTTCCCTTGGCCAACTCATCGACGAGTTTGTCGAGATAGCGGATCTTCTGCATCAGCGGATCATCGACGTCCTCGACCCGCACCCCGCAGACCACACCGGTGATGCGGTCCGCATGCGGGTTGAGACGGGCGTCGGCGAAGAACTCCTCGAACGTCTCCCGTCGGCCGATCCGACGGGAAAGCTCCGCGTCGTCGTAGCCGGTCAACCAGGTGATCACCTCATCGACCTCCGCGCGCGTGCGGCCTTTTCGTTCCGCCTTCGCCACGTACATCGGGTACACCTCGGCGAAGGGCATGGTGAAGATCCGGTGCATGATCAGCCCCCCAGGTAGGTCTCGGCGACGCGTCGCAGGTCCCATAGGTCGCTGACGCCGGCGAGCTCGCGCGCCGAGTGCATGGACAGGATCGGGATACCCACGTCGACCGTGCGGATCCCGAGCCGCGTCGCCGTGATCGGCCCGATCGTCGACCCGCAGGGCACCGCGTTGTTGGAGACGAACTCCTGCGCGTGGACGCCGGCATCGGCGCACCACCCGTTCCACGCCGCCGCACCGACCGCGTCGGTGGCATACCGCTGGTTGGCGTTGATCTTCAGGATCGGGCCCGAACCGAGCACCGGCTGGACGACCGGATCGTGTTTGTCCGCATAGTTGGGATGCACGGAATGGCCGACGTCACTCGAGACGCACCACGAATCCGTCAACGACCGGAGCTGCTGCTCACGATCCGCACCCAGGCCGAGCCAGAGCCGTTCCAGGACATCGGAGAGGAACGGGCCGGCCGCACCCGAGCGGGTCCCCGAGCCCACCTCTTCGTGGTCGAACACGGCGAGCAGGGGGATGTGGTCGGTGGCGGTGTCCGCCGCTGCGACGAGGGCCATCACCCCCGCGTGAACAGAAGCGAGGTCATCGAGCCGTCCGGCGGCGAAGAAGACGTCGTCGCGGCCGAAGACCCCTCCACGAGCCGCGTCCGCGGTCACGATGTCGTATCCGCGGATGCGCCCCGGATCGACGTCGGCGCCCGCGGCCAGCTCCGCGAGCAGATCCGCGGACTCTGCGCCGCCGAGCCCCCACACCGGCTGGGTCTGGGACTGCTTGTCGAGGGCAAGCCGGTCGTTGACCTCGCGGTCGAGGTGGATCGCGAGCTGGGGCAGCCGCAGGAGCGGGCCGGTCGCCGCGAGCACGTCACGTCCGTCATCGAGCACGAGACGCCCGGCCAGGCGCAATTCACGGTCGAGCCACGAGTTCAACATGGGCCCGCCGTACACCTCCACCCCCGCCTGCAGCCAGCCGAGACGCCCGGTCGTGGGCCGGGGCTTGAGCTTGAACCCCGGGGAGTCGGTGTGCGCCCCGAAGATCCTGACGCCGGTGGCCGCCGTCGCCGTACCGGGGACGGCCCAGGCGATCGCGGCGCCGTCACGCACCACGACGAATCGTCCCCCCGTGGCGGAGAGCCACGACTCCCCCTCCCGCAACCGGACGAACCCCGCATCCTCCAACCGACGCGCGACCTCCTCGGCCGCGTGAAAGCTCGAGGGTGCGGCGGCGATGAACTCGGCGAGGTCTGCGGCGTGGTCGAGGGCGTCGGTTGCGGTGGGCACGGGGTGGTTCTCTCCTGACGGTGCGGACGCGGCGGTGCTTTCGAGCGTAGTCACCCCGTCAACGCGAGGGCGGCGGGGAGGAGGAGACCGCCGCGGCAGGGGTGTGGTCGGTCTGCTCCTTCGCGAGCGACCAGACACCTGCCATCGCCGCGGCACCGGCCACGGCGAAGATCGGGAAGCTCCACAATGGTGCGGACGCTGCCTCCTGCAGCACCGTGATGCCGAGGACGACGGCGACGAAAGGGTCGACGACGGTGAGCCCGGCCACGACCACCTGAGGGCCGTTGACGGTGTGCGCCGTCTGCACGAACCAGATCGACAAGGCCCCGGCGACCGCGATCCCCGCAGCGCAGGCGATCGTGAGCAGGTTGGTCTCGTCGAGGGTGATGTCACGATGGTGGATCGCGGTCTGGATGCGCAGGATCACCGTCTTGCCGAGCGTGGCCACGAATCCGGAGTACAGGCCGCCCAGCAGCACGTACAGGACCGGCGGTGTGCGCCGTCGGCGGAAGCCCGCCAGGCCGGCGAAGGTCGCAGCGAGGACGACGAGCAGGACGATGAGCACGGCGATCAGCTGTTCGTCCGTGATGGTCGTCTGCTCGCTGACCGCGGCGGCGACCGACACGAACACGCCCAGGCTGATCACGCACACCGCGATCGAGACGACCTCCCGCACACGCGGCGCGGTCTTCGTGACCAAGGCGGTCAGCACGGAGGCGAACACCAGGGCGATCACGCCCACCGGCTGCACGACGATCAGGGGGGCGAACGCGAGCGCCGCCAATTGCACCAGGATCGCGAGGCCGAACAGCGCACTGCCGCCCAGCCACACCGGATCGCGCGCGAGGCGCCAGAACCGGGCCGGACCGATCCCCGAGCTGTCCGCCGTCGTGCGCGCGACGCCCCGTGACTGCAGGAAGTTGCCGAGGGTCAGGAACAACGCGGAGATCACCGCGAGCACGATGCCGATGATCGGAAAGGACGTGATGGTCACCGGGTCGCCCCTCTCGGTCGCACGTGGTCCACGCTATCGGCAACGCCTCGACCGACGCGAACGCCCCTACGGGAGACGGCGTGCGAGGATCCCGGCAAGGAGCGCGTGCAGCAACGCCGGGACCGACGCGAACATGAGCGCCGTCCCCGCAACCGGGTCGTCGGGACGCAGGACCGCCCCCGCGATGAGAAGGCCCGCGAACAGCACGGCCGAGACGACGCGTCGCGCGAGGGTCTCGAGCCCGCGCACCCGTGCGTCCAGGCGCGGGGAGTCCACCGCCAACCTCCCGTCCTCCAGCCGGGTCAGCACGTCGTCGACCCGGCGCGGCATCCTCGCCACCAGTCCCGCGACCGAGGCGGCCTCCGATGCGAACGCCTGCACGAGGTTCCCGCGCTCGTCGCGGATGAGGCGTTGCGCGTACGGCTCGACCGCCTCCCAGATGTTGAACGCCGGGTCGAGCGCGCTGCACACACCCGACGTGAGTGATACGGCACGGATGACCAGCAGGAAGTTCTCCGGAAGCTGGAACGGCATGCGCCGCACCAGATCGCGGAACTCCATCGCGAAGTCGCGGAACTCCCGCGGATCGACCTCCTGCAACTCGGCGAACCCCATGCCGCCGAACCGGGCGAAGAGGGTCGTCATCGCCCGCTCGAGTTCGCCGGTATCTGCCGAAGGGAGGAGCACGCCGACGTCACGGATGCTCTCGACCAGGTGACGACCGTTGCGCGAGGCCACGGCGATGATCACCTGTTGCAGGCCCCGGCGGAGTCGATCGGGCACCTCCCCCATCATCCCGAAGTCGATGAACGTCAGTGTCCACGGCCTGGGACCGTCCGGCGTCGGCGTGACGAAGACGTTCCCCGGGTGTGGATCGGCGTGGAAGTACCCGTTCGTGAACAGCTGCTCGAACATCACCGCGGCGAACTCGTGGGCGACCTCGCGCGGATCGATCCCCGCCTCGCGCAGGGCGTCGCGGTCGTTGATCTTGATCGCGGTGACATCCTCGAGGGTGAGAACACGCCGCGTCGAGCGCTCCCAGGCGACCTGCGGGGTCGCCACACGTGTGTCGTCGGCGAAGTCCTCTCGGAACCGCTCGGCGTTGGCCGCCTCGTGGAGGTAGTCGATCTCCTCCAGGCTGGTCACCGCGAACTCGTCGAGGAGCGCGGGAAGGTCGACGTGTTCACGCACCACACGCACGCGGCTGAGCCACGCCGCGACCCGGCGGAGCGCGGCGAGATCGACATCGACGATCTGATCGATCCCCGGACGCTGGACTTTGACGACGACGTCGGTGAAGCCGGCGTGCGTCGCTTCTGCGGCCACCAGGCGCGCACGATGCGCCTGACCGAGGGAGGCCGCCGCCAGCGGTATCGGTTCGACCTCCTCGAACACCGTCGACAGGGACGCCTGCAGCTCCGACTCCGCGAGGGCCCGAATCGCCTCGAAGTCCACGGGCGGGACCTCGTCCTGCAGGCCTTCGAGTTCCTTCGTGATCACCGGTGGCAGCACATCGAGACGCGACGACATGAACTGTCCGACCTTGATCATCAGGCCGCCCAGGGCCACGGCAAGCGTGTGGAAGTTGCGCGCGAGACGCTGCAGCCGGCGGGCTCGACCGCGCGCCGCGAACGATCCGAGACCGATACGCGGCAGGAACAGCTCGAACCACCACGCTTGGAGCATGTAGCGCGCGGCGAAGCGCAGAATGCGCCGGTAGCGGGCGCGGGTGCTGCCCCCGTCGGTCATCGAGCCTCCTGAGTGCGACGCCCGATGCCGACGTCGGGCCGGCATCCGATCAGTCCTGGGCGAGGATCGAGTAGAGCTTACGACGCGCGTCGTCGAGCACGTCCTCGGCCTCGGCGACCTGCTCGGCGGTGCCGTGTTGCGCCACCTGCGCGGCGGCCTGCGCCAACTTCACGCCGGCCTTGGGCAACGTGGCGGCGCGGGCGGCGTCCTTCATCCCGGGCATCTCCCACGGCGCCGACCCCTCCGTGCGCGACTCGGCTTCGGCACGACCGACCTCCGTGAGCGAATAGGTCTTCCTGCCGCCGGATTCCTCGGCGACGATCAGCCCCTCGTCGGCGAGCATCTGCAGGGTCGGGTACACCGAACCGGGGCTCGGCTTCCACATGCCCCCACTGCGCTCGCCGATCTCGGCGATGATCTGATATCCGTGCATGGGCTTCTCCTGCAGCAGCGACAGAACCGCAGAACGCACATCCCCCCGTGCCATGCGCGCCGGGAAGCGCTGTTCGAAGGCCTCTCGGAGCTGGTCCATCGCATCGAAGAGGCCGCCCCCTGCGGCGCCGAAACCTCGGCCGGAGCCGAACGGTCCGGATGAGAATGACGTGGTCACGATTGCTCCCCTCCACGCTCGCCGATCGGTGAGCGATAGTTGACGATATATCGCTACCGTACGCCCGAGGTGGACGGGCAAGGTCGTTTCCCAGCGAGTTGTCAGCGGTGCAGCACCCTGGCGTCAGAGGACGACCCGACGGTCGTCGACCTCGACGACGCACCGGCTGGAGGTCCAGCAGGTCGAGGGCGCGCTCGACATGCTCGCGATCCTCCGCACGGCGCCCCGAACCCCCGTGGGGACGTGCCCGCGCCGTTGGGGCTAACCTCAGTCGAATCCGGTAGCACATCGGGCGTCCCCACAGCCGACCTCCAGGCCGCGCCGCGCGAGCGCGCCTGACAGTCGCCTGAGACATCTCGCCCCACGCGACCCGCGACCCCCGGCGGGGCTGAGATACTGCAGGAAATCGCCGATTGCGCCCCGGGCGGGCGCGCGCGAGTCCGATCCCGACAAAGGAGGGTGCCGCATGACCGACGACGAGGGAACCATCACCGAGGTCGAGGGGCTCGAGACCGCCGTCCTCGCCGGAGGGTGCTTCTGGGGGATGCAGGATCTGATCCGCACGCAGCCCGGAGTCATCCAGACTCGGGTCGGCTATACAGGTGGAGCCAATGCGCACGCCACCTACCGCCACCATCCCGGGCACGCGGAAGCCGTCGAGATCGTGTTCGATCCGGCGAAGACGACCTACCGCGACATCCTGGCGTTCTTCTTCCAGATCCACGACCCGACCACACGGAACCGCCAGGGCAACGACATCGGCACGAGCTACCGATCCGCGATCTTCCCGCTCGATGCCGAGCAGGAGCGCGTCGCCCGCGACACCATCGCGGATGTCGACGCGTCGGGCCTGTGGCCGGGTCCCGCCGTGACGACGATCGAACAGGTCGGTCCGTTTTGGGAGGCCGAGCCGGAGCACCAGGACTACCTGCTGCGCATCCCGAACGGCTACACGTGCCACTTCCCGCGGCGAGATTGGGTCCTCCCGAAGAGGTCTCAAGCCACGACCTGAGGCGACGCGGATGAGCCGAGCCGGATCTCCCGTGATCGGGGTGTCCGGCTCGGCGTCTTCGGCGGTGTGCGCCCTCAGTGATCGTCGCGCACGGTGGCGCCATCGTCCGGCGCGGGGGTATCCGGAGACGGCAGCGGCGGTGGCGCCTCCTCCGACCCCTCGGGCGCCGGGGCGAGCGTGTCACTCTCCCCCGCCGCCAGTCGCGTCCGGTCTTCGGCGCTCAAGTGTTCTCGTTCGCTCATGTCGACACCGTACGAAGCCCCCGCTCGGCGCGCACCGGGTTGACAATCTGTGCGACCGTTGAGATGCCGCCGCGGGTGCGGACAGGCGACGTTCGAGAGGATGAGACGACGGTGGGCGGATACGACGACCTCACGGAAGCGGACCTTCGGGAAGCGGGGAGCATGAAGTGGACCGCCTATCCCGGGAAGACCGGGGCGTGGGTCGCCGAGATGGATTTCGGTGTCGCCCCGGCGATCCAGGAGGCGATCTCGACAGCCGTCTCCCGCGGTCTGACCGGGTACCTTCCCGCCTGGCTCACCGCCGAACTCGCCGAAGCCACCTCCGATTGGTACGCGGACCGGTTCGGCTGGCGGATCCCCGTCGGTCGCATCCACCCCGTACCGGACGTGATCGCCGCCTTCGAGGCGACGATCACCCGCTTCACACCCGCCGGGTCCGCGGTGATCGTGCCGACTCCGGCCTACATGCCGTTCCTGTTCGTGCCCCAGATGCACGGACGGGAGGTGATTCAGGTACCCGCCGTCGAACGCGGCGGACGCATGACGATGGATCTGGAGGCCATCGGACGCGCGTTCGACGACGGCGCGGGGCTTCTGGTGCTCTGTAATCCGCACAACCCCCTGGGCACCGTGTTCAGCCACGACGAGCTGACCGCCGTCGCCGATGTCGTGGAGGCGAAGGGCGGGCGCGTCTTCGCGGACGAGATCCACGCACCGCTCGTCTACAGCGGCGCCCGACACATCCCCTATGCGTCGGTCTCCGCCGTCGCGGCGGGACACACCATCACGGCGGCCTCGGCCTCGAAGGCGTTCAACCTCGCCGGGCTGAAGTGTGCCCAATTGGTCATCTCGAACGATGCCGACGCCGCGGTGTGGGCCGAACACGCCGGATGGGCCGGACACGGCACGGCAACACTCGGCGTGGTGGCCAACATCGCCGCCTACCGCGACGGTGGTGACTGGCTGGCCGAGACCGTCGACTACCTCGACGGCAATCGCCGCACCCTCGTCGAGATGCTCGCCCGGCATGCGCCGAAAGCACGCGTGACGATGCCCGAAGGTACCTACATCGCGCTGATCGACTTCCGTGCGTACGCGGTGGAGGGCGACCTCGGCGAATGGTTCCGCACCCACGCCGACGTCGCGCTGACCGACGGCGCCGCCTGCGGGGAGGTGGCCGCGGGACACGCCCGCATCATCTTCGCGCTGCCCCGTCCGCTCCTCACCGACGCGATCGCCCGGATCGGCGCGGCCCTCGCCCGTCACGAGCAGGACCGCGCGGAGCACGCCTCCGTCGGGTGACGGCGCGGACGCGGCCCGTCGAGCGGCTACCGGTCGCCGCGTTGACGACGGCTACGGGCGGACGCGGACCCGGCGTTCGCCGAACCCGACCACGTCGTCGATCTGCAACTGTCGCCCTCGGCGACGATCGACCTCGCCGTTGACCGTGACATAGCCATCGATGATCGCCTCTTTGACGTCACCGCCGGAGTCGAGCAAGCCGGCGTACTTCACGAACTGACCCAGACGGATGCCGTCGCCGCCGATCGGCACATCATCGATCGGTGGGGAATCGGTCATGAACAGATCGTACCGAGCCGCACCGACCGATCGCGTCATACGCTGTCGGGGTGGACGCCGTGATCCGATTCGCCGCCGATGGCGACATCGCCGATCTCCAGGAGGTGGAAGCCTCGGCGGACGAGGCGCTGGCGGCGTTCTTCCGGCTCGACGAAGCGCTCGAGGCGGAGACCGGTGCCGAGCGGGCGAGCATGCCCGGGTTCCTCCTGGTGGCCGAGCTCGAGGGGCGCATCGTCGGGTTCGCCCAGGTCGTCGAAGCAGAGGCCCTGTGCCACCTCGAGCAGATGTCGGTGCGCGGCTCCGCAGCCCGGCGCGGCATCGGTACCGCGCTCCTGGAGGCCGCCCTGGAGACGGCCGCCTCCCGCGGGCACGCGGAGATGACGCTGCGCACCTTCGTCGAACCGCCCTTCAACGCCCCTTTCTACGCCCGGCACGGTTTCGTCGAACGCACCCCGGGCCGCAGCGGCCTCCTCGCCGAGATTCTGCACGCCGAGCGCGACCTCGATCGTCTCGGTCCGCGTGTGTTCATGGGCGTCGCGTTGCGCGCGCCATATGTGCCCGGGCGCGAGGGCGCGGTCATCCCCCGGCCGCGTCGGTGACGGGTTGCCGCAGGATCGTGCGGAGCTTCTCGGGCGCGGCACGCCGGGGATCGCTGAGGTAGATCTCGTGATGGTGGCCCCGCATCCGCAGCCCCTTGCCCGGGATCACGTGGTCGTGCAGATGGGCCAGCACCGGCCCCTCGTCGTCGTAGGGACCGACGTGGAGGGTCTGGATGCAACGGCCCTCGTCGAGGGTGTCGATCCGCAGGCGGTCGATCGCCGGCGCGTCCTTTTCGAGGGCGGCGGTCGTCGCGAGATCGAGCTGGTCATCCCGGATCCAGTCCGGCACGACCATCATGGCCCGCCACGACCACGCGGAGGGGTCGCGCGCGGAGGTGAAGGCGGTGAAGTCGTCCGCCCACCACAGCGCCTCGAGCGGACCGACGACGTAGTCACGCCCCAGCCCGCGTTTGCTCGCGAACTTCACGGCGAACGAGAACGGGAACAGCGTCGCGAGGGCGTCACGGTAGTCCGCTGACGTGTTCGGATCCCCGGATCCGTCGATGACCGCATAGCGTCGCGGTGGCAGCACGACATCGTCGAACACGTCGCGGCGGGCGGCGTAGCCGGAGAGCTCACGCTTCAGATCGACCTTCACCACAGGTTCCTCCCCACTCCGCACCCGAACGTCAGGCGGCGCGCGACCTCATCACCGGCGCCGCGATCGCGCGCCAACCGAGCAGGCCGACCAGGAGCACCACCGCGGTCACCGCGATGAAGGACACCTCGGTGCCGGCGCCGAACGCGGCACGCACCAATACGCCGATCACGACCGTCGCACCCCAGATCGGCACCCCGGCACGCAGCGGGGACAGCGGCCCTCGCCACGCCCGCGAGAGCAGCCATCCGGCCGTGAGGCCGACCAGGAAGGGGAACGACGTCGCCCACAGCCCGGCCCATACGCCCTCGTCATGGGAGGCGCGACCGATGGCGACGAAGGCGATCACAACGGCGAGGTCGGCGACGACGGCACCGACGACGGTGCCGCTGCGCGGACGAGTCTGCACGGTCTGGCTCACCCTCTCACCATCCCACGGATCCCGCGGCGCCCTTGAACGGACCCACCACGTCCGGGGTGATCCACCCACCGTAGAAGGTGCCGTGCTGGGGCTGCACGAGCACCCCGCCGATCTCGCACCGGTCCATCCCCTCGGCGTAGACGGCGACCCGACCGGCCAGCGCCTCGAAACCCGGCATCGGCGACGGGTAGGTCCATGCGGCTCGCGGACGGACCTGTCCGCCGCCGTGCACGTCGAAGTAGCGGGCCCGGCCCTTGAATTCGCACATCGAGGCGCCGTCGCCGCGGACGAGCGCGCCGTCGGTGAAGGCGTCGATCGGCAGGTAGTAGGTCGGCGGATGACTGGTCTCCAACACACGGACGACGTCGGCGGTGTCGACGACGACCTCACCTCCGAGCGCGATCGTCGCGCGGGCGTCGACGGGCTCGACCCGCGGCGGACGCGGGTAGTCCCACACCGATTCCTGGCCCGGGCCCACCGGGAAGGGCTGAGGGTGACGCATGCTCCCAGGGTAGGGCCCCCGGAGGACCGGGCGCCTCCCGGTGTCGACCTACGCGCGCGGGGCGAGGTCTGCGCCGAGCGCTTCACGCCCGTCGAACACGAAGCACTCGCCGCTCCAGTGCGCACCGCCGACCTGTTCGAGGTAGCCGAGGATGCCGCCGTCGAGCTGTCGCGCGTCGACGCCCAGCTCGCGCAGATGGATCGTGGCTTTCTCGCAGCGGATGCCGCCCGTGCAGTAGCTGACGACCGTCTTGCCTGCAAGCTCGTCTCGAGCGGCTCCGGCGGCACCCGGGAACTGTGTGAAGCGCTCGAGCCGCCAGTCGATCGCCCCGTCGAAGCGCCCGTAGTCGACCTCGAATGCGTTGCGGGTGTCGAGCAGGACCACGTCGCGCCCATCGTCGTCGACGCCGGCGTCGAGCCAGCGTCGGAGCTGCTCCGGTGACACCGCCGGCGCCCGACCGGCCGACGGAGAGATCGTCGGGCGGTCCATGCGGATGATCTCGCGCTTGATCTTCACGAGCATCTTGCCGAACGGCTGCGACGGCGACCAGCTCTCCTTCGCCGTCAGCTCGGCGAAGCGCGCATCCGCGCGCAGGTCGTCCAGGAACGCGCGGACGACCTCTTCGCCACCCGCGAGGAAGAGATTGATCCCCTCCTCGGCGAGGATGATCGTGCCGCGCAGACCCGATGCCATCGCGCGCGCCCGCAACACCTCACGCAACCCTGCGAGGTCGTCGAGAGGGGTGAAGAGGTAGGCGCTGATGTTGAGCACGCGTGTCACCCGTCCAGGCTACGCGCCAGCCGTGCACCGTACGCTGCGGGCGATCTGCGCACCACCGTGTATCGGCGCCGTGAACCCCTGTCAAGGACGGCAGGCGGACCCGCCGTGCCGGATAGCGTGGCGACACCCCTCGTCAAGGAGGCACCTCGTGTTCCACCAGCCCCCACCCCCGCGTCCCCTCGTGTCGGTGGTCATCCCCGTCAAAGACGACGCCGGCCCCCTCGAGCACTGCCTGCGCGGCCTGTCCCGGCAGAGCATCGCCCTCGAGGAGATCATCGTCGTCGACAACGGATCCCGTGATGCGTCGGCGGCCGTCGCCCGCGCACACGGCGCGACGGTCATCACGTGCGGCGCACCGGGCATCGCCGCCGCCGCCTCCGCGGGGTACGACGCCGCCCGGGGCGAGGTGATCCTGCGTCTGGACGCCGACTGCTCGCCGCAGCCGGGATGGGCACGGACGATGGTCGAGGCGTTGCAGAACGACCCGCAGACCGGCGCCGTGTTCGGCGGCGCGTCCTTCCACGACGGCCCGTCGTGGCTGCGACGCCCTCTCGCGGCGGCGTACCTCAGCGCGTACGTCGCGATCGTCGGGACGACCCTGGGCCACTGGCCGCTCTTCGGGTCGAACCTCGCGATGCGCGCGGATGCGTGGCATGCCGTGAGCGCCTCCGTACACCGGTGGGACGTCGACACCCACGACGACATCGACCTGGCGTTCCATCTCGGCGAACGCCACCGCATCGCCGCGGTGGGTCCCGAGCACATGACCATCTCGATGCGCCCGTTCGCCGACGCGGGCCTGTTCGCAGCACGGGTGCGCAAAGGCTTCCGCACGGTCACGATGCATTGGCCGCACGACTTCCCGCCGGTGCGATGGGATCGGCGGGCACTGCGCCGGGTGACGCGCCGAGCCCGCGAGCGTCGGGCGCGTGACCTCCACCGCCTCGCCGCGTGATGGACACCGCCCTGATCGGCGCCGCCGCCCCACCGTCGTTGCACGTGATGTCGTTCAACATTCGACGGCGCCTTCCGATGTCGATCCGATCGGTCGACCGATGGGACCGGCGCCGCCGCGCCGTGGAAGCGCTCATCCGCACCGAGAAGCCGACGGTGCTGGGGGTGCAGGAGGCGATGCCGGAACAGGCCGACGTCGTCGCCGCGGCCCTCGGTGCGGATCACCAAAGGCTCGGCCGCGGCCGCGACCGCGATGGGAAGGGCGAAGGCTGCCCGCTGTTCTGGGACGCACGGAGACTGGATCTCCTCTCGGGAGAACAGGTCGCGCTGTCACCGACACCCCACGAGCCCGGTTCGCGCGGTTGGGGCAATCCGGTACCTCGCGTCGCGGTGGTCGCCCGCTTCCGAGACCGGTCCACCTCCGACGAATTCGTCGTCGTCAACACCCACCTGGATGTCTTCTCGCGTCGTTCGCGTCTGCACGCCGCCCGCCTGTTGCGCGCCGTGCTGACCACGACGTCCGGCGTCGGCATCATCCTGGGCGACATGAACGCACGTCCGGGTTCGGCGACCGCCCGGGAGCTGTGGCGTGACGGCCTGCGCGACGCGTGGACCTCGGCCGATCGACGGCTCACCCCCGAGTGGGCGACCTTCGCCGACTACCGGGAGCCGCGCCGAGGCGCCCGTATCGACTGGATCGGGGTGACCGACCGCGTGCACGTGGACGCGGTCGGGATCGGCACATTCCGCACCGCCGGCGGCTGGCCCTCCGACCATCTGCCCGTCCACGCGCTCGTGCGGGTGACGCGGTGAACACGCTCGCGCGGAACTTCCTCCGCCCCGTGCACGGGCCCGTGGCGGCCGGTGCGGATGTGATGCGCGCCGTCGGGCTCGTCAGCGTCGCCGCGGCCCTCCTCCTCCACGACCCCACCGACGCGGGGATCCTCGCTTTCACCCTCCCCGGGCTGATGGTCCCCCGCTTCCTCGCGATGCGCCCGGGCGCCGATCTGGCCTTCGGCGTGATCCTTCTCACGGCGGCGTGGAGCAACGTGTACGACCTCTATACGCGGCTGCCCGGCTGGGACCTCGTCGTGCATGCGGCGGCCACCGCGGCCCTCACCGTCGCGGCGTACCTGCTGCTGGCCCACGCGCGGGTGGTGCCACCGGCGGCCGGCCCCCGAGGCTCGCGGCGCGCCGTCATCGTTTTGTCCCCGGTCATCGGGCTCGCGATCAGCGCTGTGTGGGAGATGGTGGAGTGGACCGGGCGCGAGTTCGTCACCGACACGATCTTCGTCACCTACACCGACACGATCGGCGACATGGCCGCGGGCGCGGTCGGCGCCACCCTGGCCGGGCTCCTGATGGCGGTCGTCCGCGTCGAGGATCGGCCTGCTCGCCGCTGACGGGGTCGGCCGCGCGGGCCGCGCGGCGCCGCAAGAGTGCCGCACGAATCACAGAAGATTCCCTGTCAACCCCCCTGGAGATCGAGGCCGGTTCCGCGCACAATGGTGTTGCCCCTCGCAGGAGCAGAAAGCCGCACACTTTCATGACCATCGCGATGATGCCTTCGTCAGCCCAGTACGTCCTGGTCGATCTCGAAGACGACGGACGTTTGATCCATGACACCCGCTTCGCGGAGAACGATTCACGACGCCTCGTGGCGTTCATCGAGCCCACCCCGGACGGCCACGTCGATGTCACCTGGCTACGTTCCCTCCCGTTGCGCACCCGCTTCCGGGACGCCGAGGCCGCCCTCGCCGAGATCGAGTCCTGGTCGGCACTCGAACGCTCCGGCGGGGCCACGCCGCCCGTTCCGATCGCGCACTACGCCCCGCGTCGGATCGCGCCGCCGCCCTCGCGGCGCGTCCGGCCCGCGTGAGCAACACGCGCTGCGCCGCTCAGGCGTGGCCGACGCGCTGCTCGGGCTCGTCTTCCGCATCGTCCGCACGCAGGCGGCGCCGCCACGTCAGGTCGACGAGGCCGACGACCAGGGCGAGAGCGAGGAAGACCGCGGCGGTCAGCATCCCGAACGCGTACGCGTCGTGGAAGACCACGATGTCACTCGCCGTCCCCTCCTCGCGATAGATCGTCGCGTAGAAGAAGGAGAGGGCGACCGCCGTGCCGATCGCGGTGCCGATGCGCTGACCGAGCTGGCCCACCGATCCGGCAAGGCCCCCTTCCGTCACCGGGATGTCCGCCAGGGCGAGGGTCTGATTCGGCGAGATGACCAGTCCCCCGCCGAGACCGCCGACGACCATCGCCGCCGCCATCGCCCACGCCGTGTACGGCGGCGGCACGAACACCGCCACGACCACCAAGAGGCCGGTCGCGGTGAGCACGGCGGTCAGGCCCCATACCACCAAGGGGCGACCGAAGCGGTTGACGAGGGTGCCACCGACCCACGACCCGGCCGCGCTCGTGACGGCGAAACCGATCGACACCATTCCGGCGAAAACCGGTTCGAGCCCGAGGCCGTCCTGCAGGAAGAGGTTGGTCAGCAGGAAGACCGACGGGAGGGCGGCGAAGTACGACGTCGCCAGCAACGTCCCGTTGCGGTACGAGTGAACCCGGAACAGACGCAGCGGTACCAGCGGCGCTTTGCCGGTGGCCTCGTAGCGCCGCTCCCACAGCACGAAAGCCCCCACGAAGAGCACGAACGCGACCAGAAGCCACCATCGGAGCGGATCATCGTCGGGCGAACCCGTCGTGAACAGGAACGGAAGCATGAGCGAGACGACCGCCAGGGCGAACAGGACGGTCCCGAACGGGTCGAGTTCCAGCGGCCGCCGGGTGCGGCGGTGGAGCGGGGGCAGGAGCCAGATCGCCAACCCGATCGCCGCCAACCCCAGGGGGACGTTCATCCAGAAGATCCACCGCCAGCCATCCTGCGCTCCGCCCAGTGCGATCGCGAGACCGCCGATGGTCGGGCCGAGTGCGGTGGAGATGCCGATGATCGCCCCGAAGGCGCCGAACGCCTTACCGCGCGCGGGTCCGCGGAACAGCTCCTGGATGATGCCGAGCACCTGGGGCATCTGGATACCGGCGGCCACACCCTGCAGCAACCGCGCGATCAGCAGGACCGTCATCGACGGGGCCACCGCACAGACCAGGCTCATCACCGTGAACAGGCTCAACCCGATGATGAACAGGGCCCGGCGCGAGCGCTGGTCGCCGAGTCGTCCGGCCGGGACGAGGACGAGGCCGAAGGTCAGCACGTACCCGGAGACGATCAGCCCCAGTTCGGTCGAGGCGGACCCGAACGCATCCTCGATGGACGGGAGGGCGACGTTGACCTTCGTCAGGTCCAGGATCGTCAGCGCCGCGACGGAGACGCAGACGGCGAATGCGCGCCAGGTCTGAGCCTGGGTGGGAACGGGGATGTCGGTGGTGGCCGGCGACGGGGTCTGCGAGGTCCGGGGGCGCTCTGTCATCTCGTCGCTCATCAGGGTCAGGCTATCGCCCCCGGTCGCCCCGGGGCGTCTCCGGGGGTGGTTGACTGGGACCATGCGCGAGACGGCGATGTTCCCTCTCAGCAGTGTGCTGATGCCCTACATGCCGCTGCCGTTGCGCATCTTCGAGTCGCGCTACCTGGTGATGCTCGGCAACCTGCTCGACGAGGAGGATCCGCAGTTCGGCGTGGTCCTCATCGCCCGGGGGCCGGAGGCCGGCGGTGGGGAGCAACGGTTCTCGACCGGGACTCTCGCACGCGTCTCCCGTGTGGCGGCGCGCGAGGACGATCTGCAGCTCGTGGCGATCGGCGGTGGGCGCTTCGAGGTCGAACAATGGCTCGAGGACGACCCGTATCCGCGGGCGCTGGTGCGCGAGCTGCCGATGCCCGAGTGGGACGACGCACTCCTGCCGCTACGCACGCGTGCCGAGCAGACGGTGCGCCGCCTGATGTCGATGACGGCCGAATTCGCCGAACAGGCGTGGGATGCCGACATCGAGTTGGCGGATGACCCCACCCACGCCTGTTGGCAGCTGGCGGGCATCGCACCGTTGAGCACCCTCGATCACCTCGCGCTCCTGCAGGCTTCCTCACTCGAAGCGTTGCTGAGCGACCTCATCGCACGGTGCGACGACGCCGAGCCGCTGCTGACGGCACCGGCTCCCGACCACGCGTTCCAGGCTGAGCTCGACGATCTCCTCGACGCCGACGGCGACACGGACGACCCGGAGACCGAAGCCCCGGACGATGCTCCCCGTTAGGAGCGAGTGGCGGGCCGTGCGTGGACGACGCGTCGGATCAGACGCACCGCGGCCCGTGCAGGCACGCCGATGACGAATGCGGCGCGGCCGGTCGGAGAGCGGTCGAGCGCCCCGAGCACGCTCTTGCGCTCCCATGCGTCGCGGAGCGCTCCGCCTCGTCGAGGCCACGGGGGGCGGTGGGGCAGGAAGCCCGTCCGTCGCGCCGTGGCCAGGTCTCCCAGCACGTCGAGCCACGTGTCGTCGGCCGGCCGGTGGAAATAGTTGTCCTCGAGCCATCCCGCTTCGGGGTCGCGGAAGTCCCGCGCGATCACCGACTCCTCCCCCGCGAGCAGGCCGCTACCGACGAAGACGGTGTTGATGAGGTCCGGTCCCACGCCGAAGGTGTCCAGCGCGATCACCGGGGTGCCCTGTGCCACCGCCTCGACGGCCGCGGTGGACGAGACCGTCACGAGGCCCGCCGCGCGCGTCAGCGCGGCGCCCATCGGCTCTGTCGAGAAGACGAGATTCGGGGGAACGGGTCCGAGGGAGGCGATGAGGTCGGGGTATCCGTCGTACTCGCGGTGGGTCTGGCTCTCGCCCTTGACCCCGCGCAGTTTCACCACCACACGGCGGTTGGGATGAGCCTGCGCGGCCCGGACGAGCATGCGGGCGACACGAAGCCGGTCCACCCGCTCACGGGGCACGATCGCCTGCGCGGCGAACACCAGGTCGTCACCGCGCACCTCACCGTCACGGGTCACGTCGGCGCGCGCGAACGGCAGCCGCGCGAGCGCGAAACGCTGCGCGATGCCCCTCTCGATCGCCACCGCGGTGAACTCCCTCACCTCACGGTGCGAATGCAGCACGAACGCGTCACACTGCGCCCGGTAGACCAGGGCCTTCCGCGTCGCGGGCACGGAGATGCCGGGCAACCCGGTCGCGATGACCGCCTCCGGCACCGCCGCCGCGACCAGCCGTGCGAGGACCCGCACCAACGGGCCCCGGGCGGCGAGCATGACGACATCGGGTCCGACCTCGCGCACCCGATCGAGCAGGTCGTCGTATCCGACGCGGGTGGCACCCTCCACTCCACTGCCGGTCAGGGCCGCCCGCTCCTGGGCGTCGCTGACCACGAGCGGCGTCTCGAGCACGAGGAGAGTGCCCGCCACCACATCGGGCCGCGACCCGAGCAGCGCGGCCGCCCATTTGACGTAGGAGTCGGTGTCGGCGATCGCGACGACACGGAGCCTGCCGGATGTCACGCGGGGACGCGGCGCAGCTTCGCCATCGGCGCCTGTTCGCTGTCGAAGACCCGCTTGACTCCGTCGCCGAGGGCGGACTCGATGATGCGGATGTCGCGCACGAGGTGGTTCAGGCCGGTCGGTTCGAGGGAGGCCGCGTGGTCGGACCCCCACATGGTGCGATCGAGCGTGATGTGGCGCTCGACCACCGTCGCGCCCAGGGCCACCGCGGCCAGCGAGATCTGCAGTCCGCGCTCGTGACCGGAATACCCCACCGGAACTCCGGGGTACCTTTCGCGCAGCGTCGGGATGACCCGGAGGTTCGCCTCCTCCGGCTCCATCGGGTAAGTCGAGGTCGCGTGCAGCAGAACCAGGTTGCCCGTGCCCAAAACCCCGATGGCACGATCGATCTGCTCCGACGTCGACATACCCGTGGACAAGATCACCGGTTTGCCGGTGTCGCGCAGCGCCTCCAGCAGTTCGGTGTCGGTCAGTGACGCCGAAGCGACCTTGTGGGCGGGGACGTTGAGCTCTTCGAGGAACGCCACACTCGGCACGTCCCACGGCGACGCGAACCACTCGACGCCCCGCAGGAGCGCGTGGTCTGCGAGCGCGATGTACTCGTCGCGGCCGAACTCGATGCGCGTGCGGTATTCGAAGTAGGTCATCGTGCCCCAGGGCGTTTCGCGCGGTACGTCGCGCATGTGCTCGGGGGTCGAGATGGCGGGGGTGCGCTTCTGGAACTTCACCGCATTCGCCCCGGCGTCGGCGGCGACGTCGATGAGGCGCTTGGCGATCTCGACGTCGCCGTTGTGGTTCAGCCCGATCTCGGCGATCACGTACGTGGGCCGACCGCCCCCGATGACGGTGTTTCCGATGGTGACGGTCATGCGTTGCTCCTCATGGTGGGTGCCGCGGGCGCGGCGGACGGAGAGTCGGGGGCGATGCCTCGGGCGGCGAGCACCCGCTCGGCGACCTCGCGGACCGCTCCCGCACCGCCGGAGGCGGTGAGGACGGTGCGCGCCGCGGCCAGCACGAGCGGGTGCGACTCGGGGACGGCGATCGGCCAGCCGACGAGTTCGAGGCATGCCAGGTCGTTGACGTCGTTGCCGACGTACGCGAGTCGGTGCAGGGGGATGCCGTGCTTCGCCGCCCATTCCACGAGCGCCGCGGCTTTGTCGTCGAGTCCTTGGGCGACATGGACGCCGAGCTTGCGGGCCCGGGTGGACACGACGGGGTTGCGTTCGGTGGACAGGATCACGACGGGCACGCCGGACCGGCGCAGCAGCGCGACGCCCATGCCGTCGGAGCGACTCACGCGCACGAACTCGGTGCCGTCGGCGTCGACGAAGGCACGGTCGTCGGTGTGGACGCCGTCGAAGTCGGTGATCACCGCATCCACGTCGATCGGCCCCTCGATCGGGGTCGGTGCGATGGAGCGCAGACCGGCCGCCGCCATCGCCCGAGCGACATCGAGCTCTTCCGCCGTGTCGATCTCGATCGCGGTGTTCTCGGGCACCTCGACGATGCGTATGCGTCCGAAGAAGCGGTGCCCCGCCTCCCGGAAGCCGGCGGCGTCCATGACGTAGAAGGCGCCCGTCTCGAGGAAGTGCGGCTCGCGATCCTGGCGCCGCGGTCGGTGCGCGGCGTCGTGGTTGACGCCGGATGCGCCCCCGTCCGCCTCGGTCCGCCACAGGAAGCCGTACGTCTCGACGGCGGAGAAGGCACTGTCGGTGCGACCGGCCTCGACCTCGGCGACCGCCGTCGTGAGGGCGTCGGTGTCGATGAAGGGCGAGGTCGCCTGCAGGAACGCGAGGGTCCGTGTCCGCGTACCCGCCGACTCCAGCACGTCGAGCGCGTGGAGCAGTGCGCTCTCGGAGGTGGCGGTGTCGCCGGAGATCGCGTCGGGCCGTTCGACCACGGTCGCCCCCCATTCGCGCGCGACGGCGGCGATGGTCTCGTCGTCGGTCGAGACCACGACGAGGTCGATCGCGGGGGAAGCCTTGGCTGCGGCGATCGCACGCGCGACCAGCGGCACGCCCCCGACCCGCCGCAGATTCTTCCCCGGCACGCCTTTCGATCCCCCGCGTGCGGGGATGATCGCGACGACGCGGGTCTGTTCGCGCGCGACATCGTGCTCGCGGGCGGTCATCGCACCGCCCGCCGCCGGTGCCGGGTGCCCGGTTGACGTTCGCGCAGCACCGCGGCGGAATCCCGCAGGACGAGGGGAAGCGTGGTGGTCGTCGACGAGGCGAGCGTCAACACGTCGAGCCGCTCCCGGACCCCGGCCAGCACGAGCTCGACCGGGAGGTCCAGCCGCTCGATGATCACGTGCGGCACCTCCGCGACCGCGGCCAGCTGCTCGTCGGACTCGCGCCGGTGCGGCAGGTAGGTCACGGGAGCGATCGACGCTTCGTGCGCGACCCAGTCGAGGTAGACGTCGCGGTCCATGCGACCGTCGTCGGGGCGAGCGCTGCCGAGCACGACGCGTGAGGTGCGGAACGGATGCGGCGTGGCGGTTTCGCGTGTGAACGCGAACGCGTGACGGGTCACCGGGACGCCGAGTTCGGCCAACGCGTCGCGACGGGCGTAGCCGAGGTCGAAGGCGGTGAAGATGTCGACATCGCCCGCGAACGCGCGAGAGACGAGGTGAGCGTGTGCGAGGGGCCCTACGCGTGTCGTGAGGCCGCGTTCCTGGTTGCCGGGGCGCGTGTACGGTCGGCGCCCGACGAGGGTGTCCGCGTACGCGATCGCGTTCGCCCCGTCGTCCAGGAAGGTCACCCGCCGAGGGCGGAGCACCGCCGCGGCCAGACGGAACTGCCCCGAATACCCGTCACCGACGAGCCAGTGACGATGCCGCGCCAACAGCCCCCAGGGGATTCCGAGGTACGGGTGGGTGTCGGAGAACCGCGCACCGCGCGCCAGCAGTTCGTCGGCGGTCTCGGACATCTGCGCCGTGAGCCTTCCGGCCAAGACGACCGATTCGCGGTGCGCGTGTGCCCACTCGGCCGCTCCGATCAGCTGCAGGGGGGACTCGACCCACGCCAGCGGTGCCACATCGCGTGCCATTGGACCTCCGGGTCACGGGAAGACGCGGAAGACAGCCCCCCGCCTGTCTCTACACGGTGGGTGCGCAGGGTGAACCCGGCGAGGGGGCGCACTGTCCGGCTCATGGCGGAATGGTGAACGATCGGTGGCGGTGCCTGTGGACAACCGTGCGCCCGGCGCGGCGGGCACGGCTACGTTTGTGCCGTGATGAGTCGTGCCACCACCGTCCTCACCCGCAGTCTCGGGGTGCTGATCGTCACGGCCGCGCTCGCCGGCTGCGCCCCGACACCCGAACCGACCCCCACCCCCACAGGCTTCGCGTCGGAGGAAGAGGCCTTCGCCGCCGCCGAGGAGACCTATCGCGCCTACGTCGACGCGCTCAACGACGTCGATCTCAGCGACCCGGAGACGTTCGAGCCCGTCTACGCCCTGACGACGGGAGAAGCAAACGCTGGGGCACGGGAGACATTCTCGGAGTACCACGCGAATGGATGGCAGGTGAACGGAACGACCATCGCTACAGTCATCGTGGAGCTCCCGAAGGGTGAGGCATTTGCCACAAAACTAGACCTCGCCATTTGTCTCGATGTGTCCGACGTCGACGTCGTTGACCCCACTGGGGATTCGGTGGTTGGCTCTGATCGGCCTCCCGTACAAGCAATGACCGTGTCGATGACGCGCGGCGGCGCCACGTGGCGGATTAGCGAGATCACTGGTCGCGAGGGTCCTCCAGAGTGCACATAACGGTAGCTATCGCAGCGCTTGCATTCGCGGTTGGTTCTGCCGCGGCAACCTTCGCTCCCACGTCAAACGCCTGCGATGGTGCGGGGTGGGTCGATGCCTGCACAACGACGAGCGACGGGGCGCAGGTGGACCTGGGCGCGTCCATGGGCGGATCGGGCGGCACGGCAGGCCCTGGCACGCACAGCGGTGGTGACGACGGGGACGGCGGGTGGCACGGCGCGGACGAGGATTCCGCGGAGGCGGTGCCGGACTGCATGCCGGGGTTCTGTGATCGGGGCAACTACGACGTGTTCGTGTACCCCACGGTCACCGCCGACGATCTGGTCTCCTTCCGCCCCGTCGGACCCTCGATCGACAACGAGCCGTCCGGGTTCGCGGTGGTGGGCCTGCCGACCAACGTCTACGCCGCCGCCTCCGAACAGAACATGGCCGGCGAGTTGCTCGGACACGAGGTCGCCGTGCGGTTCGTACCGGTCGGGTTCGAGTTCGATTACGGCGACGGCACCACCTCGTCCTCCACGACCGGGGGCGCGCCATGGGACGCCCAGGGCTCGCCGCAGTTCACCCCCACCGACACCGGTCACACCTATGACGCGCGCGGCACGTACATCGTCACCGCCACCGTCGTGTACGACGCCTCCGTCGATTGGGGGCACGGCTGGCGGCCGGTCGTCGGCGCCGTCCGTGCGCAGAGCACGGGTCACCCCGTCGAGGTGCTCGAGGCCCGGACCGCCCTCGTGGAGCGTTCCTGCGCGGAATCGCCGCGCGGACCGGGATGCTGACCCCGCAACCCCGGGCGGGAGGCGCCACGGCACCTCTCCCGCGCGGCGTTGCGCACTGCTAGCGTCGGCGTTCTCAGATCGCCGCCGAGAGGAACACGAAGGGAGCTCACCTGTGAGCGACACCACCCCCGCCGCGGGAGCGGCGAGACCACGCGAGCAGTGGACCGGACAAGTCGGCTTCATCCTGTCGGCGATCGGCTCGGCCGTCGGGCTCGGCAACATCTGGCGGTTTCCGGGGGTGGCCTACGAAAACGGCGGCGGCGCGTTCCTCATCCCGTACCTCGTGGCCCTCATCACCGCGGGCATCCCCATCCTGTTCCTCGACTACGCGATCGGGCACCGCTTCCGCGGGGCCGCGCCCACGGCCTTCCGTCGCCTCGGCGGCCGCTCCGGCCGCTGGCTCGAGTCGCTCGGCTGGTTCCAGGTGACCATCGCCTTCGTCATCGGCCTGTACTACACCGCGGTCATCGCGTGGGCGCTGAGCTTCTTCGTCTTCTCCTTCGACCTGCGGTGGGGTGACGACCCGGCGGGCTTCCTGTTCGGCGAGTACCTGCGGATCCCCGAGGACAGCGTCTTCACCCTCGACTTCGTCCCCGGAGTGCTCATCCCCCTCGCGCTCGTGTGGATCGCGGCGATCGTCGTGCTCGCCCTGGGTGTGGCCAAAGGCCTCCAGCGCGTGAACGTCGTGTTCCTGCCACTGCTGGTCGTCGCGTTCCTGATCCTCGTGGTCCGCGCCCTGTTCCTCGACGGGGCCGCCGATGGGCTCAACGCGCTGTTCACGCCGAACTGGACGGCCCTCACCGACCCCGACGTGTGGATCGCCGCCTACAGCCAGATATTCTTCTCCCTGTCGATCGCGTTCGGCATCATGGTCACCTACGCGTCGTACCGCCGGCGGCGCTCGAACCTCACCAGCCCCGGCCTCGTGGTCGCCTTCGCCAACTCGTCGTTCGAGATCCTCGCGGGTATCGGCGTGTTCGCCACGCTCGGCTTCCTCGCGTTCCGTCAGGGTGTCGCCGTCTCCGACCTCGACGGCATCGCCGGGGTCGGCCTGTCGTTCGTCACCTTCCCCGCGATCGTGTCCGAAATGCCCGGCGGCCCGATCTTCGGCGCGCTCTTCTTCGGATCGCTGGCCATGGCCGGATTCACCTCCCTCGTCTCGGTGCTGCAGGTGGTCATCGCCGCTGTCCAGGAGAAGCTGTCGATCTCACGCCGTGCGGCGGCCGTGGGCATCGGGGGCGTCTCCGCCGTGCTGTCGATCCTGTTCTTCTCCACGACCACCGGCCTGTTGGCCCTCGATGTGACCGACATGTGGACGAACAACATCGGCATCGTCGCCTCCGCGGTCATCATGACGATCGTCGTCATCTGGGTGCTGCGCCGCGGCCCCGAACTCCGCTACCACCTCAACGCCCTCTCCACCTTCCCCGTCGGACCGGTGTGGATCGGGCTCGTCGGCGTGCTCGCCCCGCTCGTCCTCGGATACATGCTCGTGGCGCGCATCATCACCCTCATCACCGAGGGGTACGACACGTACCCGTTCTGGTACCTCGGCGTGTTCGGCTGGGGGGCGATCGCGGTGCTCGTCATCGGGGCGGTCGTCGGGACGCTCGTGCCGTGGCGCCACTCCCCCGACCACTACCGGGCGTGGCCGCCGTACCCGCCCGAGCCCGACGCAAGCCGCAACAAGGAGGCTGGACGATGACCCCCCTCGCCATTACGTCCCTCATCCTCGCCATCGTCGTCGTGTGGGGAGGGCTCATCGCAAGCACCCTGTTCCTGCGCGCGCGTCCGGAGGTCGAGTCCTACCCGCCGGGAGGGATCGACGACCACCGGGAGGATCTGGGCATCATCGAACACGACACCTGATCCTCCCGGGTGCCGATCAGTCGTCGTTGACGACGACGGTGAAGGTCAGGTCTTCGATACCGCCGTCGTCATTGGACATGACGACCTCTGTGCTCCCCGCGGCCAAAGCGGTCACACCGGGGTTGAAGGTCGCACTGTCCTCCACCCGGCCCGCGGTGAACTCCGCCACCGAGGTGTCGGCGACCTCGCCGCTGTAGCTGTCGACCGGCAGATCCCCGGTGTCGATGTTCAAGACCTGGCCGACGACCAGATCGACCGTGGTCCCCTGCAGGTCACCGGCGTCCATGGTCACCGGCGCGATCACCGGACCGTCCGAGGACGACGAGCAGCCGCTGAAGGCCACGGTGGCTCCGACGATGACGAGGGCCGCGGCCCAGTTCTTCATTCGCATATCCCCACCCTGGCAGAACGTCCGCCCTGTCCGCGCTCGGCCGCCGTGACAGGATGAAGCCGTGACCGACCGTCTCATGCTCCTGGACACCGCTTCGCTGTATTTCCGCGCCTTCTACGGCGTCCCCGACACGGTCAAGGCGCCCGACGGGCGGCCGGTCAACGCCGCGCGGGGACTGCTCGACATGATCGCCCGGCTCGTGAGCGTCTATGAACCCACCCACATCGTGGCCTGCTGGGACGACGACTGGCGGCCCCGGTGGCGGGTGGATCTGATCCCGACCTACAAGGCACACCGGGTCGTCGAGGTCGTCCCCGCCGGAGCGGATGTCGAAGAGGTCCCCGACCCGCTCGAGGTGCAGATCCCCGTGATCCGGGAGGCGCTCGGCACGCTCGGCATCCCGATCGTCGGTGCCGCCGAACACGAGGCCGACGATGTCATCGGGACCCTCGCCACCCGCTCGACGATGCCGGTCGACATCGTCACCGGCGACCGTGACCTCTTCCAGCTCGTCGACGACGACCGCGGGGTGCGGGTCGTCTACACCGCGCGGGGGATGAGCAACCTCGCCGTCGTCGACGACGCGTTCCTCGTGGACAAGTACGGGGTCCACGCGTCGCAGTACGCCGACTACGCAACGCTCCGCGGCGACGCCTCCGACGGCCTGCCCGGCGTCGCCGGGGTAGGTGAGAAGACCGCGACGACCCTTCTGCGCACCCACGGTGACATCGCCGGGATCATCTCGGCGGCGCAGGCCGGTGAGGGGATGACCCCCGCCCAGCGCACCAAGGTGCTCGCCGCGCTCGACTACCTCGCCGTCGCACCCACCGTCGTCGAAGTGGTGCGCACCCTGGACCTGCCCGACGTCGACGCGCGGATCCTCCCCCGGCCCGCCGACGAGGCGTCACGCACCGCCCAGGTCGCCGAACGCTGGGCGCTCGGGTCATCCATGGCACGGGCCGTCGAGGCCCTCGGCGCGCGCGGCTGAGCCGCCGATCCGATCAGCGTGAGCGTGCCGCACTGATGACCGCACCCATGAGCAGCACCGCGTAACCGAGGGCGACCGCGAGGGTGATCCCGAGCGTCGCCGTCCACGCTCCGGTCAGATCGTGCACACCACCCAGCAACGGCGCGGCGGTCGCGCCCAGTGCATAGCCGCCACCCTGCACCAGCGCCGACATCCCGGTCGCCTCGGCATCGTTGCGGGCGACGGCCACGAGCGTGCTGAAGATCACGACGAAACCCCCGGCATGACCCATCGCCCCAATGCTCACCCACACCCACAGCGACTCCGGCGCCACCGACATCCCGAGCGCCAGGACGACCCACGAGGCGCAGATGACGGCAGCGGGCACCAGGCGAGGGGTGTACCGGGTGAGGACCGGAATGAGCAGCGCCCCCACGATGCCGACCCCCTGGAACAGCGATGCCAGCGCACCCGCGGATGTGGCTCCCACGCCGAGCAGATCCGCGGTCATCGTCGGCAACCACGTGCTGAACCCGTAATACAGGAACGCCTGCAGGGCGAAAGCACCCACCAGCAGCCACACGACAGGGCGCCGCAACCACGAACGCCCCCGCCGCTGCACCACCACAGGCGTGGGACCGGTCAGACTCGCCGGGTCCCAGCCCTCGGCGTCGGCGGGTGCGGGCGCGGCGCCCGAGAAGCGCTCGCCGAAAACGCCGCCGGCGCGCCGTTCGCGGGCGAGGCAGAACCCCCACAGGACGATCCCGCCGATGGTGAGCGACGCCCAGCCGAACAACGCGAGGGACCAGCCGACGATCTCGGCGACGGGCGCGGTCAACAGCGTCGTGAGGAGAGAGCCGACGTTGAGCGTCGCCGTGTACGCGGCCGTGACCACCCCGACGCGCTCCCCCGGCACATCCCGGCGGATGATCACCGGGGTCACGACGTTCCCGACCGTCACGGCCGACCCGATCACGACCATCCCGATCAGGAGCGGACCGAAGCCGGGCAGCGTACGGATGACGGTGCCGACCAGAACGCCGACCAGCGAGAGCAAGAGGGCGAGCTCGGCACCCGCTCGGCGGATCACGATCGCCGCGAGCGGCGTGAGCAGCGCGAACATCAGGACGGGCGCGGTGGTCAACAGGCCCGCCTGCGCCGAGGGGATCCCCAGGTCGGCGGCGATGTCCCGGAGCACCGGCGTCGGCGCCACGATGTGTCCTCGAAAGCTCAGTGCGGCGACGAGGATGCCGGCCACCACCAGCCACGGGAACGCGCGCCGCACAGCGGGGTCCCCGGCTCGCGTCATCCGTCGAGTCTACGGATCCTGCATCGGACGCTGTCCGCGCTCACCCCCGCGCGGTCCACGCCCGCAGGCGCTCCAGCGACCACGTGGTCACGATCCGCTCCGGGGGGACGCCCAGACGCTCCGCCCGGGCGGCCCCGTGATCCACGAGGGAGAGCTGCCCGGGCGCATGGGCGTCCGAATCGATCGAGAACATGCAACCCGCCTCGAGTGCGAGCAAGATGAGCTCGTCCGGCGGATCCTCCCGCTCCGGGCGACTGTTGATCTCCACCGCCGTGCCGTGGGCGGCACACGCGGCGAAGACGGCACCGGCGTCGAGATCGGAGGGAGGTCGCGTGCCGCGACTTCCCTCGACGAGGCGCCCGGTGACGTGGCCGAGCACGTCCACACGCGGATCCGACACGGCGGCGACCAGCCGACGCGTCATCGCGCGTCGGTCCATGCGGAGCCGGGAGTGTGCCGATGCGACGACGACGTCCAGCTCGTCCAGGAGGTCGGGGTCCTGGTCCAGCGATCCGTCGTCGAGGATGTCGACCTCGATCCCGGTCAGCAAGGTGAAACCGTCGCCGCTGTGTCGCGGGGCGAGGGCGATCTGTTCCCGCAGGCGCTGCGCCGAAAGGCCGTTGGCCACGCGCAGTCGAGGGGAATGGTCGGTGAGCGCAAGGTATTCGTGGCCGAGCGCCCGCGCCGCCTCGACCATCAGGTCGATCGAGGTGGACCCGTCGGACCACTCGCTGTGGCTGTGCAGATCGCCGCGCAGCAACGCCCGCAATCGGGAGGCCTCCTCCACACCGGCGCTCGTGCGGAGCGCGGCCAGACGGTCGGGCACGCGGCCCTCCATCGCCTGCCGGATGACGGTGAACGACGACTCGCCGATGCCCTTGCGTGCGCGGAGCGCGGTCGTGTCGGCCAGCTCACCCTCGCTCAGGCCTGCGATCGCGTCGGCCGCGGTGCGGAACGCCTTCGACTTGTAGCGCGAGGACCGCTCCCGCTCGAGCAACGTCGCGATTTCGGTCAGCGCGTCGTGCGGGTGCATCGCCGTCGTCTCAGTCGGCGAGATCGCGGGTGGCGGACACCCACCCGTCGAGGGTGCGAAGCGCCGCTCCGGTGTCCACCGCGTCCCGTGCGGTCTCCATCGCCTCGCCGAGCCGGTCCCCGATCGGACGCTGCGCCTGTGAGGCGTCGCGGAACAGCCGGTATGCGACGATGCCCGCAGCGGCGTTCAGCAACACGATGTCCCGCACCGGACCGGTCTCCCCGGCGAGGACCCGACGGACCACGGCGGCGTTGTGCTGGGGATCTCCGCCGACGAGGTCCTGGATGTCGGCGAGGGGCAGTCCCAGGTCACGGGGATCGAGGTCGTGCTCGTGGATGTCGCCGCGACTGACCTCCCAGACCCGCGAGTGGCCCGTGGTCGTGAGCTCGTCGAGCCCGTCGTCACCGCGGAAGACGAGTGCGGTGGCCCCCCGGTTGCGGAACACCCCGGTGATCAGGGGCACACGCTCCAGACTGGCGACCCCGACGGCGTTGGCCTCCGCGCGGGCGGGATTGGACAGCGGACCGAGGAAGTTGAAGACGGTCGGGACGCCGAGCTGTTTGCGCACGGGACCGGCGTGGCGGAACCCGGGGTGGAAGGCGGAGGCGAAGACGAAGGTGATCCCTGCCCGTTCCAGCGTGGCCTTCACCGCCTCGGGCTCCAGGGTCAGTGCCACGCCGAGGGCGCCGAGCACGTCCGAGGACCCCGATGCCGAACTCGCCGCCCGATTGCCGTGCTTGACCACCGGGATACCGGTCGCAGCGGCGACGACGGAGGCCATCGTCGACACATTCACCGTCCCGAACCGGTCACCTCCGGTGCCGACGATGTCCAGCACCTCAGAGCTGACCGGCAACGGCACCGCTGCTTCGAGGATCGCGTCGCGGAATCCGACGACCTCGTCGATCGTCTCCCCCTTGGCACGCAGGGCGATCAGGAACGCTCCGATCTGGCCCTCGGTCGCCTCGCCGGCCATGATCCGACGCATCGCCCATGTCGACTCCGACACGCTGAGGTCGCGTCCGTCGAGCAGGGTGGTCAGGATCTCCGGCCATGAAGTCAGCTCCGCCATGCGACCGAGCCTATCCGGCGCGCGACTCGCGCGGATTCACGGGCTCCACTCGGCGGGTTCGCGGCTGCCGCATAGGGTCCTGATCGGCGTTTTGACGGTGGCACTTAGGTCCGCCTTACCCGGATCGGACACGATTGACCACCCCGGGTTGGAAATATCCCGCCGCAGAATCGGCAATAATGGTGGGCGTGACGACCACGCCAGCGACCTATGCCCAGGCGATGCGTTCCGTCAAGCGCCCGGATCCGGTCGCCGTCGGAACCATCGTGTGGCTCGGCAGCGAGGTGATGTTCTTCGCGGGTCTCTTCGCGATCTACTTCACGCTGCGGAGCACCTCCCCCGATCTGTGGGCCCAGGAGACCCAGCTGCTGAACGTGCCCTACGCGTTCGCGAACACGATCATCCTCGTGCTGTCCTCCGTGACATGCCAGATGGGTGTCTTCGCGGCCGAGCGCTTCCAGCCGTACAGCGGTGAGGTCAAGGGCCGTCGACGCTGGGGCATGGTGCCGTGGTTCTGGCTGACCTTCGCCCTGGGCGCGATCTTCGTCTCGGGCCAGGTCTGGGAGTACGCCCAGCTCGTCTACGAAGGCATGCCGATCACGGCCAACGCCTACGCCTCGGCCTTCTACCTCACGACCGGCTTCCACGCCCTGCACGTGACCGGTGGTCTGGTCGCCTTCCTGCTCGTGATCGGACGCGCGTACGCGGTGAAGAACTTCGGTCGCAAGGAGATGACCTCGGCGATCGTGGTCTCGTACTACTGGCACTTCGTCGACGTCGTCTGGATCGCCCTGTTCGCCGTCATCTACTTCCTGAAATAGAGCGGAGCTGATTCCTCACATGGCACGCACGAACCCGCGCCGCTCCAAGGGCCGCCGCAGTCCGTGGGCGGCCGCCGCCCTCATCGGCGTCGGCCTGTTGCTGACCGGAGGCGCCTACGCGGGCGCCTCCGCCGCGATGGCTGCGACGACCGACGAGACCACGGCCACGGCCCTCACGGTCGAAGACGGCCAGAAGCTCTTCCAGGCCAACTGCGCCACCTGTCACGGCCTCGACCTCCAGGGCACCGAGAACGGTCCGTCCTTGTACGGTGTCGGCGAGCTCTCGGTCGAGTTCCAGGTCGCCACCGGCCGGATGCCGCTGCAGATGCAGGGCCCGCAGGCGCCGCAGAAGCCGGTCCAGTTCACGGACGAGCAGATCGCCGCGATGGCAGCCTACGTACAGACCACCTCGCCCGGCCCGGAGTTCCCGGCCGCCGACGTTCTGGACGGCGAAGGCGACATCGCCCGTGGCGCGGAGCTGTTCCGCATCAACTGCGCGATGTGCCACAACGTCGCCGCCGCCGGCGGTGCACTCACCGAGGGCAAGTACGCTCCGGAGCTGACCGAGACCAGCGCGCTGCACATGTACGCGGCGATGGTCACCGGTCCCCAGAACATGCCGGTCTTCAACGACATGACCCTCAGCCTCGAGGACAAGCGCGACATCATCTCGTCGCTGCTGTTCATCCAGGAGAACGAGTCGCCGGGCGGCTTCAAGCTCGGATCGCTGGGTCCGGTGTCGGAGGGTCTGTTCATCTGGATCTTCGGAATCGGATCGCTGATCGCCATCACCGTATGGATCACGGCGAAATCCAACTGACCCTTCCCTGACACTGAAAGCACCTACGAGGAGCACCATGGCAAACGAGGACGACGCGCTCGAGCACGAGAGGGCTTCCTGGAAGCCCTCCCCCGGGCTCGCCGTCGCGGTGAGCGACCCGGTGCGCACACCCGACCTTCCGCCGCACCGTGAGCGCATGACCGACAAGGACCCGGCGGCGATGAAGCGCGCCGTCCGCACGGTCTACACGCTCTTCTACCTCTCCGTCGCGGGGAGCATCTGGGCCGTCGCGGCCTACATGCTCTTCCCGATCGAGAGCGGCTCGATCGTCGACATCCGCTACAACAACCTGTTCGTGGGTCTCGGCATCGCGCTGGCGCTGCTGGCGATCGGGATCGGCGCCATCCACTGGTCGAAGGCCGTGATGAGCGACAAGGAGTTCGTCGAACCCCGTCACGCCACGCGCGGTCGCGACTCTGTGCGCGAGGCGGCCGTCCAGGTGTTCGACGACGCCAATGAGGAGTCCGGTTTCGGTCGTCGCACGATGATCCGCAACTCGCTCATCGCCGCCCTCGCCGCATCGGTCGTCCCCGGCATCACGCTCTTCCGCGGCCTCGCTCCGGAAAACTCCCCCGAGAACCCGCACGGCGGAGACCCGGTGTACCTGCTCAGCCACACCATGTGGAAGGAAGGCTCGCGCCTGGCGCACGACCCCGAGGGCACGCCCATCCGCGCCGCGGACATCACCCTCGGGTCGGCCGTGCACGTGATCCCCGAGGAGCTCGCCGAGCTCCACCACGACGAGGGCTACCTCGAGGAGAAGGCCAAGGCCATCGTCCTCCTGATGCGCATGCCCCCGGAGGACATCATCGAGTCGCCCGAGCGCGCCGACTGGTCCTACGACGGAATCGTCGCCTACTCGAAGGTCTGCACGCACGTCGGCTGCCCCGTCGCGCTGTACGAGCAGCAGACCCACCACCTGCTGTGCCCGTGCCACCAGTCGCAGTTCGACGTCTCGGACGGCGCGAAGGTGATCTTCGGACCCGCAGCACGCCCGCTCCCCCAGCTGCCGATCACGGTGGACGATGAGGGCTACCTCATCGCACGGAGCGACTTCACCGAACCCGTCGGCCCGAGCTTCTGGGAGCGCCATTGAGTACGACTCACCCCACCGAGAACGTGACTCAGGAGCCCGCCGTTTCTGAGGCCAAGTCCGGTCGAGACAAGCCCCTCGGCGGCCGATTCGTCGGCGCCGCATCGAACTACCTCGACGAGCGCACGAGCATGTCGGGCATCGTGAAGGAGCTCGGCCGCAAGATCTTCCCCGACCACTGGTCGTTCATGCTCGGCGAGATCGCTCTGTGGAGCTTCGTCGTCGTTCTTCTGTCGGGAATCTTCCTCACCTTCTTCTTCCAGGCGTCGATGGTCCCCACGCACTACACGGGCGCGTACATTCCGATGCGCGGTGTCGAGATGTCGGCGGCCATGGACTCTGCCCTGCGGATCTCCTTCGACATCCGAGGCGGACTGCTGGTCCGTCAGATCCACCACTGGGCCGCGCTGGTCTTCGTCGCCGGTATCGGCGTCCACATGCTCCGCGTGTTCTTCACCGGTGCCTTCCGCAAGCCCCGCGAGCTGAACTGGGTGATCGGCTTCGTGCTCTTCATCCTCGCCATGGCCGAGGGCTTCACCGGATACTCCCTCCCCGACGACCTGCTCTCCGGAAACGGTCTGCGGATCATCGACGGCATGATCAAGGGCATCCCGCTGATCGGGACCTGGACGTCGTTCCTGCTGTTCGGCGGCGAGTTCCCCGGCATGCAGATCGTCGGACGTCTGTACACGCTGCACATCCTGCTGCTGCCGGCGATCCTGGTGGCATTGCTCGCGCTGCACCTCATGTTGATGATCATCAACAAGCACACGCAGTTCGCCGGCCCCGGCCGCACCAACAGCAACGTCGTCGGCTTCCCGATGATGCCGGTGTACATGTCGAAGATGGGGGGATTCTTCTTCATCGTCTTCGGTGTGATCGTGCTGATCGCGTCGCTGTTCACCATCAACCCGATCTGGAACTACGGCCCGTACGACCCGTCGCCGGTCTCTGCGGGTACCCAGCCGGACTGGTACATCGGCTTCGCCGACGGTGCGTTGCGACTGGTGCCGCCGCACTGGGAGTTCGTGTTCCTCGACCGCACCTGGTCGATGAACATCCTCGTCCCGATCGCCGTCCTGGGTCTGTTCATCGTCCTGGTGCTCATCTACCCGTTCATCGAGGCATGGGTCACCGGTGACAAGCGCGAGCACCACATCGCTCAGCGTCCGCGCAACGCCGCGACCCGCACCGCGATCGGTGCCGCCGGTGTCGTGTTCTACGCAGTGCTGTGGGCCGCCGCCTCGTCGGACATCATCGCGACGCACTTCAAGGTCACGATGGAGGGTGTCATCCACAGCCTCCAGGCGATGCTCATCCTCGGGCCGATCATCGCGTACTTCGTCACCAAGCGCATCTGCATCGCGTTGCAGAAGAAGGATCGCGAAATCGTCCTGCACGGCTACGAGTCAGGCCGCATCGTGCGCCTCCCGGGCGGCGAGTACATCGAGGTCCACCAGCCGGTCGACGAGTACGAGCGTTGGCGCCTCGTCGATGCGGAGACCTACGAGCCTCTCGTGGTGCGACCGAACGACAAGGGCCGGATCCCGTGGCACGAGAACCTGCGCGCTGCGCTGTCGCGGTGGTTCTTCGAGGACCGCCTCGCACCGCTCACGCAGGCCGAGCTCGATGAAGCGAGCGCGCACCAGCACCACACGCTGGAGCACATCGCCACCGAAGAGGACGCCGAGATCCAGGGCGCTCACGAGCGCGCCGGCGTCCCCGACGCGCCCCACGTCCCGATCGACGACGGTCACAACCCCGAGACGGCGAACCGCCCCTCGAACGTCATCGTCCCCGACGAGGACGACGAGAAGAAGAAGTAATCGTCCACGATATCGAGACGGTGGCCGTCCCCTCCGCGGGGGCGGCCACCGTCTCGTTATGGTGAGAGCATGCACACCGATCCCCTCACGTACTTCGAGAACAAGCTCGCCCACGAGACCGACGCCAGCGACGTGTACGCGGCACAGAAGGCCGGTGACCCGTTCGTCCTCGTCGACGTGCGTAGCGACGACGCATGGCGGCAGGGCCGCATCCGCGGCGCCATCCACCTCCCCCACCAGCGCATCGCGGATGAGGCGGCCGCGCGCGTTCCCGAGGGCACACCGGTGGTCGTCTACTGCTGGAGCCCCGGCTGCAACGGTGGGGCCAAGGGCGCCGCCGCGTTCGCACGACTCGGGTACGCGGTCAGGGAGATGATCGGAGGCTACGAGTACTGGGTGCGCGAGGGGCAACCCACCGTGGACGACGAGGGGGACCTGCCCCGGGTCTTCGATCCACAGGTGATGACCGTCCGCTCCTGAACGTCACGGACCACCGGCCGACACTCAGCCGATACGCTCGCTCTGCCACAGCTCGTCATCGTCGAGCCCCTCTGCGAAACGCCCTGCGGCCGCGCCGGCGAACTGCACGCGCTCTTCCGATCGCATCGAGTCGGACGCCATCACGTCGCACACGACAGCCGTGACGTTGTCGAGGGTGCCCGCATGCAAGGCCCGCCGTACGAGCTCGTCCGCCGTCTCCTGCGCCGTCGCCGCACCATCGAGCAAGACCTGAGAGACCACATCTTCCGGGACGTAGTCGGTCAGTCCGTCACTGCACAGCAGCCACCGGTCGCCGACCGCCAGAGCGGTCTCGGCGACGGCGACGACATCTGCCTCACCACCGGCCAGTGACGCGGTGATGATGTTGCGACGCGGATGGGTGGCCGCATCCTCCGGTGAGATGATGCCCCGATCGACCAACACCTGGACGTACGAGTCGTCCCGTGTCTGCCGTCCGACGATTCCGTCTCGCACACGGTAGGCGCGCGAGTCGCCGGAGTGGGCGACCAAGAGGTCTTCGGCATCCGTGAGGAACACCCCGGTGAACGTCGTCGCCATGCCCCGCAGCGAAGGGTCGCGTTCAGTGTGCGCCCTCAGGTCCCAGTTGGCTTCGAGGATGCGCTCACGCAGCGCCTGCGCGGTCCACGACGCCACACGACCGGCCACGAGACGGTGGATGAGCGCGGCCGACGCGAGGTCCCCGGATGGACCACCACCGACGCCGTCGGCGACAGCAGCACCCCACGGCGACGCGAAAGCCGCGTCCTGGTTGGTCTCGCGGTACGAGCCGACGTCGGACGCGGCTGCCGCAACGAGGCGGTAGGCCACGCTCAGCGGGCGAAGTATCCGCGGTAGTACTCGTAGACCCAGCCGACGATGGCGACGAGGAAGACGGCGAACCCGATGGGCACCATCCACGAGCCGACGGCGAGACCGATGAAAGCGATCGACGCCGAGAAGGCCAGCACGATCGGCCACCACGACCAGGGGCTGAACTCTCCCAGTTCCGGGTCCCCGTCATCGATGTCGGCGGTGAGCACGTCCTCGGGCAGCTCCCCGCCCTGGGCCTTGTGCACGCGGTCGACGTAGAACGCGATCATCACGCCCATGAAGCCGGCGAAGAACAGTGCCACCGTGCCGACCCACTCGATCGCGGTGTACCACGGCACGTCCGGGTGACCGATGATGTTCCACGCCGTATAGACGATGCCGATCAGAAAGAAGAACGCGGTGAGGATCCACCAGAGTCCGACGTTGGTACGCACTTACTTGACCTCTCCCTGGGCGACGTCGACAACCGGCGTCTGCGGCGCGTCCTTCGCGGGTCCGACACCGACCGGGATACCCGCCTCGGGGTGGTTCAGGTCGAAGGCGGGGCGCTCACTGCGGATGCGCGGGATGGACGTGAAGTTGTGGCGCGGGGGCGGGCAGGAGGTCGCCCACTCGAGCGAACCGCCGTAGCCCCACGGGTCGTTCACGGTGACCTTCGGCGCCTTGCGCGAGGTCAGCCAGACGTTGAACAGGAAGGGGATCATCGACGCGCCCAGGATGATCGAACCGATCGTCGACACCTGGTTCTGCCACGTCCAGCCGTCGGCGGCGGAGTAGTCCGCGTAGCGACGCACCATGCCGTCCACACCCAGCCAGTGCTGGATCAGGAACGTCATGTGGAACCCGATGAACAGCAGCCAGAAGTGCACGTAGCCGAGGCGCTCGTTGAGCATCCGCCCCGTCCACTTGGGCCACCAGAAGTAGAAGCCCGCGAACATCGCGAACACGACCGTTCCGAACACCACGTAGTGGAAGTGGGCCACGACGAAGTAGGAGTCGGAGAGGTGGAAGTCCAGCGGCGGCGACGCGAGGATCACTCCGGTGAGCCCTCCGAAGACGAACGAGATCAGGAAGCCCAGCGCGAACACCATCGGTGTTTCGAAGGTCACCGATCCTCGCCAGAGCGTACCGATCCAGTTGAAGATCTTCACACCCGTGGGAACGGCGATCAGCATCGTCATGACGGCGAAGAAGGGCAGCAGGACCCCCCCGGTGACGTACATGTGGTGCGCCCACACCGCGACCGACAACGCGGCGATGGAGATGGTCGCGTACACCAGCGTCTTGTATCCGAAGATCGGCTTGCGGCTGAAGACCGGGAAGATCTCGGAGACGATGCCGAAGAACGGCAACGCGATGATGTAGACCTCCGGGTGGCCGAAGAACCAGAACAGGTGCTGCCACAGGAGCACGCCGCCGTTCTGCGGGTCGTAGATGTGCGCACCGAGGACGCGATCCGCGGCCGCGGCGAGGATGGCCGCGGCGAGCACAGGGAAGGCCATCAGGATCAGGATGCTCGTGATGAGCGTGTTCCACGTGAAGATCGGCATGCGCCACATCGTCATACCCGGGGCGCGCATCGTCAGGATCGTCGTGATGAAGTTCACGGCGCCGAGGATCGTGCCGAAACCGCTCATCCCGAGGCCGAGCATCCACAGGTTCCCGCCGACACCGGGCGAGAAGCTCGCATTGGCCAGCGGCTGATAGGCGAACCATCCGAACGCGGCGGCACCCTGCGGGGTGAGGAAGCCGGCGACCGCGATGGTCGAACCGAACAAGAACAGCCAGAAGGCGAAGGCGTTCAGTCGCGGGAACGCCACATCGGGCGCGCCGATCTGCAACGGCAGGATCGCGTTGGCGAAGCCGGCGAACAGCGGCGTCGCGAACATCAGCAACATGATCGTGCCGTGCATCGTGAACAGCTGGTTGTACTGCTCCTTGGTGGGCACGATCTGCATGCCGGGCTCGAAGAGCTCCGCGCGGATGATGAGCGCCATGACGCCGCCGAGCATGAAGAACAGCACGGAGGCGATCAGGTACATGTAGCCGATCGTCTTGTGGTCGGTGGAGGTGATCCACTTGACCACGATGTTGCCCTTCTGCTCGACGCGGGTCGAGCTCATGAGGGCTGCCTGACGCGGCGGCACGGTCTTCGGGCGGGTCGATTCCTGCGGCAGAGTCGTGGCCATGATCACTCGTCTCCCTCGGAGCTGTCGCCCGTGCCGGGCAGGTTCTGCAGGCGGTCGTACGCCTCGTTGATGTTGCCGGTCTGCCCGGCGGCCTCGAGGGAGGCGAGGTAGTCCTCGTACTCCGCCTCGCTGACGACCTTGACGTTGAAGAGCATCATCGAGTGGTATTCGCCGCAGAGCTCGGCGCACTTGCCCGCGTACTCCCCCTCACGGGTCGGCGTGAAGGACCAGTAATTGTCCTTGCCGATGTACATGTCCTTCTTGTACAGGAAGTCGATGATCCAGAAGGAGTGGATGACGTCGCGGGAGTTGAGCTTGATCTCGACCGTCTTGTCGACCGGCAGGTACAGCGTCGGCAGCTGCTCCTGGTCGATGTTCCCCTGCTCGTCGGGCTGGGCCTGGATACCCATGCTCCACACGGCGTCGGAACCGTCCTCCTGCTCGCCGTTGTACTGGAAGTCCCACGCCCACTGCTTGCCGATGGCGGTGATCGACACGTCGGGGTCGTCGTAGCGGGTCTCGAGGATGGTCTGGTCACGCGCCGTGAAGGCGAAGAACCCGATGACCAGGATGAGCGGCACGACCGTGTAGAAGATCTCGATCGGCATGTTGTAGCGCAACTGCACCGGAAGGCCGGTCTGACCCTTGCGGCGCCGGTAGGCGATCATCGCCCACAGCATCAGGCCCCACGTGACCACGCCGACCGCGAGGAGCACGATCCAGGAGTTGACCCACAGCCCGGAGACCATCTCGGTCCGGTCGGTGGCCGGAACGCCGTCCTCGGTGAATCCGGGGAGGAATCCGTTCAGCTCTGTCGGACTGCATCCGGCGAGTGCTACGGCCGTGGCGATCCCGATCGGGATGACGGCCCAGCGGAGACGGCGTTTCGAGTGCACGGTGCACCTTTCCGGGTCGCGGGTATTGCTCAAGCCAGTCTAGAGCAACCTCCCATGCACTTCAGGCCAACCACACAGGTGGACCTCCGCGGGCACGGGTCACGCGGGACGGGCCCGGGGGTTCTCTCGAACCCGCCGGACCCGTCTGAATCCCGTGGTGATCAGTGGAAGCTGTCGCCGCAGGCGCAACTTCCGGCCGCGTTGGGGTTGTCGATCGTGAACCCCTGCTCGGAGATCGTGTCTTTGAAATCGATCATGGCGCCGTCGAGATACGGCACGCTCATGTCGTCGACGATGACCTCGACGCCGTCGAAGTCGACGGCCTTGTCGCCGTCGAGGAATCGCTCATCGAAGTACAGCTGGTAGATCAGTCCGCTGCAGCCGCCGGGCTGGACGGCGACGCGCAGGCGCAGGTCGTCGCGGCCTTCCTGCTCCAGGAGGTTCTTCACCTTCTGCGCGGCTGCGTCCGTCAGCGAGACGCCGTGTTCACGGACGGGCTGGTCGGTCGTCAAGGCGGTGTCGGTCATGACGCTCCTTCGGGGTGGTTCGCGCCGCGGCGCGAGGACGATGCGACGATTCTACGCGCCGCTCGGAGCGCACAGGGCGGACTCACGCGCCGCGTCGGTTCAACCGCGCCAACAGCAGCGCCTCCGACGTCATCGCGTGACGGAAGGTGTCCAGATGAAGGGACTCGTTCGGGCTGTGCGCGCGTGCGTGCGGGTCCTCCACCCCGGTCACGAGGATCTGCGCCTCCGGGAATTCGCGGACGAGGTCGGAGATGAACGGGATCGATCCACCGACGCCGAGGTCGACCGGCGGTACGCCATAGCCCTCGCTCAGCGCCTCCCGCGCCTCGGCGACGGCCCAGCCGCCGGTGTCGACGAGGAAACCGTCGCCGAGGTCGATGTCGGTGAAGGTGAGTTGCGCACCCCAGGGCGCGTGCGCACGCAGGTGCGCCTCGATCGCCGCGTAGGCGTCCGCGGCGGACTGCCCCGGGGCGATCCGGGCGCTGACGACGACCGACACCTCCGGGTTGAGGGTGTTCGAGGCGTTCTTCACCGTGGGCGCGTCGATCCCGGTCACGGTCAGCGACGGCTTGTTCCACAGTCGGCCGAGGATCGACCCCGTCCCGATCGGCGTGACTCCGTCGGGGAGCCCGGCCTCCGACCGCAGCGTCTGCTCGCTGTGCTCGGGCGTCGGCGCGTCGTGCGCGACGAGGCCTTCGACGGCGACGGAGCCGTTCGCGTCCCACAGCGTCGACAGGAGGGTCACCGTCGCCATCATCGCGTCCGGGACCGCTCCCCCGAACATGCCGGAGTGCGAGGCGTGGTCGAGGGTCTTCACGGTCAGCGTGAAACGCGCGTTGCCGCGCAGGCTGACCGTGAGGGCGGGTGTGGACGCGTCCCAGTTGGTGGAGTCCGCGACGACGATGACATCCGCACGCAGGTCGTCGGCGTTGTCGGAGAGGAACTGCGCGAACGAGCGCGACCCCGCCTCCTCCTCCCCCTCGATGAACAGCGACAGCCCCAGGTCGAAGTCGGGTCCGACGGCGTCGACGAGCGCACGGATCGCCCCGATGTGTGCCATGATGCCGGCCTTGTCGTCCGCCGCTCCGCGACCGTAGAGTCTTCCTCCGCGCACGGTCGGCTCGAAGGGGGGTGTCTCCCACAGCGCCTCGTCGCCGACGGGTTGGACGTCGTGGTGCGCGTACAGCAGGATCGTGGGCCGCCCGTTGCGGGCGGCGCGGCGGGCGAGAACCGCCGGCATGCCCACCTCGTCGGTTCCGGGGATCGTCGCGTGACGGATCGACACCTCGTCGAAGACGCCGGTGTCCTCGGCGAGTTGCGCGACCGCCTGCGCGGTACGACCCACCTCCGACGCGTCGAAGCCCGGAAACGCGACGGAGGGGATCCGCACCAGCGCGCCGAGATCGGCCAGTGCGGACGGGATGCGGGCGGCCGCCGCGGCCGTGACCGCGTCGTCGGGAGTCTGCTCAGAAGCCATGCGGGTAATCTTAAGTGCAGCATCTCCCGCGATCCGAGGATTCATCGTGCCCCACACCCCCGCCGCACCGGCGCCCAAGGACGAGTCGACCGAGACCGAGACGTCGGCCACCGGCAAGGGCCGCCCCACCCCGTCCCGCGCCGAACGCGAGGCCGCCCGCAAGCGTCCCCTCGTGCCCGACACCAAGGAGGCGAAAGCGCGGCAACGCGCCGAGCTCGCCGCCAAACGCGAGAAGGCACGCCAGGGCATGGCCGCCGGCGAGGAGAAATATCTCCCGCAGCGCGACAAGGGGCCGCAGCGCAAGTTCGTGCGCGACTTCGTCGATGCCGGATGGCACCTCGCCGAGTTCGTCATGCCCGCGATGATCCTCGTGATCATCGCGACGCTCGTGCCGGTGGTCGAAGTGCAGTACTACGCGCTGCTGGCGCTGTGGGGTTTCATCATTTTCGTCGTCGGCGACATGGTCTACACCTCGATCCGTGTCAGAAGTGCGGCGAAGACGAAGTTCGGCGAGGGCCGCGTGGAGAAGGGCCTCGGCTGGTACGGGGCCATGCGGATCGTGCAGATGCGCTTCCTGCGCCTGCCCAAGCCGCAGGTCAAGCGGGGTGAGTACCCCGCCTGAGCGCGGTCAGGCGCCGGTTGATCTGGCGTGCCCACAGCGGTCCGCGGTAGAGGAACGCCGTGTAACCCTGGACGAGGGTCGCGCCGGCGTCCAGGCGCTCCTGCACATCATCACCGGTCTCGACCCCACCGACGGAGATGACGCAGAAGTCGGGGTCCGGGACGGCGGCGCGCACGATACGGAGCACCTCCAACGCACGTCGACGCAGGGGGCCGCCGGACAGACCGCCCGCGCCCGCCGCGGCGACCACATCGTCGTCGGTGTTCAGGCCCTCGCGGGAGATCGTCGTGTTCGTCGCGATGAGGCCGGCCAGGCCCAGATCGCGCGCGAGCACCGTGACGGCGGTCACCTCGTCGTCGGGGAGGTCCGGAGCGATCTTGACCAGCAGGGGGGTGTCCCCCGAGGCGTCGCGCACCGCTTCCAGGAGCGGGCGCAGCGTCTCCACGGCCTGCAGCCCACGCAGACCCGGTGTGTTGGGTGAGGACACGTTGACCACGAGATAGTCGGCGATCGGTGCGAGCAGGCGCGTGCTTCGAAGGTAGTCCTGCGTCGCGGCGTCCACGTCGACCACACGGCTCTTCCCAATGTTCGCGCCCAGCACCGCGCGGGAGCGGCGACGGCGAAGACGCAGTAGGCGGAGGGCCGCCGCCTCGGCGCCGTCGTTGTTGAAGCCCATGCGGTTGATCACGGCACGATCCGGGATCAAGCGGAACAGTCGTGGCCGGGGGTTCCCGGGCTGCGCGATCGCGGTGACCGTGCCGACCTCCACGTGCCCGAAGCCGAGGGCGTACAACCCGGCCGCTCCGTGCACGTTCTTGTCGAATCCGGCGGCGACCCCGAAGGGGGATGCGAAGTCGAGACCGAGGGCGCTCGTGCGCAGATCGGGCGTCGGTGCCGTGAACCGGCGGACGAACGAGGACACACCGGGTAGCCCGAGCCCACGGATGACGAGCATCGCGGCGTGATGGGCCGTCTCGGGATCCATACGGGTCAGGACGGTCCGGAAGAGGAAGGGATACATCCCTCCCAGGTTATCGGTGGCGCGGGCACCCGGTGATCAAGCGAACCTTCACCCCTCCGCGGACTCGTCTTCCCCCGGTCGGCTGTGACGGTCCGGGTGGTCGAGTCGGAGTTGGTCGATCGCCGCTTCGAAGTCTTCGAGGGAGTCGAACGCCTGGTAGACACTCGCGAAGCGGAGGAACGCGACTTCGTCGAGGTCGCGCAGAGGTCGGAGGATCGCCAGACCGATCTCATTGGTGTCGATCTGCGACGAACCGGTTTGGCGGATCGCCTCCTCGACCGTCTGGGCCAGGACCGCCAGGTCACTCTCGGTGACGGGCCGCCCCTGGCAGGCCTTCCGCACGCCGCTCATGACCTTCTCCCGGCTGAACGGCTCGATGACGCCGGACCGCTTGATCACGTTCAGGCTCGCCGTCTCGATCGTGGAGAACCGCCCACCGCACTGCGGGCACTGACGACGTCGACGGATGCTGAGACCGTCGTCACTCGTGCGCGAGTCGATGACACGCGAGTCGGGATTCCGGCAGAACGGGCAATGCATGAGGGCTCCTACGCCTCGAAGCGCGCCGTGACGGCTTCACCGTGCGCGGGAAGCTCCTCCGCCTGGGCCAACGCGACGATGCCGTCGGCGACCGCGGCGAGGGCATCGCGGTCGTAGTGGATGACCTGCTGCGGGCGCAGGAAGGTCGAGGCGGACAGGCCCGAGGAATACCGCGCCTGCCCCCCGGTCGGCAGCACGTGGTTGCTGCCCGCGAGGTAGTCGCCGAGACTGACCGGCGAGTAGGCGCCGACGAAGACCGCACCGGCGTTGACGAAACGCTCCACGCCAGGATCGTCGAGGAAGACCTCGAGGTGCTCGGGGGCATAGGCGTTGCTGAAGGCGATCGCGGTGTCGACGTCGTCCACGAGGACCGTCGCGGACTGGACACCCCGGAGAGCCTCGGTCGCGCGCGCCGCGTTCCTCGTACCGGCCACGCGGGCCCGCACCTCGCGCTCGACCGCCTCCGCCAGTTCGGATGACGGGGTCACCAAGACCGCCGAGGCCTGTTCGTCATGCTCGGCCTGACTGATGAGGTCAGCCGCCACCAGGCGGGGATCGGCGCCGGCGTCGGCGACGATGAGGATCTCGGTCGCGCCCGCTTCGGAGTCCACACCCACCAGGCCGGCGACGACGCGCTTGGCCGATGCGACGAAGTTGTTCCCCGGGCCGGTCACGACGTCGACGGGATCGAGGTCGATCTCCGGGACACCGTGCGCGAACGCCGCCACCGCGCCGGCGCCGCCGACGGCGTAGACCTCGTCGATGCCCAGCAGACGGGCCGCCGCGAGGATGTCCGGGTGGACACGTCCGTCGTGATCCGCCTGCGGGGGTGAGGCCAGCGCGATCCGTTCCACCCCGGCCACCTGCGCGGGCACGACGTTCATCACCACCGACGAGGGGTAGACGGCCTTGCCGCCGGGCACATACACGCCCGCGCGGCCGACCGGGCGCCAGCGCTGCTCGACGACCGCTCCCGGTGCCACCTGTGTCCGCTGTACCGGCGGCACCTGCGCCGCCGACGCCCTCCGGACGCGGTCGATGGCCTCCTCGAGTGCCGCGCGCACCTCAGCGTCGAGTCGCGCAAGCGCCTCGTCGAAGTGCTCCCGCGGCACGCGGAGGGCGTGCCCCTGGACCCCGTCGAAGCGGGAGGCCTGCTCGCGCAATGCGACCTCGCCGCGTTCGGCGACGTCGGAGACGATCGCCGCGGCGGCCGTCAACGCGTCGGCGCGGGCGACCCCGGCGCGCGGGACGGCGGCGAGCAAGTCCGAGGCCGTGAGCGAGCGGCCTCGGAGATCGATGGTGCGGAGCATCCGTCTAGGTTAACCGCTGGCGTTCAGCCGCGCGTGACGCCGTCGACCTCGTGGAGGTAGCCGACCGTGCCGTCCTCGTCGCGGACGACGAAGACGGCACCGCGGTCTTCGATGACGAGCGCCCACGCGGTCGGGCCGATGCGGAACAGCGGCGCCCCGGTCTCGTCGACCACATCGCGTTCCTCGGGCACGAGCGCCCAGAACGCCTGCTGCCGAGCGGGGCGGTCGATCTCGATCGTCTCGTCGCCGTCGACCGGCTCGAACGTGCCGCGGGTCTGGCTGGGGGTGAACTCGTCCGCGTCGGAGCCGTCCGTGGCGGGTGCGTCGTAGCGCGCTTCGCCGGTCCACTCCGCGCCCGGTGCGGTGTCGTCGGCCGACACCGCAGCAGGCTCCGGCACGGGGCGCGGTTCGACCGCGCGCACCGGACGGGCGTTGCGGTGCGCGGGGACCTCCGGGCGCGCCTGGAAGTCCTGGGAGAACGGCGGGATCAGCGGCGCGAAGACGGTGAGCACGACGCCCGCGAGCATCAGGGCCAACTCGACCCAGATCACCCAGGAGCGCAGCCACAGCCCGCTGTCGATCGCGACCGCGACCGTTTCCCAGACCATCTGCAACCACAGCAGCGCCGCAAAGGAGAAGACGACCGAGGCGAACTGGTCGATGCCCAGCGACCCGACCCTTCGGATGCCCTGCGGCGATAGACGGCGAAGGGCCAAGAGGAAGACGGCGACCGTCGGCAGGCCGATCGTGATGATCCACAGCAGGCCGGAGGTCCAGACCGAGTCGAAACGCGCGACGGTCACGGAGAAGAAGGAGACGACGAAGGCGACGAGCCAGACGCCTCCCAGTGTGATCTCACGGATCGTGAAAGGACCGACCCCGTACTGCGGCGCAGGACCGTCGTGGACCTCTGCCTCGGTGGCCGTGGCGGAGGCGGAGGCGGAATCCAGCGTCTCGGTGGTCTCGTCGTACTGCTCGTCGGTCACAATCGTCCTTCCCTGCGCGATGTGCTCGCACGTCGTCCGATCCTACTCGCGCCGGATGAGACGCACATGAGACGACGCGCCTCGGGCGCGCCGTCTCAGCCCAGGCAGTTCGGTCCGAGCAACCCCTTGAGGTCACCGTAGAGGTCTGCCGACACGGTGACCGGCATCGGCACCTCGAAGACCTTCGCGGTGCCGCCCTTATGCAGCCGCAGCGTGACCTCGGTGTCGCCGGCGTGACGCCGGAGCACATCCGCCAGGTCGTTCACGAGAGACTCGGTGGCGCGTTGCTCGGGGACCGCCAGGACCAGGGGCCCCGCGGGGTCGAAGGTGCCCAGGTCCGGGACGAATGCCGCCTGCGCGTGGAGGTTGAGTCCGTCATCGCGACGGGAGACGCGGCCGCGGACGACGAGGATCGAATCCGGCTGGAGCATCGACTGGAACTCGGTGTACGTCTTGCCCATGAACATGACGGTCACCTCGCCGTCGAAATCTTCGACGGTGACCATCCCGTAGGGGTTGCCGCTGGATTTCGCCACACGGTGCTGGACGCTCGTGAGAAGGCCCGCGACGGTCACCTGGTCGCCGTCCTGCAACTCCTCGGAGGCCAACAGGTCGTGGATCGAGATCGACGCGTGCTTTGCGAGGGGGATCTCCAGCCCGGCGAGGGGATGATCGGAGACGTAGAGGCCGAGCATGTCGCGTTCGAACGCGAGCTTGTCCTTCTTGGTCCACTCGGGACGATCCGGCACCTTCGCGACCTGCTGCGGCTCGTCATCGCCCCACAGACTGTCGAAGTCGAAGCCCACCTCGCCGTGCGCCTCGCGTCGTTTGTCGAGCACCGCCTGTTCGACCGCGTCCTCGTGGATCTCGACCAGGGCGCGCCGCGTGTGACCCATCTCGTCGAAGGCACCGGCCTTGATGAGCGACTCGACCGTCCGCTTGTTCGCCACCTGCGCCGGGACGCGGTTCAGGAAGTCGTGGAACGACGTGAACGGTCCGCTCTGCCGGGTCTGCACGATCGCTTCGACGACGTTCGCCCCGACATTGCGGACCGCCTCCAGCCCGAAGCGGATGTCTTCGCCGACGGCGGCGAAGAAGCGGATCGACTCTCCGACGTCCGGCGGGAGCACCTTGATGCCCATGCGACGGCATTCGTTGAGGTAGACGGCGAGCTTGTCGCGCGAGTCGCCGACGCTGGTCAGCAGCGCGGCCATGTACTCGGCCGGATAGTGGGCCTTCAGGTAGGCGGTCCAGTACGACACCAGCCCGTAGGCGGCGGTGTGCGCTTTGTTGAACGCGTAATCGGCGAACGACTCCAGCACGCGCCACAGCGTGCCCTGCGCCTCCTCGGAGAAGCCACGCTCGGTCATCCCGCCGAAGAAGATCTCCTTCTGCTTGTCGAGCTCGGACTTCTTCTTCTTGCCCATGGCGCGCCGCAGCAGGTCGGCCTGTCCGAGTGTGTAGCCGGCCACGCGCTGCGCCACCGCCATCACCTGCTCCTGGTACACGATGAGCCCGTACGTCGTGTCGAGGATGTCGGCCAGCGGTTCGGCCAGTTCCGGATGGATCGGCTCGATGTCCTGTTGGCCGTTCTTGCGCAACGCGTAGTTGATGTGCGAATTCACGCCCATCGGTCCCGGGCGGTACAGCGCGAGCACGGCGGAGATGTCCTCGAAGTTGTCGGGCTTCATCAGCCGCAGCAGGGACCGCATGGGTCCGCCGTCGAGCTGGAAGACACCGAGCGTGTCACCGCGCGCGAGCAGCTCGTAGGACGCCTCGTCCTCGAGGTCCAGGTCTTCCAGGATGAGGGGTTCGCCGCGGTTCATCTCGATGTTCTCGAGCGCGTCGTTGATGATCGTGAGGTTGCGCAGCCCGAGGAAGTCCATCTTGATCAGGCCGAGGGACTCGCACGACGGGTAGTCGAACTGTGTGACGATCTGACCGTCCTGCTCGCGGCGCATGATCGGGATGATGTCCAGGAGCGGCTCGCTGGACATGATCACACCGGCCGCGTGCACGCCCCACTGGCGCTTCAGGTTCTCCAGCCCCACGGCGGTGTCGAAGACCGTCTTGGCCTCGGGGTCGGTCTCGACGAGCGTGCGGAACTCCACCGCTTCCTTGTAGCGAGGGTGCTCTTTGTCGAACATGCCGGTCAACGGCACGTCCTTGCCCATGACCGCGGGGGGCATCGCCTTGGTCAGCCGCTCCCCCATGCTGAACGGGAACCCGAGCACGCGCCCGGCGTCCTTCAACGCCTGCTTCGCCTTGATCGTTCCGTACGTGACGATCTGCGCGACGCGCTCGTCGCCGTACTTCTCCGTGACGTACTGGATCACCTCGCCGCGGCGACGGTCGTCGAAGTCGACGTCGAAGTCGGGCATCGAGACGCGGTCGGGGTTGAGGAACCGCTCGAAGATGAGCCCGTGCTTGAGCGGGTCCAGGTCGGTGATCTTCATCGCGTACGCGACCATCGAACCGGCCCCCGAACCGCGCCCCGGCCCCACCCGGATCCCGTTGTCCTTGGCCCAGTTGATGAAGTCGGCGACCACGAGGAAGTAGCCCGGGAACCCCATCTGGGTGATCACACCGGTCTCATACTCGGCCTGCTTGCGCACCTCGTCCGGGATGCCGCCGGGGTAGCGCTCGTGGAGGCCTTTCTCGATCTCCTTGACGAACCAGGAGTCCTCGGTCTCCCCCTCCGGGACCGGGAAGCGCGGCATGTAGTTCGCGCTGGTGTTGAACTCCACCTGGCAGCGCTCGGCGATCAGCAACGTGTTGTCGCAGGCGGACGGGTTGTCCCGGAAGACCTGGCGCATCTCGGCGGGCGACTTGATGTAGTAGCCGTCGCCGTCGAACTTGAACCGCTTCGGATCGTCGAGGGTCGATCCCGACTGCACGCACAACAGCGCCGCATGGCTTTTCGCATCGTGCTGGTGGGTGTAATGCGAATCGTTGGTGGCCAGCATCGGGATGTCGAGATCCTTGGCGATCTTCGTGAGGTCCTCGAGGACGCGTCGTTCGATCGACAAGCCGTGATCCATGATCTCGGCGAAGTAGTTCTCCTTGCCGAAGATGTCCTGGAACTCCGCCGCCGCGGCGCGTGCCGCGTCGTACTGTCCCAGACGCAGCCGCGTCTGGATCTCGCCCGAAGGGCACCCCGTCGTGGCGATGAGGCCCTTGGAGTATTTGTGCAGGAGCTCGCGGTCCATGCGCGGCTTGAAGTAGTAGCCCTCCATGCTCGCCAGCGACGACAGCCGGAACAGGTTGTGCATCCCCTCCGTCGACTCCGACAGGAGGGTCATATGGGTGTACGCGCCCGCACCGGAGACGTCGTCACTCACCTGCTCGGGAGAGCCCCATCGCACCCGCGCCTTGTCGGACCGGTGCGTTCCGGGGGTGACGTAGGCCTCGATGCCGATGATCGGATTGATGCCGACGTCCTTGGCGGCGTTGTAGAACTCGAACGCCGCGAAGGTGTTGCCGTGGTCGGTCACCGCGATGGCGGGCATCTCGAGGCGGGCCGCCTCCTGCACCATCGAGGTGATGCGGGCGGCGCCGTCGAGCATCGAGTATTCGCTGTGCACGTGCAGATGGACGAAGGAGTCGGATGCCACCCGTCGAGTCTAAGTCGCGCCTCGGACCGCGGGCCCGGACCGCTCAGCGGGTCGGCTAGCGTGGAGCCGTGCCCACCCCTGACTTCATCCTCGACCTGCGTCGTTTCATCGGTACGCGCCCGCTCTTTCTGACCGGCGTGACCGCGGTCGTCATCCGGGGCGATGAGGTACTGCTGGGCCGCCGCTCGGACAACAACGCGCTGACCCCGGTGACCGGCATCGTCGACCCGGGTGAGGAGCCCGCAGATGCGGCCGTGCGGGAGGCGGAGGAGGAGGCCGCGGTGGGCATCCGGGTCGATCACCTGGCGTGGGTCCATCAGATCCCGCGGATCGTCTACGCCAACGGCGATCAGACCGACTATCTCGATCTGACCTTCCGCTGCTCGTGGGTCTCCGGCGAGCCGTACCCCGCCGACGGCGAGATGACCGAGGTCGGCTGGTACGCCGTCGACGATCTGGAGGCCCTCGACCTCGACGCCGACATGCGCGCGCGGATCGCCGCGGCCCTGGTCGACGGCCCGACGGCCTTCGAAGGCGGTCGCTGAGCGGCCCGACCCTCCGATCAGTCCTCGGCGAGCAGATCCAGCGCGTGGGCGAGGTCGTCCGGGTACGCGGAGGTGAATGTGACCCACTCCCCCGTGACCGGGTGGCCGAAGGCGAGCTGTCGGGCATGGAGCCACTGGCGGATCAGGCCCAGCCGTGCGGACAGTGTGGGGTCGGCGCCGTAGAGCGGGTCACCGACGCACGGGTGACGATGGGCGGCCATGTGCACACGGATCTGGTGGGTGCGCCCGGTCTCGAGGTGGATCTCGAGCAGGGACGCGCCCCGGAAGGCCTCGAGCGTCTCATAGTGGGTGACCGAGTCCTTGCCCGCCGGGGTGACGGCGAACTTCCACGAGTGCGAGGGGTGGCGGCCGATCGGCGCGTCGATCGTCCCGGCGAGTGGGTCCGGGTGACCCTGCACGACGGCGTGGTAGATCTTCTCGACCTCGCGTTCCTTGAACGCGCGCTTGAGCGCCGTGTAGGCCCGTTCCGTCTTCGCGACGACCATGAGCCCGCTGGTGCCCACGTCGAGGCGGTGCACGACGCCCTGTCGCTCGGGTGCTCCGCTGGTGGCCACGCGGAATCCCCCCGCGGCCAGGGCGCCGAGGACGGTCGGACCCTCCCAGCCGACGGAGGGGTGCGCCGCGACACCGGAGGGCTTGTCCACGACGACCATGTCGTCGTCGTCGTACACGATCCCGAGGTCGGGCACCTCTACGGGGACGACCTCCGGTTCGCGGCGGTCCTCCCAGGTCACCTCCACCCAGGCACCGGCTTCCAGCCGGTCTGACTTGCCCAGCTTCCGCCCGTCGGCCAGCACGCCACCGGCTTCGGCGACGTCGGCGGCGAACGTGCGCGAAAAGCCCAGCATCTTCGCCAGTGCGGCGTCCACGCGCGCACCCTCGAGGCCGTCGGGGACGGGGATCATGCGGGTGGGCACGTCAGTCGCCCACCGGCTCGTCCGAGACGGTGGGCACGTCCGCCGACTCCCGGGTGCCGTCCAAGCGCACGCCGCGCAGGATCAGGACCGCCACGACGATCATCATGGTCACGATGAAGATGTCGGCGACGTTGTAGATCGCCGGGTTCATCCAGAACCACATCCACGGGGTGAGGATGAAGTCCACGACGTGTCCGATCCCGAATCCCGGCTCGCGGAACAGGCGATCGAACAGATTGCCCAGCACGCCGCCGAGCAGCAGACCGAGCGTCACGGCCCACACGCGCGAGCGGACCGACCGGATCACGATGACGGGTATCGCGACGGCGACGACGCCGAGGGCGATCGTGAAGATCCAGGTGTACCCCTCGCCCAGCGAGAACGCGGCCCCCGGGTTGTACACCAGATACCACTGGAGGAATTCCCCCCACACCGGGACGGCTTCGCGAAGCGGGAGGTTCTCGATCGCGAGATACTTCGACAACTGGTCGGCGGCCAGCACCGACGCCGCGAGGATCGCGACGAGGATGCCGGCCGCCGCCGTGTGAAGAGGGGCTCGGCCTCTCAAAGGCCGATCGCCGACACCGGGGTCGAGCCCGACGAGGTCGACGTGGTCTCGAGGTCGCGGAGCTTGCCCTCGATGTAGCTGCGCAGCTGAGCGCGGTAGTCGCGCTCGAAGTTGCGCAGCTCGGTGATGCGGCCTTCCAGCGTGGTGCGGTCGCGCTCGAGGCGCGCCATCTCGTCGCGACCCTTCGCCTCCGCCTCGGCGACGATGGTCGCCGCCCGGGACTGCGCGTCGGCGATCAGCTGGTCACGCTGCGCCTGGCCCTCGGCCACGTACTCATCGTGCAGGCGCTGGGCCAGCTCGATGATGCCCGCGCTCTGCGCACCGGCGGCCCCACCGGCCGCGGCGGGGGCCTCGGCTGCGGGTGCCTCGGCGGCGGGGGCCTCGGCTGCGGGTGCCTCGGCGGCGGGGGCCTCCGCGGCGGGGGCCGAGGCGGCGGGAGCCTGCTCGCCCGACTCGTATGCGGCGAGCTTGGACTTCAGCTCCTCGTTCTCCGCGATGGTCTTGCGCCACTCCACGACGATCTCGTCGAGGAAGTCGTCCACCTCGTCCGGGTCGAAGCCCTCCTTGAACCGGACGTGCTGGAACTGCTTGGTGACGACGTCATCGGGGGTCAATGCCATGGGTGGTACCTCTTTCGAGCGCGTTTCGCTGGCCGATGCGGGGCCCGAGGGCGGATGCCGACGGGGTCGCTATCAGGAAAGCATAGCCGGGGGTTCGGGGGGTGTCGAAGGGGGATCAGCTCGCCGCGATCGACCGTGTCACCGAGAGGAGGATGAAACAGACCAGCATCGTCAGGGCGAAGCCGAAGTCGATGGCCACCGCGCCGACGCGCAGCGGCGGGATGAAACGACGGAAGAGTCGGATCGGCGGGTCGGTGATCGTGTAGACGAGTTCGGCGACGACGAGGCTGAAGCCGCGCGGCCGCCATTCCCGGTTGAACACCGGGATCCACTCGAGCACGAGGCGACCGAGCAGGACGAAAACATAGATCAGCAGCAGGAAGTTGAGGATCCCTGCGACGATCTGGAGGACGCCCACGACCTACGAGGTGTGTGCGAACGGCACGGCGTCGGGGTCGGCCTGCGCCACGGCACCCTCACCCGACACCGAGACGTTCTCGGGCGAGAGCAGGAACACCTTGCTGGTGACGCGCTCGATACGTCCGTACAGACCGAGCGACAGACCACTCGCGAAGTCGATGAGTCGGCGCGCGTCGGCATCGCTCATCTGCGAAAGGTTGATGATCACCGGCACGCCCTCACGGAAGCTCTCGGCGATCACCTGTGCGTCGCGGTACTGCTTCGGGTGCACCGTCAGGATCTCGCTGACCTGGGTGGCGACCGGCTGGCGCACGACGGCGGGGCGGTGGATCGGCGTCACCGGCGCGGTGGTCTTCTCCGTCGCCTGCGGCTTGCGGGAGGTCTGCTGCTGAGGCTCGGCCTCTTCGTAGACCTCTTCTTCGTCTGCGAGTCCCAGGTACACCATGGACTTCTTCAGCACGTTCGACATCGTTCCTCCCTGTTCGCCTGTCGGCGAGGATCGCTCATCCTGGTTCCGAGGTTAACCGCGGTCGGGCCTCGGACCGGTGATTGCCGAGCCGATCCGCAGGTGTGTCGCACCCGCGGCGATCGCCTCGGCGAAGTCGGCGGTCATCCCCGCCGACATCCAGGTCGCCTGCGGTGCGATCATCCGCACCCGCTCGGCGAGGTCGGCGAGTGCCGCGAACGCGGGCGCCGGCTCCGCACCCAGCGGCGCGACGGCCATGACGCCGCGCAGCGTGAGTGTCTCGCACGCTTCGACGTGCTCGGCGAGACGCTCGAGTCCCCCCGGGGCCACCCCACCACGGGCGGGGTCGTCGGTGAGGTTGACCTGCAGCAGCACATCCAAGTCGGGCATGCCCTCACCCGCACGATCCAGCGCATCGGCGAGCTTCTCGCGGTCCACGGAGTGCACGACCGACGCTGCCGCACGGATGGCGCGTGCCTTCTTGGTCTGCGCCTGCCCGATGAAGTGCCACCGCAGTCCGTCACGAGGACCGACCAGCTCCGCCTTCGCGCTGAATTCCTGCTGCCGGTTCTCCCCGACGTCGCGCACGCCCAGATCGTACAGATCGGTCACGAGGTCGGCCGCGTGGAACTTGGTGACCACGATGCGCGTGATCTCCTCAGGCGCACGACCGACCGCCCGCGCCGCTTGCGCGACGCGGGCGTCGATGTGCGCCAGACGCTGCGCGAGGGACGGGTCCGCCATGGACTACTTCAAGAAGTCCGGGATGTCGAGGTCGTCGTCGTTGAACGCCGAGTCGTAGGACGACTCGGGCAACGCCGGAGCGGCGACCGAGACCTTCTCCACGGGCGCCGGGACGGGCGCCGCCTCCTCGTCGCGTTCCTTCGCCGCATCGTCGGCAGAGGTCGAGGGGAGCACGGGGGTGGCCGCGGTGGTCACCCGCGCCGATCCGACCGGGTCGAGACGGAGCGAGGGTTCTCCCCCGTCGAAGCCCGCGGCGATCACCGTGACACGAACCTCGTCGCCGAGGGTGTCGTCGATCACCGTGCCGAAGATGATGTTCGCCTCCGGATGCGCGGCCTCCTTGACCAGCTGGGCCGCGTCGTTGATCTCGAAGATGCCGAGATTCGACCCACCCTGGATCGACAGCAGTACACCGTGTGCCCCCTCGATCGAGGCCTCCAGCAAAGGCGACTCGACCGCCAGCTCGGCCGCCTTGATGGCCCGGTCGGCCCCTCGGGCGGAACCGATGCCCATCAGCGCCGATCCCGCACCCTGCATGACCGATTTGACGTCGGCGAAGTCAAGGTTGATCAGACCGGGCGTGGTGATGAGGTCGGTGATGCCCTGCACACCGGCCAGCAGGACCTGGTCCGCGGTGGCGAAGGCCTCCATCATCGAGATGCCGCGATCGCTGATCTCCAGGAGCCGGTCGTTGGGCACCACGATGAGGGTGTCGACCTCTTCCTTCAGCTTCGCCACGCCGGACTCCGCCTGGCTCTGCCGACGACGCCCTTCGAAGGAGAACGGCTTGGTCACGACACCGATGGTCAATGCGCCGATCGATTTGGCGATCTTGGCGACCACCGGCGCACCGCCGGTGCCGGTCCCGCCACCCTCGCCCGCGGTGACGAACACCATGTCGGCGCCACGGAGGGCTTCCTCGATCTCATCGCCGTGATCCTCGGCCGCGCGTCGACCCACCTCGGGGTCCGCTCCGGCTCCGAGACCGCGGGTGAGCTCGCGGCCGACGTCGAGCTTGACGTCGGCGTCGCTCATCAGCAGTGCCTGGGCGTCGGTGTTGACCGCGATGAACTCGACGCCGCGAAGGCCGAGTTCGATCATGCGGTTGACCGCGTTGACGCCGCCGCCGCCGACGCCGACGACCTTGATCACCGCAAGGTAGTTCTGGTTCTGGCTCATGCGGGCCTCCGTCTCATCCGAACCCAACCTTCAACCTCTACTAGAGGCTTAAAGAATTGCCCGGTATGCAATTCCTGAGAACGAACGTATGCGCCCGAGGCGCCTGCGTTCGGAGGGTCGCGGCGTGTCGCGCAAACCTCATCCGCGACAGGTCCGAACCGCCGCCACGACGTCAGCCGACGACGACGACATCCGGCGAGGACACGTCGTAGAGGGCGACGTCGTCCGGCGGGGTCACGCCCATCTGCCGTTCGAGGACGAGCGCCTTCAGGGCCGAGTCGTCGGCGTTGCCCCAGACGACCTGCGTTCCGGTCCCGCCGAGGGTGAGCGTCACATCGTCCGCGGAGGTCGCCGCCACCTCGGTGACCTGTGCGCGTATCGCCTCGGGCAGGCTCCGGACGACCTTTCCCACCGCCTCGAACGCCGCGGAGTCGGTCCCGCCGACGACGTCGAGCACGGGCGCCCCCTCGGGGAGGTCGGGCGTCGTCGACAGGGCGACCCCCGCGGCGTCGACGAGCGTGAACCCGGCGGGGCCTGCCACCACGCCGATCGGTGTGCGCTCCACGATCCGCACCACGAGTTCGTGCGGTGGCCGCGCCTCGAGGGTGTAGGTCTCAACGAGGGGGAAGGTGACCAAAGCCGCCTTGACGGCACTCTCGTCGACGAGGGGCATGGGGGTACCGAGCTGCCCTGCCAGCGCCTCCTCGACCGTCTGGGCGTCGAGGGCGTCGGCGCCCACCACGCGGATACTCTCGACCGCGAACAACGGGGAGTAGGCGGCTCCGAGGCTGACCACCACGAGTGTGACCAGTGCACCCACCGACCACAGCCACACTGCACGGCGTCGGCGCTGTCGCACGGTGAACCGCCGCATCTCGGCCCGCAGCGCGCGGCGTCGCGCCCGCGCCGCACGCCACACACCGCGCCACCCTGTCTGCTCGGGCTCGTCGCCGGTCTCGCCCTCGGGGCGTGGGCCTTCCCCGGAACTGCGACCGGCGACCTCCTCCAGGTCCACGACCGGGGCGAGGGGTTCCGGGGGCGGCGGGTCCACGGGGCGCGCATCGGCCGGATCCGACTCGACATGCGGGATTCGCGAGGCCCCGTCGTCGCGGTTCGGGCGCGGCGGCGGAGGAAGCGGTGACGGCCGGCGCACCGGGTGCTACTCCCTTGCCGCGGCGTCCGTGTCGCCCGCGAGGGCCTGGAGCACCTGTGGGATGATCAGGTGCACGTTTCCGCATCCGAGGGTGATGATGTAATCGCCGTCTCGGGCGACGGCGGCCGTGTGGTCCGCGGCCGCCTGCCAGTCGGCGACGAAGTGCACGCGACCCTGGTCGGCGAACGCCTCTGAGACGAGCGCGCCGGTCACCCCGGGCACCGGGTCCTCCCGCGCACCGTAGACGTCGAGGACGACCGTGTGGTCGGCGAGCGTCTCCAGGACCTCTGCGAACTCCCGGTACATCGCCTGCGTCCGGGAATAGGTGTGGGGCTGGTGGAGCGCGATGATGCGCCCGTCGCCGACGACGGTACGGGCCGCGGACAAGGCGGCCGCGACCTCGGTCGGGTGGTGCGCGTAGTCGTCGAACACACTGACGCCGCGTTCGACGCCGTGCAGTTCGAAGCGACGCACGGTTCCCGAGAACCCTTCGACGGCGCGCACGGCCGACTCGAGCCGCCAACCGAGGCTGAGCAGCACCGCGACCGCTCCGGTGGCGTTGATCGCGTTGTGCGCGCCCGGGATCGGGAGCTGCGCGTCGACACGTTGCCCCGCGTATTCGACGGCGAAGGCCACCGGCCCGTCGGTACGGATGTCGACCAGTCGCACGTCCGCGTCCGGGCTCTCCCCGAAGGTCACGACGGTGTCGTGGGAGATGCGCTCCCGCACACGTCGCGCGCCCCTGTCGTCGGCGGAGATGACGACGGCTTCGCGCGCCCCGTCCGCGAAGCGGGCGAAGGCGTCGTCGAAGGCCTCCGCCGTGCCGTAGTGATCGAGGTGATCGGCGTCGATGTTGGTGATGAGCGCGATGGAGGTCTCGTACAGAAGGAACGTGCCGTCCGACTCGTCTGCCTCGATGACGAAGAGATCATCGGCCCCCATGCCGCTGGAGGCGCCGAGCTGCGCGATGACGCCGCCGCTGACGAACGTCGGGTCGTCGCCGAGGTCGCGCAGGGCCGTGACGATCATGCCGGTGGAGGTCGTCTTTCCATGGGCCCCGGCCACCGAGACGAGGCGGCGGCCTCCGATAAGCCAATACAGCGCCTGCGATCGGTGGATCACATGCAGTCCGCGCTCCTTCGCGAGGAGGAACTCGGGATTCTCCGGCCAGATGGCACCGGTGTGCACGACGGCGTCGACGTCACCGGCCAGGTTGGCCGCGTCGTGCCCGACATGGACCGTCGCGCCGAGCTCGGCGAGTTCCCGGAGCGCGTCGCTGTCGGCGCGATCCGATCCGGACACGCGGATGCCGCGCTGCAGGAACATCCGCGCCAGCCCCGACATGCCGGAACCGCCGATGCCGATGAAGTGGGCAGCCTCGATCCGCTCGGGGATCGGGAGGGAGAGGTCGGGTCTGATCATGACCCGACAATCCTAGGCCGGGCCGGGCCCCCGGCTCTTCCCGGCGCGCTGGGAGGGTGCTGATTGTGTTGACACGAAGCATAGGCTGCGGCGAGGATGAGCGCCGATGAGATTCACCGTCGACGCCGCCCTCTCCGTCCCGCCGTTCGAGCAGTTGCGCACCCAGATCGTCCACGCCGTTCGGGAAGGAGCCCTCGCACCGGGGACACGGCTGTCCCCGGTGCGCGCACTGGCCCAGGAGCTCGGGGTGGCGCCCGGCACCGTGGCGCGCGCCTACCGGGAGCTCGAGGCCGCGGGCATCATCGAGACCAACGGGCGCGCGGGGACCTTCGTGGCGATGTCGTCCGATCCGGCACGGCGTCGGATCGAGGTCGCCGCGGCGGAGTTCGCCGCACAGGTGCGGGCGGTGCGCATGGATCCCGAGGAAGCCCTGACCGTGGTGACGGACGCGCTGCGACGGTGACCTCTCATGCGTGACCGGCGTGATCGATCATCGCCAAGAGGTTTTCGGTACCGGACCGGGTGCCGACGTGGGTCGCCGCCCGTACCATCGCCTCCCGACGGGAGGCGTCGGCGAGCAGAGGGAGCACCTCGTCGCGAACGCGCTCGGCGGTGAAATCGCCGTCGTCGATCAGGAGCGCCGCCCCCGCCTCGACGGCGGAAGAGGCGTTCAACGCCTGTTCGCCGTTGCCGACCGCGTACGGCACGTACACCGCCGGGATCCCCAGCGCGCTGATCTCCGAGACCGTCGCCGCGCCGGCGCGCGAGACGATGACATCCGCGAGGGAGAAAGCCAGATCCATCCGGTCGACGTAGCGGCGCACCGCGTACCCGTCGACGCCGGGGTCGGCAAGACTCGACCGCTCCCCCGTGACGTGCAGCAGCTGCCACCCGGCGCCGACCACGTCGCGCCAGGCGCCACCGTGTCCCTCGCCGAACGCCTCGTTCAGGCGGCGGGCGCCCAGCGACCCGCCGAACACCAGCAGCACCGGGCGCTCGGCGTCGAGGCCGAAGTGCTCCGCCGCGTCGGAGCGTAGCGCCGCCCGGTCGAGTTCGACGATCTCGCGACGCAACGGCATGCCGACCACGGACCCGCGCCGCAGGGGCGTGCCCTCGAACGCCACGCCGACGCCGGCGGCGCGGCGCGCGCCGAGGATGTTCGCCAGCCCGGGCTTCGCGTTGGCCTCGTGCACGACGAACGGCACCTTCTCGCGGGAGGCCGCGACGTACGCCGGCGCGGAGGCGTAGCCGCCGAATCCCACCACGACGTCGACGTCGCGATCACGGATGTGCTCCTTCACCTGTGCGACGGCACGGCGGAAGCGCACGGGGAACGCCACCGCGTCGCCGTTGGGACGCCGCGGGAAGGGGACCTTGTCGACGATGAGCAGCTCGTAGCCGCGCTCCGGGACCAACCGGGCCTCGAGCCCCTCACGGGTGCCGAGCACGAGGACGGCGGACTCGGGATCACGCGCGCGCAGACCGTCCGCGACGGCGAGCAGGGGATTGACGTGTCCGGCGGTTCCTCCGCCGGCGAGAAGGTAGGTGGTCACTCACCCGATCTTCGCACGTCGACCCGGATTCGGCGGAGCCGCGACGGACGATGTGCGCACCGGCAGCGAGCGGGCACACGCCAGGAGCACCCCGGTGGCCACCAGGAGCGAAAGCAGTGATGTGCCACCCTGCGACATGAACGGAAGCGGCACGCCCAGCACGGGGAACACCCGCAGCACGACACCGATGTTGATCAGCGCCTGCCCGACGATCCACACGGTCACCGAACCGGCCACGATGCGCACGAACGGGTCGTCGGTCTTGCGGATCACGTGGAACGCACCGACCGCATAGAGGGCGAACAGCGCCAGCACGACGATGCACCCGATCAGGCCGAGCTCCTCGCCGACGATGGCGAAGATGTAGTCGTTCGCCGCGGCGGGGAGCCAATCGTACTTCTCCTTCGAGTTGCCCAGGCCCAGTCCGAACACTCCGCCCTGTGCGAGACCGAAGATGCCGTGCATGGGCTGGTAGCACTCGTCGAAGTAGTCGCAGTCCGCATCGAGGAAGCTCATGATCCGCGCCATACGGTTGGGGCTGGTGACCGCAAGCGCCACCACCGCACCCACCGCGATGATCAGCGGCAGGATGAAGATGCGCAGCTTCACGCCGGAGAAGAACAGCGCCGCGAGCACGATCAGCACGAGGATCATGCCCGTGCCGAGGTCACGACCGGCCAGGACGGTCGCGATCACGGCGCCGGCGACCGGGACCACCGGGATGAACACGTGCCGCCACAGCCCGAGCAGGGTCTGCTTGCGGAAGAGGACGAAACCGAGCCACAGCGCCAGCGCGAGCTTGAGGAACTCGGAGGGCTGTGCCTGGATCCCCCCGATGACGATCCAGTTCCGGTTGCCGTCGTTCTCCACCCCGAGCGGGGTGAACACCAGGAGCTGGAACACGGTCGCACCGATCAGCGCGGGCCACGCGATGCGCTTCCAGAAGCGGATCGGCAGGCGGCTCGCGATGAACATCAGGGGGATACCGAGCGCGGCGAAGACGCCTTGCTTCAACGCGGCGTCCCACGGCGCCTCGCCCGAGGCCGCGGAGGTGGCGGAGGTGGCGGACAGGATCATGACCAGACCGAAGCCGGTCAGAATCAACGCCGTGGAGGCGATGAGCAGGAATTCGCTCGGCACGGGCGCGAAGACGCGCCCGAGCGAGACACGGGCGGTCAGACCGCCACGCGAGTCGTCGCCCTCAGCGGTCGCCGGGGGCGGTGTGTGCGTCGTGCTCACCCTGGTCCCCCTTCGCGATCCGCTCCTGCACCGCAGCGGCGAAACGTCGCCCGCGGTCGGCGTACGAGGCGAACTGGTCGAAGGAGGCCGCTGCGGGGGCGAGGAGGACCACGTCTCCGTCGGCGACGACTCCGGCCGCCAGTTCGACGACCCGTGCCATGACCTCCTCAGTGTCATCGGAGGCGACCTCGAACACCGGCACCGCGGGCGCGTGTCGTTCGAATGCCGCCACGAGCGGGGCACGATCCGTGCCGATGACGATCGCCGCTTTGGCGCCGGGCCCTCGTGCGGCCACGAGCTCGCTGATGTCGACGCCCTTGAGGAGGCCGCCGACGACCCAAACCGCGCCGGGGTATGCGGCCAGCGACGAATGGGCGGCGTGGGGGTTGGTGGCCTTGGAGTCGTCGACCCAGGTCACTCCGTCGGTGACGGCGACGACCTGCATGCGGTGGGGGTCGAGTGCGAAGGTGGTGAGGGCGTCCCGCACGGCGGCCGGCGGCGCTCCGACCGCGCGGGCGAGGGCGGCTGCGGCGAGGATGTTCGACACCAGGTGCGGCGCGGCGAGGCCCTGCGCGTCGAGGTCGGCGAAGGTCGTCAGTTCCAGTGCGCTCGTGCGGCGGTCGTCGACGAATGCCCGGTCGACGACGATGCCGTCGACGACGCCCAGATCGCTCGGACCGGGGACACCCAGGTCGAACCCGATCGCTCGGGCCCCCTCGACCACGTCGGCCTCCTCGACCATGAGGCGGGTCGCCTCGTCGGCCTTGTTGTACACGCAGGCGATGCGGGTGTGGTCGTAGACGTGCGCCTTCGCGTCACGGTAGCCCTGGAAGGAGCCGTGCCACTCGAGGTGGTCGTCGGCGAGGTTCAGACACACGCTCGCGGCCGGCGAGACCGGATCAGGGCTCTCCTGCAGACCGAGGTACCAGAGCTGGTGGCTCGACAGCTCGACGACGAGGACGTCGAATCCGGACGGGTCGCGGACCGCGTCGAGCACCGGCGTGCCGATGTTCCCGACCGGCGCGGCGCGGACGCCGGCGGCGACGAGCATCGTCGCGGCCATCCGCGTGGTGGTGGTCTTGCCGTTCGTGCCGGTGATCAGCAGCCAGTCCGCCGCGGTGCCGTCCTCCCGCGTGACCTTGTCGCGCACGCGCCAAGCCAGTTCGATGTCGCCCCACAGCGGGATGCCCGATTCCCGCACCCAGCGGATGAGCGGATGGTCGGGGGCGAACCCCGGGGAGGCGACGACCACCTCCGGGGCGAAGGCCGCCAGGTCTTCGGGCACGGCCTCGAGCGAGCCGGTCCAGGCGCGCACACCGATGACCGGAAGCAGCCGTGCATACTCCTCGGCGGCGCTCTCGGTGACCACGAGCACATCGGCGCCGAGTTCGGCGAGCGTGTCGGCCGCGGAGAAGCCGGTGACCGAGAGCCCGAGGACGGCGACCCGCAGTCCCTTCCAGTCGGCGTACCAGCTGGTGAGCGAGGTGAGGCGGTCGTCGGTCATGTGCGGGCGAGCCATTCGACGTAGAAGAGTCCGACACCCGAGACGGCGAGCAGCCCCGCGATGATCCACATGCGCACGACGATCGTGACCTCGGCCCAGCCGCGCATCTCGAGGTGATGGTGCAAGGGACTCATGAGGAACAGTCGTTTGCCGCGGGTGAGCTTGAAGTACAGGCGCTGCAGGATGACCGAGCCCGACGCGACCACGTAGACGCCGGCGACGAGCACCATGAGCAGTTCGGTGCGGGTGAGGATCGCCATCGCGGCGATGACGCCGCCGATGGCCATGGAACCCACGTCGCCCATGAAGACGTTCGCCTTCGGTGCATTCCACCAGAGGAAGCCGACGAGGGCCCCGACGAAGGCTGCGGAGACGATGGCCAGATCGAACGGATCACGCACCTCGTAGCATCCGCCCTGCACGTCGGGCAGCAGCACCTTGCCCCCGGCACATGCCTGGTTGAACTGCCAGAAGGCGATCAGCGAATACGCGCCGACGACGAAGATCCCCGCGCCCGCGGCGAGCCCGTCGAGGCCGTCGGTGACGTTGACGGAGTTCGACGCCGCGACGCCGATGAGCATGATCCACACGAGGTAGATCAGCCATCCGATGATGGGGCCCAGGGCGAAGAACCACAGGATCGGGACGTCCCGGAACACCGAGACGTAAGGCGAAGCCGGCGTGGTGCCTGCGAGGTTCTGGAAGCTCAAGCCCACGACCGCGAACGGCACGACGACGATCACCTGACCGAGCACCTTCCGCCAACCGGACAGTCCGAGACTGCGTTGGCTTCGCACCTTCATGTAGTCGTCGACGAAGCCGACCACACCGAACCCCACCATGAGCCACAGGACCATCAGTCCCGAGATCGTCGGCGGATTGTTGCCGACGTACGCACCGATGAAGTACCCGATGATCGTGCCGACGATGAAGATCGTGCCGCCCATCGTGGGCGTGCCACGCTTGGCGCCGTGCTTGGGGTTGTTGCCGCTCTCGGGCGTGCGGATGACCTGACCCCACCCCCACGTGCGGAACAGGCGGAGGAAGACGGGGGTGAGGAACAGGGTGAAGGCGAGCGAGATCGCCGCCGCGGTCAGCAGGGACCTCACGAGAACACCTCTCCGAGTCGGTCGCCGAGATGACGGAGCCCGGCGGAATTCGAGGACTTCACCAGCACGCGGTCCCCCTCGCGCAGCTCGTCCACGAGATAGTCGAAGGCCTCGTCCGCGGTCGAGAAGAAGACGGCCTCGCCGTCCCAGGATCCTTCGCCCACCGCGGAGAGGAACAGCCGCCGGGCGTCGTCGCCGACCACCACGATGCGTTGGATCCCGAGCCGCACCGCGATAAGCCCGACGCGGTCGTGCTCCTCCCCCGCATACTCCCCCAGTTCACTCATCGCACCGAGCACCGCGACCATGCGCTCGCCCGGCGCCGTGATCTGCGCGAGGGTGCGCAACGCGGCGGCCATCGAGTCGGGGCTGGCGTTGTAGGCGTCGTTGATGATGCGCACACGGTCGCCGCCGAGCGGCTGCATGCGCCACCGCTCGGCGAGTTCGACGGCTTCGAGTCGTGCGATCGCGGCGTCGACGTCGACGCCGAACGCGATCGCGGCGGTGAGGGCGGCGAGGGCGTTCATCACGTGGTGCTCCCCGAGGACGCGCAGGCGGAGGGTCCGCTCGCGACCGTCCACGACGAGGGAAGCCGTCGTCCCGGAGGCGGACACCTCGACATCGACGGCGCGCACGTCGGCGCGCTCGCCCCGCCCGAACCACCGCACGGTCGTGCCGTTGTCATCCGCGATGGGGGCCATGGCCGCCACGCGGGGGTCGTCGACGTTCAGCACGGCGACGCCGCCCGGCCGCAGCGCGCGGACGAGTTCGGACTTCGCATGGAAGGTCGCCTCGATGCCACCGAATCCGCCGGCGTGGGCCATCCCCACCATGAGCACGATGCCGAGGTCGGGTTCGACCAGACCCGCCAGACGCGCGATCTCCCCGGGGGCGCTGGCACCGAACTCGCTCACGAGGAAACGGGTCTCGTCGGTGACGCGGAGCATCGTCAACGGCGCACCGACCTCGTTGTTGAACGACGCGCGGGGGGCGACGGTGCCGCCTTCCTCCTCGAGGATGCGCGCCAGCAGGTTCTTCGTCGTGGTCTTGCCGTTCGACCCCGTGACGCCGGCGATGCGCAGGTCGCCGCGTCCTCGGACGGTGGCGACGACGTGTTTCGCGAGCTCGGCGATCGCGGTCACGACGTCGTCGACGACGATCTGGGAGACCGCCGCATCGACCGGGTGCTCGACGAGGGCGAGGGACGCACCCGCTTCGGCCGCACCGGGCACGAACAGGTGACCGTCGGTGGTCTCACCGGGCTTGGCGACGAAGACGTCGCCCGGTCCGATGTTGCGGGAGTCGGTGTCGACGGTCCCCGACACCACGGTGTCGGGGGTGTCGTCGCCGGACAGGACGGGGCGGCCCGAGACGATCCGGGCGAGCTGTGCGATGGTGAGCGCGATCATAGGTTCTCCGGCCGTCTCACTCACCCGAACTTGGGGAGCTCCTCCGGCGCCGATGTCGAGGGCATGACCCGGTAGTTCTTCAGCACCTGGGTCATGGCCTTCTGGAACGCCGGGACGTTGGCCGAAGACGATGCTACCTTCGTCGGCTCGTCGAGGTTGACGAGCACGATGTACTGCGGGTCCTCCGCGGGGGCGTATCCGATGAGGGTGGTGAAGTACGCACCCGCTTTGTAGCCCCCCTGTCCGTCCGTCTTCTCCGCCGTTCCGGTCTTGCCGGCCATGCGATACCCGGCGATCGCGACATCCTCCGCGTAGGTGCTCTGCAAGAACACGTTCTCGAGCATGGTGCTGACCTGGTGGGCGGTCTCCTCGCTGATCACGCGGACCGGATCGGGCAGGTCGGGCTCGATGACGGTCCCGTCCGCGAGGGTGCAGGACTCGATCAAGGACAGCGGCACGCGGACGCCGTCATTGGTGATCGCGGTGTAGGCCTGCGCGAGTTCGGGCATCGTGGTGACCAGCCCCTGCCCGAACGACGTGTTGTACAGGGTCTGGTTGTCCCACTCGTCGACGGGTCGGATGTATCCGGTCTGGGCGGACGGGTACCCCACGTCCACGCCTCCGCCGATGCCGAAGTCGGTGAGGTAGTCGTACCGGGTCTGTGCGGACACCCGTTCGCTGAACTTCGACACCGCGACGTTCGACGAGTCGATCAGCGCGCCGGTCAGCGTGTACGTGTACGACGGGTGCACGAAAGCGTCGCGCACCCGCGCACCGTTGGGGAAGGTCTCGAAGCTCGCGGCGTCGACGGTGGAGTACGGCGTCTGTGCACCGGTGTCGAGAAGGGTCGCCGCGGTGAGCGCCTTGAAGGTCGAACCAGGCTCCCGCTGAGCGGTGAACAGCTGGCTGTAGCGCGCATCCACATCCGCAGCCTCGACGTCGTTCGGGTCGACGGTCGGGTATTCGGCTGCGGCGCGGATCTTGCCGGACTCCGCTTCGACGACGAGGATGCTGCCGTACTGCGCACCCATGTCCTGCGCCTGCTCGGCGATGAGCTGCTGCATGTACCACTGCAGGTCGCGGTCGATCGTCAGTTGCAGGGTGCCGCCGTCCACGGCGGGCTCCTCGAGGGAGGTCCCGGGGATGATCACCCCGTCCTTGCCCTTCTGGTAGCTCAGGGTGCCGTCCGACGCTTCGAGGCACGCGTTCTGGCTGAGCTCCAAACCGGCCAGGGGCACACCGTCGCTGCCGACGTAGCCGACCAGGCCCCCCGCGACGGCGCCATCGACGTAGGTGCGGTCGGGACGCGGCTCGAAGTAGAGGAAGGGCACCCCCAGCGACACCAGGTCGCGGTACTGCTGGGTACTGAGCCCCTGCGCCAGCTGGGCGTACTGCGAGTCGGGGTCGGCGGCCAGCGCCTCGTCGACGACCCGCATGACCTCTTCACCACTCTGACCGGTGATCGCACCGATCTCTGCGGCCACCGTGGGCCACGGGACGACTTCGCTGTCGCCGCTTGCGTCGGCCCGACGGATGTCACCGGCGTTGGAGGGGTCCAGCTGTGCATCGTAGGTGAGCACGCTCCCGGCGAGCTGCTCCCCGTCGGCGTCGACGATCGTGCCCCGCGTGCCGTAGAGCTCCTGCGACCCGCCGAAGGCCCACGACAGCGAGTCCTCGATGTGGTCGTCGGCGTTCACAACCTGGATGTCGACCAGCCGCACGATGAAGGCGGCCAGCACCGAGAGGACCACGGCGAGGGCGACGACGGTGCGGCGCCGCGGACTGCGGGATGCGCGAGTCGTCATGGGTTCAGCGTGTCGCAGGTGTGGGCAGACCGTCTGTCACCGGCAGCGGCGTGTCGGCGGCCAGGCCCATCTCCTCGGCGGTCACCGGGTCACCGGCGATCGTGGCGTCCGGCGCGGTCACGAGGGGGGTCTCGGAGATGAGGGCGTTCTCGACGGCGCCGCGCCCGATCGCATCCACCGACGACACCGTTCCGGCGGCCTCTTCGGCGCCGATCACGGCACCGTCGCTGAGGCGGAGGTACGCGGGTGTCTCGTCGATGACCATCCCGAGCGCCGCCGCGTTGGCGGCGAGGTATTGCGGCGAGCTCAACCCGGCCAGCTCGTCGGCGAGGATCTGCTTCTGATAGGTCAGGTCGCGCTGCTGGCTCGTCAGCTCGGCGATGTCATAGGAGGTCTGGGTGATCAACACCGACAACGCCATTTGGGCGCCGGTGATCGCGAAGGCTCCGAGCAGCGCGATGATGCCGTAGAGGAGTTTCGGGCGGCGTTTGCGGTCGGGCTCCGCGACGGCGTGCAGGCGCCGCTCGGGCGCGTCGACCGGCCGCCGGAGCGGATGAACGGCGGGAGCGGTGCTCATCGCGCCTCCCTCACTCGTTCGGCGGCACGCAGACGCACCGGGATGGCGCGCGAGTTGCGCGCACGCTCTTCCTCGGACGCCAGCTCCGCCCCCTTGACCAGGAGCCGGAACCGCGGGGCGTGTTCGGGGAGCTCGACCGGGAGGCCGGCGGGCGCCGTCGAGGCGCTGGCCCGGGCGAACGCGCGCTTGACGAGGCGATCCTCGAGCGACTGATACGACAGCACGACGATGCGGCCGCCCACCGCCAACGCGCCCATCGCCGCCGGGATCGCCCGTTCAAGGGCCGCGAGCTCGCCGTTGACCTCGATCCGGAGCGCCTGGAAGACGCGCTTGGCGGGGTGCCCGGCGCGCTGGACCGCCGCGGGAGTGGCATCGCTGAGGATCTGAACGAGTTGCCCGGATCGCTCGATCGGCGCCTCGGCGCGGGCCGCGATGATCGCCCGCGCGTACCGGCCGGCCAGCTTCTCCTCGCCGTACCGCTCGAAGATGCGGCGGAGGTCACCTTCGCCGTACGCGCCGACCACATCGGCCGCGGTCATCCCGATGCTCTGGTCCATCCGCATGTCCAACGGCGCATCCTGCGAGTACGCGAAGCCGCGCTCGGCGACATCGAGCTGCAACGACGAGACGCCGAGGTCGTAGAGGATGCCGTCGACGCGGTCGACACCGGCCTCGCGCAGCGCCGCGTCGACCCCGTCGTACACCGTGTGCACGAGGGTCGTGCGGTCCGCGAACCGTTCCAGCCGTCGGCCCGCGATCCCGAGCGCGTCCTGATCGCGATCGAGGCCGATGAGGTGCAGGTCGGGGAACCGCTCGAGGAGGGCCTCGGAGTGGCCGCCCATGCCGAGCGTTCCGTCGATCAACACGGCACCCGGCTTCTGGAGCGCCGGGGCGAGCAGCTCGACGCAGCGCTCGAGCATGACGGGGGTGTGGAGGTCGCGTGCGTCCATGATGTCGATGGGCGGTCCCTCTTCGCTGATCCCCATCCGTTCCTGACCTGACGCCGGGGAAGTGGTGTCAGGGCTGGACGGCTGGGAGTCGGCGCAGAGGGCTCAGAACAGCCCCGGGATCACCTCCTGCTCCATCTCGGCGTAGGTCTCTTCGTTGCTCTCGGCGTAGGTGTTCCAGGCCTCGGCGTTCCAGATCTCGGCATGGGCGCCGACACCGGTCACGACCAGGTCCTTCTCCAGCCCCGCGTAGGCACGCAGCGGCGGCGGGATCGTGATGCGGTTCTGGCTGTCGGGTTTCTCGGCGCTGGCCCCGGACAAGAACATGCGCAGGAAGTCGCGCGCCTGCTTGTTCGCCAGGGGCGCTTCGCGGATGCGCTCGTGCACGCGCTCGAACTCCTCCGTGGCGAAGACGTAGAGGCAACGGTCCTGCCCCCGGGTCACGACGACTCCGCCGCCGAGGTCGTCGCGGAATTTGGAGGGAAGGATCACGCGGCCCTTGTCGTCGAGCTTGGGAGTGTGCGTGCCCAACAGCATGTGCCACTCACCCCCACCCTTCGTCCGGCCCCTCCAGGATGCTCGCCACTTTACTCCACTTTCCTCCACTTCGTAACACTTCGATCGCGATTTCCTCCCCCTGACGTGCGGAAAGCCGTTCCCCGCATCACACGGAGAACGGCTCGGACACAAAAAAACACCGGCCCGAAGGCCGGTGTCTCAGAAGAAGTGGAGGGAGGTGGAGGGATCAGCGCTCACCTTGACGACGATCCCAGCGATCGTTCATGCGATCCATGAACGAGGGCCCCGAAGGGCGCGCGGCGGATGCCGTTGCCGGCGGCTTCACCGACGGGCTCACCGTGCCGCCTCGCATCGGCGTGACCGCCAGGACAACACCGCCGAGCATGACGACGAAACCGATCACGCCCACCACGATGAGCTGCAGGGCGACGCCGACGATCAGGCCGGCCAGGCCGAGAAGCACCAGGATCGTGCCGTAGACGATGTTGCGGTAGCTGAGGGATCGGCCGCCGTCGGGGGCGGTGACCACATCGGCCTCGTTGCGCATGAGATGGCGTTCCATCTCATCGAGCAGACGCTGCTCCTGTTCGGACAGTGGCATGCATCCCCCTCTGGACTGCTGTTATCTTCCCGACATTCTACCCGGGCTGTCGATTACTAGGCTAGGCCCGTGTCAACCGCTCCAGACCTCCCCCAGGTGATTTCCCAGCGACTGGATACTTTCGTCGCCGCTCAGCGCCGCGACGCGGCCGCGTGGGGAGACGAGGCGACCCTGCTCGTCGACGCCGGCGCCGCGGCACTGCGGGGCGGGAAGAGGCTGCGTGCACGGTTCTGCATCACGGGGTGGCGGGCGGTCGCCGCCGCCGGCGGCGGCGGGCCGACGCAGCAGATCCCGGACGCGGTCCTGGACACCGCCGCCGCGCTCGAGGTCTTCCACGCCGCCGCACTCGTCCACGACGACATCATCGACAACTCCGACACCCGGCGTGGCCACCCCGCCGCGCACAAGGCGCTCGAATCCCACCACACCGATGCCGGGTGGGACGGTGACCCCTCGGCCTTCGGGCGCTCCGGAGCGATCCTGCTGGGCGATCTGCTCGTCGCCTGGTCCGACGACCTCCTCGAGGCGGGTCTGGCCCCCCTCACCCCGCCCCGCGCCGCACGCACCCGCACCGAGTACGCGACGATGCGACGCGAGGTCACCGTCGGCCAGTTCCTCGACGTCGCCGAGGAATCCACCTGGACCACGCAGCCCGATGACACCCACGCCGCACGGGCGCTCCGGGTGGCCGAACTGAAATCGGCCCGCTACAGCATCCTCCAGCCCCTCCTCATCGGCGCAGCCCTGGCGGGGGCCGATGAGACGCAGACCGCCGCGCTGGCCGCCTTCGGCACACCCGTGGGGCTGGCGTTCCAGGTGCGCGACGATGTGCTCGGCGTGTTCGGCGACACGCACCAGACCGGCAAGCCCTCGGGCGACGACCTGCGGGAGGGCAAGCGGACGGTGTTGATCGCGTACGCCCGCGACGCCCTCGAGCCGGGCCCGCGACGTCTCATGGACGAGATGCTCGGCGATCCCGACCTCGAGCCGGACCAGATCGCCGCCCTTCAGCGCACCATCATCGACACGGGTGCGCTCGACCGCGTCGAGACGCTCATCTCCGACTGGGCGCGACAAGCCGACCGTGCCCTGTCGGGCGCCCGCCTGGACAACGCCTCGGTCGGTCAGTTGCGCGATCTCGCCCGCGCGGCCACGGTGCGCTCGACCTGACCGGGATCAGGCGAGGGTCTGCGCGACGCGACGTACCTCGCTCTTGCGGCCTTCCCGGAGCGCCTCGATCGGGGCTGATCCGATGGAATCCTCCGGCGTCAGCAACCAGTCGATGGTCTCCTCGTCGTCGAAACCGGCGTCGTGCAACACGATGACGGTCCCCCGCAACGCCGCGAGCGGCTTGCCGTCGGCGATGAACGCGGCGGGAACCCGCGGAGCACCGTGGCGTCGCGAGGCCACGAGATACGACTCGTCGAGCAGTCGCTTGACACGTCCGAGCGATTCGTCGAGCAATTCCGAGATCTCGGGGAGCGTCAACCAGTCGGTCGGCGTCGCAGCAGCATCCTCTGTCACCCCTTCACTATCTCACCTGCACGTCGGCCGGCGGTACGCAGACGACCCTGTGGAGTCCGCGTCGGGCGGGGTGGCGCACCGGGGCTCACAGGCGGGCGTCCGTAGACTTCACTCGTGAGCACGAGTCAGCAGACGGATCCGCTGATCGGCCGTCTGGTCGACGGCCGATACCGTGTGCGTGCTCGCATCGCCCGGGGCGGCATGGCGACCGTCTACGTCGCGACGGACCTGCGCCTGGAACGTCGCGTCGCCCTCAAGGTGATGCACGGCCACCTGAGCGACGACTCGGTCTTCCAGAGCCGGTTCATCCAGGAGGCGCGGGCCGCCGCGCGGCTCGCCGATCCGCACGTGGTGAACGTGTTCGATCAGGGCCAGGACGGCGACATGGCCTATCTGGTCATGGAGTACCTGCCCGGCATCACGCTCCGGGAGCTCCTCAAAGAGCAGCGCCGACTGACCATCCCCCAGGCGATCTCGATCATGGACGCCATCCTCTCCGGACTCGCCGCGGCGCACCGCGCGGGAATCGTCCACCGCGACGTCAAGCCGGAGAACGTGCTGCTGGCCGAGGACGGGCGCATCAAGATCGGCGACTTCGGCCTCGCCCGCGCGACGACGGCGAACACCGCGACCGGTGCGCAGTTGCTCGGCACGATCGCCTATCTGGCGCCGGAACTGGTCACCCGCGGTACCGCCGATGCCCGCAGCGACATCTATGCGCTCGGGATCATGCTCTACGAGATGCTCACCGGCGAGCAGCCCTACCGCGGCGAACAGCCGATGCAGATCGCATACCAGCACGCCACCGACTCGGTGCCCCGCCCGAGTGTGAAGAACCCCGGCGTCCCAGAGCAGCTCGACGAGCTGGTGCTGTGGTCGACCGAGAAGCTGCCGGACGACCGTCCGCTGGATGCGCGTGTGATGCTCGAGCGGCTCCGTGAGATCGAACGGGAACTCGGCGTGTCCCCCCAAGTGACGCGCACCGTGGGCACCGGTGTCGTGCGCGACGAGACCGGCGCTTCCGGGGAGCTCACCAAGGTCCTTCCGGCCGCCGTGACCGGGCCGGCGGCGATCGTCGACGACGTCGACAACACCTCCCGACTCCGGCAGGCGTCCCGCCGGCGTTCCCGCAAGGGGGCGTGGATCCTCGTTCTCGTGGTGGTGCTCACCGCGTTCGCCGGCGGGGTCGGCTGGTGGTTCGGCTCCGGGCCGGGTTCGCAGGTCGCGGTCCCCGACCTCGGCGGCCTGACCTTCGAGCAGGCGCAGAGCGCGTTGGCCGGCGAGACGCTCATCGCCGCGGAACAGGGCGTCCACAGTCTCGAGGTCGAACGCGGCCTCGTCGTCGAAACCGATCCCGAGGCGGGGGCACGCGTCGACAAGGAGACCGAGGTCACCGTCCGCGTCTCTCTCGGCCCCGCAGAGGTTTCCTTCACGGGCCTGACGGGGCAGGCCGAGGATGACGTGCGTGCGCAGCTGGAGGGTGCCCGCATCGCGGTCGGCGAGAACGAGGACTTCTACACCGATGCCGAATCCGGTCTCGTCGTGGGCGTGCTCGTGACGCCGCGCGACGGCGGCGATCCCGTCGAGTGTGGGGAGGAGTGCACGGTCAACGAGGGCGACAGTGCGATCCTGAGCGTCTCCCTCGGTCCACTCCCCTCGGTGCGCGACATGACCGAGAGCGACGCACGCACCACGCTCGAGGGGGCCGGCATCGAGGTGGCCTCGGTCTCGCAGGAGGCCAGTACCGAGATCGCCGAGGGACGGGTGATCTACATGACCGACCGCGAGGGCGGCGGCTGGTGGCGCCCCGGGGACCGGACGAGCCTCGTGATCTCGAGCGGCCCTCCCCTGTTCCCCGTCCCCGACGTGGTCGGCATGACCCGCGACAGCGCGGCCGACGCCCTGCGCGCCGAGGGGTTCGAGGTGAACTACTCCGCACTGTGGAATGTCTGGCCCGACGACCTGACCGAGGTGTCCACCCAGGATCCCGCCGGTTCGAGCATGCGGGTGCGCGGGACCACGGTGACCCTGCAGATCACCGTGACCGGCTGAGTCAGCGGTTCTCGAGCTCCTCGGCGACGAGGAACGCCAGCTCCAGCGACTGCATGTGGTTCAGGCGCGGGTCGCACAGTGACTCGTAGCGCGTGGCGAGGGTCGCCTCGTCGATCATCTCCGAACCACCCAGGCACTCCGTGACGTCGTCTCCGGTGAGTTCCACGTGGATGCCGCCCGGGTGCGTCCCGGTGGCCCGGTGCGCCTCGAAGAAGCCACGCACCTCGTCCACGACATCGTCGAACCGACGTGTCTTGTACCCGGTCGGCGTCGTGATCCCGTTGCCGTGCATCGGGTCGGTGACCCACAGCGGGGTGGCGCCGGAGTCCTTGACGGCCTCCAGCAACGGCGGCAGTGCGTCGCGGATCTTACCGGCCCCCATACGGGTGATGAACGTCAGTCGTCCCGGCTCGCGCTCGGGATCGAGCTTGTCGATGAGTTCGAGCGCGACCTCCGGCGACGTGGAGGGGCCGAGCTTGACGCCGATGGGGTTGCGGATCTTCGAGAAGTAGTCGATGTGCGCGCCGTCGAGCTCGCGGGTGCGCTCCCCGACCCACAGGAAGTGCGCCGACGTGTTGTACGGCGTCGCGGTGCGGGAATCGATCCGCGTCATGGGGCGCTCGTAATCCATCAGCAGACCCTCGTGCCCGGTGTAGAACTCCACGCGCCGCAGCTCGTCGAAGTCCGCGCCGGCGGCCTCCATGAACTTGATGGCGCGGTCGATGTCGGTCGCCAGACGCTCGTAGCGCTGGTTGGCCGGGTTCTGCGCGAAGCCCTTGTTCCAGCTGTGCACCTCGCGGAGGTCGGCGAATCCGCCCTGGGTGAACGCGCGGATCAGGTTCAGCGTCGACGCGGCGGTGTGGTACCCCTGCAACAGACGCCGCGGGTCGGCGGTGCGCGAGGCCTCGGTGAAGTCGAAACCGTTGACGATGTCGCCGCGGTAGGCCGGCAAGGTCACGTCGCCGCGGGTCTCGGTGTCCTTCGACCGCGGCTTGGCGAACTGGCCCGCCATGCGCCCCATCTTCACGACGGGCATCGAGGCGCCGTACGTGAGGACGACGGCCATCTGCAGCACCGTCTTGATCCGGTTGCGGATCTTCTCGGCCGTCGCCCCGGCGAAGGTCTCGGCGCAGTCGCCCCCCTGCAGCAGGAACGCCTGCCCGGCGGCCGCACGGGCGAGCCGCTCACGAAGCAGGTCGACCTCGCCGGCGAACACGAGGGGCGGGAGTCCGGCGATCTCCTCCGACACCGCGGCGACCGCGGCGGGGTCAGGCCACGCCGGCTGCTGCTTGATCGGGAGGTTCCGCCACTGGTCGAGAGGGTCTAGCTGCTGGGGCACCCGACAAGTCTAGCCGCGCTGGACGAGACGGTCCTTCACCGTCGAGGCGTACACGTCGTCGTAGCGCTGTTCCCCCAGACGCTGCAGGGCGACCATGATCTCGTCGGTGATGGAGCGCAAGATGTAGCGGTCGCCTTCCATCCCTTCGAACCGCGAGAAATCCAACGGTTCACCGATGACCACGCCCACCCGCACGACGCGGGGGATCCGGCGGCCGATCGGCATCATCGTGTCGGTGTCGACCATGACGACCGGGACGACGGGCACGTGCGCTTCAAGCGCCATGCGTGCGATGCCGGTGCGCCCACGGTAGAGGCGCCCGTCCGGGCTGCGTGTGCCCTCCGGGTAGATCCCGAGCAGGTCACCGCGCCCGAGGACCTGGAGCCCGGTGTTGAGGGACGCCTCGGAGGCCTTGCCTCCCGACCGGTCGATCGGGAGCTGCCCGGTGGCCTTGAAGAACACCCGCGTGGCCCAGCCTCGCAGGCCTTTGCCGGTGAAGTAGTCGCTCTTGGCGAGGAAGGAGACGGGACGGTCGATCATCAGGGGCAGGAAGATCGAGTCGGCGAACGAGAGGTGATTGCTCGCGAGGATCGCCGCCCCCTGCGCGGGGATGTTGCGTCGACCGACGATCCATGGCCGGAAGATGGCCTTGACCACCGGTCCGATGACCACGTACTTCATCAGCCAATAGAACATCGCTACGCGACCTCCGCCAGATCCGCGACGCCGATCAGGCCGGCATCGTTTCCGAGCTGCGCGATGGCGAACTCCGCCACCGGCCGCTCGCCATAGCCCGGCAACGCGGTGCGATATGCCTCGCGCATCGGCACCAGCAGGTCTTCGCCGAGGCCGGCGACTCCCCCGCCGATGACGAACAGCTCCGGGTCCAGCACCGCCTGGAATCCGCCGCACGCCTCGCCGAGCGCCGTCGCGACACGTCGGATCGCTTCGATCGCCCCCGCGTCGCCCGCGAGCACCAGACGCGAGATCGCGGGACCCTTCAGCCCTCCGGTCTCCCGCCGCAGTTCCGCCAGTCCCGCACCGATCCCGGTCTCGTCTTCGGCGATCTCCTGGGCCTCCCGTTGCAGGGCGCGGCCCGAGGCGTACTGCTCGAGGCAGCCGTTCTGACCGCAGCCGCACGGGCGCCCGTCACGGATGAACCGGATGTGGCCCAGTTCCCCGGCGATGCCGTGACCGCCCACGAGCAACGTGCCGTCGATGACGACCGCACCGCCCACGCCGGTGCCCATCGTCAGCATGGTCATGTTGTCGACGTGCCGTCCGGCACCGAATCGGAACTCGCCCCACCCCGCGGCATTGGCATCGTTCTCGATGGTCACGGGAACGTCGATGCGGGATGCCAGCGCCGCCTTGATCGGTTCGTCGCGCCACGCGATGTTGGGCGCGTGAAGCACGACGGCGCGATCACGGTCGATGAACCCGGCCGCTGCGACGCCGACCGCCGCGACCTCGTGGTTCTGGGCGAAATGGCGCGCCATGTCGACCACGGCGTCGGCGAGCGAGGCCGTGTCGGTGGGTGTGGCCACGCGCAACTTCTCGACGATGCGGCCTTCGGCGTCGACGACGCCTCCCGCGATCTTCGTGCCACCGATGTCGATACCGACCTTGAGCAACGTCATCCTTTCCGGCCGACCGCAGGCGCGACGGCGGAACCACTCTAGTAGGGCGAGGCGAACGACGAACCGGGCACGCCTCGCGGGGGCGGCTCCCGCCGAAATCGAACGCCGCTCGGTTACACTCGATTCACAGTCCGACACCGAAACCGCCCCCGGTACCAAAGGAGTTGCCGTGACCGAGTTCACCATCCCCGCCGTCGTTCCCGCCGATCCAGACGCGAACATCACCGACCTGCTCGTCGACCGGGTCAACGAGACCCCGAATCGGGCGTTGTTCGCCGTGCCGGAGGGCACCGGCTGGCGCGACATCACCGCCGCGCAGTTCCACAAACAGGTGATCGCGCTCGCGAAGGGCCTCGTCGCCGCGGGCGTCGAGCCCGGCGACAAGGTGGGCTTCATCGCCCGCACCACCTACGACTGGACCCTCGTCGATTTCGCCCTGTTCTTCGCCGGTGCCGTGATGGTTCCGATCTATGAGACGTCCTCGTCCTCCCAGATCGCCTGGAACCTCGCCGATTCCGGCGCCGTCGCCTGCATCGTCGAGTCCGAGGACCACTCCGCCCGACTCGCCGAGGTGCGCGGGGAACTCCCGCTGATCCGCTCGGTGTGGGCGATGCACGACGGTGATCTCGACCGTCTCGTCTCCGAGGGCACCGGTGTCGAAGACGACGAGATCGAACGCCGACGCAACTTGGCCAACGGCGACGACATCGCCACGCTCATCTACACCTCCGGTTCGACAGGCCGCCCCAAGGGGTGCGTGCTGACCCACAGCAACTTCGTCGAGCTCACGCGCAACTGCTTCGTGTCGCTCAACGATGTGTTGACCACACCCGGCGCCTCCACGCTGCTGTTCATCACGACCGCACACGTGTTCGCGCGCTTCATCTCGATCCTGAACGTGCACGCCGGCGTCAAGACGGGCCACCAGCCCGACACCAAGCAACTGTTGCCGGCACTCGGGTCGTTCAAACCGACCTACCTGCTGGCCGTTCCGCGCGTATTCGAGAAGGTCTACAACTCCGCCGAGCAGAAGGCCGAAGCCGGCGGCAAGGGCAAGATCTTCCACGCCGCCGCCAACGCGGCGATCGAGCACTCCAAGCTGGAGCAGGAGGGCAAGAAGGTCCCGCTGGGGCTCCGCCTGAAGTTCCGACTGTTCGACAAGCTCGTCTACAGCAAGCTGCGCGACGCGATGGGCGGCAGGGTCATCTACGCCGTCTCGGGTTCGGCCCCGCTCGGGCCCCGCCTCGGGCACTTCTTCCACAGCCTCGGCGTCGTGATCCTCGAAGGATACGGTCTGACCGAGACGACCGCGCCGGCGACCGTGAACACGACCCAACTGATGAAGATCGGCACGGTCGGCCCCGTCATCCCCGGGGTCGGTGTGCGCATCGCGGACGACGGCGAGATCCAGGTCAAAGGCGTCAACGTCTTCAAGGAGTACTGGCGCAACCCGGAGGCCACCGCGGCGGCCTTCGACGGCGAGTGGTTCCACACGGGCGACATCGGCGCGTTCGACGCCGACGGGTGCCTCACGATCACCGGCCGAAAGAAGGAGATCATCGTCACCGCCGGCGGCAAGAACGTCGCCCCGGCGGCACTCGAGGACCCGATCCGCGCCAACCCGATCATCGGTCAGGTCGTCGTCGTCGGCGACCAGAAGCCCTTCATCTCCGCGCTGATCACCCTCGACCCCGAGATGCTCCCGACGTGGCTTGCCAACAACAACCTGCCCGAGGACATGTCACTCGAAGACGCCGCGAACAACGACGCCGTGCGCGCAGAGGTCCAGAAGGCGATCGACCACGCGAACACGCTGGTCTCACGCGCCGAGTCCATCCGGAAGTTCACCATCCTCGCGACGGAGTGGACCGAGGCCTCCGGACACCTGACGCCCAAGATGAGCATCAAGCGCAACGTGATCATGGACGACTTCTCGGCCGAGATCGAGGAGATCTACGACGTCCCCGTGAACACGACCAACGTCTCCTTGAAGTAGCGTCCACGAGACGGAGAAGGAGGAGGACCCGGTCGATGTCGGGTCCTCCTCCTTCTGCGCGCAGGTCAGAACCAGTCTGACTCTCGGATCTCGCGCATCGCGATCTTGCGGGTCTCGGGCGCGAGCCGGGTGAGGTAGAGCTTGCCGTCGAGGTGATCGGTTTCGTGCTGCAGGGCCTGGGCCATGAGCCCGTCGCCCTCGAGGACCACCTCGCGACCGTCCACGTCGATGCCGCGTGCCGCGGCGTACGGGTAACGCAGCGCATCGTGCCAGAGGCCCGGCACCGACAGACAGCCCTCGCCGATGTATTCCGGATCCCCCGAGAGCTCGATGATCTCGGGATTGAGCAGGTACCCGATGTCGCCGTCGATGTTGTAGCTGAACGCGCGCAGCCCGACTCCGATCTGCGGCGCCGCGACACCCGCACGGCCGGGGGGTTCGACGGTGTCGAGGAGATCCCGGACGAGCGAGCGGATGCCGTCGTCGATGGTCTCGATCGTCGCGCAGGGCGCCCGCAGGACCGGGTCGCCGAAGATGCGGATCGCGCGGACGGCCATCTCAGGCCGCCGCCGGCGTCGAGCGGAGCCCCTCCACGACCACGGCGGCGAGGTCGCGGGCGGCCTGCCGCGTCCCCGCGTCGAGGTCGCGGAACACGATGGACGATCCTGTGGCGATGTGGGCGTCGTACGGCATCCGGACGACGGCGCGCACCCGCGTGCGGAAATGGGCTTCGAGCTGGTCGAGCTGGACGAGCGGTGCACCGGGGCGACCGCTGTTGAGGACGACGACGGCCTTGCGGACCTGCTCGGCGTATCCGTTCGTCTCCAGCCAGGTCAAGGTCTCCGAGGCGAGTCTGGCCTCGTCGACACTGAGACCGGCGACGAGCACGAGCTGATCGGCCAGGTCCAGTGTCGCGCCCATCACGGAGTGGACGACTCCGGTACCCGTGTCCGTGAGGACGATGGAGTAGTAGTGCGCGGCCACGCTCGCGACGTCGTGGTAGTCGCGACCGTTGAAGGCCTCGGACACCTGGGGATCGGCGTCCGAGGCGAGCACGTCGAGCCGCGTCTCGTCGCGGGCGACGATCGAGGAGATGTCGCTGTAGCCCGAGACCTGACCGCGAACGCGCGCCAGGTCGCGCACCGTCTTGCCGCTGGTGCGCCCGATCCGGTCGGCGAGGGTACCCCGGTCGGGGTTCGCGTCGACGGCGATCACGCGGTCGTCCCGCGCGTCGGCGAGGGCCATACCCAACAGGGTCGTGACCGTGGTCTTTCCCACACCGCCCTTGCGCGACATGACGGGGACGAATCGCGCGGCGCCGGGCAGCGGTGCCGCGATCTTGCGATCGAGCTCTTTGCGCGCCTGCGCCTTCTTGCTGTCACCGAGGTGGATGCGCTTGCCCGACAGAGCGTAGATGAGCTGTTGCCAGTAGCCCTCCGGCTCGGGACGGGCCATCTGGGCGGGGTCGAGCAACCGGTCGGCGGTGAGCAGGTCTGCGGTCTCACGGCCGGCTTCGAACTCGCCGAGGCGCTTCGAGGTCAACGCGACCTCGGCGCGGGTCTGCACGCGCTCGACCTCCTCGGCGCGTCCGGTCGGGTGGGGTTCACCGGGGTGCTGAGCTTCCCATCGGGTGGCCGGGACGCTGCCGGTGTTCGCCTCACCGGCGGCCGCAGAGCGCGAGGTCGCCGCGGGTGCGGATACACCCGTCGTCGGCGCGGGCGACGGAGCGTCGGTCGGGGTCTCGGACACTCTCTCATCCTGCCCGAGCGATGCCTCGTGCGGCGAACCCTGCGCGACGTCGGGCTCGACATCGGAAACGGCACCGGATGCGGCCTCCGGCACGGGGCGAGACGGCGCCACGTCGGGGGCTTCCGCAGCCGCGCCCGGCCCGTCGCCGTCGTCACCGGCCTCGGGCTCGACGTCGGTGATGATCTCGGCGGTGTGCGCGTCGATGTCGACGGTCACGAACGGCTGCTCGCCGGTCTCCAGGTCCCCCTCCACGACGTCCTCGTCCGCCGACTCCGGGTCGGTGGGCTCAGCGGCCTCGGCGGGCGCGGATGCCTCGGAGGACTCGCCGTCGACGACGGCGTCTCCGACGACATCGCGCACGAACGACACCTCGTCGTCGACCACGTCTTCGTCGTCGTCGTCGTCGCCATGGACGACCGGCAACGACACCGACACCTGCTGCGTGGATGTGCCGAGCAGGCCGATGGCATGGGTGTCGAGGTTCCCGGCGTCGTCGAGGACGGCGTTCTCGGCCGCCTCGTCGTTCGGCGAGTGGTCGGGATGATCGGGGTTCACGGGGTGCTCCTGAGGTTCTCGCGCGCGTAGGCGCGCCTTCCAGGCTAACCCGCGGGCGTGATGACGACCAAAAGGTCACCCGCGTCGACCTGCGCGGTGGCGGCGACCGCCAACCGCTCCACGACACCGTCGACCGGGACGGTGATGGCCGCCTCCATCTTCATCGCCTCGATCGAGGCGACCGGCTGGCCGGCCGCGACGGTGTCCCCCACGCCCACCTTCACCGTCACCACTCCGGAGAACGGCGCCGCCACCTGACCCGGCTTGGACGTATCGGCCTTCTCCACCTGGTGGGTCTCGACCGTGATGCTGCGATCCCGCACGAACACCGGGCGAAGCTGCCCGTTCAGGGTGGTCATCACCGTGCGCATACCCTTGTCGTCGGCCTCACCGATGGCTTCGAGGCCGACGAAGAGCTTCACACCGCGGTCGATCTCGACCACGTGCTCACCGCCGGGCTCGAGCCCGTAGAGGTAGTCGGCGGTTTCGAGCACGCTCAGGTCACCGAAGACCTCGCACGACTGCTCGTAGGCGCGCGTCGGTGCCGGGAACAGCAGGGTGTTGAGGGCGCGGCGTCGCTCGGCGGCGTCCCCGGCCAGGGCTGCGGACTCGTCGGCGGTCAGCGGGGTGACCCCCGTCTTGACATCACGCCCCTGCAGCACCTTCGAGCGGAACGGCTCCGGCCATCCGCCCGGCAGATCACCCAGCTCGCCGGCCATGAAGCCGACGACCGAGTCGGGCACATCGTATTTCTCCGGGTTGGCCTCGAAGTCGGCGGGATCCGCTTTCACGGCCGCCAGATGCAACGCGAGGTCACCCACCACCTTCGAAGAAGGCGTCACCTTGGGGACACGTCCGAGGATCCGGTTCGCCGCGGCATACATGTCCTCGATCAACTCGAAGTCCTCCGCGAGCCCGAGCGCGATGGCCTGTTGACGGAGGTTCGACAGCTGGCCGCCGGGGATCTCGTGGTGGTAGACGCGGCCGGTGGGCCCGGGCAGACCGGACTCGAAGGGCGCATACAGATTGCGGACCGCCTCCCAGTACGGCTCGAGATCGTTCACCGCCGACAGGTCCAGTCCGGTGTCGCGTTCGGTGTGCGCGAGCGAGGCCACCAGCGCCGACAGGGACGGCTGGCTCGTCGTCCCCGACATCGGTGCCGCCGCGGCATCGACCGCGTCCGCGCCCGCGGCACTGGCCGCCAGCAGCGTCGCGAGCTGCCCCCCGGCGGTGTCGTGGGTGTGGACGTGGACCGGCACGTCGAAGCGCTCGCGGAGCGCCGAGACGAGCGTGGACGCCGCGGCGGGCCGCAACAGACCCGCCATGTCCTTGATCGCCAACACATGGGCACCGGCCTCGACGATCTGATCGGCCAGCTTCAGGTAGTAGTCGAGCGTGTACAGATCCTCGGCCGGGTTGAGCAGATCCCCGGTGTAGCAGAGAGCGACCTCCGCGAGCCCGGTGCCGGTGGCCAGCACCGAATCGATCGCGGGGCGCATCTGCGCCACGTCGTTGAGTGCGTCGAAGATGCGAAAGATGTCGACCCCGGTGGCCGCGGCCTCGCGCACGAACGCGTCCGTGACCTCGGTCGGGTACGGCGTGTATCCGACCGTGTTGCGACCTCGCAGCAGCATCTGGATGGCGATGTTCGGCAACGCCGACCGCAGCTTCTCGAGCCGCTCCCACGGGTCTTCGCTGAGGAAGCGCAGCGCGACGTCGTAGGTGGCACCGCCCCAAGCCTCCACAGACAGCAGCTGCGGGGTCATCCGGGACACGTACGGTGCGACCGCCAGGAGGTCCTTCGTGCGCACGCGCGTGGCCAGCAGCGACTGATGGGCGTCGCGGAAGGTCGTGTCAGTCACGCCCAGCGCCGTCTGCGACCGCAGCGCGGCGGCGAAGCCCGCGGGGCCGAGGTCACGGATCTGCTGTCGTGTTCCGTCGGGCGCCTCGGCGGCCAGGTCGATCGCCGGGAGCTTCTGACGCGGCTCGACGGTCACCGGGTTCGATCCGTGCGGCTTGTTGACAGTGGTGTCCACGAGCCAGTTCAGGATCTTCGTTCCCCGGTCCTTCGACTCGCGTCCCCTCAGCAACCCGGGTCGTTCGTCGATGAACGAGGTGCTGATGTCGCCGGCGATGAACGACGGGTCGTCCAGCACCGCCTGCAGGAACGGGATGTTCGTGGATACGCCGCGGATGCGGAACTCCGCCAGCGCGCGTCGCGCCCGCAGCACCGCGGCACCGAAGTCGCGACCGCGACACGTCAGCTTGGAGAGCATGGAGTCGAAGTGCGGGCTGATCTGCGCGCCCGCGGCGGTCGTCCCGCCGTCCAGCCGGATGCCCGCACCACCGGGTGAACGGTAGGTGGTGATCTTGCCGGTGTCGGGGCGGAAGCCCTGCGTGGGGTCCTCGGTCGTGATGCGGCACTGCAGTGCCGCGCCGCGAAGCTGGATGCGATCCTGCGAGAGCCCGAGATCCTCGAGCGACTGTCCCGACGCGATGCGCATCTGCGACTGCACGAGGTCGACGTCGGTGACCTCCTCGGTCACGGTGTGCTCGACCTGGATCCGGGGATTCATCTCGATGAAGACGACTTCACCCGTGCGGGGGCCGGCGGTTTCGAGGAGGAACTCGACGGTGCCGGCGTTCTCGTATCCGATCGACTGCGCGAACGCGATCGCGTGGGCGTGGAGAGCTGCGGCGACGTCGGGCTCGAGGTTGGGTGCCGGAGCGATCTCGATCACCTTCTGGTGGCGTCGCTGGACCGAGCAGTCGCGTTCGAACAGGTGGACGGTGTGTCCGGTCTTGTCGGCCAGCACCTGCACCTCGACGTGGCGTGGCCGCTGCACGGCCTGCTCGAGGAAGACGCGGGCGTCGCCGAAGGCGCTCCCCGCTTCACGCATCGCCTCGGCCATCGCGGGGGCGAGTTCCTCCTTGGATGCGACCCGCCGCATCCCCCGACCACCACCGCCGGCGACGGCTTTGACGAAGATGGGGAAGCCGATCTCGTCGGCCTGGGCCAGCAGCTCGTCGACGTCGTCGGATGCGGGGGTCGAGCGCAGCACCGGCACACCCGCCGCGATGGCGTGCTCTTTCGCGGTGACCTTGTTGCCCGCCATCTCGAGCACCTTCTCGGGCGGACCGATGAACACGATCCCGTTGGCGGCGGCCTTCGCGGCGAGATCGGGGTTCTCCGAAAGGAACCCGTATCCGGGGTAGATCGCGTCGGCGCCGGCCTCCCGGGCGACACGGATGATCTCATCGACGTCGAGATAGGCCCGCACCGGGTGACCGGTCTCGCCGATCTGGTAGGCCTCGTCCGCCTTCAGCCGGTGCAGCGAGTTGCGGTCTTCGTGGGGGAAGACCGCCACGGTCCTCGCACCGAGTTCGTACGCCGCACGGAACGCACGGATGGCGATCTCCCCGCGATTGGCTACCAGGATCTTTCGGAACATGCGTACCTCGCTGTGCATGGCGGATCGGTGAAGTGTGCTCACAGCCTAGGGGAAGGTAACGTAGTGCCTCGTGCACGTACTCTCCGTCAGCTCCCTCAAGGGCGGGGTCGGAAAGACGACGGTGACCCTGGGACTCGCCTCCGCCGCATTCGCGCGGGGCGTCCGGACTCTCGTCGTCGACCTCGACCCTCAGTCCGACGTGTCTACGGGCATGGACATCCAGGTCGCCGGGCGATTGAACATCGCCGACGTCTTGGCCAACCCCAAGGACAAGGTCGTCAAGCAGGCGATCACCGCCAGTGGATGGGCCAAGGTCCACCCCGGCACGATCGACGTCATGATCGGCAGTCCCTCGGCAATCAACTTCGACGGCCCGCACCCGAGCGTGCGCGACGTGTGGAAGCTGGAGGAGGCGTTGGCGACCATCGAGTCCGAGTACGACCTCGTCCTCATCGACTGCGCGCCGTCTCTGAACGCCCTCACCCGTACCGCGTGGGCCGCGAGCGATCGTGTCGTGGTCGTCACCGAGCCCGGGCTGTTCTCCGTCGCCGCAGCCGACCGCGCGCTGCGGGCGATCGAGGAGATCCGTCGTGGCCTGTCGCCGCGCCTGCAGCCTCTCGGGATCGTCGTCAATCGCGTGCGCCCGCAGTCGATCGAACACCAGTTCCGCATCAAGGAGCTGCGCGACATGTTCGGGCCCCTCGTGCTGTCCCCGCAGCTCCCCGAGCGCACGTCGCTCCAGCAGGCACAGGGTGCGGCCAAGCCGCTGCACATCTGGCCGGGCGACTCGGCGCAAGAGCTCGCCGCCGACTTCGACGCCCTGCTGGACCGCGTCATGCGGATCGGGCGGATCCCCTCGCCGGCCCAGGGCTCTGCGTCGTCCTGACCCGCCGCGCGGGGCATCCTGACCCGCGACGCCGCTTCGAGATGCGTTTGTGCGCAGCCGGCACGTCATCGGTTGCGCGCTTTCGCACCGTCACCCACGATGCATGCATGGCATCATCGACGCGACACATCGACAGCACGGCCGTCCACGCCGGGCGCGAGGATCTCGCGTCGCTCGGCGTGCACGCGCTCCCGATCGACCTCTCGTCGACCAATCCCCTGCCCGATGTCGACCTCGGCGGCCTCTCCTACGAAACACTCGCCTCGGGCGGTCACCCGCCCGCGGTGGGCTCCCACGTCTATGCGCGTCTGTGGAATCCCACCGTCGCCCGGTTCGAGAAGGGGCTGGCGGAGCTGGAGCACGGCGCGGACTCCGTGGCCTTCGCCTCCGGGATGGCCGCGATGACCGCGGCCATCCTCACCGTGGTCTCCCCCGATCGCCGCCACATCGTCGCGGTCCGCCCCCTCTACGGTGGCACCGATCATCTCCTGGCGACCGGACTGCTCGGCACCACGGTCACCTTCTGCGCCCCGGCGGAGATCGCGGCGTCGATCACGCCCGACACGGCCGCGGTGATCCTCGAGACCCCGGCCAACCCCACCCTCGAGCTCGTCGACATCGCCGACGCGGTGACCCAGGCGGGCCCTGTCCCGGTGGTCGTGGACAACACCTTCGCGACACCGGTCCTGCAGCGCCCCCTCGACCTCGGCGCGGCGATGTCGCTGCACAGCGCGACCAAGTACATCGGCGGACACGGCGACGCTGTCGGTGGAGTGATCGCCTGCGACGACGATCGGGCCGCCGCGTTGCGGCGCACCCGGGCGATCACCGGAGCGATCCTGCACCCGATGGCCGCCTATCTCCTGCACCGCGGACTGCCGACATTGCCGACGCGCATCCGTGCGCAGCAGTCCTCCGCCACGCAGATCGCCGCCTGGCTGGCCACCCATCCCATGGTGGCCCGCGTGCATCACCCCTCCCTCCCCGGCGGTGACCCCTCCGGGCTGGTCGGCCGACAGATGCGCGGCCCCGGAGCGATGATCGGCGTGGAGCTGGCGGGCGGCTTCCCCGTCGCCGCGGCACTGACCGGCGAGGTGGCGCTGTTCACCCACGCCGTCTCGCTCGGCGGCGTCGACTCGCTCATCCAGCACCCCGCCGCGCTCACCCACCGCCCGGTGGCCGCCGACGCGAAGCCCTCCGACGCGCTGGTTCGCCTGTCCATCGGCCTCGAGGACCCCGACGACCTGATCGCCGACCTCGACCGAGCTCTGTTCGCCGCGGCGCAGATCGCGCGATCGCATGTGGCGTCCGAGATGAACGCATGAAGGTCCTGCTGATCACCGCCGGTTCGCGCGGCGACGTCGAACCGTTCCTCGCGCTCGCCCGGCGTCTGGCCACCGAAGGACACCAGGCCCACGTGGCCCTCCCCGACAACTCCGGCGCGGACACGGAGGGTGTCGTCACGATCTCGCTGGGCGCCGATTTCACGCGGGTGATCGAGCAACAGGGTGTCTCCCCCGTCACGGCGATGCGGTCGCTGCGAACCGTGGTGCGACCGATCATGCGCGCCGTCTTCCTCGGCGCGGTCCGAGCCGCCCGCGAAACCTCCCCGGATGTGATCCTGTACCACCCGAAGGTGCTCTCCGCGCCGCTGGCCGCGGATGTGCTCGGTGTCCCTCACATCGTGGCCGAACTGGTCCCCGCCATGACGCCCACCCGCGCGTTCCCCGCCGCCGGGACGGTGCCTTTCAGCCTCGGCCCTCTCAACCGGGTCACCTACGCCGGTGCCACCGGGGCCCGGCGCATGTTCGCCGCGGATCTCGACGCCGCCTCACGAGAGCTCGGACGCCCCGAACGACCACGACAGGATTCGCCGGCGTCGTCGAACCTCGTGCCCGTGAGTCCGGCGGTCCTGGAGCGCCCCGACGATTGGCCCGTCACGACGACCCTGACCGGAGCATGGACCGGCGGCGGTCACGCGCAGGATCGTCCGGTGGACGCCGAACTCGCGCAGTTCCTCGACGGTGAGGTGCTCTACGCGGGGTTCGGTTCGATGGCCGCCTCCGGTGCGACGCGGCGCGGACGTGCCGTGGTGGAGGCCGCCCGATCGCAGGGTCTGCGGGCTCTGGTGGTCACGGGCCTCGGCGGCCTCGGCGTGGACGAGGACCTCCGCGGCGACGACGTCCTGGTGCGCGAGGCGGTGGACCACCATGCGGTGCTGCCGCGCGTGGTCGCCGCGGTGCACCACGGCGGCGTGGGGACCGTGCACGCGGCACTCGGCGCCGCCGCGCCCTCCGTGATCGTGCCCTTCATCGCGGATCAGCCCTTCTGGGGCGCCCGCCTGGCGGCCGCGGGATTGGGGCCCTCGCCCATCCGCGCGTCGCGCCTCGACATCGCCCGGCTCTCGCGCGCCATCGAACGGATCGACCGCTATCGCCCGGCGACCACCGAGGCGGCCGAGCGCATGCGCGCGGAGGACGGCACCGGAACAGCCACGCGCATCCTCGAGCGGATCAGCGACGCGCGACGCTGACGCACGACGATCCGCGAATGTGGTCAGGCGGTACGCGCGGCGCGGCGTGCGGCCAGTTCATCCATCTGGTCGGGCCGCTGCGGATCGAACTCGACCAACGTCGACTCGACCTCGCGGAGCACCTTGCCGACGGCGATGCCGAACACGCCCTGGCCGCGGCTCACGAGGTCGATGACCTCGTCACTGGAGGTGCACAGGTAGACGGAGGCGCCATCGCTCATCAGCGTCGTGCCGGTGAGGTCGCGGATCCCCGCCGCGCGCAGCTGCTCGACGGCGGTGCGGATCTGCTGGAGGGAGATCCCCGTGTCCAGGAGTCTCTTCACGAGCTTGAGGACGAGGATGTCGCGGAATCCGTAGAGCCGCTGCGAGCCGGAGCCGCTCGCGCCACGCACGGTGGGCTCGACGAGTTCGGTACGAGCCCAGTAGTCCAGCTGACGGTAGGTGATGCCGGCCGCTCGGGCGGCGACGGCACCGCGGTAGCCGGTCTCGTCGTCCATCTCAGGCAGACCGTCCGTGAAGAGGAGGTCGGACACGAAAGCGGGTTGGTCACTCGCTTCGAATGCGCCCATGCGCGTCTCCTCCCGATCGGTTATCCCCAACGCTAGAACAGCGGAGGGCACCGGGCAACGACATCGGGGTGTCGAGGCTCGGCGTGTCGCGTCAGGTGAGCAGCCGGTCCAGGGCCGCACGGAGGTAGACCGCACGCATTTCGTCCAGTCTGCGGGCCAGTTCCGGGGCGATCTCCCCGGCACGGCCGCGTGATGCCGCGTCGGTGCGGCGCAGCAGGGGCGTCAATGCGGACTCGATGAGGGCGGCGTCGCGCTCGGCCCCCTGCCGCAGTGCGCGCACGTGCCGAGGCTCGATCCCATGACGGTTCAAGGCCGCGAGCGACCGCAACAGCGTCACCGTCTCCTCGGTGTAGGTCTCCGCCCCTTGGATGACCCCGGTGCCGATGGCGTCGTTGAGCAGCTGCGCCGGACACCCGGCCGCGCTGAGCAGTTCTTCGCGGCGGTAGCGGCGCGGTGCGGGGACGATCGCCGCCGCCCCGACCGACGTCGGCGGAGCGGGCTCCCGCCCGGCATCGAGCTCGACGAGGTAGTCGCGGATCACGCTCAACGGCAGATAGTGGTCTCGCTGGAGGGTGAGGGCCAGGCGGAGGCGCTCGACGTCGTCGTGGGAGAACTTGCGGTACCCCGACTCGGTGCGCACGGGGGTGACGATCCCCTGCACCTCCAGGAAGCGCAGCTTGCTCGAGGTCAGATTGGGGAACTCCGGCGCGAGGCGGGCCAACACCTGCCCGATGCTCAGACGGCCCGCGGACGGCGTGCGTTCGCGGGCTGATGCGGAAGCCATCAGCCTTCCGTGGCGGGAAGGTCGGAGGGCGACACGAAGAAGTTGAGCCGGAACTTCCCGACCCGCACCTCCGCACCGTTCTCCAGTCGCGCACGGTCGGCGCGTTCGCCGTTGACGTACGTGCCGTTCAGGGAGCGCTGATCGACGAGTTCGAAGGCCGTGCCGGATCGCGTGATCTCGGCGTGACGGCGGGAGACGGTGACGTCGTCGAAGAAGATGTCGGCCTCGGGGTGACGCCCCACCGTCGTGACGTCGGAGTCGAGCAGGTAGCGGGCTCCGGCTGTGGGCCCCGACCGCACGAGCAGCAGCGCGGCCCCGGAGGGGAGCGCTTCGATGGCTTCGAGCTCGGTCTCACTCAGCTCGCTGCCGAACGGGACATACGACAGATCGGATTCGTGCCCGAAGGTCTGCGTGGTGTCGCTCTGGGCGGCCCGGTCGGCGTCACCGGGGCGTCCGGCCCGGTGAATGTCGTCCGGTTCCGGGCGGCGGTATTCCTCCACGGTGGTCCTTCCTCTCCGATGCCCAAGCCTATCCGATCGGCGCCCTCGCGAAACCGCTCTCGGTGCGCGAAGGGGGTACTCGAAACTACTCAGAAACCCCCACCCGTGTCGAGTCCGGGACAGCCCGGTAGGCTCGGCGGTGTGACGCACGCGATTACCCTTCGATTCCGCTGTCTCCTCGTCGCCCTCACCGCCGTCCTGATGACGATCGGCTCCCTCGCGGCCGCGGCCCCGGCGCACGCGCACGACGAGCTCGTCTCCACCGATCCCGAGGCCGATTCGACCGTGGAGGTGCTGCCCGAGGAACTCGTGCTGACCTTCAGCGGCATCCTCTCCACCGAGGAGGGGGCGACGGAGGTCGCCGTCACCGACTCCGCAGGCGAGTCGGTCGCCGATGGCGACCCCGAGGTCGTCGAGACGACGGTCACGCAGCCGCTCGTCGGCGACTCGACCGGCGCGATCACCGTGCAGTGGAAGGTCGTCTCCTCCGACGGCCACCCCATCTCGGGCGAGTTCTCCTTCGACGTGGCGACCCCTACCCCGTCGCCGACTCCGACGGCCTCGAGCGCGGAACCCGACCCGACGCCCACCGAGACGGTCGCCCCCAGCCCCACGGCGACGCCCGAACCGTCCTCCGAGGTCTCCTCCGCCGTCCCGTGGGTCATCGGGGGGATCGTCGCCCTGGCGGTCATCGCCGCGGTCGTGTATCTCGTCGCCTCGCGCCGCCGCACTCCCCCGACCGACCCCGGCACGCACGCGCCGGGACCGGATTCCGCGGGCCCCTCCGAGCGATAGGCTTACACCCATGCCTCACTACGACGTCGTCATCCTCGGCGCGGGTCCCGGCGGGTACGTCGCGGCCGTGCGCGCTTCCCAGCTCGGCAAGTCCGTCGCGATCATCGAAGAGAAGTACTGGGGCGGTGTGTGCCTGAACGTCGGGTGCATCCCGTCGAAGGCGCTGCTGCGCAACGCCGACCTCGCCCACACCTTCACCCACAAGGCCGACCTCTTCGGCATCTCCGGTGAGGTGTCCTTCGACTTCGGCACGGCGTGGGATCGCAGTCGCAAGGTGGCCGAGACGCACGTCAAGGGCATCCACTACCTGATGAAGAAGAACTCCGTGACCGAGTACGACGGTCGCGGCAGCTTCGTCGACGCGAACACCATCGATGTGGCCACCTCGGCCGGGTCGACCGAGCGGCTGACTTTCGACAACGCGATCATCGCCACCGGGTCGACGGTGCGCCTGCTGCCGGGTGTCCAGCTCAGCGAGAACGTCGTCACCTACGAGGAGCAGATCCTCGCCCGCGACCTTCCCGACTCGATCGCCATCGTCGGTGCCGGCGCCATCGGCATGGAGTTCGCCTACGTGCTGACCAACTACGGCGTGAAGGTCACGATCATCGAGTTCCTCGACCGCGCACTGCCGAACGAGGACGTCGAGGTCTCCAAGGAGATCGCACGCCAGTACAAGAAGCTCGGCGTCGAGATCCTCACCTCCACCAAGGTCGAGTCCATCACCGACCACGGCGACAAGGTCACCGTGGCCTACACCGGCAAAGACGGCGCCCAGGGCTCCGTCGAGGCCGGCAAGGTGCTCATGTCGATCGGCTTCGCCCCCAACGTCGAGGGCTTCGGTCTCGACAAGACCGGGGTCACGCTCACCGAGCGTGGTGCCATCGAGATCGACGACTACATGCAGACGAGCGTCCCGCACATCTACGCGATCGGCGACGTCACCGCCAAGCTGCAGCTCGCCCACGTCGCCGAGGCTCAGGGCGTCGTGGCCGCGGAGACCATCGCCGGCGCCGAAACCATGGCGCTGGGCGACTACCGCATGATGCCGCGCGCGACGTTCTGTTCGCCCCAGGTGGCCAGCTTCGGCCTGACCGAGCAGCAGGCACGTGACGAGGGCTACGACGTGAAGGTCGCCAAGTTCCCGTTCAGCGCCAACGGCAAGGCGAACGGCCTCGGCGAGGCGGTCGGCTTCGTGAAGATCGTCGCCGACGGCGAGCACCTCGAACTGCTCGGCGCCCACATGATCGGCCCGGACGTGTCGGAGCTTCTGCCCGAGTTGACCCTCGCGCAGAAGTGGGACCTCACGGCCCTGGAGGCGGCACGCAACGTGCACACCCATCCGACCCTGTCGGAGGCCGTGCAGGAGGCCTTCCACGGCATCGCCGGTCACATGATCAACATCTGACCCACCGATCGACGGAAAAGGAGCGGGCCGCCCGGCGGCGCCCGCTCCTTTCCGTCGTCAACCGGCCGGTCGACACGCGCGTGTCATACGCCGAGGGCGCGTGCCAGCTTCGAATCCGAGGTCGCCTCGATCGCTCCCGCTGCGTGGGCGATGCGCGCGATCTCTGCGAACAGCGCCTCGTGGTCGTCCGGAGCTGCGGGACCGAGTTCGACCTCCCACTCCCGCCAGTTGCGCTCCACCCCCGCGCGTTCGTCACGCGTACGGACGTGGTCGTCGACGAACTCGGCGACCACGGCGCCGGCCGCATCGAGCATCTCGTAAGCGACGCGATCGTTCCGGATGCGCGCCAGCGGCGTCAGTTCGGCCTCGGTGACGTGGGCGAGGGCAGCACGGACGACCTCGGGCGGACCGTCCACGGGTCCGTCGCCGAGCGGCCAGCCGAGTTCCTCGCGCCCGGCACCCCGGCGAGGCCCCTTGATGTGCCACCCCGCGTCATGGCCCCCGGTCCGGCGGCGCAACGCGTACCCCGCGCGTCCGAGTTCGACCTCGGCCGTGTCGAAGTACACGGCATCGAGCGTGCGATGCTCCCCCGACGTGACGGAGGCGACACCCGAAACGGTCGACCAGTCGGGAACGACGACATCCGCCTCGACGTCGAATTTCACCTCGACCTCGAGCGTGCGCTGAGGCTCCGTCACGGATCAGCGCCGGTCGCGGGGCGTGTCGCTGTAGGGGTCGATGTCATCCTCCGACTCGACGAACCAGAACTCGCCTTCGGTGGGTCCGTCGTCGTCTCCGGTGTTGATGAGCTCTCCCCGACGTTCGTAGACCACCTGGGTCTCGCTGTAGGGGACGATCAGCTGCTCCTGCTCGACGTCGTCGACAGGGATCACCTGCCCGTCGAGCGGGCCTCCGTGTAGTCGTGCGATAGCCATGTCCCGAGCCTAGTCCTCGGTCCCCGCGGCGGGTCCACCTTGCGATCACCTCGAGGATGTGGTCTGTTTCCCCGTCTGGCCTAGACTCCCCGGCGTGAAGGCCATCCGCACGTTCACCGTCCGCCCCGTCCTCGCCGAATCGCTCGCCGCGCTCGACCGCCTCGCCTCAAATTGGCGATGGTCTTGGAGCCGGTCCACCCACGCACTGTTCTGCAGCATGGACCCCGAGCTGTGGGAGGTGGTCGGACAGAATCCCGCCCGTATGCTCGGCGCTCTGGGTCAGTCCCGCCTCGATGCGCTCGCGGACGATCCCACGTTCGTCGAGCGCGTCGGCGAAGAGGATGGACGCCTCCAGGCGTATCTGGCCGGTGACCGGTGGTACCAGCACCTCGACGGGGCCAAACCACGGGCCATCGCCTACTTCTCGCCCGAGTTCGGCGTCGACGGATCTCTGCCGCAGTACTCCGGGGGCCTGGGGATCCTCGCCGGCGACCATCTGAAGAGCGCCTCGGATCTCGGCGTCCCCCTCATCGGTGTCGGCCTCTTCTACCGCGCCGGGTACTTCCGTCAGGCGATAGGCGATGACGGCTGGCAGCGGGAGGACTACCCGTCCCTGGATCCCTACGGTCTCGGCTTGACCCTGCTGCGCGGATCCGACGGGGCCCCGGTGGAGATCGCGCTCGACCTCTTCGGGGGCAGGCGCCTGTCGGCGCGCGTGTGGGTGGCCCAGATCGGCCGCATCCCCCTCCTGCTGTTGGACTCGGAGACGCCGAGCAACTCCGAGGAGCTGCGCCGTGTGACCGACCGACTGTACGGCGGCGGGGGTGAGCATCGGCTCCTCCAAGAACTCCTCCTCGGTGTCGGCGGCGTACGCGCCGTCCGAGCGTGGTCGACGCTGACGGGCACCGACGCTCCGGACGTGTTCCACACGAACGAGGGCCATGCGGGCTTCCAGGGCCTCGAGCGCATGTCGGAGCTGATCACCCGAGACCGCCTCGACTTCGACTCGGCACTGGCACAGGTCCGAGCCTCGACCGTCTTCACGACCCACACCCCCGTTCCCGCGGGGATCGACCGTTTTCCGCGTTCGCTGATCGAAGCGACGTTGGTCGGCGGGCTGTTCGCCGGGCTCGACCCGGTGCGCGCGCTCGAGCTGGGGCTCGAGGCGTATCCGGGCGGAGACCCGAACACCTTCAACATGGCGGTGCTCGGTCTGCACCTCGGACAGCACGCCAACGGCGTGTCCAAGCTGCACGGTTGCGTGAGCCGCGAGATGTTCGGTCACCTCTGGCCGAGCGTCGACGCGGACGAGGTTCCGATCACCTCGATCACCAACGGCGTCCACGCGCCGACCTGGGTCCATCCGGAGTTGAAGGAGCTCAGCGAACGTGCGTTCGGCGACGCGCTGACCACGAACCACGACTGGCGCGACCGGGAACGCGTCGACGACGCGGCGATCTGGCAGACCCGTCGCCGCATGAAGGCCGGGCTCGTGGCGGAGGCCCGCCGGCGACTGGCCGCCGCGGAGGAATCAGCCGTCGCGGCACCGTGGATCGACGATGCGCTCGACCCGGACATCCTGACGATCGGCTTCGCCCGCCGGGTGCCCACCTACAAGCGCCTCACGCTCATGCTGCGCGACCCGGAGCGTCTCACGCGGATCCTGACCGATCCGCAGCGTCCGGTGCAGATCGTCGTGGCCGGCAAGTCCCACCCGGCAGACGATTCGGGCAAGGTGCTCATCCAGCAGCTCGTGAGGTTCAGTCAGGATCCCCGTGTGCGGGGACGCATCGTCTTCCTCCCCGACTACGACATCGGGCTCGCCAAACACCTGTACCCCGGGTGTGACGTGTGGCTGAACAACCCCCTGCGCCCCTTGGAGGCGTGCGGGACGAGCGGCATGAAGGCCGCGCTGAACGGCGCCTTGAACCTGTCGATCCTCGACGGCTGGTGGGATGAGTGGTTCGACGGTCGGAACGGGTGGGCGATCCCCTCCGCCGACACCGCCGCGAACGACGACGAACGGGACGACGCGGAAGCCGCCGCCTTGTACGACCTCATCGAGAACCGACTCGTGCCCGCCTACTACGACCGCGCCGGCGACACACCCACGGGTTGGCTAGAGATGGTGCGACACACGATGACCGATCTCGGCGCGAAGGCCACCAGTGACCGCATGGTGCGCGACTACGTCACCGAGCTCTACATGCCGGCGGCGCGACACGACGCCGAGCTCGCACGCGACGATCACGCCCCCGCGAGGGACTTGGCCGCCTTCATCGCCCGTGTTCGCCACGCGTGGACGGACGTGCGGGTGGACAGCGTCGACGTGGACGGTGCGACGCAGCACGCGAAGACCGGCGAGACCCTCACCGTCACCGCGCGGGTGCGGCTCGGCGACCTCACCCCCGAGGACGTGACCGCGGAGCTGATCCACGGCCACGCGGACAGCGACGGCCGCCTCGACCGCACGCGCCACGTGAGCGAGCTCTCCCCGCAGGCCGTCTCACCCGACGGCCTGGTGACCTTCGTGGGTTCTCTGCGGCTCACGCAGACCGGTCCGTTCGGTTACACCGTGCGCATCGTTCCCCGGCACGCCCAGCTCATCTCCCCGGTCGAGCTCGGCCTGGTCGCGCTACCGGGCTGATCGGGCACCGGGGGCACCGAGTCGTCGACCGGTGTCCCCTCGTGCCGGGTTATCGTGAGGTGTGAAGCCGTTCGCCCTCCTCGCCACGCGGGCCGAAGACGTGCCGGCCGATGAGGAGTACCGTCTTTTCCTCGAGGGCACCGGACTCGCTGAGCGCGACCTCATCCGGATCCGCCTCGAAGCGGGCCCCCTGCCGCGGCTCGATCTCGACGGGCTGTCGGGGATCTTCGTCGGCGGCGGGCCGTTCAACGCCTCCGACCCGCTCGAACGGAAGTCCGCCGTGCAGAGACGCGTCGAGGCGGAGTTCGCGGCGCTCCTCGACGAGGTGGTCACGCGTGATCTTCCGTTCTTGGGTGCCTGTTACGGCATCGGAACACTCGGCGCGCACCTGCGCGCGACCATCGACCGCACCTACGGAGAGCCGATCGGGGTCGCCGACGTGGCCGTGACGGAGGCCGGATCGGCCGATCCTCTCTTGGCGGGCCTTCCCCGCGACTTCGGCGCGTTCGTCGGGCACAAAGAAGCGATCCGCAGCCTGCCCGAGAACGCCACCGTGCTGGCGTCGTCACCGGGGTGTCCGGTGCAGATGTTCCGCGTGGGGGAGAACGTGTATGCGACGCAGTTCCACCCCGAGCTGGATCTCGAGGGGATCATCGTGCGGATCCACGCCTATGCCGACTACGGGTACTTCGCGGCGCACGAGCTGGAGGCGACCCTGGCGGCGGTGAGACGGGCACCGGTCGAGCATCCGCAGCGCATCCTCCGCACATTCGTCGACCGCTACGCGCGCTGAGCGTCGCCACCGGCGACGACCCGCTCCACCTCGACACGATCCGTCGCCTCCGGCAGATCCAGCCCCAGGTCGACCAAGACGATCCGCCCGGCGAGGCCTTCTCCCCCGCCGAGTCCGCATTTGGCCGCGCCGAACGTGACGGTGACCTCGGCGGGGAGGACGGCGTCGTCGGCGCTTCCCTCATCGGGATGGAGACCGCTGGGCAGATCGACCGCCACCACCGGGGGGAGTTCGGCACCGCGCATGGCCAGCACGGTCTCCCGGGCCGCACCTCGGAGCGGCTCGCGGGCGCCGATGCCGACGATCCCATCGACGACGAGGTCGTACCCGGTGGCGTCGAGCCCGTCGGCTTCGATCCGACGCACGCCGGCGGACATCGCCGCCGCCAGCGCGGCGACGTGGGCATCTCCCGAGGTCAGGAGGGCGTCGACGTCCATCCCCGCCTCGGCCAGCCGCTCTGCGGCGTACAACGCGTCGCCACCGTTGTCTCCGCGCCCGGCGAGGACGAGCACACGCGGGTGCACGCGGTCGACGAGTTCATCGGCGACCACGCGCGCCAACGCCGATGCCGCGCGCAGCATCAGGGGCTCTCCCGCGTCGAGCAACGGCTTCTCGGCGGCGCGCACCTGGTCTGCGGTGTAGGCGGGCACGGTCGTGGTCATTCGGTCTTCTCCCGTTCCTCCCGCTCGGCTTCGCGGGCTTCGGCAAGGTCGTCGACGGCGGTCCGCACGGCGCGTTCGGCGCGCTGGACGCGCCGCTGGGCGAAGGTGGAGGCGCCGTACTTGGCCCGCACCCGGTCACGGTCTTCTTCGACGCCGGTGACGATGTAGGCGCTCGCGATGAGGATCACCTGCGCCGAGAGGTTGATCCACAGCAGGAGCGCGATGAGGGACGCGAACGAGGCCAGCAGCGGATTGGTCGAGGCTCCCCCGACGAACAGGCCGGAAAGCTGTTGGAGCACGGTCAGGCCGACGGCGCCGAGTAGGGCTCCGCTCCACAGCGATCGCGCGGACGCCCGCACACCGGACAGCAGCCGGAAAGACCCGGCGATCAGGGCTGCATCGAGGGCGAACACCGCGGCGATGGTGATGGAGCGCGTGAGGATGATCTCGATGGGCCCTTCATCGGGCCGGCCGAGCAAGTCGGTGACCAGCCCGACCCCCGCGGTGCCGAGGATGGTCACTGCGGCGGAAGCGGCGAGTCCGAGACCGATCCCGATCGCCAAGGCGAGGTTGCGCAGGAGAACCCACACGATCATGAGGTCGTTGGGCGACTCGTCGGCGATCGTCCGCATCGCGAGTCGGAGGGAGCCGATGGCGCCGATGGCGGCTCCGACGAGCCCGATCGTCGCGATGGCCCCGGTGATGCTCAGTCCCGTCGGGGCGCTGATGGCCTCGGCGTCGATGAGTCCACTGCCGTTCGTGCCGATCAGGCCGGGGATGGCGCGGTTGACCGCGTTCACGAGCGCCTGGTAGGCCTCGGGGTTGCCCGACAGCCACAAGGCGGCGAAGGAGAACCCGAGGAGCACGCCGGCGAACACGCTGAACAGTGTGCGGTAGGTGACGCTGTCGCTGAGCTGGGGACCGCGACGCTCTGTGTACAGGAGCAGGGCGCGCACGATCTTGAGAGTGAGGATCCACCGGATGGCGCGTGCGACGAAGTCCTTCATGCCGCCAGGTTATCGAGCGTGCGCACCGACCCGTCCGGCCTTGACGCTCCGCCTGCTCACCCGGTAACCGCCGGGGCGATCGCCAGCAGGATCGCGGCCCACGTCCCGCCGAGCAGCCAGGGCCCGAAGGCGATGCGCGCGGCTCCTCCGCGCCGGCGTGCGACGACCAGCAGGAGCGCGAAGACGCCGGCACCGGCGAAGGCGAGGGCGACGCCGAGCAGGACGGCGTCCCACCCGAGCCATCCGAGATGGATGCCGATGAGCCCGGCGAGCTTCACATCTCCCCCGCCGATCGCGCGCGGATCGAGGATCCGCACCAGGAGGAGCGCGCCGAACAGCGCCGCACCGGCGGCGAGTGCCCGTATGGCCTCCGCACCGTCTCCACCGGCGACCGCGCTGAGGCCGAGGGTCACCGTGGCGAGGGCGTAGCCGGCGGCGACGATGCGGTTGGGAAGCCGGTGGCTTCGTGCATCGATCACCGCGAGTACGACGCTGATGCCGGCGAACGCGACGTAGGCGGCGACGGACGCGCCACGCGCGAGTGCGATCGCGGGCTCCACGTCCATGGCGATGAGCCTAGGTCTGCGCGCGGCCACCCGGGGAGTGGACCGGTCCGATCTGTGGAGAACCGTCCGTCCGCCCCAGGGCGCCGATCACCACTGCGGGTGGATGCTCTCCCGGAGATGGCGGTCGTAGATCTCGCGCACGGACGCATCGAACTGCTCGAGGTCGAATCCGCCGTCGATCAGCTCGGCGGCATCGGCATTGCGCGAGGCCTGCGTGACACTGCGGGCACCGGGGATCACGGTGGTCACCCCTGGTCGCGTGGCGACCCAGGCCAGCGACGCGGCCGCGAGCGGCACGGATTTGGGGAGGGTGGCGGCGAGTTCACGCGCGGCCTGCACGCCGACGCCGAAGTCGACGCCCGAGAATGTCTCCCCTTTGTCGAAGGCCTCGCCGTGGCGGTTGAAGGTGCGGTGGTCGTTCTCGGCGAAGGTCGTGTCGGTGGTGTACTTCCCCGACAACAGTCCCGATGCCAGCGGCACGCGTGCGAACACGGCGACCCCTGCGCGTTCTGCAGCGGGGAGGACCTGGTCGAGCGGTTTCAGCCGGAACGGGTTGATGATGATCTGGATGTTGCTCACGCGCGGACGGGCGATGACGGCGAGGGCCTGTTCACACGTCTCGACGGAGACGCCGTAGGCGGCGATGCGCCCTTCGGTGACGAGGTCGTCGAGGGCCTGGAATGTCGTGTCGGCCTCGATGACCGCGGTGGGTGGGCAGTGCAGCTGTACGAGATCGAGGGTGTCGGTGCGCAGGTTCTGCCGCGACCTGTCGGTCCAGGCGCGGAAGTTCTCGGGTGTGTAGTTCTCGGGCTCCTGCGCGACACGTCGTCCCATCTTCGTCGCGACCGTGACGCTGCGCTCGGGTCGCTCGGAGAGGAACCCTCCGATCAGGCTCTCGCTTCGACCGTCGCCGTACACATCGGCGGTGTCGAAGAGGTTCACCCCCCGGTCGACGGATGCGGCCAGCACCGCGCGGGCGTCGTCTTCGGTGACGTCGCCCCAATCGGCGCCGAGCTGCCAGGTGCCCAGTCCGAGGGCGGATACATGACGGCCGGTGCGGCCGAGGCGTCGCTGCTCCATGTGATGGAGTCTACGGACCCGAAGCCGCGGGGAGGAGGACGCGACAACACCTCCCGCTCGTACACCGCCCAGGTCCCGGGGTCGAGGAGATCGGCGCCGGGTTCGACGATCACGTGCACGTGCCGCCGGGTCTCCACGTTGATCTGCAAGCTCGGCGGAACCGGTACTCGAAGCTCTAGTCCCAGGTGTCGAGGCGCACCCATGCGGTGTCCCCCAGATCAAGACCTTCGGCGACGCGCACGGCTTTCTTCACCGGGAGCACGTAGCTCCCCGACGCCTTGTCGGGGAAGATCGACGTCTCCCATCGCGAGCCACCGATCTCGACGCGCACCTTCACCGAGCCGAACCCCCGACTCGGTCGAGGGATCTCCCGGATCTGCCCACTCAACTCGGGCGGCACTGAGACGAAGAACCACGCGGAGTCGTCGCGCGCATCCCACCGCCACAGTTCGGCGTCGAACTCGAGGTTCATCCCGTGATCACCACCGGCGTGCCCAGCGGCAGCGCGGCGAGCGCCTCGGTCGTCGCGGCGTCGACCCGGAGGCACCCGTTCGAGACGGCGCCCGACCGAGCGTCGTGATAGTGGAAGGCGGTGATGGCCACGTCGGCTCCATCGAAACCATCAAGGGTGGGGCTTTGCGCGGAGAGGTAGATGAGCGGGTTCCCACGCGTGTAGGCGAAGCCCGGTTCCGTGCGGACCGTCATCACGAACGAGCGTCCGAGCGGGGTCGGGGTGGCCTCGACGCCGTATCCGAAGTCGGTGGCGATCCGCTCCCGTTCGTCTCCACGCACGATGTCGATCGTGCGGTCACCGAGAGAGACCTCGACCGTGGCCTCCTGCCCGATCAGCTCGACATCCTGTGTGCGCAGCCATCCGGTGAGCTGACCGGGGTCCCCGCTCGAGGGATACGCCTGACGGCCGACGAGCATGACTTTCACCCATGCGTCGTATCGCTCGATCACCGGCACCACGGTGCCGTCGTAGACGTAATCGCGCGGGAGCGCCGCGACGGGCGGCGCGCCGGGTTCGGCGAAGACGGGTGCGGCGGCGCCGGCCGAACGTGCCGCCACTCCGGTGACATCCCCGAAGGGGTCGTCGTCGACGGGCAACTCCGGGACCACGGCGAACACCGTGATCTCCGGCAGTCCGGCGAGGTCGTAGGTGGTGGTGTCTGCGGCCGGGCCCGAAGATGTCGGCGTGGTGGAGGGTGCCGGCGCGGGTGGGGTCGTCGAGGGGACGGTCGGCGTCGGTGTGGCCGCGGCGGGGACACCCTCGTCGGGAGTGACCACCCAGGCGACGATGAGCGCGGTGACCACGACGACGGCGGCGACGGCGAGCGCCATCCACCCCGCGTTCCGCCGGGTGAGTACACGCGTGGAGGCCATGTCTCCATCGTCGACGCGGGCGACGTGCTTGGCAAGCGTGCCGGCACCACGGCAGGGTGTGCCGGATGCGCGGAGACCGATAGGCTCGGCGGCGATGCTCCCCCTCGCTATCGTCACCATCACCCTCGCGCTGGTCTTCTACACGATCGGTGTGTGGGCCGAACGCATCCAGAAGACGTTGCGCTGGTGGCACGTCGCGTTCTTCGGCCTCGGGCTCGCCGCCGACACCACCGGGACGCTCATGATGACCGGTATCGCGGACGAGCGTCGCGAGGCCGGGGTCGAGGCCAGCGTCGCGAACGTGGTGATGGCGTGGACGGGAACGTTCGCCATCCTCCTGATGGCGGTCCACCTCGTGTGGGCGATCGTGGTTCTCGTGCGCGGCCGCGAACGCGAGCTGCACACGTTCCACCGGTTCAGCATCGTCGTGTGGGCGATCTGGCTCGTCCCGTACATCGCCGGTGCCGCAGGCTCCATGGCCGGCTGACCCCGACATCGGTCATCGGATGACCGATGGCGGGCGGTCGATCAGGGCGCCGGTGCCTCGGTCAGTTCTCGCAGACGACCGACGGCGGCGGCACGGCTGGTCACGGCGAGCACCCGGAACACCCGTTCGAGGTGCTTCTTGACGGTGGCCTCGGAGACCCCGAGTTCTGCGGCGAGTTCGTTGTTCGACCCGCCGGTGCGGGCGAGCACGAGGAGGATCTCCGCCTGCCGGGGTGTCAGCCCCGCACCGATGAGCGTGGCGGTGTCGTGTTCGGTGTCCTGTCGGCGGCGGAGGAAGAGCACGGTGGGACCGAGCGGGACGGAGTGTGCGATGCACTGCCACGGTTGCGTGCCGAGGATGACCTCTCTTCGCGCCGCGTCGCCGCCCACGAGGGGTTCGAGGGCCTCCGGGACGCGGGTCCCTGTCCGAAGCACTTCGGATGACGACGCCTCGATCATCCCGTCGGATCGAACCGAGACCACCGCCCACGCCGAGCGATCCAGCTCGGCGTTCACGAGCCGGGTGCGTTCGTCGTCGAGCGCTGCACGATGATGCATCGCGAGGTGCCCGCTCAGGGCGTTCAGCACGGCGACGTCCCGATCGCTGAACTCCCCGGCCGCTTCGCTGCGGTTGAGGGCGTAACCGACCACCACGTCCGGCGGTGACGGGAGTTGCACGGCCAGCTGGAACCGCACATCGAACGGTCGGTAGAAGTGACGGAACAGGTCGGTGGAGGTGATCTCGCCGCCGCCTTCGACATCACAGAACCTGATCGCTCCGAGCCCCTCGGCGGCGGTCACCGCCGCGATCAGCGGATGTTCGTGGATGTACGTGTCGTAGAACGGCTTGAGCCGCTTCGCACGAGCGCTCTCGTTGGCCGGGACGATGACGTACCGGAAGTCCCGCGTGGCCATGACCATGTCGTTGAACGTGGCGGTGTCGCACACGATCTCCTCCCGGACGGCGGCGAGGACGTCGGGAAAGTCCAGCGGCGGGTGCTCCGTGAGCCGGGCTGCGACGCGCAGGACCGCTTGGGCGTCGGCGTCGCTGAGTTCCATGGCGAGCCAGACTATCGGCGGATACGTCGAAAGACGTATTGTCCCGGTGCCGCGCCGCGGTCAGCCTTGGTTGCATGATGCCTCCGCGCCTGCCCGCCCCCGTCTCTTTCGCCCATCCGGACCGCCGCGCGTGGGCGGCCGGGCTCGCCCTGGTCGCGCTTGCCGGGTTGACCGCATGCTCGCCGGCCGCAGAGACCGAGCCGGCCGCCGGCGAGCCGACATCCGCCTCCGAACTCGACGAGGACGCAACGGATGCAGATGGCGGCGACGATGACACGGGCGGGGCCGGCGCCTACACGTCCGACGATGTCGGAACCGCGACGGTGTTCGTCGACGGGGTGGAGTTCCCCGATTTCGCGGGTGACTGTGAGATCAGCCGGCAAAACGGCAAGGAGGACGTGGGAGATCTCAACGAGGGGGACATCGTCCTCGTCGTCGGGATCGACAACGTCGCGGCGCACGAAGACAGCGCGATGAACTACATCGCCATCAACGAGGAGAGCTTCACCTTCCGTGACCACACCGGAGTGACCGGTGTGGCCGGCCCGTCGGCGAAGGGCACCATCGAGACGCTCACCGAGCTGGGGCCGCGTGCCGCGGACGGCAGCCGCGACATCGTGCAGGTGCGCCTCGGCGGTGTTCTCGAGGACGGAACGACGCTGGACGCCGACGTGGTCTGCGAACTCCAGAACGCGTTCTGACGAGGCGCATGAGAGCCACGTCGTCAAGCGCTTGACGACGACCGACCCTCCGGCGCACCCTCGAAGGAGATCGCGGAAGGAGCACCCCGATATGTACGCACCCTTCGACCCCGTCGACACGGACAAGCCCCTCGCGGATGTGATCGAACAGCGCGAGCCCGCACGCCCCTCCACGACGGAACAGACCCCCGTTCCCGCGCACGCCGACGAGGGCACCGCGAACGCAGCCGATGTCCTCGAGCAGGATCAGGAGGTCCCGCTCGAGGACGACGACGATCGCGAAGCAGAGGCCCGCTGAGGTCAGTGGGCCGCGCGATGGAGCGCGTCGTAGGCGGTCTCGACGGCCGTGGCGAGATCGACGACGCCGGGGACCGCGGTCGGGTCGGTGCAGAATCCGATGCCGATCGTGTCTTCGTGGGAGATCGCGGCGATCCGCAGGGCGTGGTGCGCGCCCGGTTCCGACGACGAGAACAGCTTCGTGACGCGTCGGCCCGAAACGGAGGTCTCCCCTCGGGGGCCGGGCACGTTGGAGATGGCGACGCTGAATTCACGCGCGCTGGACTCGACTCGTTCCAGCAGCGCAGAGGCGCGCGGCAGTCCACCGACGGCATGCACCTGCCCGACCGCATGCATGAGGTCGTACATGAGCTCGGCGTCGTGGGCCTGTTTCGCCGTGCGGGTCTGCGCACTGATCCGGTCGAGCCGTGTCAGCGGGTCGGATGCCTGCAGGGCGAGGTCGACGTTCATGAACGAGTCCCGGTTCCCCACGTCGGGGGCGTCGTCCCGATGGTGCAGGCTCACCGGGATCTGCGCACGGAGGTCGAGATGCGTGGCGGTGGCGCCGATCCAGCCACGCAGGCCGCCGGCGACGACGGCCATCAACGCGTCGTTGACGGTCGTGTGTTCGGGGCGTGATGCGCCGATCGCCTTCAGCCCACTGAGCGGGACCGCGGCGAAGGCGAGCTCGCGACGGCCGGTGATGGGGAGGTCGAAAGGTGACCGCGACCCGGGATGACCCAGCTCGCGGGCGATCGCAGCCGGAAGACGGTGCCACAGGCTGCGGCGCGCGACGGTGGCGGTGGGTCGCATCCCGACGGCCGAGGCCGGCGCGTCGCGCGGATCCGTGAGCACTTCTTGTAGGAAGCGCATGCCCGCGATCCCATCGACCATGGCGTGGTGCAGGCGGGCGGCGAGGACTTCGCGTCCGTCCTCGAGCGGCCCGATGACATCGATCGTCCACAGCGGATGGCGATGATCGAGGTGTGCGGCCATCAGTTCTCCGGCGATATGGCGCAGATCGTCGTCGGTGGCGACCGGTCGCGGATGACGACGGATGTGCCGGCTGATGTCGAAGTCGTCGGCGGGCACCCAGCGCGGCCGATCTCCTGCGGTGTCCACACGTTCACGGGCCCTCGGGTGATCGCCCAGTCGCTCTGCGACCCGGCGACGTAGTCGGTCGACGTCGAGCGTCTCCCCCGGCTCGAGGACCATCAGCTTCAGCGTGTGTCCGGCCACCACGGCAGACTCCAGAGCCAGGATGCGCGCGTCATCCGGGGACAAGACCGCCTCTTCCGCCGTCACGCCGCCAGCCTATCCACGCCGGCGCCGGCGTACGCGTCACCCGGAGGTGACTGACGCGAGAATCGGCACGATGCGGCGGAACAGCTGGTCAGCCGGATGCGTCTGGTCTGCGAGGCTCGACTCGCTCATGCACACCGCGATGGTCGCTCCGGAGTCGAGGTCGTGAAAGAGCGCGGCGGTGAACCCCAACCCTTCTCCGTTGTGCCCCCACCAGCCGTCGGTCTCACCGATGCCCAGGGCGTACTCATCGTAGGGTGGGCCGGCATCCAGCGGCGCTCCGATCAGGCGCTCCGCCTGTGTGCTGCTCTGCAGCAACGATCCCGTGACGCGGGCTTCTCCCCAGATCCGCGCGTCGTCGAGGGTGCGACTTCGCCTTCGTCGACGAGTTGCAGCAGGAGGGTCACGGTGAAGGTTTTCGTGATGCTCCGAAGCGGCCATGACATGTCGATGTCGACCGGCTCGCCCTGCTCGATGTCGGAAAGCCCCGCCGCGGCCTTCCACTCCCCCTCCCCCGGGATCCAGACTCCGACCGCCCCCCCCCCCCCCCCCGGGACATCGAACTGCGCCATCGTCTCGTCGAGTGCCGATTGCAGGCGCTCCTGCACGCTCTCGGGCAGGTCACCGGAGGACGCCGAGGAGCTGGCATCCGGTGCCGGCGAACCGCCCGTCGAACCGGCACAACCCACCACCGTGAACAGGGCGGCGATGACGACGGCGGCTACCAGCCGCCCTCGATCTCGCGAAGACTCCCCTGCGATATGATGACTCCATCAATTCATAATTCACGAGAGTCCGGAGTCACCCCTGTTCGACAACGATGAGCGCCCGCTCTACGAGACCAAAGCCAATCTCTTCAAGGGGCTCGCGCATCCGTATCGTATTCGCGTGCTCGAGATTCTCTCGAGTACAGAAGAAGCATCCGTTTCCGAGATGCTCACGCAAACCGGACTCGAAGCCTCGCACCTGTCGCAACATCTGTCGGTACTGCGACGCTACGGACTGGTCGTCTCCGAGCGCCGGGCAAGCGTGGTCTATTACCGCCTGGCATACCCGCAGGTCGCAGATCTGTTGAAGGTTGCCCGCCGGTTGCTCGACCAGTTGTTGCACGCCTCTGCCGACCAGAGGGCACGTGCCGACGAACTCCCTTCGATCTCCTCGGCACGATGAGCGCTTCGTCACGGTCGCTACGCGCATTGTTGCCGAGTCGCGACGACTACCGCGGTTTGCGACGAAGCTGGCGAGGTGACATCGCCGCCGGGATCACCGTGGGCATCGTCGCCCTCCCTCTCGCTCTCGCTTTCGGCGTCAGCTCGGGTGTCGGCGCCGAAGCCGGACTGATCACGGCGATCGTCGCCGGCATCGTGGCGGCGGTGTTCGGTGGATCGAACGTGCAGGTGTCGGGCCCGACCGGTGCCATGGTCGTCGTTCTGGCGCCCATCGTGGTCGTGCACGGCGTCGAGGCGGTTGTCGTCGTCAGCATTCTCGCTGGATGCATCGTGTTGGCCGCCGGAGCGCTCCGGCTCGGGCGAACGGTGAGCTATATCCCATGGCCGGTCATCGAGGGCTTCACGGTCGGCATCGGCGTCATCATTTTTCTGCAGCAGGTTCCCGCCGCCGTCGGCGTCGCCAGCACCGGCCACAGCACGAACGCGCTTGTGGCGGCGGTCCAGTCCGTGAGGGACGCCGACTGGCCTGCCGCCCTGCTGCCGGTCGCCGCGGTGGTTGCGGTGGCGCTGATCATGGTGCTGCTGGGCAGGGTGAGCGGCCGTCTCCCGGCATCGTTCATCGCCATCGTCGTCGTGACACTCGCAACGACTGTCTTCGCGTTGCCGCTTTCGACGATCGGCGAACTGCCACGATCTCTGCCGGCGCCGAGCCTGCCGCTTTTCACCATGGAGACCACGCTGAGCCTGATAGGTCCAGCCTTCGCGGTAGCCGCCCTTGCCGCCATCGAATCGCTGCTGTCCGCGCGCGTGGCGGCATCCATGGCTGATACCGGCCCTGTCAATGCCGACCGTGAACTCGTCGGGCAGGGCCTCGCCTCTGTCGCCTCCGGCTTCTTCGGTGGGATGCCTGCGACCGGAGCGATTGCGCGCACCGCGGTGAACGTCCGATCGGGGGCACGCACGAGAGTCTCTGCCGTTGTGCATTCACTCGCACTCCTGGCTGTCGTGTACGCGGCTGCGACCGTTGTCGCGACCATCCCGCTCGCGGCACTCTCAGGAGTGCTGATGGTGACCGCCGCACGCATGATGTCTCCGCGACTGATCGCTCTGGTGCTGCGCTCGACGAAGTCCGATGCGGCCGTGTTCATCATCACGGCCGTGATCACGGTGAGCTTCGATCTGATCATCGCGGTTGGCATCGGCATCGTGGTTGCCGCATTCTTCGCGTTGCGTGCACTCAGCGAGGCGAGCGGTGTGCGCCGAGAGGAGCTGCCGGGCCCCGCGATGCCGGGCGACGAGCGAATCGGATTGTTCCGAATCGACGGCTCGCTGTTCTTCGGCGCAGCCGAGCGGCTACTCGACCGCATCAGTGGTCAACAAGGTATCGAGGTCGTGATCCTCCGACTCTCGCAGTTGCAGTTGATCGACGCGACAGGGGCCCGCACTCTGACCGAGCTCGTCACGACGTTGGAGCAGCGCGGGGTCACGGTCTTGATCAAGGGCATCAGGAGCGAGCACATGCAGGTCCTTGAGCGACTCGGGACGGTGGACTCCCTCAGGCATCCCAACCATCTGTTCGCCGAACTGCACCCCGCGATCGAACATGCGAGATCTCACGTGGCACGATCTGCCGTCGGCAACTAGCCTCGCGCCACTGAGCGGCCGCCAGATCCGACCACTCAGCAACGAGAACACGCTGAGCTGTTTTGCAATCAGTATTGCCAACAGCCCTTCTGTTCTGTTTTGTGGGCTGTTGGCAAAACCTGTAGGGGCGCCGATCGCCCGCACCTCCCCTCTAGGTCTTTCCTGCGACGCTCCGCAGATTTTCCTGCAACCAGGCGTCGCACAATCCAGATCAACGCTCGCATCGGCGGACGCCGCTTTCCTCGCCCAGGGCCCACTGCAGCATTGGTTCCCTCTTTCGTCGAAGGTGACGTCACCCAGCCTTGGGACCGTGAGGCGCGTTGATTGTCGGCACATCCTCACTTACTGAACATGTTCAGTAACGGTGTACAGTGATCGCATGCCGACGTATCCGGGGCCAGTGGTCGTACTTGCTGGCGCGAGCGGGTTCATCGGGAGCGCGGTCGCTGACGCGTTCGTCGAGGACGGATACGAGGTGAGATTCGTCGGCCGCGATGCGCCTGTCCGGTGGGATGATCCCGATGCTCTCGGCCGCGCGGTGAACGGGGCCGACGTTGTCGTCAACTTCGCAGGCAAGTCTGTTAACTGCCGGTATACCGACCGAAACCGCTACGAGATCCTCGCCTCGCGCGTGCAGACGACCCGTGCGTTACGGGAGGCAATCGCGCACGCCGACCATCCCCCGCGGGTCTGGATGAACGCGTCGACAGCGACGATCTATCGGCACGCGATGGACCATGCAAATACGGAGGACTGCGGGGAACTCGGCTCGGGGTTCTCCGTCGATGTTGCGACGTCTTGGGAACGCGAGCTGTTCGCGGACTCGCTCCCCGAGACGCGCCGGGTGGCGCTTCGGATGGCGATCGTCGTCGGCGACGGACCTGCAACACGCATGCTGTTCAGGCTCACGCGGAGGGGTCTCGGTGGAACCCAGTTCGACGGCTGGTGCCCGCCGCATCGCCGCTACCGTGGAATCGGGGAGCACCCCACCGGCAGCGACCGTGCACCGTGGCACCGCACTCACGGACGTCAGAAGTTCAGCTGGGTCCATATCGACGATGTCGTCGCCGCCATTCGCTTCATCCGGGACGAGGAGAATCTGTCCGGCCCGATCAACATCGCGTCACCGCAGCCGTCCGATAACCGTGCGCTCATGCGAACGCTCCGGCGGGTCGTCGGCCGCCGGGTCGGCCTGCCGAGTCTTCGATGGATGCTGGAACCCGCGATGTGGGTGATGTCCACCGAGCCCGAACTTGTCCTCAAGAGCCGGTGGGTCATCCCGCAGGCCCTTACCGACGCCGGATTCACCTTTTCGCACCCCAACCTGCAGGAGGCGCTCACGGAAGTCCACACCCGCCATGCCAACACGACAACACCCGGGGCGGCCAGGACAGAGAAGACCACGAGCCATGCCGCGTAGCTCGGAACCTGGAACCAAAGGCGAGCGCACCCGCGAGCGCATCCGCACCGCCGCGCTCGCGTCCTTCCGCGACAACGGGTATGACGCAACGACGATCCGGAAGATCGCGGACGAACTCGGGATGTCTGTGGGAGCGACGAACTACCACTTCCCCTCGAAGAACCACCTCGTTCAGGAGCTGTACCTCGATGTGCAGCACGCGCACCGCGCCGCCGCCGAACGCCTGCTGGAAAACGAGACGCGACTCATCGACCGGCTGGCCATCGTCTACGCAACCGGAATCGACCAACTGATGCCGTACCACGCTCACGCCGGTGAATTCCTCTCGGCCGCGGTCTCGCCACGATCACCGATCAACCCGTTGTCGGCCGAATCCGCTAGCTCCCTCGACATTGTCGAGGAACTGTTCGCACAGGCGGTCGAAGGCGCCGCACCCTCGGGTCTGCCCGCCGACGTCCGCGCACTCCTCCCTCGCGCACTGGTTCTCGCGCACCTGCTGCTCGCGCTCTTCTGGGTGTACGACACCTCCGAAGGCCAGCGCCACACACGGGCGCTACTCGAGCGCGGTCTCAAGCTGTTGGGGAATGTGCTCCCGCTGGCCCGGGTGCCCATCCTCCGAGGCCCCCTACGCGACGTGCTCTCACTCGTCACCGAGGTCCGCGCATGACAGCGCCCGGACAGCGACCGGGATACATCACCTACGCGGCCGCGATGGTCGGACAGGGATCATAGGGATGGCCAATCCCGCGACGGCAACCAGAGGCCACCAGGTCGAGGTCACGACGGAAATGACGACACCGGTAAGCGCGATAACGCCCAGGGCGATCCAAAGGATCACGCGCGTGTGAACAGACGCTGAAGACGCCGCTTTCGTCACGACCTCATACTACGAAGGGCTCGCATTGTTTTCCACTGTCGCCGGGCGATCACTCATGGACCGCTTACTGGGTGGCGCTGAGGAGGGCGTGGAGGTACCGGCGGCGGGCGAACAATTGCGCCGCCAGGCCATGTTGACCAAGAGGTTTCACTCCCGGCTAGGTGAGTCTTGAACGGTGACCTTCGTGGTGGTGACCGCCGCAGAAGTGACCGCCCGCGAACTGTTCGATATCTCGCTCGACATCGACGCGCAGGCGTCTTAGATGCAGCAATCCGACGAGCGCGATCGCCGGGACAACGCGAGCAGGCGAAGATCGAAGGCGTCCGACTCGCGTGAGCATCGCGCGGCGGAGGGTGGAGTGGCGGCGTTGCCAGCCAGAATCAGGTAGTCGGATCCCCGGGGGCGGCGCGCCGGCCGACCGTCAGCCACGCGACCGAACCGATGAGCGGTACGAGAAGCACGACGACCGTCCACACCAATGCTTGCGTCGCAGCGAGCCGGCGCGCAGAACGAGCGAGCGTCACCAGCGCAACGATAGTGAGCGCGATGACGAGCACGACGACGATTGACCAGACGAGGTCGTAGCCAGCGGGGATCAACGGATTGTGCTCGTCGCTCACACCGCCACCATACGGGGCGTGGGCGTGAAGAAGGAAGCGGTGACAACTGATCGTTAGTGCCGGGAGGCGCTGGCGGGGAGGATGTCATCATGCCTGGCCCCTATCCCAGAGAGTTCCGCGAAGACGTCGTCGCGGTTGCTCGTAGCCGCGAGAGCGGCGTCACCATCAAGCAGATCGCCACCGACTTCGGCATCAGCGAAGCGACGCTCCAGAATTGGCTCCGCCAAGCCGACGTTGAGGAAGGCAACCGTCCGGGCCAGACCGCGGCGGATGCGGCCGAAGCGCGGGAGTTGAAGAAGCGGATCCGGCTGCTCGAGCAGGAGAACGAGGTGCTCCGCCGTGCGGCGGAATATCTGTCGCAGGCGAATCTGCGCCTCGATGGCTCCCCAAAATGACGTACCCGCTCGTATCTGAGCTTGCCGACGCGGGGATTCCCGTGACGGTGTCGTGTCGGGTTCTCAAGCTCGCCCGCCAGCCCTATTACCGGTGGCGCAACGCCCCGATCCGGGACGCGGATGTGCTCCGGGCGTATCGGATCAATGCACTGCATGACGCGCACCACGATGACCCGACGTTCGGGTATCGCTATCTCGCCGACGAAGCGCGGCGTGCGGGGTGGCGGATGAGTCGCCGGACGGCGTGGAAGCTGTGCTCGCAGGCGGGGATCCTCTCGTCCGCGCAGCGCCGGCGGCGTGGGAAGGGCAAGAAGTCCGGGCCGCCGGTGTTCGATGATCACGTGCAGCGGGTGTTCCGCGCTGACGCGCCCAACCGGCTCTGGCTCACGGACATCACCGAGCATCGCACGAGCGAAGGCAAGCTCTACTGCTGCGCGATCAAAGACGTGTTCTCCAACCGGATCGTCGGCTACTCGATCAGCGACCGGATGACCGCCAAGCTCGCCGTGGACGCCGTCCGCAACGCCGTCGCTCGCCGGCACGAGGTCGCGGGCTGCATTCTGCATGCCGATCGCGGCAGCGAAATTTCGCTCGAGCACGCTTCCTGGAGGACGTCGCGACCTATCCGTACCCGCAGACGAGTGACAGGCCGATTGCCCCCACAAGGACGACCAGCGCCGGCGCCAGCGCAGCCGCCATCCGAGTGACCCGCCACCTCACAATCCGTCTCTCTCTGCGCGCAATCATGGGCAGCACAACGATGCCGGCCAAGCCAACAACGTATGTTGCGAGGAACAGGAGGGACAGGACGAGGTTGTCTGTGACTCTTCGCCAGAGTTCGTCGGCAAGGTTCGGTGCCGCTTCCAGATCCCCGCTGATGAGCATTACGCCGATCAGTGGCAAGAAAGGGGCGGGCAAGAGAGCCGCCCACGGCCGTCGGTTTCCATCCGCGAGGGCTGCTCCAGGCGATCCCAGCATCACGGGTAGTCCGTGATTCACCCAAGCAGCGATGGTGCGGTACCAGACAGCCATCGCAACGCCCGCCGCGGAGAAGAGGAGAGCGAACAACACATCGAACCAAATGACACCGTCGCTTACGGCCATGGTGCTACCCAGAGCAAAGATGTAGAGCATCCGGCCCCCATTCCGAGATTCAGCCCGCCTGACTCGGTCCGTGAATCGGCCTGACTTTCGTTCCTCCGATGAAGCTCCCGGCGCCACCTGACGGCTCGATCGCAATGTACCCGATCGCGCAGCCTTCGGCGAAAAGGGGCGTCACCTGTGTGTCGACGACGAAGGGCCCACCCATCACCCCAAGAAGAATCGCGGACGCGAGGCTGACGGCACTGGCTGGCACGGCGAGGTACGGCCACCAACGAGGTGCAGGGGCGAGTAGACGAGCGACGCGAAGGCCACGAGGCCGACCACACCTGGGAGATCCACGCGGACGGCTGGTCATGGTGTGGGAGTCTCCGCGTACCTCGTCAGCGTGCATCGCTGCAACTGGCGCCTACACCCGTCGCCCGTCACCGAGTATCGCGGGCTACCAATAGACCAGCCGCTGCATCCGGGGCGGCGGTGCTCTCGTTTCGACGGATGTATCGCCTTCTCGGTAGCGTCGCTCCTCGGCGGGCGAGCTCCTTCCTGATTGCGTTCCCGCTCACCCCGATAGTGCGGGCGAGCGACTCGGTGCCCTTGGCGTTGATGTGCTCGAGCATCGCTTCGGTCGTTGGGTACTCCGCCTTCTGGACCCGACCTGGAGTCGAGACCGCACACAGGTCCACTCCCCTGCGAAGGAGGTATCGCCGAAGGGCTTGCGTGCTCCCTCCAAGCTCGCGGGCGTAGCTCGCTATGCCTATGGACTCAATTCTGCGGACCATTACCGTGATGTCGTCTGGATACCGGTCTGTTCTCGTCGTTGTCATACCGAGCATGTACGCGGCGCCGTCGGAGAATCGTGCGATACAGCTGTTGCCGGTTCTCGCGTTGGCCGCGAAGCGCGTCCCCCCGTCGCCGTTCGGGGCATCCCGTTGAAGGCTGGCGCCAGCTCGATTCAACCGGTCGTGCTCCTCGGGAGTGACCCAACACTTCGCGAGCAGCGCATCGAAGATCGCAACAGCTGATCGGGCGTGAGTCATCCAGCGGAGCACCGATCGACGTCGCCTCGGCCGATGTGGGCTGTCGGATCGCGCTCGCTCACTCAATGCACCGACTCGCGGACAAAGGTCGCCCGACCCCTACCTCATGTACGCGGCATGAAGAAAGCTGGTGGCTGGCGCGGACGTGGACGGAGCCCGCTCCGCAGAGACGACATCCCGGTCAGAAACGAGGTCTCGTGCCCCGTGTGAGTACGGACTTGCCGCGAAGCGACGGCAGTCTTCTGCTCGAGCACGGGCACGACCATGGGAGGTGATCGCTTGAGTGAGACGCTGAACCCCGTCGTGGTGGCTGTCGACATTGACGGTGTTCTCCGCCTACCGCCGCTCGATCGTGGAGCGGGTGAGTTGTCGCGTGCCGGTGTGTACGAAGCGACGGTTCGCGTGTTCCGCGAGGATTATCCGGTCGCGTTTCATGACCCCGCCGGTGACTGGAGCGACGCCGGGGCCATCGGCGACATCGCCTGCTACTCAGCTGCCGGTGCCGCCTGGTTGCAGCGCCTCGTGGCCGACCCCCGCGTGATCGTGTGTTGGGCGACCACATGGCAGGGGTACGCGAATACTTACTTCGCACCCGTGCTCGGGATCCCTCCACTCGAGGTCGGCGTCAACACGCGTCCACGCCTCACTGAATCGGCCTGACTTTCGTTCCTATCGGGAGCCTTGTCCGGCAGGTGCCGGCTGGTCTGATTCTTGGTCAGCGTAGTACGCCTGCTCGGCCTCGAGTGGGGTGCGCATGTCGAGCTCGCCGTGGAGGCGCTGGTTGTTCCACCACCACACCCATTCGAGCGTCGCGAGCTCAACCTGCTCGACCGTCCGCCACGGCCCGCGTTGCCGGATCAGCTCGGTCTTGTAGAGGTTGTTGATCGCCTCGGCGAGGGCGTTATCGTAGCTGTCGCCGACCGTCCCTGTCGAGGGAACGGCGCCGAGTTCGACGATCCGGTCGGTGTAGACCATCGCCATGTAGTTCGATCCGTGGTCCGAATGATGCGTCAGCCCGGTGAGGTCGCCGCCAGCGCCCCACGCGGCCATGTCGAGCGCCTGCAGGGGCAGGATCTCCGACCGCAGCGTCGAGGCTACGTTCCAGCCGACAATGCGTCGGGAGTAGACGTCGGTGACGAACGCGACGTAGGCGAAACCACTCCAGGTCGCGACGTAGGTCACGTCGCAGACCCAGAGCCGCCGCGGCGCCGGCGCGGTGAAGCGACGATTCACGAGATCGCTCGGCAGGGCCGTCGTCTTGTCGGAGCGTGTCGTGAACACTCGCTTCGACTTTCTCACACCCCGGACTCCACCCAGGCGCATGAGGCGTTCGGTCTGGTCGCGGCCGATATCCCACCCTTGCCTGCGCATCAGGGCATGCATCTTCCGGCGCCCGTAGACGCCGTAGTTCTCCGCATGCAGCCTTGCGACCTCCGGGACGAGCAGCTCGTCCTTCAACTGCCGCGCTGACGGCGCACGACCGACCGCGGCGCGATATCCGCGGGAAGTGAGGAACCCTTGAACTGCCGGTCTGAGGACTCGGCAGATGAGCTCGACCCCGAAACGATCCCGGTACTCGGTGATGAACCGGATCATCTCGGTCAGGGGCGGTCGAGCTCCTTCGCGAAAAACACGCTCGCAGCCTTGAGGATCTCGTTCGCCTTCCGCAGCTCGGCGTTCTCCTTCTGCAGCCGCTTGATCTCCGCCGCCGCGTCCGTCGTAAGCCCCGGCTTCACACCGGCGTCGACCTCGTAACGGCGCTGCCAGAGCCGCAGCGTCTCGGGACTCATCCCCAGCAGCCCGGCCACGTGACGGACCGCGCTCATCATCGTCGGGTGCGAAGGCCGCGTCTCCGCGAGCATCCGCAACGCCCGCTCACGCATCTCCGGCGAGTACTTCCTGTTCATCGAGTTCCATCCTTGCTTGAAGAACGGAACGAAAGTCAGGCCAATTCAAATGGCCTCTGCGAAACCGCAGAGGCCATTCGTGTTTTCCGACCTTGCCAAGCTGTTTTGCAATCAGTATTGCCAACAGCCCTTTTGTCGGGATGACAGGATTTGAACCTGCGACCCCTTGACCCCCAGTCGTCCAGACGGCGTCGTCGAGGCCGAAATCCGCGCGATTTCGGGCCTCAGATCATGCAGAGAACGTCACGAGATGGGCGTGAGGAACGGATCGGTGTCAACCTGTCACCTCTTCGTTCCTCACGCCCCTGCGCCGTCGCAGCGATAGTCGGCCCTGACATCAGCGAGGACAGCCGTGGCCTCTGGGCTCGCTCCGACCTCGTGTTGGCGACATATCTTCATACACTGCTGGGCACCAGTACGCTCAAGAGGGAGACCGTGCCCTACGGATCGACCACGGACGCCAGACGAGCATGGAGGAGCACGTGCCGGAGATCGACTTCCAGCCCGACAAACGGACGATAGAAGACCTCTTCGTCGGTGCGGACTACTACGTCATCCCGCGCTTTCAACGCCCCTACAGCTGGGACGCAGCCAACCTCGACGACTTCTGGCGAGATGTCGTCTACGACAACAGTGTTGGCTACTTCATCGGACCGATGGTGGCCTGGCGTGATGCGGAGAGCCCTGTGCGTCGCCTCGTGGATGGACAGCAGCGAGTCACGACCATTGCGATTATGTTTGCCGTTCTTCGGGATCAGTTCGAGGCACTCGGCGAGACCAAGCTGGCCGCTGGCGTACATCGTTATCTGGAGAAGGCAGACCGGAACAACGAGCAGCGTTTCACTCTTCAGACGGAGGTGGACTCACGATTCCTGTCCCAGGCGATTTTCAAGAGCCCTCCCGAGGCAGACATCAAGCCCCAATCGGAAGAAGAGGAAGCTCTCTTCAAGGCGCTGGATGCGATCAGGAAGCGGATAGGCGAAGAAGTTACCAAGAGGCAAGACCCGCTCGATTGGCTACGTGATCTGCGCGACCGTCTCTTAGGGCTTCGGGTGATCTGGATTGAGCACGGCAACGAAGATGACGCTTACGTGATCTTCGAAACTCTCAACAGTCGAGGCAAGGATCTTGAGGTCGTTGACCTGCTGAAGAACCTTCTGCTGAATAGATTGCGGGGGACGGGGAACTCCGCGGCAGATGCGGCAAGAACGACCTGGGACCGAATGCGGAACGAACTTGAGGCAAGCGAGAGCCGGAAGCGCATCGACCCGAACCGCTTCATTCTCCACTGGTGGCTCTCACAAGAGGACTATGTCGCGGAACGCAAGCTGTTCCCTGCGGTCAAGAAGAAGATCAAGTCGAAGCCCGTAGCCAGAAATCAGCTCGCTTCACTCAGCCGAGATGCCCCGCTCTATCGTGTGGTGATCGAACCAACCTCACGAGCCTGGCCGATGGAAGAGGATGACGCGCGACTTAGCCTTGAAGCGCTCTCCATCTTCGGCATCGTGCAGCCGGCTCCTCTCCTTCTTTCGCTACTTCGAGCTCGCGATGCCACTCCGAAGCTGAAGGGCGTGCAGCTGAAGAAGACTCTTCAGGTCGTGGAGCGCTTCCATTTCCAGCACACCGTTGTCAGTCAGCTGCGCAGCAGCGGAGGCGTCTCGGAAATGTACGCGAAGGCTGCGCGCGAGCTCTCGGCCGCGGGCGGCGACCAGGAAGAACGCGCGCGCGTGCTCACGGAGATCAGAAACAAGCTGATAGAACGCCGACCTGACAGAGAACAGTTCGTCCTCTCCTTCGTGGAGCGTTTCTACTTCACTAACGAGCAAGCCCGAGACAGCAAGTTGGTGCGATACGTGCTGGAGCGCCTCCTTCGGCATTCGCACCCGACAACCAGCGTCGAGCGACTCACGATCGAGCACATCCTCCCCCAGAAGGAGCTGCGCAGTGGAGTGCCCTTCGAAGTCGTCGGAAGCCTTGGAAACCTTCTCCTCGTGAACGATTCGCTCAACACACGGCTCGACGACAAAGACTTCGAGTCCAAGAAGCGCATCCTGCGGAGTGATGGACTCAACTATGACATCGGCGGAGTTCTCGACTCGGCGGAGTGGACCGAAGAATCGATCGTGGCCCGGACACGTCTTCTTGCCAAGCGTGCATACGACGAGGTATGGAAGCTCCCTCTGTAATCGAGGCTCACGCCCGCCCAGGGCGTTGAGGCCCGATTCACATCACGCGAAGATCAGCTCCCCGTCGGTCGCTTGGCGATCGAGGTAGCCGAGCTGATCCATCAGCGCACGGACGACGGCCTTGCCGAGTTCCAGAGGGACGGCGTTGCCGAGCTGGCGCTGCATATCCGCTCGGGTGCCGTCGATCTTGAAGTCGTCGGGGAACGACATGAGTCGGAGCATCTCGTTGACGCGGAGTCGTCTTGCCCGTTCCTCGCCGGACGCGGTGCGGACGTTCTCCCAGTGGAAAGGTCCGACCCACGGTCCGGGCTGCGCCTGGAGAGTGGTGGAGGGCCGGTTGGGGTCAAGGCGTAGCAGAAAGGTCCAGTAGCGGCTGCGCCACTCGAAGTGGTTGCGGCCGCCATATCGCTCGGTGTGCCACAGGTAGTTCTGACCGGGCGGGATCTCCGCGGCGAGCTGCCCGTAGTTACCGTCAACGATCTCGTCCTCAGCGGCGCGGACCAGCCGGGGTAGTCCAGCGAACGCCTGAGAGGCGATGACGTGCGGAATCTTGCTGGTGTCGACGGTGCGGCTATGTTCACTCCATCCGGAGTGGGTGGGCTCGGGGAACTCGAACTTCTGCCCGTCGCGTCTGCCGACGACGAACACGCGGCGGCGCAGCTGTGGGACTCCGTAGTCCGCGGCGAGCAGCACCTTCCATTGCGGGTTGTAGCCGAGTTCGCCGAGTCCCTTGAGGAGCCGCTCGAACTGGGCTTTGTGGGTCTTATACGTCAGACCCTGCACATTCTCCAGGATGAACGCCTCGGGGCGTGACTCACGCACGACACGGACGAACTCGTCCAGCAGGGAAGCGTTCGGGTCGCGGCTCTCTCGCTTCTGCTCCAGCCAGAACCCCGACTTGGAGAACGGGGTGCACGGCGGCCCACCGACGACCAGCACGGGCTCCTTGGCCCGCAGCCCTGCGGTGGCGAGGATCTGCTCGGTGGGGACCTGTCGGATGTCTCCGGTGAGGGTCGCAGCGCCGTCGAAGTTCGCCTTCAACGTCTGCAACGCGGGCTCGTTGTAGTCCGTCGCGACCGACACGCGCAGCAGGCCGCTGCCGGGGTCACTGGAGGCGAGGGGCTCGGCGTCTGCGCGTTCGACGGCGAGGTCGAGTCCTCCGGCTCCGGAGAACAGGCTCACCACCGGGAGCTGCTCGCCCATCTGCCACCTCTTCCTATACGCGCACGCACGGCCCGGCCTCTGCGGATAGTGCGTGTCTGATCAGTATCGTCGAGACGAGTCTGCCGACAGCCACCGACATGCCCAACGTGACCAACGGCATCGGTGGAGAGCCTGAGCCGGAAGGGGCCCTGTGGAGGAAGAACCGATCGCCGGACGCGCCTTCGGCGAGGTCTACCGCGTCCAGGGACGCAGCGACCTGCACACGTTTCTCCTCGATGCAGTCCGCGCCTCCGGCGGACGCGTGCTGTACGCGAGCGACCCGCACCGCGCACCCGTCTACCTCGGCGTGCAGCTGGACTCCGACGAGCGCATCGGGATGCTCGTCTACCCTTTCCGCGTCACCCGCAACTCGATCAAGAACCGCCCCGACGACGAGGTCCGCGGCCAGCTCCGCTACGGCGCTGAGGAGTCCTGGAAGCGAGAGCACCCGGTCGGACGGGATGTCGCCGGCGTGGACGTGACGATGATCCTCGGGGTCGACCTCGCCGACGGGGTCATCCTCGGCCTGGACGCCAACCTTTGGGACCCGCTCCCGATGGGCATCTCCTTCTACGCCAAGGACGCAGAGATTCAACAGGCCAAATCATCCGGCTGGCACGTGTGGGAGAAGATCAACCGCGCGGGAACGAAACGCTCCGAGCCCCGATCCCCCACCAGCCTGGAGACGGTCGTCGCGTTCACTCCAGACCGTCTCATTGACTACGCACGTCTCGAACGACGAGCGACCTCACTACGCCTGGACCCACCGCTGCGATACTCAGCTGCGGTCGCGCTCACAGCCAAGACAGCGGTCGACGAGCTGCCGAGCCGACACGTGCTGGAGGAGCAGTTCGCACTCACCAGCGAGCAGATCCTCGACATCATCGGCGGTCGCAACCGGCTCTCCGTCGCCGTCCGCGGCGGAGTCGCCGAGTACCACTTGGAGCACCTGCTCGAAACCTCGCCCGACATCGCCGCGGTCGAGCGGCTCGACGTGGACGCGATGCACGACTTCAACGTGACCCTCACGGACGGAAGGCTGATGCGGGTCGAGTGCAAGAACGCAAGCCCAAAGACCTCCGCCAGCGGGAGCTTCAAGGTCGAGGTGCAGAAGACCCGCGCGTCCAAGGGCGATCCCGCCTCGCGGTTCTACCCCGTCGGCGGATTCGACGTCGTCGCGGCCTGCCTGTTCTCACCGACCGGACGGTGGGAGTTCCGTTACGGGCTCACCTCACATATGGCGCGGCACAAGGACTTCCCCGACAGGCTCACGCCGATCCAGACGATCACCGATGATTGGACAGAGAGTTTGTCCGCCCTCAGCGAGTGACCTCTGGTCGATCGCGCACGACGTCCACGATGCTCGCGGCGATCGAGGAGTGGGCTTCGTATTCCCAGAGCCGCAGCACCCTCCGGCCTCGTTCCTCTAGCAACGCAGTGGTCTCGATATCGCGGAGCCGGTTTCGGCCGATCTTGCCCTCCCAGTAGTCGCGGTTCATCGACGGCATCTTGAAGTGCTCGGGGCAGCCGTGCCAGTAGCAGCCGTCGATAAGCACCACCACGCGCGCACGAGTGAACAAGGAGTCCGCTGTCCTACGCAGGTCACGCTCCGGTCGCGCGTCGACCCGATACCGGAGCCTCGCGGCGTGCACCAGGCGTCGCACCGCCAGCTCCGCCTGCGTGTCGCGGCTTTGGTTGCCCTGCATGGTCTTCCGAGCGGCAGCGCTGGAAGCCCACGGCGTGTACGTGGTTCGAGGTTACGGACTCGTAGTGAATCGTTCGCCTTCGTCGGGACCGACTACGACGCTCTGGAGGAGGACGAGTCGCTCGGTCGGCGCGAGATAAGGAGACCACTAAAGTTGAAGGCCATGTCTCCGGAACCAGTCGCCAGTCGCCAGTAGCCAGCGTCGGAAGAGGTCGGTCGAGGGCCGGCGACTTGGGTAGGCCGCGCATACCGACCGGCACGTTCGGGAAGATCGGTCACTGTTCCAGCCCGGCACCGCCGACATCACGCCGGAAAGCGGCTTCCCGGAGTTAGTGGACTACTGGCTTGAGGACATGGAGTTGGAAGACCGCCTGTCGTTGACGACTCAGCAGCTCTACGAGCGAAACACGCGGACTCTGGTGCTGCCCGCATTCGAACACCTGACATTGCGCGAGGCCCGCGTGGCCCGCTGCGACCGATTTCTGAAGGGCCTTGCCCGCGAGAGCCCGTGCCGCGGTGCGCCACTGGGAAACGGGTCTGAACGAGACCGGGCCTCGACCAGACGGACAACTCGGGGCCGTCATCGAAGTGATGCTCGGAACCTCCGCTCGCATCGGGGAAGTCCTGACGTTGCGACGGTGCGACATCGACTTGACCTCCGCGCCGACGAAGATCACCGCCGGGATGATCGACCGCGCCATCGACGCCTGGGAGGCCGAGCACTCCGCTTCCACGATCAAGAACTCCATCGCCCCACTCGTCCGGGTCCTGGACGAAGCCGTCCGTGACGACATCATCTCGATCAACCCCGCCAAGCACCGCGCCCGCCGCAACCTCGGCAAGCACGTCCCCCACACCACCGGGGCGCTCCGCCGGTACGCGCTCCCGGACCTTTCGACATTGCAGAAGCTCGCCACCGCGTGCGGGAAGGTGCATCAGTCCCACTCCGATCACGTCATGCTCGCCGCCCTCCTCGCCGCCCGCGGCTCCGAAGTCGCAGGGCTCCGAGCCGGGGACATCGATTGGGGCAACCGCATCGCGTGGATCAGACGCTAGCACTACCCCGGCAAAGGCGGCCTCGTCATCAACCAGATCAATGGGCGCCGAGACCGCCCCGTCCCGATGCTCGATGCGCTCGAACCCATCCTCGAACGACTCACCGACGGCAAGGAGCCCGATGATCCCCTCCTGTGCGGGCCACGCGGCGGAGTCCTCACCACCGCCACCGTCCCGGATGCGACCGACTGGGACGACCTCGTGGCAAAGCTCGGCTTCGACAACCTCACCCGGCACGGGCTCCGGCACACCGGAGCAACCTGGATGGCCGACGCCGGCATCGCCCAGCACGTCCTCCCAGAGATCCTCGGGCACCAATCGATCGAGACCACCAACGGCTACCTCCACCCCGACCACCGACACCTCGCCGAAGCAGCCCGACAGGCCAACCAGCTCCTCTCCACGGCCCCCACCAGAAGGGACACCACCCGCCGCACCGGACCCCGCCTGTGACCGTCCGAAGAACCCACGCTCCGGCCCTTCCAGAGGGGTCGGAGCACCGTCTTGTCCGGAATCCGGTCCACTTCACGGGCACCCTTTGGTGCACTTCACCGACATCGGTGCCGCACACGATTGGTCCACATCGGCGGCGGCCGGAACGAGCAGATCGGGCGAGTGGACCAGGCAGTGACCACACCCAGGAACGACGAAGCCCTGGTGACAGTTACCTCTCACCAGGGCTTTTTGTCGGGATGACAGGATTTGAACCTGCGACCCCTTGACCCCCAGTCAAGTGCGCTACCAAGCTGCGCCACATCCCGGAATCCGGACCGTGATCCGAACAACTCTCCCATCTTAGCCGCATCCGAACCGTGCCGCGAACCGAGCCGACACCCGCGCGTTGCGAAGCCCTCCAGCGGCGCGAGTAGCCTCGAAGGGATGGGTGACGACACCGCGACGGCACGGCTGACGCCGCGGTCCGCGGTCGCCATCGCCGGCCTGGTCCTGGCCACCGCCGGCACCGCGCTTCCGCTGTCGATGGCCGCCCCCACGCTCTCGGCCCAAGCGGACCGCTACGGCACGACCACGGCCGACACCACGTGGGTCCTCACGGCGACGCTCATCGTCGCCACGGTGTCCGCGCCGGTGATCGCCCGCCTCGGAGACAACCACTCCCCCCGCCGCGTCCTGCTGTCGATCCTGCCTGTCATCGCCCTCGGCCTATTCCTCGCCGGCACGGCGACGGGCCTTACCCAGCTCATCCTCGCCCGCGCCTTGCAGGGCCTGTCGGGCGGCGTGTTGCCGCTCGCCCTGTCGCTCACGCAGCGGATCGTGCCCCCTGGTCGCCGAACTCTGTGGGTCGGGATCCTGGCGAGCGCCTTCGCATCGGGCACCGCGCTCGGCGCGGTCCTGGCGGGTGTACTCGTCGACGCGTACGGCACGCCCGCCCTCGCATGGGTTCCCCTGATCATTGTCGTCACGGCACAGATCGTGCTCGTGGCCTCCCTCCCCTCCACGCCCACCGCCGGCTCACGACGTCTGTACCTGCGCGCGTCCCTGGCCCTCGGGGCCGGAGGCGTCGCTCTGCTCCTCGCGATCACGGAAGGATCGAAGCTCCCGTACCCGTGCGCAACGGTGCCCCTGTTGATCGTGACAGGGTTGCTCGCTCTTGCCGGATGGGCGCGCACACAGTACCGGCGCGACACACCGCTGTGGAACAGGGCGTCCCTTCGTCGGCGCAGTGCCCTCATCGCCGCGCACATCATGGCCCTCCTGGGCGGTGCCGCCCTGTTCGGGATGTTCGTCTCCCTCCCCGCCTTCGTCGAAGCCCCTGACGGGCTAAACCTGTCGATCGTGATCGGCGGGGCCCTGCTGCTGCCGGCCACGGCCGCGATCGCCGCGGTCGGTCCACTCGCCGGACTCCTTCGCCGGGGGCTCGGGCGCCGCGGAACGGCGCTCCTCGGCGCGATCACCGCCACGGCCGGGGCGAGCCTGCAGTGGATCGCACCACACGAGATCCCGGTGCTGCTGGCCGGATCGACACTGCTCGGCGCGGGCGTGGCCGTCACCTTCGCCGCCGCTCTGACGGTGTCGATCGAACTCGCCTCGGCCGACGATGTCGCCGGCGCATCCGCCCCCAACATCGTCGCCCGCCAGCTGGGTGGGGCACTCGGCGCGGGCACCGCAGGAGCGGTGATCGCCCTGGCATCCTCGAGTACCCGGTTCGACACCGCCTTCGGAATCATCACCATCCTCGCAGCCGGAGTCGTCGTCGCGGCCGTCGGCCTGCCGCGGCACCTGTCCCGGGTACGCTCGACGGAATGAGCGAGAGCGCCCGGGTCGACGCATGGCTGTGGGCGGTGCGTGTCTACAAGACACGATCCGCCGCGACCACCGCCTGCCGTGCCGGACACGTGCGCGTGAACGGAGACCGCGCGAAAGCGGCGCAGCCGGTCCGCCCCGGCGACGAGCTCCGCGTACGCATCAACGGCTTCGACCGGCATCTGGTCGTGCGTCAGACCATCACCAAACGCGTCGGCGCTCCCGCCGCCGCGGCGGCGATGGAAGACCGCACCCCGCCCCCTCCCCCACGCACCGAGACACCGTTCGTCCCGGTACGGGATCGCGGCGCCGGCCGTCCCACGAAACGGGAACGGAGGGAGATCGACCGCCTGCGCGGACGAGACGGCGCCGCGCACTGACGGCGCGGCGACGCTAACGATCAGTCCGCGTCGAGCAGATCACGCAGCCAGCGCGCTCCCTGCACGCGAGCGCCGACCTCGGCGACCCGCTGCGCCAGTCCACGGTCGCTGGTCACAACGATCACGTCACGTCCTCGCGCGCGAAGGTCTGCGGCGATCGACACGATCGTGTCGTCGCCCTCACCCGGAGCCGCCACGACCTCGACCTGTGCGACCTCCGACGACACCGCGCGCGCCTGCCCCTCGACGACCGCGGTCCAGCTCGGGAACCACAGATCCCCGTCCATCGACAGCGCATCCGCCGGCACGCCACGCGCCGCACGTGCCGATACCCGAGCGAGAAGTCGCGACGCCGCCCCCGCACGGTCGCGCCACCATCCGTCGGGCACCGAGCCGACGACGTTGGCCATGTCGACGACGATCGCGGGATGCCGCGACAGCAAACCGCGCAACAGCGGCCACGACGCTGCGAAGCCCGGGTGAAGCGGCATCGACTCGACCTCGTCGATGGGCACCCAGGCGAGTTCCAGCGACTCGGGATCGGAGATCACCGGCGTGAACGGTTCGACGACGTCGGCCACCAACGTCGTGTAGGTCCACACACCGGCGTCGAACACGCTCTCGAATCGAGACCGCACCGCGCCGTCGGGAACCCCGGCCTCCTCCTGCGCCTCACGGATCGCACCGGTCGCCGCGTCTTCGCCCTGGTGCCGGGCGCCGCCGGGCAGAGCCCATGTGCCACCGAAGTGACTCCAGCCGACGCGGTGCTGCAACAGCACGCCTCGCTCGGCATCCAACGCCAGGAGTCCAGCCGCGCCGAAACGCCCCCAGTACCGCTCCCCCGTCGGGGCTTCCACCCAGGCGTCACCCGGGTCGCGCGGGCCGTGCGGCCGGCGCGGTTCACCGGGTTCAGGAGGGAGGATCGTCACCACGTCAAGCCTGGCACACCCCGGGGGCGCTCGCGTTCGTCAGGCGCACCCGCGCTCATCCGAAGCCGCCCCATGCATTCGACACCCGTCGACTGACCTCGCGCCCACCCCGGCCCGTGATGTCCGACTTTCCGTCGCGCTCACAAAGCGGGGCAAACGAGAGTACAACACGCCGGCACGCCCCCGCGCACCATGTCCCATTTCGCGTCGGATAGAGCCGTCCGAGCAACCGAAAGTGGGACATCCCCCGGGGGTCAGGAGCGCTGGCGACGCTCGCGGATGCGCATGTTCAGCACGATGGGCGAACCCTCGAAGCCATAGATCTCGCGCAGGCGACGCTGGATGAACCGGCGGTAGCCCGGGTCGAGGAACCCGGTCGTGAACAGCACGAATGTCGGCGGGCGGCTCGCCGCCTGGGTACCGAACAGGATGCGCGGCTGCTTCCCGCCCCGCAACGGGTGCGGGTGCTCGGCGACCAGCTCCGAAAGGAACGCGTTGAATTTGCCGGTCGGGATGCGCTGATCCCACGAGGAGAGCGCGGTCTCGAGTGCCGGGACCAGCTTGTCGAGGTGCCGTCCGGTCTTGGCGGAGATGTTCACGCGAGGCGCCCACGCCACGTGCGCGAGATCCCGCTCGATCTCCCGCTCCAGGAAGCGCCGACGGTCCTGACCGTCCATGTCGTCGTCGTTGAGGCGGTCCCACTTGTTGTACGCGATCACAAGGGCGCGGCCCGACTCGAGCACGAGGTCGATGATGTTGAGGTCCTGCACGCTGATCGGCTGGGTCACGTCGATCACGACGACCGCGACCTCCGCCTTCTCCAACGCTGCGGAGGTCCGCAGCGACGCGTAGAAATCGGCACCCTGCGAGAGATGCACACGACGACGGATGCCGGCCGTGTCGACCAGGCGCCACATCTTGCCGCCGAGCTCGACGATCTCGTCCACCGGATCGCGAGTGGTACCGGCGAGCTCGTTGACGACGACGCGCTCTTCGCCGGCCGCCTTGTTCAGCAACGACGACTTGCCGACGTTCGGGCGCCCGAGGATCGCCACACGACGCGGCCCACCGATCTCGGCGGAAGCGACCGCGGAGACCGTCGGCAGCACCTTCATGACCTCGTCGAGAAGGTCGGCGACACCGCGACCGTGGATCGCCGACACCGGGTGCGGCTCGCCGAGACCCAGATTCCACAGGGCCGCGGCCTCGGGCTCCTGACGGGCGTCGTCGATCTTGTTGGCGACGAGGAAGACGGGTTTGCCGCTCTTGCGCAGCAGCTTCACGACGTGCTCGTCGGTGGCGGTGGCGCCCACCATCGCGTCGACGACGAAGAGCACCACGTCGGACAGGTCGATCGCAACCTCCGCCTGCGCGGCGACGGAAGCGTCGATGCCGCGGGCATCCGGCTCCCACCCCCCGGTGTCGACGAGCGAGAATCGTCGATCGAGCCACTCGGCCTTGTAGGTGACGCGGTCGCGGGTGACACCGGGCGTGTCCTCGACCACCGCCTCCCGTCGACCGAGGATGCGGTTCACGAGCGCAGACTTGCCGACGTTCGGACGCCCCACGATCGCCACGACCGGCAGCGCCGGCAGGTATTCGATGCCGTCTTCGCCGACGCCGACACCTTCCAGCAAGACGGCGTCTTCGTCGTCGAGGTCGTAGTCCTGCAACGATGCACGCAACGCCGTGGCCCGCTGATCGGCGAGCTGCTCGTCCATGTCGGCGAGCGTCTCCTCGAGGTTGTCGGGTCCGGCGTCGTATTCCTCTTCGGTACCCATCAGCGCACCCCTCCCTCGGCGATGACGCCGAGGACGGCGTCGACGGTCTGCTCGAAATCGAGCTCGGTCGAGTCGACCACCGTCACGCCCTCGGCGGCGGTGAGGAAGTCGACGACCTTCGAATCGGCGGTGTCGCGGCGACGCAACGCATCGGCGACGGCGGTCGCATCGTGGCCGCTGATCTCGGCGCTGCGGCGCGCGGCGCGCACCTCGGGCGCGGCGGTCAACAGGATGCGCACCGGGGCGTCCGGGGCGACGACGGTGGTGATGTCGCGCCCCTCGACGACGACCCCGGGGCGACCGGAGCCGGCGACCATCGCCCGGAACATGGCGTTGATCGACTGGCGCACGGCGGGCACCCGTGCCACGCCGCTGACCGCCTCGGTCACGCGGATCTCCCGGATCGCCTCGGTCACATCGGCCTCACCCACGCGCACCCAGTAATGGTCGGGGTCGAGGGAGATGGCGTAGTCGAAGTCGCCGGTCGCGTCGAGGACGGCGGCGGAGTCGGAGGTGTCGACGCCACGCTCGACGGCGTGCCACGCGAGCGCCCGGTAGGCGGCGCCGGTGTCGAGGTAGCCGAAGCCGAGGCGGCGGGCGGCCTCCTTCGACACGCTCGATTTTCCGCTGCCGGCGGGGCCGTCGATCGCGACGACCGTCACCGGAGGGGTCTGCGCGGCCGCCGTGGCGTCTGCGGGGGTGGACAGGTCAGTCATTGCTTGTACTCGCTATCTTCCAGCCGCGGTCCTGCAATCCGTCGACGCAGCGACGCACGACGCCCGGGGCGACGCTGATCTCGGCGAGACCGAACAGGGCGCCCGGGGAGTGTTCGAGGCGAAGGTCCTCGACGTTGACGTCGAGGTCGCCGAGGTCGCCGAACAGCTTTCCGAGCTGCCCGGCACGGTCGTCGACCATGACGACGACCGTTTCGAATCGACGGTTCTGGCCGTGCTTGCCGGGGAGACGTTCGACACCGTCGTTGCCTCGTCGGATCGTGTCGGCCACGGCGCGTCGGGCGCCGGTCGCTTCGGGGTCGCGGAGGGCGTCCGCCACCGTGGTGAGGTCTGCCGCGAGACCGTCGAGCACGTCGACCACCGGCGCCGCGTTCGCTCCGAGGATCTGCACCCACAGCTCCGGAGCCGACGCCGCGATGCGGGTGGTGTCGCGCACGCCTTGGCCGGCCAGCCGCAACGACCCGTCGGGGGCGTCGACGAATCTTCCCGCCAGCAGGCTCGCGACCAGTTGCGGTACGTGTGAAACGAGCGCGACGGATCGGTCGTGCTCCTCCGGGGACATCTCGATCGGGGTGGCACCGAGGTCGAGGATCAGCCCCTCCACGACGGCGAGGTCCGACGCCCGGGTCTCGCCGTCGCGACAGACCACCCACGGGCGACCGACGAAGATGTCGGCGCGCGCGGAGATCGCTCCCCCGCGCTCGCGGCCGGCCAGCGGGTGCGAGCCGATGTAGCGGGTGAGGTCGACGCCGCGCTGGCGCAGCGTACGCAACGGTTCGAGCTTGACGCTCGCGACGTCGGTGACCACCGCCTCCGGGAAACGTGCGAGTTCGGCGGCGATCACATCGGCGGTGACATCCGGAGGCACGGAGACGACCACGAGGGACGGCGTGTCGTCCTCGCGCGCCGCCCGGCCGGCACCGTAGTCGATGGCCAGTCGCAACTGCGCGGGCGAGGTGTCTTCGAGCACCACGTCGACACCGAGCGCGACGAGGGCGTGTCCGATGCTCGCGCCCAGCAGCCCCGCACCCACGATGCGCACCGTCCCCGAAGAGCGCGCAGACAGGCGGTCGGTGCCGCCGGCGCGTGGCAGATCGAAGGCGTCGGTCACGGGTTCTCCGGGGAGGGGGTGGACGGGCCGCCGCGAGAGAGAGTCAGCAGCGCACCCCGCTCCACTGTAGTCAATTCGCGGGTCTTCCCGGCTGGGAGGGTACCCAGGTGGAGCGGACCGAATTGGCGGCGCACCAGCTCTTCGACGGGGTGGCCGACGGCATCCATCATGCGGCGCACGATGCGGTTGCGTCCCGAGTGCAGCGTGAGCTCGACGAGCGAACCGCCGCCCTCCGCACTCGCCGACAGGATGCGCGCCTTGTCTGCCGCGATCGGTCCGTCTTCCAGCTCGATCCCCCGGGTCAGAGCGGCCACCGTCTGCGCGCTCACGCGACCGGTCACCTTGGCGATGTACACCTTCGTCACCCCGAACGACGGGTGGGCGAGCACGTGCGCCAGCTCCCCGTCGTTGGTCAGGACGAGCAGCCCGCTCGTGTCGGCGTCGAGGCGGCCCACGTTGAACAGGCGCTCCTCGAACCGCTCGGTGTAGCGGCGCAGGTCGGGACGCCCGCGATCATCGCGCATCGAGCTGACGACGCCGCGCGGCTTGTTGAGCATGACGTATCGCTTCGTGGCATCCAGTTGCACCGCGGTGCCGTCGACATCGACGAGGTCGTTCTCAGGGTCGATGCGGGTGCCGAGCTCGGTGACGACCGAGCCGTTCACGCGCACACGACCGGCGACGATCAACTCCTCCGACACACGGCGGGAGGCGACGCCGGCCTGCGCGAGCACCTTCTGCAGGCGGACGCCCTCGGGGGCCTGATCGTTCATCGGATGATCTCCGCATCGAATCCGGTCGACCCGTCGTCGAGCAGCGGTGAGATCGGCGGCAGCTCATCGAGGGAGTTGATGCCGAGGTTCACCAGGAGCGCATCGGTGGTCCCGTAGTTCAACGCTCCGGTGTCGGGGTCGGCGAACAGTTCGGTGATGAGTCCACGCCCGAGGAGGGTCCGCACCACGGAATCCACGTTCACGGCCCGGATCGAGGCGATCTGGCTGCGCGTGATGGGCTGCTTGTAGGCGATCACGGCGAGCGTCTCCAGCGCCGCCTGCGAGAGTCGGGACGGGGCCTGCCCGCTGACGTACTCGCGGACGAGGTCGTCATGCTCCTCGCGGACATACAGCCGCCAGCCGCCCCCCACCTCCCGCAGCTCGAAGCCGCGCCGGGGACCGCCCGTCTCGCCGTCGTAATCGGCGACGAGTGACTCCACGGCTTGGCGCACCGCGGGCACCGGGCTCCCCACGGCGGTGGCCAGGCTGACCAGGCTCTGCGGCTCGTCGACCACCAGCAGGATCGCCTCGACGCGGCGGATGACCGACGCGGCGTCCTGTGGGCGCGCGGGCGGTTCGGCGGTGTCGTTCTCATCGGTCATAGTCGGCTCCCAACGTGGCGAGATTCTCGTCGGACCAGCGTGACGCCGTCCAACGCAGCGTGAGCTCCCCGAGGGGCTCGAGCTGTTCGAACGACAACGCAGCGTGGCGGTACAGCTCGAGCACCGAGAGGAACCGGGCGACGATGACCCCGGTCTGGGTGATGCCCGAGACGAGGTCGCGGAAATTCAGGGTGCCCGCGTCCCGCAGCAGCGTCACCACCACCGCCGCCTGCTCGCGGATGCTCACCAGGGGCGCATGGAGGTGGTCGACGCCGACCAGCGGGATCTCCTTCGGGGCGAAGGCCATCATCGCCAAGGCGGCGAAGTCGTCGGCGCTGAGCGTCCACACGAGGTCGGGGACGGCCGACCGGTGCTTGTCCTCGAGCTTGACCGACCGGGTGTGACGCTTGTCCTCGCGTCGCAACGACCGCTCGAACCAGGTCGAGACCTCCTTGAAGGCGCGGTATTGCAGCAGACGGGCGAACAGCAAGTCCCGGGCCTCCAGCAGCGCGACGGCCTCCGCGTCGACCAGTTCCCCCTGCGGGAGCAGCCCGGCGACCTTCATGTCGAGCAGGGTCGCCGCCACGACGAGGAACTCCGACGCCTCGTCGAGCTCGTCCGGACCGAGATCCTTCAGGTACCCGATGAATTCGTCGGTGACCCGGCTGAGCGAGACCTCGGTGATGTCCAGCTCATGCTGGGAGATCAGTTGCAGCAACAGGTCGAACGGGCCGTCGAAGACGCCGAGCGAGACGCGGAAACCGTCACCGACGTCTTCGATCGCGGTGACCGGGGCGTCGGCCGATGCCGCGGGGGTTCCTTCGTGATGCTCAGGCGACGGCGCCACGGTCGACCAGCTCTCGTGCCAGGCGCAGGTAGGCCTGGGCGGCCGAGTGCTCGGGCGCGAACTCCGTGATCGGCATCCCCGACACCGACGCGTCGGGGAACTTCACCGTGCGACCGATCACGGTCTCGAGCACGTCGTCTCCGAACGCGTCGACGACGCGCTCCAGCACTTCCCGGGAGTGCAGCGTGCGCGGGTCGTACATGGTGGCCAGCACGCCGTCGAGCGTGATGGTCGGGTTCAGACGGTCGCGCACCTTGTCGATCGTCTCGATCAGGAGGGCGACACCGCGCAACGCGAAGAACTCGCACTCCAGGGGGATGATCACACCGTGGCTGGCGGTCAACGCGTTGACGGTGAGCAGGCCCAGCGAGGGCTGACAGTCAACGAGGATGACGTCGTAGTCCTTCGAGACCTTCCGCAACACCTGCGCGAGGATCTGCTCGCGGGCGACCTCGTTGACCAGGTGCACCTCCGCAGCCGACAGGTCGATGTTCGCGGGGATGATGTCGAGCCCCTCGACCCGGGTGGGCACGATGACCTCGCGGGGGTCGCGCTTCGTGTTCAACAGCAGGTCGTAGATCGTCGGGATGTCGTGGGTCTGGATGCCCAGACCGGCCGACAGCGCGCCCTGCGGGTCGAAGTCGACCGCGAGCACCTTGCGTCCGTAGCTCGCGAGCGCGGCGGCGAGATTGATGGTGGTCGTGGTCTTGCCCACGCCGCCCTTCTGGTTGCACAGCGACACGATGCGCGCCGGGCCGTGGCCGTCGAGGACGGGCGGTGTGGCGAATCCACGATAGGGACGCCCGGTCGGACCGAGGACCGTCCCGTCACCGGACGCCTTCGTCTCGCCGCGTTTGGTTGCCGCCACCGACTCTCCTGCCTTCGCCATAACGTGCACCGATTCTAGTCGTCCCCGGGCCGGACGCCCGGTTGACCCGCGGGTCACCGCGCGCGCGGATGCGATGTCGCGTACACGTCCCGTAGCGCATCGACGCTGACGTGCGTGTAGATCTGCGTCGTCGCGACCGACGCGTGCCCGAGCAGCTCCTGGACCACGCGCACGTCGGCTCCGCCCTGGAGCAGATGTGTGGCGAACGAGTGGCGCAGCGTGTGCGGGGAGACATGGGCGGCCAGGGATGCCCGCTCGGCCGCCTGTTGCAACACGAGCCATGCGCTCTGACGCGACAGCGGCGCGCCGCGGGCGCCGAGGAACAGGCGCGGTGTGGCCCGTCCACGTCGGGAAAGCTCCGGACGCGCGCGGGTGAGGTATGCGGCGACGGCGGCCTGCGCGTACGACCCGACCGGCACGATGCGCTCCTTCGATCCCTTGCCCCGCACGCGGAGGACGTCGCCGTGGGCGACGTCGTCGACGTCGAGGTGCACGATCTCGGAGACCCGGGCGCCGGTCGCGTACAGCAATTCGAGCAGGGCCCGGTCGCGCAGCCCGATCTCCTCCCCGGGCACCGCCTCGGCCGGAGCGGGACCGGATGCGTCCAGCAACGCTTCGACCTGCGCGACCGTCAACGCCTTGGGAAGGCGCCGGGGTGCCTTCGGCGGCCTGAGCCGCGCCGCAGGGTCGGCGAGTTCGATCTCTTCGCGGACGAGGAACCGGTGCCAACCGCGCACCGACGACTGCATCCGCGCGAGCGAACTGGACGCCGGCGGTGGGTCCTGTCCGGCCCGGTCGGCGATGAACGCCGCGACGGTCTCCTGGGTCACCTCCGCGGTGTCGCCGATCCCCCGCGCGTCCAGCCACGCGGCGTAGACCGCCAGATCACGGCGATAGGCGCCGAGCGTGTTCTCCGACAGGCCCCGCTCCACGGTGACGTGGCGCAGGTAGGCGTCGACGGCACGTTCGACGCGCACGTCAGTCCTTCGCCACGCCCTCGCGGAGGCGGTGCGACGCGGCGAGGACCCCGACGGCGAGGATGCCGTTGCGGAAACGTCCGGTCAGCACGCCGTCCACGGCCTCGGACAGGGGCATCCACTCCTGACGGATGTCGGCCTCCTCCTCTTCCCGCGCGTGCGCGACACCCACCGGCGACAGTCCGCGGGCGAGGAAGACGTGCACGACCTCGTCGTTGCCGCCGGGGGTCGTGAAGATGCTCACCAGGTCGTCCCACCGGTCCGCTTCGAGGTCGACCTCCTCGGCGAGCTCACGCCGTGCGGTCTCGAGCGGGGCTTCACCCTCGACGTCGAGCAGACCGGCCGGGATCTCCCAGTCCCGATGCCGGATCGGGTGCCGGTACTGCTGGATCAGCAGCACGCGGTCCTGGTCGTCCACGGCGACCACCGCGGCCGCGCCGGGGTGGTCGACGTACTGCCGGATGATCTCCCCCTCGCCGTAGCGGAAGGTGTCGCTGCGCACATCCCAGACATGACCGGAGTAGACCAGTTCGGTCTCGACGACGTCGACCTCGACCGGCTCGTCCCTCAGCGACTCACTCGTCTTCGACATCGAACAGCTCACTCGAACGGTGACGGTCCAGGGCGGCGCCGATCAGACCTCGGAAAAGCGGGTGCGGATCGGTCGGACGAGAGCGCAGCTCCGGGTGGGCCTGCGTGGCGATGTAGTAGGGGTGCACGTCGCGGGGAAGCTCGACGAACTCGACCAGGTTGCGGTCCGGGGACAGGCCCGAGAAACTCAACCCCGCCGTCGCGATCGCGTCGCGATAGGCGTTGTTGACCTCGTAACGGTGCCGGTGACGCTCCTCGATCCGATCCGCGCCGTAGACCTCCGCCGCGAGCGAACCGGTACCGAGGTCGGCCGGATACAACCCCAGACGCATCGTGCCGCCGAGGTCACCGCGGTCGATGATGTCGACCTGCTCGGCCATGGTCGCGATGACGGGAGCGGGGGTGTCCGGGTCGAACTCACTCGACGAGGCGCCCTCGATGCCGGCGACGTTGCGCGCGTATTCGATGACCATGCACTGCAGACCGAGGCAGATACCGAGGGTCGGGATGCCCTGCTCGCGGGCGAAGCGCAACGCACCGAGTTTGCCCTCGATGCCGCGGATACCGAACCCTCCGGGGACGACGATTCCGTCGAGTCCGCCGAGCGCCTTCGCGGCCCCCTCGGGTGTCTCGCACAGGTCGGAGGGGATCCAGGTGATGCTCACGTGGGTCTCGTGGGCGAATCCGCCGGCCTTGACCGCCTCGGTGACCGACAGGTAGGCGTCGGGGAGGTCGATGTACTTGCCGACCAGGCCGATCGTCACCTCGTGCTTGGGGTTGTGCACCGCCTGGAGCACCCGCTCCCAGCGCGACCAGTCGACCTCCGCGGCGCGGTCCAGGTCGAGGGCGCGCACGATGTACGAGTCGAGGTTCTGATCGTGCAACATCGAGGGGATGTCGTAGATGCTGGGCACGTCGACGGCGTTGACCACCGCGTCCTCGTCTACGTCGCACATGAGCGCGATCTTGCGCTTGTTCGCGTCGGTGACCGGGCGGTCGCTGCGCAGCACGAGCGCATCCGGCTGGATCCCGATCGAACGCAACGCCGCCACAGAGTGCTGGGTCGGCTTGGTCTTCTGCTCCCCCGACGCACCCATGTAAGGCACCAACGAGACGTGCACGAAGAACACGTTGCCGCGACCGAGTTCGTGACGGATCTGACGAGCGGCCTCGATGAACGGCTGCGACTCGATGTCGCCGACCGTTCCGCCGATCTCGGTGATGATGACATCCGGCTTCGGGGTCTCATCGGCCTGCAGGCGCATGCGGCGCTTGATCTCGTCGCTGATGTGCGGGATCACCTGCACCGTGTCTCCGAGGTACTCTCCGCGACGCTCCCGGGCGATCACCTGGGAGTACACCTGACCGGTGGTGACGTTGGCCGCCTGGCTGAGCTGGATGCCCAGGAAACGCTCGTAGTGCCCGATGTCGAGGTCGGTCTCGGCACCGTCGTCGGTCACGAAGACCTCGCCGTGCTGGAACGGGTTCATCGTCCCCGGGTCGACGTTCAGATACGGGTCGAGCTTCTGCATGACCACCCGCAGACCGCGCGCGGTGAGAAGGTTTCCGAGGCTCGCCGCCGTGAGGCCCTTACCCAGGGAGGAGACGACACCGCCTGTCACGAAGATGTGCTTCGTCGTGTCGTGGGGGGAAAGTCCGTCGGCGGGAGTCTGCGTCACGGGCTTCGATCCTATCAGTCGAGAACGGTGCCGAGCTCGAGCAGCTCGCGGGCATGTGTCAGGGCGGCGTCGCTGTCGGGCATGCCCGACAGCAGCCGTGCCATCTCGGCCTCACGCTCGGCGCCGTTCAAGCGCCGCACGCTCGAGGCGGTGACCGAACCGTCGCTGGCTTTGACGACCGAGAGATGGTTGGTGGCGAACGCCGCCACCTGGGCGAGGTGGGTGACCGCGATCACCTGCGAGGACCGCGCGAGGCGCGCCAGGCGGCGGCCGACCTCGATCGCGGCGGCTCCGCCGATACCGGCGTCGACCTCGTCGAACACGAATGTGGGAACAGGGTCGGTCGCCGAGATGACGACCTCGATGGCGAGCATCACCCGGCTGAGCTCGCCTCCGGATGCGCCCCGCGCGACTGGGCGCGGCTGAGCTCCGGGGTGCGCGGACAGCAGGATCTGCACCTCGTCACGCCCGGCGAGCGAGGGTGGGGCATCGGACACCTCGACGGTCACCGATGCGTCGGGCATGGCCAGTTCGCGCAACTCCGCCGACACCGCCTCGCCCAGGCGGGTCGCCGCGGCGGTGCGCGCGGCGGTGAGGTCGGCGGCGGCACGGTCGAGCGCGGTCGCGGCGTCGTCGCGCTCCGCGACGAGACGCTCCAGGCGGTCGTCGTCGTCGTCGAGTTCGGCCAGGCGGTTCGACCCGGTCTCGAGCAGGCCGATCGCGGCCTCGAGCGTGCCGTGGGCGCGGATGAGTGACCCGAGCACCGCGCGACGCTCCTCCACGGCGGCCAGCTCGTGCGGGCCCGACTCGTCGAGGTCGGCGAGGTATGCCGCGATCCCGGTGGCCAGGTCGGTGACCCGGTATCCGATCTCGGCGATCTGCTCACCGAACGCCTCCAGATCCGGGTCGCGGTCGCCGGTGCGCTCGAGCGCGCGGCGCGCCTCGGCCAGGAGCGTGGTGGCATCCGGGGCCTCCGACTCGCCCGACAAGGCCTCGTGCGCGGTCGCGGCAGCCATCCTGAGCTCTTCGATGTTCGCCAGGCGATCCGCGCGAGCCGCCAGCTCGGCGTCCTCCCCCGGCTGCGGGGCCGCCTGTTCGATCTCGGCGATCTCCGCGCGCAGGCGCTCGGCCTCGGCAGCACGGCTCTCGCGGTCGCCGGTGAGTGACGCCAGCTCGGCATCGAGGGCACGCCAACGTTCGAACGCCGCCCGATACACGGCCAGCGCAGTGGCGATCGCGTCGCCTCCGAAGCGGTCGAGCGCGTCCCGCTGGGCGGCCGCGGAGCGCAGCCGCAATTGGTCGGACTGCCCGTGGACGACGACGAGGTCCGCGGCGAGGTCCGCGAGCACGCCTGCGGGGGCGGCGCGACCACCGACGGACGCACGGCCCCGCCCCTCACGTGAGACCGAACGCCCGACGAACAGTTCCGCCCGACCGTCGCCGATCGCCTCGACATCTCCCCCGGCGTCGCGCACGCGGTCGACGACCGGACCGGAATCCGGCACGATCCAGACGCCGTCCACCGAGGCCTGCCCGGCACCTGCGCGCACGGCTCCGGAATCGGCACGCTGTCCCAGGAGCAGGCCCAGGCCGGTCACGACCATGGTCTTGCCGGCACCTGTCTCCCCGGTGATGGCGGTGAAGCCGGGCCCCATGGGAAGGGTGGCTTCGGCGATGACCCCGAGATCTCGCAGGCGCATCTCCTCGATCACGGATGCCCCTCCCCCTCGGGTGGTGACGTGCGAACCGTGGCGGTGGTGGGTCTGGTCCCCGGGCCCCGCCATCCCTCGACCGGCAAGCGGAACTTGCGCACGAGCCGATCGGTGAACGCCGACCGGTGCAGTCGCGCCAGACGCACCGGTGCGGCGGCCCGCCGCACCACGACACGGGCGCCGGGCGGCAGATCGTGGGAACGTCGTCCGTCGCACCACAGCACGCCGCTGCCGTCGGTCCCTTCGATGAGTTCGATCGCGACGGCCTGATCCGGCCCCACGACAAGCGGCTTCGCGAACAGCGCGTGCGCGGACAACGGCACGACGGCGATCGCCTGCACGGTCGGCCAGATGACCGGGCCTCCGGCGGAGAAGTTGTACGCCGTCGAGCCCGTCGGCGTCGAGACGACGACACCGTCGCAACCGAACGCCGACAGTGGACGACCGTCAACCTCGATCGCGACCTCGAGCATGCGCTCGCGGGCGGCCTTCTCGACGGTCGCCTCGTTCAACGCCCAGGTCTCGTAGACGACGGTGTCGGCGCGGTCCTTGATGCGCACCTGTAGCGCGAGACGCTCTTCGACCTCGTACTCGCGGGAGATCACGCGACGGACCGCCTCGTCCATGTCGTCGCGCTCACTCTCGGCGAGGAACCCGACGTGTCCGAGATTGACACCGAGCACCGGCGCGGTGCCGCCGCGCACCAGCTCGGCCGCACGCAGAATGCTGCCGTCACCGCCGAGGACGACGGCGAGTTCGATCTGCGGGACCTGTACGTCCCGGCCGAGGATCGCCAGGCCGTCCACGCCGGGCCGCGCCGCACAGATCTCTTCGGCGTCGACGTCCGCCAGGACCGGGATGGCCCCGGCGCCGCGAAGGGCCGTGATCACGCTCTCGGCCGCGTCGCGTGTGTCCTCCCCGCCGCGCACGACGACGAGGATGTACCGCTCGGACTCGGTCATCGGGCTCCCGTCAGCTCGGAGATCGTGTGCAGCCATTCTGTCGGATTGGTACCCCGATCCGGCGCGAGGTGGATGAGGAACTCGGCGTTGCCGTGTGTGCCCGTCAGCGGGGACGCGATGACCCCGAGTGTGCCGAAGCCGTGGTCCCAGGCGTTCCACAACACGTCGCCGACGGCTTCGGCGCGCAGGGCCGGGTCGGTCACGAGGCCCCCGCGTACGGCGGTGCGCCCCACCTCGAACTGGGGCTTGACCAGAAGCACCGCGTCCCCACCCTCGGCGATCGTCGCCGCGACGGCGGGGAGGACCAGCGACAGCGAAATGAAGGAGAGATCCCCCGTGACCACCGCCGGTCGGGCATCGACCCCGCACGCCGCGCGGAGCCCGTCCGCATCCATGAAGCGCACGTTGTAGCCTTCGATGCTCGTGACCGCGTTGTCGGCGGCGACCAGCGGATCGAGCTGACCGTGTCCGACGTCGACCGCGATCACGGGCGCGGCGCCCCGCTCTCGCAGCACCTGGGTGAATCCGCCGGTCGAGGCCCCCATGTCCAACGCGCAGCGATCACGGACGTCGACGTCGAATGTATCGAGGCCGGCGATGAGCTTGTGCGCGGCGCGACTGACGTAGTGATCGGCTCCGGCGACCGTCAGATCGGAGGACTCCGCCACACGCGTCGAGGGCTTGACCACGATGGCCCCGTCCACGCTCACAAGGCCGTCGCCGATGAGGCCGGCGGCATGGGTGCGCGAACGCGCCAGACCGCGGGCGGCCAACGCCGCATCGAGCCGAACGGTCATGAGCGCGCGGCGCGACCGGTCACGTCGGCGTCCAACCGAGCGGCCAATTCGTCGTGGAGCGACGCGTACGCGTCAGCACGACCGGCCAGAGGCTGGGCCTCGATGACCTCGAGACGCGACACCAGGTCGAGGTCGTGCGAACCGGCGGAATCCTCCGCGCGCGACGAGGGGGCAGGGCCGGTCGGTGGTGCGGGGATCGGCGAGCTGTCCATCCCCTCATGCTACGTGCCTCAGGGACGGTGGAACGGATCGGCGTACAGCTTCTCCGGAACCCGGAACCCGAAGATCTGACGCCCGGTGTCCCAGATCGCCTGCGCCCCGGCGCGGAGCAGGTCGATCTGCGAGGAGCCCTCGTTGAGGATCCGGACGTCGGCGCCTTCGATGCGCACACGCGCGTCGCGTACGCGGACCACCCCGTCCTTGCGGATGACCTCCGGGTACGGCTCGTGGAGTTCGCGGAGGTCGGAGAGGACATAGGAGGGCTGTGAACCCGACGGTGCCGCCAGGACGTGCTTGGGGCGATCGATTCCGGTGAGCACGAGGGCAGAGGCGATACCCGCGCGGTTCGCTCCGAGGATGTCCGTGTCGAGGCGGTCACCGAGGAACAACGGCGACGTCGAGCCGAAGCGGGCGACGGCTTCTTCGAAGATCGGGACCTCGGGCTTGCCGGCGACGGTCGCGAGGCGGCCCACCGCGGTGTGGACGGCGGATACGAGGGTGCCGTTGCCCGGCGCGATGCCCCGAGCCTGCGGGATGGTCCAGTCGGTGTTCGTGGCGATCCAGGGGATACCGCCGTCCTCGATCGGTGTCGCCAGCGCGTAGGCGGCCTCGGCCAGGTGTGCCCAGCCGACCTCCGGCGAGAAACCCTGCACCACGGCCGCGGGGGCGTCCTGTGCACTGCGGGTGACGGTGAAGCCCCCCTTCTGCAGCTCGGAGACAAGTCCGTCCCCCCCGACGACCAGAATCGTCGCGCCGACCGGCACGAGGGTTCCGAGAAGACGCACAGCCGCCTGCGGACTGGTGACCACATCCGACGGCTCGGCGGCCAGGCCGAGTCGCCCGAGATGGTCGGCCACCGAGACGTCCGTGCGTGACGCGTTGTTCGTGATGTAACCCAGGCGACGTCCGACCGCAGCGCGGTTCAGGGCCTCGACCGCGTGGGGCATCGCCCCCGCCCCGGCGTACACGACGCCGTCGAGATCGGTCAGAACCGTGTCCACCCCGTCCAGCGGGGTGCGGGCGGCGGAATGTCCGAACAAGCCCATGCGTGTCCTCCAGCGATTCGACTCGGAAAAGGGCTGTTAACGCGGAAATGGCCACCCTGCGTTGGGTGGCCATTTCCGGTAAGGGAAGTCCGGC